>DDTM01000103.1:85670-134309 GCA_002344075.1 Bacteroidetes bacterium UBA2364
GGGGCAACCACTTTGGATGAATACCGTCAGTATATCGAAAAAGACGGTGCCTTAGATCGACGCTTCCAGAAAATTATGGTTGATCCTTCGACGCCGGAAGAAACAGTAGATATCCTGAAAAACATTCGGGCAAAATATGAAGAACACCACAATGTACGCTTTAGCGACGAGGCCATCGAACTCGCCGTCAAATTAAGTGACCGATATATTACCGAACGATGTCTGCCAGATAAAGCGATTGATGTGATGGATGAAGCGGGCGCACGGGTACACCTCTCCAATATCAAGGTGCCCAAAGAAGTACTTGACCTCGAAGCAGAGATCGAAGGAATTCGGGAAGAGAAAAACCGTGTGGTGAAAAGCCAAAAATTTGAAGAAGCAGCACGCTTGCGTGACCGCGAAAAAAGGTTGCTCGAAGACTTAGACCGTGCAAAAACCGATTGGGAGCAACGCGCAGAAAGTGAAGTCCATGACGTGAGTCTTCAGGATATTGCCGAAGTTGTGGGGATGATTACAGGCGTCCCTGTGGATAAAATCGCGCAGGCCGAGGGCAAAAAACTCATGGAGATGGAAGCTGCCTTGAAAGGCCGGGTTATTGGTCAAACAGAACCCGTTGAGAAATTGTCTCGTGCCATTCGTCGGACACGTGCAGGGCTTAAAGACCCCAAACGACCAATCGGATCTTTTATTTTCTTGGGACCCACAGGTGTTGGAAAAACCGAATTGGCCAAGGTATTAACCGAATACTTGTTTGATTCACCAGATGCCATGATCCGGATTGACATGTCCGAATACATGGAGAAATTTGCCGTCAGCCGGTTAATTGGCGCACCACCTGGATATGTAGGATACGAAGAAGGGGGACAGCTCACGGAAAAGGTGCGGAGAAAACCTTATTCGGTCGTACTGTTGGATGAAATTGAAAAAGCCCATCCAGATGTGTTTAATATTTTATTACAGGTGCTGGATGACGGTGTTTTGACAGATGGTCTGGGCCGTAGGGTGGACTTTCGGAATACGATCATTATTATGACCTCCAATATTGGCGCACGCGACATCAAAAATCTTGGTAAAGGCATCGGATTTGCACAGGAAAAATCCCAGATTAATTATCAAAGCATGAAAAGCACCGTCGAAGATGCGTTGAAGCGGGTGTTTAATCCGGAATTTCTGAACCGTATTGATGATGTGATTGTCTTTCAGCCCTTGTCTAAAGAACACATTTTGGAAATCATTGATGTCATGGCCAAGGACTTGTTCCAAAGGGTTAAGGATCTCGGCATTCAAATTGCCTTCACCCCCGAAGCCAAAGAGTTTTTGGTGGAGAAAGGATATGATGCCCAATTCGGAGCACGACCATTACGCAGAGCAATTCAGAAATATGTGGAAGATCCTATGGCAGAGGCAATTCTTTCGGCCAACTTGAATGAAGGCGATATATTGGAGATCTCTTACCGTAAAGAAGAGAACGCAGAAGCGCTCCTGTTCACGCCAAAAGACAAGACACCGCCCAAAAGAACAAAGCGACAAAAGAAATCTGGTGATGAGGAAACAGCCGATAAGGCTATTGAAGATTGAACTTAAAAGATGTATTTTAGAACAGGGATCTCATTAAGATCCCTGTTTGCTTACCTAACCACCATCGGTCTGCTATGTTATTCTGGAAAAAAACACCGCCCCCGTCTCCCAGTCCAGTTTATGCGCTTCCGGAGTTTGCGCCTTCGTTGCTTCGTTTTGACGAATTTATCTTTACGTTTCATGAGCCACTCTTGTGTGAAGTAAAGTTTGATGCCGAAAAGGGATATGAGATTTCGTTCCCACCGCTCTTGATAACAGGGCGAGGAGAATCATTCTCGGAAGCAGAAATGGCTTTTTCAATGCAGTTTTATTCGGCTTATCATAAATACATAATCAGCCAGCCCAAGGCCTTAAGCGAAGCCGGAAAGCATTTTACGGAAGCCATTCGACAGTATTTGAGGCACGTTTTTGTGGAAATGAGAACGGCATAAAACCGGAAGTACAAGTTTTTTACTAAAAAACCGTGGGGTACATAGTACAAAGTTTCCTTACAGCAACGGGAGTAAATGGTCGGGGGTAGAAATGGTCATGCGGAAAGCGTGCCCTTGTCGCTTATCATCTAAAAGCATGTCTAGATCTTCTTTTTTCGCTGTATTGTTTATTCGATCGTGGGCTTCATGCGTCCAATCACAATCATAGCGAACCTCATTACAATCAAAATGCTTTGTTTATGATAGCGCCCCTACGGGTTTTTTCAATGTATTTCTGCTGCCGTAAGGATCATCTGGTACATGTCGCAACTTCTTCAATGGGAGGCAGGGGTGTCACCTAATCTAAGTACATCGTATGTGTATTGGCATTTTTGAAATGCACTCTATTAAACAAAAAAAGCCTCCCTCTAATAATAAAGGAGGCTTGTGGCGTGGGGGGGAATCGAACCCCCGACCTTAGGGTTATGAATCCTACGCTCTAACCATCTGAGCTACCGCGCCGAAATCAGATTGCCAAAATAGGTATTTTCCCGTATCTTGCGCAATACGTTCATCATCAAATCAAATTTTTCATGGACTGGGCGGGCATTATTGGGCAGAAACGGGTTAAGGAAACGCTTTCACAGGCGCTTTCATCGGGAAGGGTAGCACAGGCGTACCTTTTTTATGGTCCAGAAGGGGTGGGAAAGCAGGCAATGGGCTTGTATATGGCTGCCGCTTTACAATGTGAGCCAGCATCATTGACCCAGCCCGAAAAAGTTTTGGGGTTCCGGAAAGCACAAAAAGGTGTACACCCAGACATTCATGTCTTTTTCCCAACACCCAAAGAAATAGATGAAAAAGAGGTATCGGAAAGACTACGGCTGTTTTATGAAAATCCTTATCGCCATGTAGATCCGGTAAGACTGCCCGATGTGGGGGTGGGCAAGAAGGGCGGCAAGCAATCGTTCTATTCCGTTGAACGCATTAATGAGGGCATAAAACCGCGTGTAAAATACCACCCCAGCGAGGGGCGTTTACAAGTGGTTTTATTGCTGGAAGCAGACTATCTTCGCGTTGAAGCTGCAAATGCGTTTCTGAAAATTTTGGAAGAACCGAATGACCACACAGTGTTTATTTTAACATCGAGCAGGCCGGAACGACTTTTGGCTACCATTATTTCGCGGTGTCAGCAAGTACGTTTCGATCCATTACAGACAGATGATCTGGCAGCGGCATTACAAGATCACGCAGCCCTTAAGCCAGAGGAAGCCCAATTGTATGCACGTATGGCCAATGGTTCATATAATAAAGCCTTAACGCTGGCTGCCGACACAGAAATCAGGGTGTTAAGAGAACTAATTGTGGATTATTTTCGGGCAGTATATAGCCGAAATATCAACCAATTAGCGGAGTTTAACGAACGCATGGCAAAAATGGGCAGAGATGCCCTAAAAAATCTTATGCGGCTGATGTTGCTTTGGGTACGCGATCTCGCTACTTTTCAGGCTTCTGGAGATGTTTCGCATGTGGTCAATGTTGATTTTGCAGATGTTATCAAGCGATTTTGCAATGGACTTCCTAATGCCCAAATGGCTTATATGGCCGATGTCTTGGAAGAAGCTCATGGCTTGATAGAGCGAAATGTAAATGAGGCACTAATTCTCGTGGTTTTGCAGGAACGGTTGTTTCAGGCCATGCGTGGAAATGCTTCGGGCACTCTTTATTTGCCTTTGGTTGCGGCAGATTGAAGGAACCGACTGTGGTGGCTTGTGGTTCGGTATGGTATTATTCATTTTTTAACCGTAAAATTATGGCTTGTGGATCTTGTGGAACGGGCGGTTGTGGAAGTGGCGGTTGTAGCAGTGGTGGCTGCTCAACCAAAAAAGGGGCTGGAACATGTCCGTCAATGTTTGCCCACGATTGGCTGAATGTGGTGGACTTGGAACGTCCTGGTACAGAGTTTGGGGTTTATGAAGTTGCATTTAAAGCTGGCCGTCGCGGATTTTATGTCAATAACAATAATTTAGACTTGGCTATTGGCGATCCCGTGGTGGTTGAGGCGGATCGTGGTGTGGATTATGGGAGCATTAACCTGACGGGCGAAATGGTGCGCTTGCGGCTTCGGTCTAAAAAAACTGATCCTACAACGCCTTTTCCTGGTATTATACGGGCGGCCACATTGGAAGACATAGAACATGCCGAAAAACGATCCGAGCGCGAAAGTACCTCCTTTGCAATGTGTCGCGACCTCATAGAAAAACATGATTTGACAATGCGGTTGGTGGATGTGGAGTGGCAGTTTGATGGAAATAAGGTTACGTTCTTTTTTACGTCGGACAAACGGGTGGATTTTCGCAAACTTGTCCGAGATCTGGCTGCCCGACTTTCTACAAGGATTGAGCTTCGGCAAATTGGTGCGCGGGATGCAGCGGCGCGTGTAGGCGGCCTCGGATCATGTGGTAGGGAACTTTGCTGTTCTACGTGGCTTCAGGAATTCAAGCCTGTTTCGACAACGGCGGCAAAGTCTCAGAGCCTTCCTCTTAATTTAACACGGCTTAGCGGACAATGTGGCCGACTGAAATGTTGCCTAAACTATGAGTTGGAGCAATACATAGAAGCCCTGAATGAATATCCAGATATTGGGATTGCGTTTAATAGCCCTAACGGACGGGCATATATTACCAAATTAGATATTTTCAAACAATTGGTCTGGTACGAATTACAAGATGGGAGTTTCGATACATTGCCACTCGTCGAGATACGAAAAATTTTGCGTATGGATACACCGGAAGGGCGTGCACGTGCAAAACGGCGGGTTTTCGGGCCGGGGGGACAGGAAGAAGAAGAATTACGAAGATTAGAAGATTGATCGTCTTATGCGTTGGGAGGATGATGGCGCTAAAGTGATCTTAGACCTACACGGTGTGCGGGTGGATGATGCCGAGGCTTTGGTATTACGGGCCTTGCGCTTGGCTTTTCAATATGGCCGTATGAGTATGAAGGTTGTTCATGGCAACTCGACCAGTGAGGCGTTGTACCGCAACCGAACCATCAAATATCAGTTATATGAACTGATTGAGTCTGGTGTTTTAGATGACTATATTTCGGATGAATTGTACAGTGAAGGTTTTTGCACCCTGATTTTACATCGTACAGGCCATAAACCCAAAACACAGCGTATCAATCCTTTTGATGTTTTTCGATGACTTTTGTGGTTTTAGATTAGAACAGAACTCGTAATCCCTGCATAAGGGAAAAGTCGTGTGGTTTCACATTTGCAGGTGGTTGGTTGTCGTAACGGAAAGACATCCCAGAGGTGAGGGCAATGTTTTTAGCAAGGTTTACCGTCACATTGTTTTCTGCCAGAATACGAACGTCTTTAAGATGAGCGGGGGCCACTTGTATATAGCCTATAGCGTTTAGAGAGACATGGTTTCCCAAGTCTATGTAAATGGTAAGGTAATTGGTGGAACGGAAGAGGTGAGTGGTTTCCGTAGGTTCGTTTTTGATCTTTTCTGCTTCGTACATCCCCCCGATACCGAGGTACATCCAAACCCCTGATTTAGGATTTTGGCCCATATGCGCGTCGGCAATCATTTTCCAACGAAGTCCTGCTCCGGCCAACTGGCGGTCTTGTAAACGGGTAAATTCGTTATATTCTTTTTGTAAGAAAACTTCGGCTTTAAGTGGTTCCGTGACACGATAGAGTGCACGAACATGCCCAAAACCCTTATTGACGTATCTTTTGTCATTAGAAATGCCCCGCTCAAAATTGGCAACAAGCATTAATTCACGGGGCTTTCGTTCAAAATCTGTACGCCAAGTTCCACTGATCCGGGCAAAATTTGAGTTTCCAGAGGCATAAGCAAATGTGGTCTGAAAACTATGATTCCAACCAGGCTTATCTCCAAAAACACGTAATCGCTCGGTATTCACTTGGCTGAAGGCAATGGTGAAAAAGCCCCAGGCCAAGGTTTGCGTAAACAGATAACGTTTCATTAAAGTTGTAGTGATTGCCCCAGCATCCCCAAAAAAGCGCCTTTTGTAATGGGTTTTTGTGAGGCGGGGAACATTTTTCGGTACGTGGGCACCAGGTCTTTCGGTGTTATTTCTTGTGCTGTGAGGCCGGGTTTAAGGATATCGCGTTTCGCTCGGCTGCTCCACTTCTGGGCAAGTTCTGTTGGTATGTTTTTCTCGGCTTCCAAGACCAAGGCATCCTCTTCGTTTAAAACACCCTTGAGTGCTAGTTTTTGGGTAGTGCTAAAGAGGGTGTGGCCTTTCGGAATGTCGTATAGAATATACAATTGGCAACCCACGCCGATAAGGGTTTCCTGTACGAGTGGAGTAGGGACTTGTGCAGGTGCAATGCCTTTTTGTAGGGCATGGGCGGCGATTGCGCCCATCGCTTGCCCCATAAGCATAACGGCTGGTTGTAAGCGCGTGCAGCCATTGACAATATGGGTGACCGCAATGCTTTTTTCGCCCACCATAAAGCTGTCGTCCCCGTTTTCTGGGAAGAATACCGATGGCGGAATTTGGAACGGGCCATTGTCTGGGTAATCTTCTATGAGGCGTTGTGCTATTGGTAGATTAGACTTGGCATGATGGTGGTCTATAAAATAATCACCCACCGCAATGGCATCGGGGCGGAAAGGTGCTCGTTTATTGCCCTTGACCGGAATCATGTCTTGTAGCCGTAGCACATGCTGGTTCACCATACGGCGGCTTTCTCGAATGTATGGGATCATCGGCAGATGATCTTTGGTTGGGTATTCATCGGTGGCGAGTTGCCATTCAGGATGCCCAAGTCTGTTCTGCATATATTTAACAAACTGGAGGGTGTGCAATTTTGCCGACTGTAAAACGTAGTTGCGGTAATACAAATCTTCAAAAAAAGCTTCGGCAATTGCATAATCATTAGAATGATGGGGCCAGTTTAGCAAATACTTGTTTTTGGGCAGAGTCGCGTAGGTGATAAAACCTTGCCACGTATGAATGGTATGATTTAGGGCTTTTTTATCGTTCAGGTCTGGCAAGTAGCAATCTAATTGGGTGCTACATCTGAACATGTTGTCCCAATATGCCTCTTCTAACGCAGTAAAAGGCATTGCTTTGCCTTCTGCTGTTTTGACCAAAGTAGCAGCATAGGTTAAATCTTGCATTTCCATATCTGCTACTAAAGGCGCTGCGGTTTCTTCGTATTCGTGTTGTGCTTCGCGCCCCAGCCGATATCTCACCCCCGCTAACTTCATGCCGTCTCCATACTCTGTACAATCCATAAAGATTTGGCAAATTACTTCGGTTCTCTGGCCATCTTTTGTACGGACGGTGATTTTTCGATCGCGGCTACCCGCCTTTGCATATCCAATGACATCTGCCTCATACAGAATTTTGAGGTTAGGCAACGGTTTAACTAAACTTTGCAGGGCATCGTGCCCAATCTTGGGTTCATAACAATACAGACTGATCCAGCCCGTGAATGTTTGTTTTTCTCCGCCATAATGCCGGATCAGGTAATCTCGGAATTCGGCCACTAAGCCACCTCCAGCCCCGTATTTGTTACCATCGAGGGCACTAACGCCAGCACTGGTGAGCATCCCACCAATCCACATGGTGTTTTCGATAACGGTGACATCCATGCCCATTCGGGCAGCTTGGATAGCGGCACAGATACCGGACGCACCACCGCCATAGATCAGTATTTGGGTTTCGATACGTTGCGGGCCGTGATAAAACGGGCCGTTCACAAACGGTAATCCTGCCAAAGCAAATGAAGAAGACTGGATAAATTTCCGACGGTTCATGAGTGCTCCTATACGGTGGAAGAAGGTTTTTTACTAAGGTTACGGAACCAAGTGAAGTAAAGGCCAGCGGAAAAAAATACAAATACGAGGAATGCAATGCCAAATTGGGTCCATTGCTTGGTGGGTAGTACCATCATCATAATAAACAAAGACATCTGCCATCCCATCGCAAAAGGAGTGGCCAAAAGGTCTTTACGGTTTTCAGCGCGAATGCCCGCCACTTCATTGGGGTCCACCTGTGCACGAACGGGACCCCAAAAACCAAAAGGACGTGTTTGGCGATAAAATTTGACAAGGGTATCCATCTCGGTTGCGGGCGTTAAAA
The DNA here is from genome assembly GCA_002344075.1 of Bacteroidetes bacterium UBA2364. GTDB lineage: Bacteria > Bacteroidota > Rhodothermia > Rhodothermales > UBA2364 > UBA2364. The sequence goes on from DDTM01000103.1 coordinate 93,791, forward strand.
GAGTGGCCAATATACATGCAATGGCCGTAATGCTCGCTGTCAGATAAAAGGTGGTGAAGGTGTCCCACTGAAGCTCAAAAAGGCGTTGAGCAGTGGAAAAAAGCAATCCTGTTACAACCCCGGCAGCATACCCATAACCATTAAATCGCCACCAGTACCATCGGAAAACGCCGGGAATAATCATCCCGATACCAAATCCCATTAGCAACCAATCCCAGACATCATTAAGACTGGTGAATAAATAGGTAGTCATCAGTCCAAGCACCACCACCACGACCGATGCACCTCGGCTATGCAGAATTTGGGTCTTATTGGTGGCATCAGGCTTCAAAAACCGAACATATAGATCGTTCACCCAGTAGGCCGCGCCGGAGTTTACCAATGCGACAAACGTGCTCATGGCTGCGGCCATTAATCCTGCTACCACCAATCCTTTTAGACCAACCGGAAATAGGTTCATCATCACTACGGGGAGGACGGCTTCCGGGTTTGCGATTACATTACCTTCGATGCCCCAAAAAATCCCCAATATGGCAATGCTAATGACAAATGGCCAGCGAAAAGATAGTAAAAACACCCAAAAAATACTTAGCAGACCCACTTCCCTTTCGTTTTTGGCGGCATAAAATCGTTGCGCAATATACCCGCCGGCGCCACTTGCCCCGTCTAGAATGGTTCTAAATAGATAATATAGGGTAGCCAGTCCCAAGATATTATACTGATCGTATGGACCTTGAGGCAGGTTCAAAGACCAACTGGGAAGCAATTGTGTCCAGGAGGCGAGGGTCGTTTCAATTTCCTTAAAACCACCTCCTTGAATTGGAACAGATACCGTAAAGGTTTCGGGCAAGGTATAGGAGAGCATCACCCGAATCACGACATAAAGGATGGTAATCAGAATCAAGACGCCCTGAAAAACTTCCGTGTAAACCACCCCATATAGGCCACTCAAGACGGCATATAGCAGAGAGATGGTAATCATAATGATCATGCCATAAAGCGGATCAATACCAAGCATTTCTTTAAAGAAAATGCCGCTTCCGGTATTAAAGTAGGACAAAGCCCAAACCGTAAAAACCAACGCAGAGATGGCCGAAAGGAGTCGTGCGAGCTGGCCTTCTTTTCCGGTACCAAAGCGAAATTCCATCCACTCGGCAACGGTCATAACATTGCTTCTGCGGTTCCATTTTCCGGTGAAAATCATTAGAAAAGCCAGAATGAGGACTACATCGCCACGAATGCCAATAAAAATCCCTTGTACACCCAAGACATAAACCATGGCCGCGATAATCATGGTGCCGCTTACGTCGAGGTTAGACGCCATTCCGGATGCGCCCAAGGCCCACCAAGGGAGGTTGTTATCGCCCAGAAAAAAACTGTTGGTATTGCGTGTGGCAAGGCGTTGGAAATAGTAGCTGATGCCGATGAGTATGGCGAGGTAAAGACCAACGATACTGTAATCTATCCAATGCATGGGTACTGGAAAAAAGTGAAAGAATTATTTAATTAAGGTCATTTGTCGGATTAAGGTACTGGTGGGGGTTTCCAGCCGGTAATGGTAGTGGCCACTGGGTAGGTGTTGGGCATTCATTACTACTTGATGTTCGCCAGCGGTCAACAGTCTGTTATCTACTAAAGTACTTACACGCCTGCCCAGCATATCGTATAATGTGAGGCGTATCGACTCGGTTTTTTTCAATCGGAAGCGAATGGTGGTGGTTGGATTGAAAGGGTTTGGATAATTTTGGTCTAAGTCAATTTGCTGGGGCAGGGCTGAGTCGTGGCCTATCGGTGTGCGGAACTGGATTTGTACTTCCGGAGACTTTTTACGGTTGAGTTTAAACATAACAGCGTCGGCGTAAACAGCACCTCCATCTGCCACATCGTCAGCAAACATCACCAGTTCGAGGTTTTTGCCAAAAACAGCCGGAATTCCGGTTAGTTTGACCCAGCGACTATCGGCGGATTTCTGGTTTACAAACTCAGTATATTGTAATCCGTTATTGTTTTTAATGTTGTAAGGTGCAATTTGGGTGGCATCGCTACGTCCGCCTGAAACCCAAACGAAAACATCAAAAAAACCGGAATAGGGTGGACTAAAGCTGTATATTATGACTGGGTTGGTTCCTTGTTTTCCACGCAACACCGTTCCAGAATACCCGGTTCCTGAATTGGCTTCCCACGTTCCAGATTTAAGCACAGAGGCATCCGTTTCGTTTTGAATTGCGGGAATGGGTCGCCAGACAGAGTTCCGATTAGGCATAACGGCGGGTTCTTTGTAGAAGTACTTCCATAAGGAATCAGCCAAAAACTGGTTTTGTGCGCCCATGCCTTCATAATAAAAAAACACTTCTCCCATCACGCCCAGATTTCGGTGGTAATTAACCATTTGTCTAACCAAGTTGGGGCCATTGATCTGGGAGGCTTTCGTGACAATCCCCGGAGAGATTTTGTGCTTAAAGGCTTGTTTTACGTAACCGGAAGAGTTTGGGGTAGAACCAACCATCTGCCCAACAATGGTTTGATATCCAAAAAGATCATAGCGATAGGCTTGTGGATGCACCAAGTCCACATAGGTAGAATCTAACCACCGGGTCCAATCCTGAAGATACTCATATTTGGCAAAATCCAGAATGGAGGGAGACATGGAGACCGTCAGATTGGGGTCTTGTTTTTTGACCATTCTATACAACCTACCCAGAAAAGTGGTTAGTTTGTCCGAACGCCACTGCACCCAATCGGGGTCTTTTTGGAAAGTTGGCGGGGCAACTCCATTGTGTTCTCGTTTGTAGAGTTGAACCGTGTATTCATCATAGCCTCCTTCCACAGCCATTGCCGGCAAACGGTCATCCCCTTGGATGCCATCTACATCGTAGTTTTCAATCACCTCTTTCATCAAATCGAGCATAAATTGCTGAACGTCTGGATTGATGGCGGCCATCCAGAAAAAGCCGTTTTTATTGACGACTTTGCCATTCGTGCCAAGGGTTGCCCAGTCCGGCTTCGCATTTACCAAAAATCCATTAGAAGCAAAACCATATTCAAACCACGGAATCACCTCCATTCCGCGGCTATGTGCCTCCACAATCAGTTCTGCAAGCGGGTCCCGTTTTTGGGCGGCAAAGGCTGGATCTAATCGCCGTTCTGCTCCGAAATGGCGTACCATTACATTGCTCGGAAATAGGGTGTAGTCTTTGTTCCAAACTACCGGAAAGATGACATTAAAGCCATTTCTGGCAAGATAATCTAATCCGCGTGCAATATTTTCCCGTGAGTTTAGGATATCGGACGCTACGTTTGTAATCCAAACACCGCGTACTTCTTTTTTATAAACAGGCAAAGACTGCCCCTGCACTATAGGTACACTTTTGAATAGGGTAAGAAGGATCAGGAAAGTGAACGCAAATACACGAACTGACTTACTCATGGCGTATCTTATGTTATGGATATTGAGGTAAATTATCCAAATAAGAATAAGGACAGAACACAGTTAACCGCAAATAAAATTTGTTAACAGGATGAACTATTCCGTTGCCACAATCTACTTACTGATCATTTTCGGCTTTTTGGAACTGGGTTGCTCTACGATCAAATCCTCAACCCATGAAAATAACTGGACATCTGGTGAAATCCGGGGCGTTTGGCTGACAAATATTGATTCTGAAGTGATGTTTACACGCCAGAATATCCAGGTGGGTATAAAACGTCTTGCGGATGCGGGATTTAATGTTGTATATCCAGTGGTTTATAATGACGGCTATACCATGTACCCCAGCAATGTAATGGTGAAGTATTTTGGGGAAGCGAACCGTCAAGATTCTGTTTTTGTAGCCAATAGCATAGATCCATTGGCCGAAATTGTTCGTGAGGCCAAAAAGTACAACCTCAAAGTGATTCCTTGGTTCGAGTTTGGTTTTTCCAGTTCATACAATCCACCAGATAACATTCTGGCAAAATATCCGCAATGGGCCGGGCGCGATCGTGACGGGAATATCCTAAAAAAAAATGGTTTTACATGGCTTAATGGTTTTCATCCAGAGGTTCAGCAATTTGTTTTGGAGCTTATCCAAGAGGTTATAGAACGGTATAAAGTGGATGGGATTCAGGGGGATGATCGTCTTCCTGCGCTCCCGTCTTCCGGTGGTTATGATGATTATACCGTCTCGGTGTACCGAAAAGAGCACAATGGCGAAAATCCGCCCTATGACTATAAAAACCCTTCTTGGCTCAAATGGCGTGCAGATAAACTTTCTGATTTTGGCGGACGTTTGTACCAAATGGTAAAGACCCATAACCCAAACCTCATTGTTTCACTATCTCCGAGTATCTATCCGTGGTCTTTAGAGGAATACCTGCAAGATTGGCCAGAGTGGATACGGCGAGGCCAAGTGGATATGGTACATCCACAAGCGTACCGATACGAGATTGAGCGCTACAAAAACACCATTGATGAGATGATTCGGGAATCTGGCTTAGACCTGAAAGCACGGAAAATTATCTTAGCGCCGGGTATCCTGATTAAGGCTGGACCTCGGTTTAACGACCCCACGTATGTGAAACAAGCCCTTCGCTATAACCGTGAAAAAGGCTTGCACGGGGAGGTGTTTTTCTTCTACGAAGGACTTTTTGAGCAAAATCAATATCTTGCTGATTCCTTGCGGGCATCGTTTTACAAAAAATCAGTTCTTTTTCCAAGGAAATAACTTTGGATGAATGATATAGTCGCTGGCACTTTTTACTTGGCAAAATCGAGTACCAAGCGTCCGGGACTAGCCAGTTTGGTTGTGGTAAAGGCAGCTTTTTTCTTTAGACTAATGATATAGCGGATGTCGCCCTCGAATAGGTCATAAACTTTAACACTCCGCAAGATTGGTAAGTTAAATTGTTTTTTGTTTACGCTGCACATATCCATAGGCGTATGCCAAAATGCTTCCACAAAAAACTTTCCCGTCACTTTTTCTGGCTCGCCTGATGGTCCGATAAACGGGGGCTTGGCATAGGCCAATGACTCAATAGGAGGGACGGTATCTCCATAAAACTCAAAAACGAGCCGATCGAACTTGGCGTGGGAGGACGCACGGATGGCTTTTACCGCAGAACCATCACACACCTGTGCAAGGGTTACATCGGCCCAGATAAGCATAAGTAGCCATACGAAGAATGTTGTTTTCATGACCTATATGGAATAATTTTTCAAAGGGCCTTCTTCTATTAGAGAATCTCCTGACGAACGACTTGTTTAAATTCTTGTTGTCCATTGGAGAGGAGGATGGTAAAGTCCCAAAGTCCTTTCGGTACAAGTTTCAGTTTGGCAGTCATTCTTCCGGGCTGGATATCGGTGGTCAGAGATGCTTCGGCCTTGATGGTTGTGCCAACACGCTCCGCCTTAAGTTTTCCGGAGAGATTTTGCAACGGATTTCCGTCTCGGTCGGTAATCATGAAGGCCAATGTAGAGACCTGTGCTGTAGTATCTTGTATGGGAAGCAGTTTTACCTGCCAGCCTAATTTTTTACTTTCATGTATTAGAGCAGAAGATTTATCAAAATCAAGGGCTTTTTTATAATAATTATCCACCACCTTAGCACCACCGTCGTAATTCGCAATAAACAACACACTAATACTACCAATCATGGTAATAACCAATAGGGCGATGATGAATATAGGCCAGCGATAATAGCCTTTTTCGTTTGGAGCAGGCATAAGTCTTTAGGGAAAGGTTAAAAAGAGAACGAGGTATTCTATAATACCTCGTTCTTTGATAATATAAGCAACACGATGAATGCATAAGCATCCAACATATTATTTTTGCACAGACGGTCCAAGCAAGGTGAAGTCAGACACATTCTTGTATCCATTCGAGAAAGTGACTTCAAATTTCACAGGTACCTGATCTGTACCTGTGAAAGTAGCATTTGGCACAGTGACAAATGTGTCCACCCTCTTCATCTCACCTGCTTCGAGTGTTGTTTCTGGTGAGCCTACAATAATAACCTTTGCATTGGCAGGTGACAGGGCTTTGATCGTGAAAGTCAGGTTTTCACCACCTTGATTGTGTACGCGGAACCGGATTCGGTTGGCCACTTCTTGCGGGGTCATTTGAATGAAGGGTGCGCCAACATCGCGTCCGACATTTACATCAATCGGTTTACGCATCGCCAATAAGGAAAACAATGCCACAAAAATCGCCAGGATTAACGTGGAATAGATGATCGTTCTTGGACGAATGATTTTGGTAGGTGTGCCTTCAATTTCGTGCTCGGAAGTATAGCGGACGAGTCCCCGTGGTTTTCCGATACTGTCCATGATCTGGTCGCAGGCATCAATACACTGGGTACAAGCAATACATTCCAATTGCAGTCCATCGCGAATATCAATCCCTGTTGGGCAAGTACGGACACAGGCTGCACAGTCAATGCAATCACCTTTGGCCTCAATAAGTCCTTCCGCTTCTTGTTGTAGTACCTTTTTACCGCGTTTGGCGCGTGGCTCTCCGCGTCCGGGGTCATAAGATACAATCATTGAATCTTTGTCTAAGAGTACAGATTGCATCCTTGCATATGGGCATGTTACGGCGCACATTTGTTCACGGAAATACCCAAAGTCGAATAACATCAGGGCTGTAGTGCCAGCCATTAGGATGAAAAACCCAATATTGTCAAAGGGCGAACTTTGCATCCATTCTAACAAGTGATCCCAACCAACAAAATAGGAAACAAAAACGTTTGCCAAGGCAAAACTTATCAAGAGATAGAGTACAAACTTGACGGCTTTTCGCCAAAAGGTATCAAACGTCATGGGGCTATTATCGCGCCGCCGCCGAATATGCTCTGGCCCTTCCAGAAAGCGCTCTATTGGGCGGTAAACAAATTCCAAATATACCGTTTGTGGGCATCCCCATCCACACCAAACTCTACCCAGAAAGGCGGTTCCTATGATCACCGACAAAATGCTTCCAACCATAAAGAGCAAGAGCAGGAAGGTGTCGGTCGGATAAAACATCAGGCCAAATAAAGCAAATTTCCGGTGGATAAAGTCAATCAAAACAGCGGGTTGACCATTGATTTTGATTATTGGTAACGACACAAAAAATACAATCAACAACCAACCTACCACTAAACGAGCATTGTAGAACCTTCCAGAGGCTTTGATCGGGTACATCCATTTGCGTTTACCCTCTTTCGTCATGGTACTGCTGGCTGCCTCTGGCGCGTCAAGTATTTCAATGTTTTCTATTAAGAACTTAGACATGGTTGTGTTATGTTTTTATTTAGGCTTGGCAGAATAGCAAAGCCTATTGTATCGTACCGCTCTTTAGGCCACCGGAAAAAACATCCGTTATTGTTTTGCAGGTGCTACAGGGGCATCTGCGGCGGGCGCTACAAATTTTTCACCTTGTGGTGCCTTGGCATTGGGCGGGTTGGTTCCGGCCAAGCTATACACATAGGCAACCAAAGCGGCACGATCGGTACTGGAAATAGAGGCTTCCCAGCCGGGCATGCCTTTTTCGACAAAGCCTTTTGTGATGGTATTAAAAACCGACACGCGGTCTCCGCCGTGCAGCCAATATTCGTCTGTCAGGTTTGCACCAATACCGCCTTCGCCGTTTGCACCGTGACAGGCCACGCAATTGGTTGTATAAACGGTTTTCCCTTTTGCAGCCTGGGCCTTGTCATCCGTAAAGCCTTTTAGCTTTTCTTCTGACACGTCTTTACCAAAGCCAGACTGATCCGCTTTTGCACGCAGTGCATTTATTTCTTCAAGTCCGGCGGTCAGGTCTTCTTGATAGGTGTCGCGATCATAATAAATAATCACATAGATGGCAGACCAAAAAATGGTGATGACAAAAATAAGCGCCCACCATCCGGGCATCATGTTGTCATACTCCTGAATGCCATCATAGGTGTGGATAACAACGTCCACGTTTTTTTTGGATTTATCAGTATTTGGCGTACTCATGTTGAAAAGATTTAAATTGCAAATGGTCTGTTTAATGGGGGCGAAGCATTAGCTACCGGGTGTTTTCGGCACGAAAGCGTTCTGAATGTTACCATCATCCAAAGGCAGGTTTTTTGCTGCCGAACGCTGTGACTTGGTGTAGGCAGCCATTAAAATGGAAGCACTGACAAACGCTACAATAAATGCGAACAGCGCAACTTCGGATAGACTACCCACTTCAAGGGCGCGAATGACTTCCTTCATCATGGCTCATGACCCTCCATTGTTTGTAGATCCCGAAACACTAGCGGTTGGTGTCGCCTTGAGGTCTTTTCCGAGGCGTTGTAGGTAAGCCACTACGGCAACAATTTCTTTGTTTGCTAAACCTTTGGGGCCTCCGTTTGCGGCTACATCATCTGCAATGACTTTTGCTTGCTCTTTTGCCAATGAAACGGCGTTGCTAACTTCGCGGTCCGAATATGGAACGCCAAGGGTACGAAGCCCAGAAAGGTGTGCGGATAGGCTGGAAAGGTTTAAGTCGTATTCCAGCAACCAGTAGTAGTTTGGCATCAGAGACCGTGGGCTTGTCGAGCGGGGGTTTTCCATATGACGGACGTGCCACAGGTTTGGATACTTCCCTCCTACACGCGATAAGTCTGGACCTGTCCGTTTGGATCCCCAAAGGAATGGATGGTCATATACAGATTCACCCGGTTTTCCATATTCTCCATAGCGTTCTAGCTCGTCACGGAACGGACGAACCATCTGCGAATGGCAGTTTACGCAGCCTTCGCGTTGATAGATATCACGCCCTGCCAATTCTAGCGGTGTTAAAGGTTTTACCGTACTGATGGTGGGTATATTACTTTTCACCAGAAACATGGGTGCAATCTCTATCACAGTGCCCACCAAAATGGAGAGCAGGGTGAGTACAGAGAAAAGGATCCAAGCACCTTCTAACTTGCGGTGAAACGTTTCTTTGTGCGTACTCATAATGGTTTTGGATTTGAGCGCCGGAAGGAGGAAGAAGGTGTCCCTTACCCCTAAATTTCACCTTCTTCCCTTCGCGACGTTTTTTTTGAAAATCGTTTTTGAAATAAAAGAGCAGCTTAAGAAGCTACCGCAAGGGTTACTTCGGTGTCTGGTAATTCTTTTGGTGCGCTACGAACAGTCATAAACATGTTGACCAGCATCAGAATGGCCCCCGTCAGATAAAGGGTTCCACCGATGAAGCGTGCCCAGTACATCGGCACGATCTGTACAACTGTTTCCATAAAGTCAGGATACATCAATCGCCCTGTCTCGTCGAAGGCACGCCACATCAAGCCTTGGGTAACCCCCGAAGCATACATGGCGAAAACATAAAGCAACATGCCAATCGTGCCAATCCAGAAGTGGGTGGTGGCCAATTTTTGGCTCCAGATCTCGGTTTTCCACAGCCGAGGCAACAACCAATAGATCATCCCAAAAATCATAAATCCATTCCAGCCCAAAGCACCAGCATGTACATGACCGATAATCCAGTCTGTATAGTGTGCTAAAGCATTAACCGATTTTACCGAGAGCATAGGACCTTCAAAGGTGGACATGCCATAAAATGTAATCCCCAAAACATACATTTTGAGTACGACGCTATCACGTAATTTATGCCAAGCACCACGAAGGGTAAAGAGACCATTGATCATCCCACCCCAACTTGGCATCCACAACATCACGGAGAATGTCATCCCTAAAGTTGCGGCCCACTCAGGAACAGCGGTATAATTCAGGTGGTGTGGACCAGCCCAAATGTAGATGAAAACCAACGTCCAGAAGTGGATAATTGAAAGACGATAAGAGAAAACGGGGCGCTCTGCGGCTTTAGGCATGAAGTAATACATCAAACCTAAGAAGGGGGTCGTTAAAAAGAATGCTACTGCATTGTGACCATACCACCATTGAATGAGGGCGTCTTGAACACCTGCATAAAGGGAGTAGCTCTTAAAAATACCAACTGGAAGCGCCATGCTGTTACCTAAGTGAAGAACGGCAACGGTGATGATGGTTGCAATGTAGAACCACAACGCTACATACATGTGTTTTTCGCGGCGAGTGGCCAATGTGCCAAAAAAGTTAATGGCAAAAATAACCCAAACCACGGTGATGGCGATGTCAATCGGCCATTCCAATTCAGCATATTCTTTGCTGGTGGTAAGCCCAAGCGGAAGAGTGATGGCTGCCGAAACAATGATCAATTGCCAGCCCCAAAACTGGATTTTACTCAGCATGTCGCTAAACATCCGGGCTTTGCAAAGCCTTTGGGTGGAATAGTAGATGGCCGCGAAAATACCGTTACCACCAAAAGCAAAAATCACCGCGTTGGTATGCAGTGGTCTTAAGCGTCCGAAGGTGAGATAAGGGCCTAAATTGGCTTGATATAAGGGCATTTGAAGGGCAATGATGACCCCAACCAACATCCCTACAACCCCCCAGATGGCGGTTGCCCATAGGAAATAGCGTACTATTTGGTCATCGTAAGAAAACGAGACCGTACGCCCAGTGTACTGTCCACTCGCGCTGCCCTCAGCTACGGTAACAGATTCGTTTGGCGTTTCTTGTGCTTGCATTATCGTTATTGCCGGTTTGGTGAAACAGGAAGGCATAAACCTTGCCCAAAAATCCGGAATGGCTGTTTCATAAAAAGAACGGAATGATTGACGTGAAGTGTAGGTCAGGATCGTACAAGGGGTGTAGGGAAAATGCTTACATGGGTAGCTATAAATAGGCAGATTTTTTTCGGGTTATACTTAAATCAGGAAAAGGTTTTCCAAAAAAGTAGTGCAGCGGGTATGTTCAAATTTATAATAAGTTTTTAATTTATATGACCCTATAACGAGTAATTTATTTAGTGTAGGGATTCATTGCCGATCCAATTGTTCGCTTGTCGCGTCGTTGCTGCCTTTAGACGTGTGTAAGGAACTTTTGTAAGGAACAAGGGAGTTTAAAATGAATTGTATGCGTGAAATAGAAGTTAAGGCAAATTCGAGAAAGAAAAACTTTTGCTCAACCGTGTAACAATATTTATTGAATACACTCGAAGAGGCGAGGATGTACGCGCATACAATTGATCTATGGCAGAAAAAAAAGCTTTTAATCATGACTTGGTTTTTATTCCGCTCTCCTTCTTGGTTTTTCGTCACAGGCTTTTTTATCGCAGCCTGTACCCATCCGGTTGCTACACCTACTGACGAAACGGGTTTTCGTGCTTCTCCAGCAACTTGGGTTGTACATGATACAACTTGGACAGAAAATATTCGACGTACAAATGCCGAGTGGAAATCGCTTCTTTCGGCGGCACAGTACCGAATTACACGTGAACATGGTACAGAACCTCCTTTTTCCCATCCCTATAATAAGGTGCATGAAAAGGGGATTTTTTATTGTGCCGATTGCGAAAATCCCTTGTTTGCTTCAGAAACCAAGTTTGAATCGGGAACTGGCTGGCCCAGTTTTTGGAAGCCATATCACCGCCGAAGTGTAAAATTGACAGAGGACCGCTCTTTGGGTATGGTTCGGGAAGAGGTGTCATGTGCACGATGTGGTGCCCACCTTGGCCACGTTTTTGATGACGGCCCTGCTCCTACAGGCCTGCGCTACTGCATGAATGGGTTGTCTTTGAAATTTCAAAAAGAGATGCTTACCACCAAATTAGAAAAAGCCGTTTTTGCCCAAGGTTGTTTTTGGTGTGTGGAAGAGATTTTTGAAAGCCTAAAGGGGGTAAAGGATGTTGTTTCTGGTTATGCAGGAGGAGCGGAGCCGAATCCAACCTATGAAGAAGTTGGCAGCGGTAATACCACGCACGCCGAATCTGTGGAAGTAACCTATGACCCATCCGTCATATCATACTCCCAATTGCTCAAGGTGTTTTTTCATGCGGGTGATCCTACACAAGTAAATGGGCAAGGACCAGATTGGGGAACACAATATCGTTCCATCATTTTTTATAAAAACACCGCTCAAAAAAGTCAGATAGAAAGCTATATGCAACAACTTACGGCCTCCGGAAAGTTTAAGAAGCCATTGTCGGTTCAGTTATTGCCCGAAATGCCTTTCTATAAAGCAGAATCGTACCATCAAGACTATGTTCGGCAGCATTCTGATAACCCGTATGTGATCAATGTTTCCATACCAAGGTACCGCAATGCGATCCGGCATTTCCCGGAATTGCTTCGGCATGTACCTTAGATAAATGATGAAAGCAAGAGAGATTCCCTAAATTCAAGGCGTTGTATGCGCCGAGCTTGTCGGCTTTCCGTCAAAGAGTTGCCGTACCAAATTTGTTTTGGGAAAATAATAGGCCAAAATTTCCTGATAGGTTTTCCCTTGTTCGGCCATGCGTCTGGCACCTAACTGGGATAGGCCTACGCCATGCCCTGCGCCACGACCTTTGGCAATATAGAAGCCCTTTTCAACTTGCATCTCGAAGCACAGGCTTCTAAGGCCGCCGTTACGAAAAAAACGACTTATTTCTGCCCTAACTTGGTTAGCAGGAATCCGTTTTCCTGCAACCAAGGCATATTTCCATCGTCCGCTGGCATCTTTTTCGGTCCAATCTAAGGAAGAAACATTACTACCATATATGTTACTTAGATGAGTATGTAGGGAATGGAGGTCTGCTTGAACCGACCATTCTGAAAATGCGTTGTTGCTGTCGAATGAATCGGGTCTGGAAATAAAATAGGGGAGTGGATCGCTGTGCCAAACGGTATTGTTTGTGGCGATATAACCGCCATTAGAGGCCGAAAACAGTGCTTCAACGGGTTTGTTTTGCCAGAAAAGCATTTCATTGGCCGTTTCGGTCACCGCCTTTTGTGCTGCTGAAAGAGTGACTGGGTTTATCCTAAAAACCTGATTAGTCTCCGTATCACCCAAATTTTTTCTTTTAGAAGTGATGAGGTGCCGATAGACATAAGTGCGGGCCAATACCGCTTGGGCTTTTAAGGCTTCGATTTGAAGGAATGGCATTTCGGCAGAGACCACACCTGCAAGGTAGGTAGTGGGCGCCACACTCAAGGTTAAATGAAGTTGTTTATTTACCGCTTGAATGGTCAAGTCGCCTGTAAAAGGCAGGCGTTGATCGGTAACTTGTACCTCTAAAAAGTCATCCGTTTCAGGGATCAAAGTGATTCTGTGTCCAGTTATTTGGCCGTATTGGGTGATTAATCCTACCGACCCAAGGCGTGATAAGACCTTTATCCGAGTATTCGCGGGCAACCTCCTAGCGTGGTTATCCACCACCAAAATCAATCCCTTTCGTGTACCAAACACTTGAAACGAACGTAAGAAATGATCTGAAAAGAGCTGGAGATTAATGCCTCTTGGGCGGCTTGGTACTGGAACTACGGCTGTTTCGATGGGAAATACATGGTAAGTAAGGGTCGCTAAGCAAAGGATTGTAATCAGGAGGTGGTGCATAAAATCCTTGGCTTAGAACCCGAAAATCAATTCTGTTTTGAAAAAACTGACATTGGGTGTACGTTGATAGGTCTCGTGTATTGCCTGAAATCTTACCGATATATTGCGGATTGGCTCATAGGAAAACGAAGCCAAGGCGGACCATCCATCATCTCGGTTGCCAGCCAGAAATTGCTTTTTCCCCGATGCCAGTTCTTCGCCCGTTTGTAAGCCATTATTGGGGTCGCCACCTACATTGATAAACTTTCCAGCAGCATCGGTATAGTTTTCCCCTCTGCGGGTATAGGAAAGAGAAGCCTCGGCCCGAATGCGTTTGGGGAACCACATTTTGGCAGCAATTTTCCATTGATCGGAATTGGGGCCAATGGGGTGCCCAAGGGTGCTCTGGTTGTGCTGATACGCATTGTAAAAACTACCTTTGTAGGGAAAACGATGGGTATAGGTGAAGGGATCTACGCGGGTATAAGCCAAAGATGTCAAGATGTTGTCGGCGATATGTGCGCCGATCCCTGTTTGAAAAGCCCATTTAACATTATAAGAATTCTTCCCGATTTTGGTCAGAATCATATCATCTACCAAAAGAGTGGCATGTGCTTCTATCTTTGGGGCCGGACGTGCTACGGACTCAAGGGCAAATAGACTGTTATCGCGGTCACCAAGTGCATGTTCGGAGGTGACAACTGGATTAAAGGGGTTCAAATAGGCCAGTTCGGGACTGCGGAGGCCATAGACAACCATTTCATAAAAGGAAAAATTAAACCGAGGAGATGGTATAATGCTCAGGCGGTGCATGGCCATGTATCGTTGGGGCGAAACCAAGCGGCCAAAGTCGGGCTTATCGGGGTCATATTCCCAATAGGCACGATCCGCAAGATTGGCATGAATCATCTGATATTGAAAAGATTTTGTCCGAAATCCAATTCTTGCAAAAGCGTAATAGTCATTTCGTCCACCCAAAATGATCGGCTCGGAAAAGGAGGCTCCTTGTATCAGTCGTTCATTGGCCAGTTCTATAAAGAATGGTTTTTTTGCCAAGCGGATCGAGACGCTACTTCGATCGAAGCTGCCGATGGGTGGATCATAATAAAGGATATAATACAATGTATTTAGCTGAGGATCATATTTTTGAACCCGTGTATTGCCCAGTAACTGTACGCCATCGAATGTACCGGAATAAAACCCAAACCAATCTTTGTAATGCCCCTCGATGATGAGTTCTGGAACCAATGCAAAGCCACCCATTGTTTCACCACCTGGATTTGCACCGCGCAGTTGTGCATATGCATGACCTTGTACGGCTGTTCGCCAGTCCGCTGTTTTTTTGTAGAATAGGAATTTCTCGGTATCTTTCCTGATTGGAAAATGGAACCCTACTTTGCCCGCTTCATTGCCATCTTTGGGAACAATCATGGTTTCGATGGCGGTTGATGGTTCCAGGAATTCTTGGCGGAAGGTTTGTAACCAAGACCATGCAGTTCTACCCATGCGGTTTCGTTCCCCTTCGAGTGTTTCCAAGTGCCGGATGATCTCGTCTCGGGCAATTGGTCTGGATTCGTGCAGATACTCGGGGAGCAGGCCATGCACCCGCTGTAGGTGCAGGAAATCATAAACTTCGTGCTCCACTGGAACAATTTCTGGTTGAGAAAATGCCATAGAAGGTGTTAGAATTAGGGTTATCCCCAAAAAGAATAAAGACTTCATGCAAAACCTGTGTGGATCTTTGGATTCCGGTTTATTTTATTAGATTGGCTGAGTAGGCCAAATAATGTACCCATATAGGGTAGAACAACGGGTAAAAGATACGGGCTTCTTGACCGTCCGTGTTGAAGAAACCACATTTTTTTGTACGATTTAGCACGCCGTGAGCCGTAGAACCGAACTTGTCTTTCTGCTGATGATTGATACCATAGCTTGCTTGGGTGCGGTTGTTTTATTTTATCATGCCCGTTTTGAATGGGGATTGGTGGATCGGCCCGTTCAACGCCCGCCCGATGTATTGGCGCCCGCAGTGATTTTTACCATTTTTTGGGTCACTCTTTTTACATTTGCAGGATTGTACCGTTCCCGGTTTGCCGCCTCTCGTTTCGATGAAATTATCTCGGTCTTTAAGGTCGTTACGTTTGGTATTTTGACCCTGTTTTTTTTGATTTTTATTGACCGATTGGATGCCCGTAGTGGGCGTTTGCCGATGATGGTGTATTGGCTCTCGATGGTGGGTTTGGTGATGATGGGCCGGATGATCCTTCGAACCATACAAAAAGCCCTCCTTTTGCGTGGCCTCGGTACACACAACACCCTCTTAATTGGTCGGGAATCACTCCTTGTGGAGTTTACCGAAGAGTTGCGAAAATATCCCCAAGCGGGTTTTAAATTGGTGGGCGAAGTACGGGTGGACGAACAAGAGTGCGCTATTCTCCATCTTCAAGAGGAGGCCGATTGGCCAATAAACGATCCCATTGCTGCTTTACCAGAAATAATAGCCAAGAAAAACGTACAGGATGTGGTGTTGGCACTTGGCTCGCAAGACCATTCAGTACTTAATAATGTCCTGCGCATCTGTGATGGCTTGCCGGTAGCCCTGAAATTGGTTCCGGATTTCTATAGTGTGATTGGCGGAATGGCGCGGACAGAGCACATGTATGGCCTGCCCCTAATTGAAGTCTATCCAGAGCCAATGCCTGCATGGGAAGAAAGTACCAAGAGGCTGATTGATTTTCTCTTTTCTTTGATTGGATTGTTGTTGTTATTGCCCTTTATGTTGCTAATCGTAATTTTTATTAAGGTTACCTCGCCGGGAGCAGCCATCTATCGTCAGAAACGTGTAGGCCAACATGGGCGTGAATTTACCATGCTAAAATTCAGAACCATGCGGGTTGACGCTGAGGCCACAACGGGGCCTGTGTGGGCCAGTGCAGATGATCAGCGATACACTCCAATTGGACGATGGCTCCGTAAACTCCGTTTGGATGAATTGCCACAACTCTGGAATGTCTTGCTGGGGCAGATGTCTTTGGTGGGGCCACGCCCGGAACGACCGTTCTTTGTCGAAAAACTGGCACAAGAAATTCCACTCTATAGCCGAAGACACCGTGTAAAACCAGGCATTACCGGATTGGCGCAGGTGAAGTGGAAATATGATCAGACTGTAGAAGACGTGCGCCAAAAAGTAAAATATGACCTTTTTTATATCGAGAACATGAGTTTGAAGCAAGATATTTCTATTCTTTTCCAAACCTTCCGTACTGCCATTATGGGGAAAGGGCAATAGAATATGGACGGGGCTCCATAAAATGTGCTTCCATCTTGAAATTCACTATATCCATGTCGTACCTTGAAAAGGCTTTCAGCCGATGTTTCGGCTTTCCCAGTACGCATTGAACCCCTAAGTCCAAAACTCCTATGCAAAACGAAATTCATAAACAGCGTCTTTTCTTGGGCGCATGTTTATCATTGGTTGCTACTTCAGTATCATTTGCCGTTATTGGTGCGAGTATGGGGCCGCTTAAGACCCAATTTATGTTGTCTAACCTCCAAATTGGCATGATTGGTGGGGCGAACCTTTACGGATTTGCTATTACACAACTCATCTTTTCCCCCTTATGCGATACCCTTGGCATGAAGCGTCTGCTCCAACTGGCCTTTGTTGGTCATTTATTAGGCGCTTTAAGCATGATCTTTGCGGGCGGATTTGGCTTATTATATACCGGAGCGCTTCTCATTTCGATGGGCAATGGCTTGGTTGAGGCTGCCTGTAATCCCTTGGTAGTGGCTTTGTACCCAAATGATAAATCGGTAAAGTTGAATCAATTTCACGTTTGGTTTCCGGGTGGTATCGTGATTGGCGGCGTCTTGTCCTTCATCTTAGATCAGATTGGTATTACGGCTTGGCAGGTAAAAATTGGTTTGATTCTGGTCCCAACTGTGATTTATGCCTTTCTTATGTTCCGTGAAACGTTTCCTAAAACCGAAGCGTCGGCGGCGGGGGTTTCACTCAGCGAGGCTTTTCGCGAAACATTGCGTGCACCAGTGGTGAGCGTTGGGCTGTTGATGGTGGGGATGGTCATTATGATGCTCAATAACATGGGCATCCTACAAGTTGATGCCCATGTTGTAAACTGGCTTTTCCTTGGATCGTTGGTCATTTCGGTGGTAATGGGTATCATGGCTTGGTTTGCTGGGCGCAAACTGGAAGTATTGATGCTGGTGATGTTGATGGCAATGGCGATCACGGCTTCTTCTGAGTTGGGGCCAGGTCGGTGGGTTCCGGCTGTCTTAGAGTCCGGTGGAATGCATGGGATTTTAGTCTTGGCATGGATCAACGGCTTAATGGCTATTCTACGCTATAATGCGGGTGCCTTTGTTCACCGTTTTTCACCAACTGGGACCTTGCTCATATCGGCTGTTCTTACGGTCGTGGGTTTGTACTGGCTAAGTACCGCAGCGTCTTTGGTGATGGTACTGCCTGCTGCGACTGTGTTTGCATTTGGCGTCTGTTTCTTCTGGCCCACCATGCTGGGATTTGTCTCGGAGCGCATACCCAAGTCCGGCGCATTTGGTTTGGGGCTTATGGGTGCCGTAGGAATGGCTGTTACGGGGTTGTTTACTGCACCTCAGATGGGGGCTATCGCTGATCAATACCTGCACGAAAAACTGACGCCTACCGAAGTGATGACCGTGGTAAGCGAGGTCAAGTCCACATTTCCGGCATTGATAGATCAAGCTCAAGGCCCTATTAAGGATGAAGTTCGTAAAGCTTTGGACGATGCCGAGGCCGTGGAAAAGGCGTTTCAGGCAGAGGGGAAATTACCGGAAGGCACAACCGCCAGTGCGTTACGTGAAGTTATTGCACAAGGAGGAAACAGTGACGCTGCAACAAAAGCAAAAGCTGTTTTGAATCCTGCAGACAATTATGGAGGCAGAATGGCCTTCCGAGCGATTGTTCCTTTTACCGCTTTATTGATTATCGTTTTTGGCTTTTTGTACTGGCAGGATAAGAAGAGTGGCGGCTATAAGGTGGAAAAACTTGCTACAACATCTTAACCTTTAGAAATTATGAATAAGAGGCTTGAAAGGAAAATCCGTTACGGCATGGTGGGCGGTGGCCCCGGCTCGTTCATTGGAAATGTCCACAGAATGGCTGCAGCCTTAGATGGTGAAATCGAATTGGTAGCAGGCGCCTTTTCTTCTGACCCGGAAAAATCCCGACAACGTGGCGAGGAGTGGTTTTTAGACCCCAATCGGGTCTATGGCTCATATCAGGAAATGGCCGAAAAAGAATCATCGTTGCCCCTATCGGAGCGTTTAGATTTTATATCTATTGTGACACCCAATCATACTCACTACGAAATTGCTAAAACATTTGTGAATGCAAACTTCAATGTGATCTGTGATAAACCCATGGTAAATACCGTAGCCGAGGCCGAAGAATTGGTAAACCTTGTAAGGGAGAAGAACCAGTATTTTTGTGTTACACACAACTACGTGGGATACCCAATGGTGAAGGAAGCACGGCACTTGGTACGCCGAGGGAAAGTGGGGAATGTACGGAAAGTGGTGGTGGAGTATCAGCAAGGTTGGCTTGCCAACTTGATAGAAGCTACTGGATCTAAACAGGCTATATGGCGCACCGATCCTCAGCAGGCGGGCGTGTCGTCTTGTATTGGAGACATTGGTAGTCATGCCGAAAACTTGGTCGAGTATATAACGGGTCTCAAAATTAAATCGGTATTTGCAGATTTAACCACGTTTGTTGAAGGCCGGTTATTGGAAGACGATGCCAGTGTGTTACTCCGTTTTAATAATGGTGCCAAAGGGGTGTTATTGGCTTCTCAGATATGTGTAGGGGAAGAAAACAACCTGAATATTCGGGTTTATGGAGACTTGGGTAGTCTTGAATGGCATCAAGAAGAACCCAATAAACTATGGATAAAATATTCAGATCGCCCCTCCGAACTGATTCGACGCGGAAATGATTACGTGGGAGGTTATAATACTTCGTATTTTACCCGCCTTCCAGCTGGCCATCCAGAAGCCTTTATCGAGGCTTTTGCCAATCTTTATCGCTCATTTGCCCGAACAATCCGGGCATGGCATGAATCCCGTGTCCCAGAACTTAAAGACTTTGATTACCCAAAGGTAGAGGATGGCTGTCGTGGGGTGATCTTTATCCACAAAGTGATTGAATCGGGCAAAACGGGCAAATGGGTTGATCTGTAACCTTCTGGAGTATTCGAGAGAATGCTCCAATTCTTTTTATGCCAAAGGCGTGCTTCTTGTTAAGACCTTGTTTGTAATGAATGAAAAGGCTTGCATGAATTCGACTTTTGCAATACTTTGAAAACTTAAAAACAGCTACATAGATACTACCGAATAATTATATGGTCATTGGTGTCCCAAAAGAAACCGCTGGCGGCGAAACAAGGGTAGCCCAAACCCCTGAAACCGTTGCCAAACTCAAAAAACAAGGCTTTGACGTTATCGTGGAGTGCGGAGCCGGAGCAAATAGCTATTTTCCGGATGACGCTTACGAACAGGCAGGTGCCTCTCTTGGTACGGCAGATCAGGCCCTTGGGGCTGATTTTGTTACGAAGGTAGCAGCGCCTACTATAGCAGAGCTGGTCAAAATGAAAAATGGTGCAGGGCTTATTTCCTTCTTGCGTCCGCTCGATGATCTGGAAACTATCCGGGAATTGGCCGCAAAAGGCATTACAGCCTATGCAATGGAATTGGTACCTCGCTCCACAAAAGCACAAAAAATGGATGCCCTCTCTGCAATGGCTTCTATTGCCGGATACAAAGCCGTCTTGCTCGCGGCAGAAGTGCTTCCACGCTTTTTTCCATTACTAACCACGGCTGCAGGAACCATTAAACCTGCCAGTGTATTGGTGCTTGGAGCAGGCGTGGCCGGGCTTCAGGCACTCGCTACCGCCCGACGTTTGGGAGCCGTTACTTCGGCTTATGATGTGCGAGCTGCCGCCGCCGAAGAAGCCAAATCCCTTGGTGCCAAATTTATTGAATTGGATTTAGATACCACCGATGCCGCTGCTTCTGGAGGCTATGCCGCTGCACTAAGTTCCGATCGCGCTGAGCGACAGGTACAATTGCTTGCAGGACATATTTCCAAGATGGACGTTGTTATTACAACAGCCCTGATTCCTGGACGTAAAGCACCCTTGCTTATCTCGGAAGAAGCCGTTAAAGGCATGATTCCGGGTTCTGTTATTGTGGATATTGCTGCACCCAATGGTGGAAATTGTGCATTAACCGTACCCGGCGAAACCGTTATCCGGCATGGAGTCACGATTATTGGCTCTATGAACCTTCCTGCTGGAATGCCTTTCCACGCCAGTCAACTCTATGCCCGTACCGTTCTTGCTGGCGTGGGAGAACTCGTGAAAGACGGGGCATTCCGCTTAGATCTTGAGGACGAAATTATCAAAGGCTGCTGCATCACGCACAATGGTCAGGTGGTACACGATCGGGTAAAAAGTCTTCTATGAACCCCTTAAAAACCTTAACAGATTATGGAATTAAATGGACTTGTCACCCTGATTGTGGTGTTTACTTTAGCCTCTTTTGTTGGAAAAGAACTGATTGGTAAAGTACCTACCATGTTGCATACACCCCTTACATCGGGTGCAAATGCGGTTTCTGGTATCACCGTCATTGGTGCATTAATTGCAACCGGAATGGTCTCCAGTCCTATTACAAAATGGATTGGATTTGCGGCCCTCATTTTTGCAATGATCAACGTAGTAGGGGGCTATATGGTGACAGACCGTATGTTAGAAATGTTTAAAAAGAAAGAGGACTAAATACAGGCCAAATGGGTTCTAAGAGGCTTGGTTTTGTCAATATAACTTGTTTTGGATGTAAAATCTAATGATGACCATCAAGCCTGCTATGCCTAACCCAATGAGTCGCTCTTTAATTTGATATTCAATTTTTTGAAAAATACCCTTATGTCAGACCTAAAACTGGCCCTTATTAATCTCGTTTACCTTGTTGCGGCATCCCTCTTTATTATGGGGCTAAAAAAGCTGGGCAGTCCGGTAACTGCACGAGGTGGTAATCAACTTTCGGCTGTTGGTATGTTGATTGCAATCGTGGCGACGCTGTTTTATCAACAAATCTTGAACCCTGTTGAAATGATCGTGGGGCTGTTGATTGGTGCGGTGATTGGACTATATTTGGCGAAAACCGTAAAAATGACGGGAATGCCAGAAATGGTAGCGCTTTTAAATGCGTCGGGAGGAGTTGCCTCCTCTCTGGTAGCCGTCGCGGAGGTAGAACGGTATGCATCTATTGGACAAGGGATTCCTCCATTGGATACATTCATCGTTATCCTTACCATCTTGATTGGTACAGTGACGTTTTCGGGTAGCATCATTGCATGGGGTAAGTTAAGCACCAAAATGTCTGGAAATCCCATTCTCTTTCCAGGTATTCGGGTCTTAACCTTGCTTATGTTCCTTGGTGTGGTTGGCTGTTTGGTCTATATGTATCAAGGAATGGCCACGTTTACGGTGGATCAAACTCCTGTATTATATGCCGCCATTCTGGCCAATGTGTTTGCGTTTGCTTTGGGTATTTTATTGGTGATCCCGATTGGTGGCGCTGATATGCCCGTGGTAATTGCTTTGTTTAATTCGTACTCTGGTCTTGCTGGGGCTGCTTCTGGTTTTCTTATTAAAAATGATGCCCTAATTATTGCAGGCGCGTTGGTGGGGGCTTCGGGTATTATTCTTACCAAAGTGATGTGTGATGCGATGAATCGCTCGTGGCTAAATGTCTTACTTGGTGGATTTGGTGGAGACAGCGCTGCAACAGGTAGCCGCGATTTCTCCCAGGCAACGGTAAAACAAACCACAGCCGACGATGCCGCCATCCTAATGAGCTATGCCCAAAAGGTGATTGTCGTGCCAGGCTATGGTTTGGCGGTTTCTCAAGCCCAACACCAAGTACGTGAATTAGCAGATTTGCTTCATGAAAAAGGAGTAGAGGTGAAATTTGCCATACACCCTGTTGCTGGTCGGATGCCTGGACATATGAACGTTCTGCTTGCTGAAGCCAATGTGTCTTATGATTTATTGGTGGACATGGACGACATTAATCCGGAATTTGAACAAACGGACGTGGTACTCATCGTGGGTGCAAACGATGTGGTGAATCCGGCTGCCAAAAATGATCCTTCCAGCCCAATTTATGGGATGCCGATTTTGGACGTAGATAAGGCCAAAAACACCATCGTGATGAAACGTTCGATGAAGGCAGGCTATGCGGGCATCGAAAATGAATTGTTCTTCTCTCCTAAAAATGCCATGCTTTTCGGAGATGCAAAAGCCACCCTTTCAGCATTGATTTCAGAAGTAAAGGCTGTCTAAGAGGGCGAAAGGTTTCTTATCCAAAAGGCCGGCCTTTTAGGAGTCCGGCCTTTTTTAGGAGGAAAACGTATAACGGATCAGATCCCATTAAACAACTTATTCATGGACGCATACAAAAATCTTCATTTGCAAAAAACAAAAATATAACATCGTTAAACCTGATATACACAAGCAAAAGGCCAGAACTATAAATCAGTCCTGATCTTGCTTTTATGTTATATCTACTTTTTCCCCTAATGCATCTTCCACAAAATGATGTAGAAGAAATGTTTGCTCGGCGCCAAGTTTTTGCCCGTATTGACTAAAGAGGTATAAAAGCAGTGCGGCCACCAATAAGGCCGGATAAACCCACAACATAGCCGGAAATATTTTCAATAAAAAGGCTGTGATCACATAGCCAGTGAGGAAAAAAAGCGAAAATCCAATTATTCCATACCCAACCGCGAAAACTTGCCATACATCCTGACTGGGCCCGTAAAGCCCATGAATGATCGTCCCTTTTTCATGAGGATCGAAGTTGAGGTCGAGTTGTGGCGACCAAAAATGGTATTCCGGGCCTTGCGGAATCTTTAGTAGAATGTGATCTTTATAGCGTAGCCCTTCAATTTGCTTTGTCTGGTCCAGTTTTTCGTAGATCCGTTCTTGGAGGGCTTGGGGCTGAAGAGGTGAAATGGCTTTAATTTTGGGACGAATACGAATGCTGGTCATATTTTGTGTAATTTGTAGGTAACAAAATGTTGGGATAAGGTGAATTTAAAGATAGTGTGCAGTATAACTTTTCGCAAGAGGCTTCTGAAAATTGTTTCTTTGCGCGAATCTTGCATCCACCGACTGAAGACTGGGGTGTGGGACTGCTTGGGCTAAGTTCAATTGAAGTGCTTAAAAGATTTGCAACTTGCTTTGCGGATTGTGGTATATACTTTTATCTCAATCACCCTTTTATCGTACAAAAATGAAAAAACTTAAACCCTTTATCTGGATCACTCTTGTTGGGCTGGTTCTTGTATTTTTTAATATGCCGGTATTCAACTATGGATATTACGGTTTACCATTCCTGCTCCTATTGCTCACCTTATTGTGGATGGTGGTCACCTTCCCGGCTTCCAGTTTGAAAATGGAAGGGAAAGAGTTACGATTTGAGAAAAACACGAAATTCAGTAAAACCCCATTCTGGGTAGTACTGGGCTTGGCCTTCTATGTAGTGGTATTGCCCTTTATTACCAGTTCCCCAATGTTTCATAGTAGGAGCTATCGCAACCTGATTGGCAGTGTTAAAACAGGGTCTAATTTGTCTCAGCACATGGCGCCCATTTCGCTGGAAAAAATCCGCGTGGTGGACCAATCTTTGGCTTCGCTTTTAGGAGACAAGGTATTGGGAGCACAGCCAGCGCTTGGTAGCCAAGTGGAAGTGGGAACTTTTAATATTCAAAAAGTACGTGACGAATTATACTGGGTCGCGCCTTTGGTACATTCTGGTTTCTTTAAATGGATGAGTAACCGAGAGGGTACCCCCGGTTATGTGATGGTTTCTGCCACGAACGAGCGTGATGTGAAATTGGTTCAAAAGATGGGTTCGGAGGATGTGCGCATCAAAATACAGCAAAATGCTTATTTTTTTGATGACTTAGAACGTCATTTGTATTTTAGTGGTCATATTACACACGGACTTACGGACTACTCTTTTGAGATTGATGACAATGGTCGCCCATTTTGGGTGATTTCTAAATATGCAAAACGTATTGGTTTTTCAGGGGAAGATGTGTTTGGTATTTTGGTCGTGGATGCGAAGACCGGGCAAATCTCGGAGTACGATATCACGAATGCACCCAAATGGGTAGATCGTATTCAACCTCAAGATTTTGTAATGCAGCAACTCAATGACTGGGGCGAATATGTGAATGGTTATTGGAATTTTTCCAACGAGAACAAACTTCAGGCCACAGAGTCGCCATTGTTGGTGTATGGTGAAGACAATAAGTCTTATTGGTACACGGGTCTAACCTCGGTCGGGCGGGATGAGTCCACGAATGGCTTTGTACTGGTAGATACCCGCACGAAAAAAGCCCACTGGTATCGTCAGAGTGGTGCAACCGAATTCGCGGCTCAGAACTCGGCAGTGGGCAAGGTGCAAGAAAAAGGATATTCGGCCTCGCAACCCATTCCATACAATATCAACAATATTCCGACTTATGTGATGACCTTGAAGGACAATGGCGGCTTGGTGAAAATGCATGCCATGGTTGCAATCGGAGATTATACCATTGTAGGAACAGGTAATTCCCTCCGAGAATCATTGATGGCTTACAAGAGTGCCTACAATATGGCGGGTAATAAGATCAATCCGGAGTCTATTAGCAACCGATCGGTAACCAAATCGGTTCTTACCCGAATTAGCAGTGACATCAAAAATGGAAATAGTTTTTATTATTTCACCGTAAAGGATTTGAATCGAATCTTTGTGGGTTCTTCACAACTGTCCAACGAGTTGCCCATTTCTGTTCCGGGAGACAGTGTGGAGATTAGTTTTGATAACGATGCGCAGGAGATTGTAGACGTTGTTTCGTTCAACAACAAAAAGCTGGGCAAGCAATAATTGGTGCTACTGTACCGAAGTATAAAGAATGGCCGGGTATTTGGGTATCCGGCCATTCTTATTGGTTATTTCTTCGGAATTTTGGTTTCCACCCTTCGGATTGCGGCCTCCATTTTTGAAAAGGAGACATCCGGATCCAACTGTTCTTCACCACTAAAGTCGCCATAAATTGTTAAAACCATCGTGGGCGTCCCCGGAATATCAACAGCATTTGCCAGCCGAATATCGGTAATAATTAAGGGGGCCATTACGTCCCGCGCCATGCAATCTTTAAAAGCTAGCAGCGGAATTTTTAGCGACCGGGCATATTCCTCCATTTTAGGTAATGGGTTTTGTAACCTGCGCCAATCGGCCTGTTGGTTAAATAATTTGCCCATCATACCTTCAAATCCGGCCCGTCCTGCAATTCCTCCCGCACAATAGGCGGCTTCGGCGCCATGAAATCCGCGCATCAGCCTTGGTATGACATAAGCCCGGAAGATGAAGTTGGCTTTTCCTGTTTTAATAAATTGATTCTTAAGCGAATCTAATCGGGTTTCATAGAACCACTTACAATCCGGGCATGCAAAGTCAGCAAATTCATTGATATAAACCTTGGTGGTATCATTGCCATACATGCGTGCCAAGTCGGCTTTTCGGATTAATTCTCGGTCTTTTGCGAACGGGTCGGTGTTGCCCGTTTGTGCCAAAACCGAAAGGGGGAATAAGAAACAGCATAGAAGGAATAAACGTTTTTGCATAACCCAAAGCGTAAAAGCTGAATAAGTTTGTAAATTCATCGGAATAACCCAATGTAATGCGGAAGTAGTATATTTCGCTTGCAACCCAATAAGTTCCCCAAAACCTGAAAAAGACCAAAATGCCAACCCTGATTCATTACGCCATTCCGGCATTTATCTTCCTAATCCTCCTCGAAGCCTTTATTTCTGCAAAGGAACAACTGCACCTATATGAAATCAAGGACACTGCGGCCAGTTTATCCATGGGGGTTGGAAATGTGTTGGTGGGGTTGCTAACCAAGGGGTTTTTCTTGGGTTTGTATTTTATGGTGTACGAATTCCGGTTGTTTGACTTGGGGCATGCATGGTGGGTTTGGATTTTGCTCGTTTTTGCAGATGATTTTACGTACTATTGGCTGCATCGGCTCAGTCATGAAAGTCGGATTTTGTGGGCTTCTCATGTGGTGCATCACTCTTCTCAAAAGTATAACTTAGGCACTGCTTTGCGCCAAACTTGGACGGGTTCGTTTTTTAGTGGCTGGTTCTACATATGGCTCCCTTTGCTCGGTTTCCATCCACTGATGGTGTTAACCATGAATGCCATTAGCCTGATTTACCAATTCTGGATTCATACCGAGGTAATTCATAAAATGGGTCCATTAGAATGGATATTAAACACACCTTCACACCATCGCGTACATCATGCCTCCGATGCGCAGTATTTAGATCGAAACCATGCGGGGATGCTCATCATCTGGGATCGGATATTTGGAACTTTTGTGCCAGAAAAGGAACGCCCCACGTATGGCCTCACGAAAAATATCTACACCTATAATCCTGTTCGAATCGCCCTCCACGAATGGCAAGACCTTTTAACAGATGTCTGGAATGCCCCCGGCTGGCGGGCTAAGATCGGGTATCTTTTTGGCCCGCCAGGCTGGAAGCACGATGGAACAGGGATCACTTCTGAAGAATTAAGGAAACGATCCAAATTAAAATAACTACTTTAGAAGCGTCATTTTACGCGATAGAACGCCTTCAGACGTCTTGAGGCGGTATAGGTATGTGCCGCTCGGTAGGTCATTGGAAATGAACCGCACATTAAAATGACCTGCTTCCTGCTGTTGGTTCATAAGCGTCCGAACCAAGCGGCCATTGAGGTCAAATACTTGAAGATTCACCCATCCGGATTTTTGGAGGGTAAAGCGGATGCTGGTTTCTGGGTTAAATGGATTGGGGTAGTTTGGGGCCAAACTAAAGAGCTGTCGCACGGGTTCTTGTTCCACCGGAACTATCTTACGCTTTTGGATTTCGAGGTTGTCCGCCATCCAACCCCACCCATCCAAGGTACCGGAAGGATTAAGCAATTGAAACCGTATGTTGATTTTATCCCCAGCCTTAAAAGTCTTTAGTAGGTCTATTTTTTTGCGTTTCATCAAAGATGGTGTACCATCAGTCTTATTGCTGTACGCGGTTCTCCACTCAGTATAGGCACTGCTGTTGACGCCGGCTGCCAGTGCCACCCAGGTTTTACCATCTTTGCTTCCTTCTGGCACGACATAACCACCAAATTCAAAATCCGGATATTTGGATCCGGTTGCACCCGGTCTTAGAATCGCAACTTCGTCGTATTCCATAAAAGCTTCGGTGCTGGTGACAGCAACAATGATTTTGTTGGCCATTTGAAACACATAGTTGCTCCCTGGAAGGATTGAGATGGGGTGCGGTGTATGAATGGCGCGACCCGTAAAGCCCGTGGCAGTAGAAATATTAAAGATCGCATCGCCATCCACCGAGCCTGGAGTAAAAAAGATGTTGTTGGATTCCGAAGTGTCGAAGTCGGTCTCTATGCCAGTTAGTAGTGGGCCAAATGGACTTAGGCTTGTGATACTTTTGGTAAGTTCCAAACTTTTGCGGCCTTTGAAGACCCGAATATTTATGGTTAAGGATTTTGCCGAAAGGTTGTTTAGGTCTGGGGAAAGAAGCGCCCCAGGTTCATTTTTAGGGTAAGTTCCCAATTTGGTCTGGTTTACAAAGACCCATGTGGAGTCATAGGCAGTTCGGAGGACAAATTCTGCAACCGGAGGTTCGCCGGTATTCTGAGCAAACGTTTTAATCACGGGAGGTTGGAAGGAGTATATAAGCAATTCTGGGATCTTGACCGACCATACGCCACGGCCATGCGTACCCAGCACCACCTCGTCATCCACAACCTCCATCGTCCAAATGGCTACTGCCGGAAGGCCATTATTGGCATAATGCCATGTAGCCCCGTTGTCGGTGGATTCAAATAGGCCAATCTCTGTTCCGACCCACAAGGTTTCGGGAGCATGGGGCAATACCAAAAGCGAATAAACGGCCACATTGGGAAAACCGTTGTTGCTTAGAATGCCTGTACCAAATCCGGAGATATCTTCCCAAGTTTTCCCTAAGTCGTTGGTTCGTAATATTTTAGGAGCATTAGAAATGGAATAAAGTGCGTATGCAGTAGAATCTTTACTTGGATGGGTGGCAATAGAAGAAACATTGCCCAAGGTGGCGCTATATCCTGAAACAGGTGCATACGAATCACCACCATTTGTCGAAACATAGAAGCTACGCCCGCCCGTAATACCATTTCCTGTCCATACAATATTGGGATTGGCAAGTGAAACACGCACATCTGCCCCACTCCAGTTCCAACCATCGCCCGGCTTTTTTGCCTCCCAATTGGTCCCAAAATCCTTTGAGCGCCAAACACCAGTTGAGCCTATCGCGAATACCCGATCGGGCAGTAGTGGGCTATTGGCGAGGAGGGAAATAAACGGCCCTTTGCCTTGTCCGCGGTCGGTGAGGTTGGACAGGGATTGGAAAGAAGCGCCGCCATTCACTGATCTACTCAACCCATTGAACTGTGAAGCCCCCATCATCATTTTGGGATCTGCCTGATGCCAAAGTACTTCGAATCCGTCTCCAGATAAGGCATTGACCCAAGGTGTTGTGGCCCCTGCATTATCGTTAGAAAACCACGTACCATTGTCTTGCATGCCGCCAAAATAGGCTTGTACCAAAGGCTTTTTTGAGGCACCATAAAACTGGGTTGACTGAATACCATCGAATTGAACCCAATTATTACCAGCGTCATTCGAAAGAGCGATACCACCGTCATTTGCCGCCAGCAACCTAAACGTATTTCCAGATATTTTGAATGGTACCAAAAGGTGTTGGTCCACATGGACATCGGCAGTGGCAGTGGGAGCAACACAGGCCGAGCCAAAATAATTCTGACACCCTGTTCCACCGTATCCACTGGTTAAGTGGGTAGATAAAAACGTATTTCCAGAGGGGTTAATGGTGAGGCGAACAATGTCTATGCCTCCTACAAACACTTCGTTTTTATCCAAGGGACTGACCGCAATGGCATTGTCGTACCAGCCTTGGTCACTCATCCAGTTGGCTTTGAGGTTCCCCGAAACCCGCTGATACGTGGCTGCATTCCACGTTTGTGCACCATCTCGGCTAATCATAAGCCGAGAATCAGATTCTTTGGTATTGTTCACCGTTACAGAAACCACAACGGCGGCATAAACCAAACTCGTGTCTTGGGTGGTCGTGGCAATTTCCATCCGCCCAAAACCATCGGTAATGCCAAACTCGGTCTTGGTCCATGTTTCTCCTTTATTCACCGACTTATACACGCCATTACCATTCCGTGCAGCATATAAAGTCTTGAAATTCAAAGGATTGGCCATAAGTTGTTGTACCCATCCACCCATCACATTTCGCCAGGATATGCCACCATCGGTCGTCTTAAACACGCCCGTATTGGTTCCCGCAAGTAAAATGTCGGGGTTTTGTGGATCAATAATCAGCCGGTTGACAAACTTGAAGTCGTTGTTCGAGGCTGTAGCCACGAGTTGTTTCCATGTTTCGCCATGGTCTTTCGACACAAAAATACCATCTCCACGGATGGCATCCACATTGTTAAATCCTTCTCCGGTCCCGGCATATAAAATGTCTGGATTGGAAGTTGATTGCACAATAGAAATGGTCGCTAAATTGGGTAATAAAGGTGTTTTGTCTGTCCACGAACGCCCAGCATTGGTGGTTTTCCAAATCCCTCCACCAGCAGTTCCTACAAACCAAGTATCGCCAGTAGGGTCAGAAATGTCCACCACAATGGCGCGTGCCCTACCAGAGATATTAAAAGGCCCTCGTTCTTGCCATGCTAATTCTGTGGCTCGTTTTCCCAAAACAAAGGGGTTGTTCAAGGCGCGTGTCAATTCATTTAAACGATAGTTTGCAGCATATGTTGGCCCAGCATCTCCATCCCGCGTTCTAATTCGTTTGTGCCACTCAAGAAATTGGCCAGGTCCTTTTTTTTCCTCTTCTTCCTTAGGGATTAGGGACATGCTCGGCCAAATGAGATAGATGCTTCCGATGACTGTGGCGATCAAGACGCCGGAGAACCAAGTTTTATTCGACATAAAAAGAAAGGTTGAGATGATTAGGGATGCGCCTAAAATAGAACAAACGTACATTTGGAACAAAAAAAAAGCGAAGTCTAAAACCCCGCTTTTTTCTCTGATTTAGAGATGGTTTAAGGCGCAAAGTCAGAATAGATCGTAACAACCGTATTGGCATTGCCAATGTCAAGCCCTACCGCCACGCTGTTTTGATCGCCCGTTACTTCCACGGAATGAATACAATAACCCCTGCTGGCGGCAGTAAGAGGATCGTCTAGAATACGTATATTCAGTGTATCGCCATATTCTTCATCGAACGAATCCATGAGATCACTGTATAAGGCACCGCCTCCGGCAATGACTAAGGTATCTGCCTTGCCATAGTCCTCGTCTGTCCATAAGTTTCGGATGGCCGATGCAATTACATTTCTGAAATAGCGTTTCAGTACCAATTTTCGGATTTCAGTGATGTCAATTCGTTTTCGATTCAACATCGTGGATCCGGATTGAAAGGCTACATCAAACTGATGTTCGGTTCTTAAACCCAGATAATAGCTCTTCGAAAGTTCTTTCATACAATCATCCACCGCATACCGTATTCCTTGCGCCGAAATCATGGTTCGCTGCACAATGCCGGATTTATTGCTGAGACAAGCTTCAAAAGTGCCGTATCCGAGGCTCACCATAAAGAATGGCTTGTCCCTGAATTCATCCGAGTTACGGGCTGCTTTCACACAGCCATAGATTTCAGGAATGATTTCTGTTTTGGCGACTGCAACCGACCGAAATTGACGGGTCGAACCGCCAAAAGTGGAAGGGGCATATTCAATCCGGTGTGTACCCGTTATGAAATCAATGGCCGCCTGACGGTTCATATTATACGTGGAAAATGGAAAGCCGGACGTAAGTACGATCGGCTCGTCGCTGAGACTGGAAGCCAAAAGCAAGCCTGATTGCACCAAAAGGCGGTAATCCAGTTCGTGAGGCGAACTATTGATGGCCTTGTGTGGATTTATGCCTTCTGAAAGTGCGAGTTGTCCGATGATGTAGCCCGTCTGGTCGGAATATATTTTCATGCCCTGCAGCAAGTCCGAGGCAACATTTACTAAATCACCGTTATGGGTCTCATAAACACTTGGGAAAGGGTATGTGATTAACATGGGAAATTCTTAACGGTTTTGTGGAGAGAGTATGACATATCGGTTTTGCTCAGAGTATAACAAAGTTATTATCGTTTCCCACCTGATTCTATCTTGCTTAAGACAACCATCGGAGTGGGGGTAACATTTTCGGGTAATTGGGTAAAGTGCATTCGGGCGCTCTTTAGGTCAGATTCTTCAAAGGTAGCCGTTTGTACTTGTGCCATAATCATGTTTGCACCATCTAATTTTACATGTTCCCATTTTGCAAGATGTAGGTTGGCTTCAGTCAACTTTGCATGTCGGAAATCGCAACGTGAAGCATGGCTCTCGCTTAGTTGGGCGTTTTTTAAATCTGTGCGTTCAAAACTACATCTGAAGATTCGTGCTTTCTCTAGATTAATTTGGCCCATGAACGCCTGATCGAACGATGAGGCTTGTACTTGTGCCTGAGAGAAGACGGCCTGTTCCATCGAGGCACCTTTAAAGTTTACTTGCTGCAACTTAATGCGCAGGGCTTTAGCGCCAGTTAATAAGGCAAGCGAAAACTGAGATTCCTGAATATCGGCATGGGAGAGTTCTGCTTCGGCCAGATTTGCCTCCTGAAAAAGGGAATTTTGAATCCGGCATTCGGAAAAATCAGTTTTCCATAAATCGGCTCGTTGGAAATTGCAATCCGACAAAGCATGTTGGTTAAATTGGGCAAAGGCCAACTTGCTACCACTCAGATTTATTCCACGCAATTCGCATTGCTTAAAAACAAGCATCTGACCATTAATTAGCTGTAGGTTCGCTTGTTGCAAATTACAGTGCTCAAAGACTGCCCCCTGAAGATCACTGCCCTGAAAATCCGTATAAGGGGCTTCAATTTGTGCAAGTTGGGTTTCCCGTAACGAGATACCACGCAATTTGGCCAGATGTAGCCGTACTCTTGTTAGAATGGCTCCCTCAAAATTTGTGCCGCCTAGCTGCGATTTTTCAAAAGAAATATCCCGTAAGGTAGCACCTTGAAAGAATGAATTGGTGAGGTCGCACTCTTCAAAGGTGATTTTTTGTAAGACCTGATCTCGGAAGTTCATTCGTTCCATTCTGACTTTCTCAAAGCGACATTGTCCTAACTGTGCTTTTTTGAACGTTGTATCAGTAAGGTTAGATCCGGAAAAGGTGCTTCCTGTAAAGTCAGGGAACCAAAAGCGGCAATTGCTGAAGTTTGTTTGAGACAGGAGGGCGTGTGGAATTTTACAGTCAAAAAAAGTTGCTCCGGCAAATTGTGTTTTTACACAAGAAGCCCCCCGGAAATGACAATCCACAAAGTGCGCGAGTGGGAATTTCGTTTCCCTAAGAATCGTTTCTTGAAATGATACCGATTCAAAACTCAGGGTACTCGCATCGGCTTCATCGAGGTGTGCTTTATCAAAAATGGTTTGGTTAAAGCGAACATTTTTAAAAGATACCCGCTCTAAACGGGCTTCTCTGAAGTTGGTTTGGTGCAGTCCAATGTGGCTAAAAGTAGCATCTTTAAGGTCTGAACGCTCAAAAATAGTTGCTTTGAGGTATAGGTTATGCAGTTTAGCATGCGGTAAGGTGGCATGAACAAAGCTGGCTTCGTTCAGATTGGAGGTGCTAAAGGTCACATTGGTCATTAAGGCCATATCAAAAGATGCCCCGCTTGCCCCGCACTGATCGAAGTGGCTGCGCTCCATCTGGGCATTTCGGAAACTGCTTTGTCCTAGATTACAGGCTTTAAAAGAAGCATTGTTTAGCTGGGCATGTTCAAATTGCGAACGTTCTAAATTGCATTGCAGAAAGTTTGTGTGATCAAATCGGGCATGACGAAGGCTTGCTTCCTGAAAGTTGCATTGATTAAGAGAGGCAAAACTAAAATTTGCTTTTTCTAAATTGGTATTGTTCAGAACAATATGTGCCAATTGGGTGTGCTGGAGGTCAATACGCTGAAGATTTGCGCCAGACAAACGGGTATGAAGTAAATTTACATTTCGCAATAAGGCTCCGGAAAGATTGGCATTTTCGAGATTGGCTTTTTGCAAATTGCAGTCCTGAAGGTTACACCCAGACAAATCTGCCCCTCTGAAGTCAAACCCCTGAAGGTTAAGGCCAGACAAATTGGCTTTTACAAGGCAAGACATCCTGAAATGAGCGAAAAGTTTTTTCGTTTTATTCAACTGGAGTTCGGTACAATCGGTTTTCTCACAAGAAACCTCTACCATTTCCGCTCCATCGAGCAGGGTTCGCTTTAGGTTGGATTCGTCTAAGTTTACCTGATTGATCAAGGCCGAGGATAAGTCTGCAAATTCAAGGTCTGTCCGTAGAAGCGAGGCACCTGTTAGATCTGCCTGAACCAAAGTGGCGTGCTTTAGGTTTGCTTCGTCTAATTTACAGCCCCGCAAATCAGCCTTGTCCAATAAAGCTTCTTCTAAATTAATACGCCAAAGGTTGGCCCCTCTTAGGTTAGCTCCCCGTAGGTTGGAGTGCGACAAATTGGCGCTATGTAAAGAGGCATTCTGGAAGTTGGCGCCCTCAAGATTGGCGCCCCGTAAACTGGTGCCGAGCAGACTGGCATGGCGCAAATCGGCTTTTTCTAAGTTCATTCCATCTAAAACCACGTGGTCAAAAACCACATTGGGCATCGAAACCCCTTTCAGGATAACGCCTGCCAGTTTGGCTTTGGTCAGGTTAGTACGCTCAATAAGGGAGCGGGTAAAGACGGTTTGGGCGAGATTTGCTGATTCCAAATTTACGCCCCAAAGGTGACAACCCTGAAGATTCGCCCCTTCCAAGTTGGCTTCATTTAAATTGGTAAAAGCAAATCGTACCCCGGCCATGTTGCAGAAAGTCAGGTCTGCACTATGGAAGTTGGAATGATTCAGTCGGGCCTGTGTAAAAATAGCATCTCGGAAGCGTGTCCTATAGCAAGTGATATGTTCGAGAAGGGCGTCCGCCAAATTTACCCGTTCAAACTCGGCATAAGACAAATCGGTACCACTTAATAACGCTCCGGATAAATTGGCATCATGGAGTTTGGCTGCGCGAAAATCGGATTTCTGAATGCGGGCGCCTTTCAGGTTGACACCAATCAGGTTCGCATTCACCAAAGAAATTTCGTCTAAAATAACCCCTTCCAAATTGGCGCCTTGCAAGTTTACGCCCGTAAGAATAGCGCCGTGCAGGTTGGTGTTTTTTAGGTTGGCGCCTCTCAAATTGGCCCCTGTGAGGTTGGTTTTTTCTAGATTAGCCCCCATCAGATTAACAGAAGTTAGGTCTAAACCTGCCAGATTGGCTTCTCGAAGGTCTGCATTCGAAAAATCTGTCTGATCAATAAGGCAGGCGTGTAGATCTACTTGGCACAAACTGGCATTTCGGAAGGTTGCTGCACGTAAATTTGCCGATCCGAAATTGCAACGGTCTATCTGGGCATAGTCGAAATTGGCGTACTGGAGATCTGCATTGATGAGTTTGGCCTCGATAAGAATAGACTTCTCAAACACGGCACGCTTGGCGGAAACTCCGGCCAAAGAGGCTTCTTGAAGATTGGCATCTGGAAATTGCGCTTCTTCTAAAGCGGCACCATCTAATCTGGCTTCTGAAAGATCCGCCTCTTTAAATAAAACCTGGGATAAATTCAGTCCGGTAAGGTCTCTCTTGTGAAGGTCTGTGGCCCTTAGGTCTAACTTTTTCCCCAAGCGTTTCATCGAAGAAGACGCCAACCATTGTGTATGTTGCCATGCGGCTACACGCAATTGGATGTTCGAAATTTTTTTCTGAACAGGCATGGTGACGGGAGGAAATGTCCGTTTATAGTTGCTCAGCAAAACGGACAAGAGGAACGATGCATATATTGGTTGGTAGCGGATGCGTTAAAATACAACAAAAGATTCCAGATGTAAAAAATGACTCGTGAAATTGTATTTTTAGTTAATTGAATTCAGCGAGCGCCATTGTTTGGAGGTAATAAGTGGGCTGATAGGAGTTGTTGATAGAGATTAGGATGTATGTATATACGTGTAATACATATATACGCAATTTAACTGTGTATATGACTCAACAAATAAAGAAATCTTTTAATGGGATCATTGGGGGTAGGTGGTTTCGTGAGCCTTGGTTATGGGCAGCACTGGGGTTGCTTTCTTTTTGGTTGCTACAGGTGACACATGGTTTAGAACTACGAGTGACATTGCATGATACACTCGATTCTGATGTAGCTGTCCGCAAAATTCTTTCCGAAACGGGTGGGTGGTATTTGTGGAACCGCGATGCCGTACTTCCCATGATCATGAATGGTTTACCCCGTAATGCCATTGATCTGTCGGGAGTGAACCTGATTAATTTATTATTTGTTTTGTTTTCACCATGGACAGCTTTTGTGCTTTCGATGCTTTTGGTACATGGGGTAGCGGGATGGGGGGCTTATAAACTTTCTGGTCTTTTTCTGGAGGAGTGGCCTGTATTTAGGGTGCTGATTAGTTGGGGATTTGCTTTTTTACCCCATTATGTACTGTATGGTTGGACAACGGCGGGTTTGCCCTGGTTAATTTGGGCAACTGTTTCTTTTTTAAGATATCAAGCGCCAACCCAGCAGCAATTTGGGAAATTTGCATCCGTTTGGATCGGTTATGCAATTGGTGCACACTTTATTTTATTTGGATTTTTTGTTTGGTTAGGCATGGTGGCTTTGGTGGGTTGGTATGCACATACTAAAAGATTGATGTGGAAACGTATGGCAGTGGTAACAGGTGTGGTATTGGTTCTTTTTATGGTACAAACCTCGCACCTTTTAATGAATATGGGAGATGCGGGGTTTGTTTCGCATCGGACAGGGTGGAATTTATTCTTTCAGCACGATAATTTTGTAGAGATTGTTAAAGATGCAATTTTCCATTTTATTGCAGGCCAGTACCATGCCCCAAGCATTCATACGCTTGTTTTGGTATTGTTATTGGCCTCTGTTTGGGTTTTTCGGCGTCAACATGCCATCGTGAGAAAGATTTCAATCTTGTTGTTCGTTCAGGCGGGCTTTTCATTCTTGGGTGTGTGTTGGTTTTGGGAGGGATTGATTCCCGTAAAAATGCAATTGGGGTTTCTTAAGAGTTTTAACGCCGGAAGATTGGCTTTTGTATCTCCCGTGATCTGGCTGGCCGCACTGATGATAACGACCCGTATTTGGTTGCAACAGAAGCCGCTTGCCCAACCCTATCTTGTCGTTTTTTTGGTGATTCACGTACTTTGGGTGGGGTGGGGGAATGGGATGTTGCGATCAAACATAATGGCTTGGTTGCGTCCCGATTACCATGATGCTGCATTTCCGTCTTGGAGCGGATTTTATGCCCCTCAAGACTGGGCTAAGGTAAAGGCCAATATTGGCGTATCAACCAGAGATTTTAGGGTTATTTCCGTAGGAATACATCCAGCAGTTGCCCAATTTAATGGTTTCTACACATTAGATAGCTATCAAAACAATTATTTATTAGGGTATCATGCAGCATTTAGAAGGATCGTTGCATCGGAGTTGGCGATGTCTGATAAATGGCGACGATACTTCGATGAATGGGGTAGCCGTTGTTATATTTTACCTGCCCATGCACAAACTTGGAAGTCTCCTTTTTGGGTGCTCAAAAGAGAAGTCAAATCGCCAAAGCCTTTACAACTCGATCATAGGGCGTTCAAAAAAATGGGAGGGCGGTTTTTGATTGCAACATATGAGCTCGATCTTTCGGATGTGTGGCAACTGAGAAAAAGATTTGAGACTCATCAGGCTTGGTATAATCTTTATCTCTATGAGGTTAAATAAATGCTTGATTCACCATTCCTTAAAGTTGAAGATCCTTACAGGGTGTTTTTTTAGGTCTTCAGACCCATTTACGACATAAATTTGTGGAATCTTAGCGATGTACTTGCTGTTCTCTAAATAAAAAGCGAGTATTTTCAGATCACAATTTTACATTGTAAGCCTATTCCCTGCTTTGTCTAAACCTCTTATTCCTCCACTTACAAACAGGGTGGGGCAATAATGTTTTTTTCACCAAACAACCTAACCGCAAACACCATTAATATGGAATTTCTTTTGTATGTCCCACCTGTTTTAGGCGTAATCGGCCTGCTGTATATGGCTGTTCAATGGGGCTGGGTCGGCAAACAAGACGCAGGTGAACCCAAAATGAAGGTCATTGCAGATCATATTTCTGAAGGAGCAATGGCATTCCTTCATGCAGAATACAGAATTCTGGGGGTTTTTGTCTTGGTAGCCAGTATCCTGCTCGGTATTTTGGCGATGCAAATGCCCGAAACCTCGTCTCCATTGATCATTGTGGCCTTTGTAATTGGCGCAGTATTCTCGGCAGCTGCCGGAAATGTAGGGATGCGGATTGCCACCCGTGCGAATGTGCGTACAACACAGGCGGCAAGAACTTCTCTTTCTCGTGCCCTAAAGGTTTCGTTCACCGGTGGTTCGGTGATGGGGCTGGGCGTGGCAGGATTGGCCGTTCTGGGGCTAAGTACTCTTTTTATTGTTTTTTATAATGTCTTTATGGGTGGCCAAATGAACTCGGTTACAGAAATGACCCGTGTTCTGGAGGTGTTAACTGGGTTCTCATTGGGGGCGGAATCTATTGCCCTTTTTGCACGTGTGGGTGGTGGTATTTATACCAAAGCGGCTGACGTTGGCGCAGACCTTGTAGGCAAAGTTGAGGCGGGCATTCCGGAAGACGATCCGCGTAATCCTGCAACCATTGCTGACAATGTGGGGGATAACGTTGGGGATGTGGCTGGCATGGGTGCGGACTTGTTCGGGTCATATGTAGCAACGGTTTTGGGTTCGATGGTGCTTGGAAACTACGTAATCCGCGATTCAGGTATTATGAACGATGGATTTGGCGGAATTGCACCCATCTTGCTACCCATGCTGATTGCCGGGGTGGGGATTTTGTTCTCCATTATTGGAATGTGGCTTGTGAGTGTAAAAGACACCGATGCCACAACAGATACCGTACAATCGGCTTTGAATCGTGGAAACTGGGTTTCTCTTGGCCTGACGGCTGTGGCTTGTTATGGTCTGATTATGTGGATGTTGCCTGCCGAAATGCAAATGGATTTCTTCGGGCAGGGACTAATGACGGTTACCAATCTAAACGTTTTCTTTGCCGTTGTGGTGGGCTTGGTCGTGGGTGCACTTATTTCATTCATCACCGAGTATTATACTGGATTGGGTAAAAAACCGGTGATGGATATTGTACACCGCTCTGGGACAGGGGCTGCAACCAATATTATTGCTGGTCTTGCAACAGGGATGATCTCCACCGCCTATCCGATTATTTTGTTTGCGGGTGCGATCTGGTCTGCTTATGCACTGGCTGGATTTTATGGTGTAGCGATTGCCGCTTCTGCTATGATGGCAACTACAGCCATGCAACTTGCCATTGACGCCTTTGGCCCAATTGCAGACAATGCGGGCGGTATCGCTGAAATGAGTGAATTACCAGAAGAAGTGCGTGGAAGAACAGATATTCTAGACTCGGTTGGAAACACGACCGCAGCAATTGGAAAAGGGTTTGCCATTGCATCTGCGGCTCTTACAGCACTGGCACTTTTTGCCGCTTATGTGAATGTTACGGGTATTGACGGCATCAATATCTTCAAGGCCGATGTATTGGCAGCTCTCTTTGTGGGTGGTATGATTCCTGTGGTATTTTCTGCCTTTGCTATGAACTCGGTTGGAAAGGCAGCGATGGAAATGGTAAAAGAAGTTCGTCGTCAATTTCGCGAGATCCCCGGTATCATGGAGGGAACGGGAGAACCAGAATATGGCCGTTGTGTGGAAATCTCTACCCAAGCAGCCCTCCGCGAAATGATGATTCCAGGTATGATCGCTATTATCACGCCTTTGATCGTTGGATTCCTGATGGGGCCAGAGCCATTGGGTGGCTATATGGCTGGTGTTACGGTTTCGGGGGTTCTATGGGCTATATTTCAATCCAATGCGGGTGGGGCTTGGGACAATGCCAAAAAGTCCTTCGAAAAAGGGGTAGAAATTGATGGTCATATGTACTACAAAAAGTCGGAGCCTCATAAGGCTGCTGTTACAGGTGATACGGTTGGTGATCCATTTAAGGATACTTCCGGTCCTTCCATGAATATTCTGATTAAACTTTCGTCTATTGTCGCACTCATTATTGCGCCGTTTATCGGTATGGGCGGACATGGTGCAGATACGACAATGGAGTATATGCCCGATACAGAACAAGAAGAGCTCGCGCCTGTTCCGGGGAATACAACTCCTTCGCCCACTACACCTGCTCTTAGCTCCTTGAAATTGGATAGTGGCTTAGAAATGAATGTTGCTGCCGATGGAATCGAAAATAAATTGGTCTCTTTTATTAAAGATGCCAATAAGCCGGTTGACAAAACGACTTGGTTTTCTTTCGATCGTTTGGTATTTGAAACAGGGAAATCAACCCTGAAGCCTGAGTCGCAAGCACAACTCCAAAATATTGCCAATATTCTGAAAGTATATCCTGCGGTAAACCTCAAAATAGGTGGCTATACCGATAATACAGGTAAGCCCGAAGCCAACTTAGCCCTTTCTGGTGAACGTGCAAAAAATGTAAAAGCAGAATTGATAAAACTGGGAGTAGAAGAAGCGCGTTTAGAATCTGAAGGTTATGGGCAAGAACACCCTGTTGCAGACAATGCAACGGAGGAAGGGCGTGCACAAAACCGTCGGATAGACGTCCGTGTAACCAAGAAATGAGCGAATATTAGACGCTTCATTCTTTAGCCGAAAACGAAAGCCCACAAAGCAAATTGTGGGCTTTCGTTTTGGTGCGCCCGGCATGTGCGC
>DDTM01000056.1:0-7531 GCA_002344075.1 Bacteroidetes bacterium UBA2364
TTATGAATTTAATGTTTAATAGTTTCCTTGTCAATAGATACGCCATAAAAATAAAAAAAGCCCTCTGTTACTTGACCAAAGGGCTACATATAGCTAACGGAGAAAAAAATTAAACGGCTCCAATGACGGTTCCACTGGGAATGATGGCTTTTTTCTTGATGATCACAATACCATCCACAATGCTGTATCCGTCTTCCTCTTTATTGGGGAGGCCGGGTGCGCCACGAATAATGACGGTATTACCAATACGCGCATTTTTATCTACGATGGCACGCTCAATGTAGCAACTATGCCCAATTCCCATTGGAATGGATCCTGGCTGATTGATTTGGTCTAAGGTTTCGTAGTAATCGTGACCCATGATGATGGAATCTTTGATTACGGTGTCTTTCCCTATTCTTGACCGAACACCAACCACCGAGTGAACAATCTCTTTGGCGTCAATAATGGTTCCTTCTGCCAAAATGGATTGCCAAATCTGGGTCCCCATTAGTTTAGAGGTAGGAAGATTTCTTCTGCGGGTATAGACCGGGTTTTCCTTATCATAGAGGTCGAACTGAGAAATAGGGTTGGTCATTTCCAGGTTGGCCTCATAAAAAGACTGAATGTTACCGATGTCTGTCCAATAACCATCATATAAATAGCTTGAGACCTTAAGTCCGTTTTCAATGGCTGTTGGAATGATATTCTTGCCAAAATCGGTGGCTTCGGGGTACTTCTTGAAGAGGTCTTTCAGGGTATTCCGGTTGAAGATGTAAATGCCCATGGAGGCCAAATACACCTTCCCCTCGCTCCGCTGCTTTTCTGGTACCTCTGAGGCCCAGTCTGCCAATACATCTGATTTAGGTTTTTCGATAAAACGATTAATGGACTGCATATCATCTACTTTCATGATCCCAAAGGAAGTAGCATCTTTGGCATTCACCGGAATCGTGGCAATGGTCAAGTCTGCGCCAGACGCAATGTGTGCCTCGGCCATATCCTCGAAACTCATTTGGTAGAGTTGGTCTCCGGAAAGAATGAGGATATAGTCGTAGTCATGGTTTTCGAGGTGGTGCATAGATTGCCGCACGGCGTCGGCTGTTCCCTGAAACCACTGGTCGCTTTTATAAGTCTGTTCTGCCGCCAGAATATCTACAAAGCCGTGGGTAAAAGAGTCAAAATGATAGGCATTTTTGATATGCTGATTCAGTGAAGCCGAGTTAAATTGCGTGAGGACGAAGATGCGTCGCACCCCCGAATTTAGACAATTGGAGATCGGAATATCTATTAGGCGAAACTTTCCCCCGATGGGTACTGCTGGCTTTGAGCGGTCTTTGGTGAGGGGGTACAGGCGGGAGCCTACGCCACCGCCCA
The DNA here is from genome assembly GCA_002344075.1 of Bacteroidetes bacterium UBA2364. Taxonomy (GTDB): domain Bacteria; phylum Bacteroidota; class Rhodothermia; order Rhodothermales; family UBA2364; genus UBA2364. The sequence goes on from DDTM01000056.1 coordinate 1,357, forward strand.
GAATAAGGCTGAGCATCTTGATCTTACGGTCTTGAGTGCCAGCATTTACATAAAGTCCGTGTCTCATGGTTCTATGAAGGATTAAAGTGGTGAGGATACGCCTTTATAGAGTGCAATATACGCTTCGGCAGATTTTTCCCAAGAAAAATTTAGGTCCATAATGCGCTTCCGAAATCCGGTTAACGTTTGTTCATCGTGATACAGTAGGGACGCCCGATAGAGGGCATGGAGGGCATCGTCGGTGGAAAAATGGTCAAATCGGATGCCGCGTGGGTTTTCTTCGGACCAGTCTCGGACGGTGTCTCGTAGGCCACCAACACTCCGGACAATAGGAATAGTACCGTACCTAAATGCATAGAGTTGGTTGAGGCCACAAGGTTCAATCCGAGAAGGCATTATAAGAAAATCGGAACCGGCATAGAGTTGATGCGCCAGAGACTCATTGTATTCAATAGAAGCGTCAAAGTGCCAAAAGAAGCGATCTCGGAGGGCGTAAAAAGCGCGTTTGAGTGCAGGGTCGCCCGTTCCGAGTATTAGAAAAGCCATTTTGGCATTATTTTCCAACGCCCGTTCAATGACTCCCGGCAAGAGGTCTGCGCCTTTTTCAGAGACGAGTCTTCCAATAAACGTGACCAACGGCAGTTCCGGATCTAAGCGGAAGCGCTGGCAAATTGCTGCTTTGTTTGCGGCCTTGAAGCGGTTTATGTCGCCATCAAAGCGGTGAGCAATTAAAGGATCTGTTGCTGGATTCCAAACTTGGGCATCAATACCGTTTAGAATTCCGGAAGACTTATGCCACTCGTTGTTGAGTAACCAATTCAAGTGGCTATCCGGTGCTTTTAATTCATCTAAATAGCCCGGTGAAACGGTGTTTACACGCCAAGCGCACCGAATGGCAGACGCAAGAGGGTGGATTGTATCTGCCCAGTCTAACAAATTCCGCGCATGGGCTTCAAAGAGGGGCATTTTATCTATATGTCGCCAACTAAATGCGCCCGTATAAGCCCCGTTATGGATGGTTAAAATTGTTGGGAGGTCTTTTAATGCCCGATATTCCGGACAATATTTCACCATAAACGGAATAAGGCCAGTATGATGATCGTGACAATGTAAAATCTTGGGTTTTTCCCAGAATTGTGCTACCCACTGTAAGACAGCTTGTTGAAATCCTAACCATCTGGATACATCATCATCATATCCATACCCTTCAGGGCTGGCGTAAATTCCATCGCGTTCAAACAAATCGGGAATATTGGCAACAAACAAGGGGAAGCCAAGCGTATCATCAATTTCTCGTTCTATTGTGAAAGGAAGGTGGCGGTCATGTAGTCGAATGGTGCCATGATAGTCTTCAATAAACCGATGTTCTTTTACCCATCTAAGCGCATATTTAGGTAAAATAACAGCAGACGACATCCCAAGTGCGCAAAGGTATTTGGGAAGCGCACCAACAACATCGCCCAGCCCCCCTGCTTTCGCGACAGGGTAACATTCGGCGGAAATGTGTAAAATCTTCATAGACGAGTGGACTAAAGATGGAAAGCCTTAAGGTTCACACTTGCTTGATTGTTTTTGTGTGAGTTTTGTATGGTAGGCTTGTGAAAAAGCAGATTGAAAATTTGTACAGAACAGTTTCATGGCCAGATAAGGTACGGTGCATTAACCCCGAAAAGGAAGAGGGAAGGACAAAAAAAAGAGTTAAACCGCCTTTTTTGAGCGTTCTGTATTGGATTGTTTTTTGAATTAAACCATTAACCTTTACGCCCTATCCAAACCCCGACACCTTAAACCCTTGCTACAACGGTTCAATTTGGTGGTGCTTTTTTTATTATTTTGAGATTGTACCACCTAAAGTTTTGCCTGTAGTTACGAATATTATTGTAATGAAGCGAATGCTACGTGCTTGTAATAAAACGATTCTGACCGCCGAAGGTAGTTCTATAATGCTCTTTCGGCATTCATCTTATCAGGGCCATTCATCCACCGTTTATAGACCCATGCACATGTTTGAACGTTGTGTAAGCCGCCTTGGGGCAGGCATTTTTAGTTTTGCAGCTTTTACCATGCTGTTGGTTTCTCCACAAGGGCTTTTGGCTCAGGAACAAACTCTTCAAGATGTAGGAGGTGATCCCACACCGAAAGTAGCACTGGCCAAACCTCTTGTTTTTGAGGACTTGGTGGTTCCGGAGCCTATGTTTTCAAATGCGATAGATGGGGTCTCGGAGGTGGCAGATAAGCCAAACTCTGGTCAGAATGTGCTATTCACCAATGTGACGGGCTTCGTTTACAATGATTATAACAGCAATGGGGTAAAAGATACCTATGATATCGGAGTGCCCGGTGTGTTGGTTTCGGCGTATGGGAGTAATGGGTCTCTTATTACCTCAACAACTACGAATGCGAGTGGTTCATATTCATTGTCGGTTTCGAGCGGGACACAAGTTCGGATTGAGTTTACTCAAATACCTGCCGGATCTTATCCTACCAATGCAGGAACTGGAAACGGAACAACGGTGCAGTTTGCCACCGCACCTGCTTCGAACGTGAACCTTGGAATTAATTATCCAGCAGATTATTGTGAAAACAATCCTAAGATGGCGACGCCGTTCTATGTCAATGGTAATCCGTTGGCTGGTGGTACTGCGGGTGGTGCAAACGCCTTCTGGACGTATAATTATTCTGATATTGATTATAGTACGCCAACTGCGACAACCACTGCAAACAGAATTGGTGCTACTTGGGGGGTGGCCTATCAGCGCGAGTCGAAAAAACTTTTCACGAGTGCTTTCATCAAGCGACACGCCGGTCTTGGACCTCTCGGAACGGATGGAATCTACCTGATAGATTATTCTACCTCAACACCAACTGTTTCTAATTACATTGACTTGGGTGCGCTTGGTTTTAGTGCAGGAAATGATCCACATACGGGCTTGCCAGCCAATAAAATTGATGCCAATTCAGACACTGGTGCTTTTGATGCTGTTGGTAAAGTGGGTTTAGGGGATATTGACCTTTCCGAAGATGGTAGCAAATTATATGTTATGAATTTGTTTACCCGCTCTTTGCTCAAGGTAAATATAGGCAGTCCGGCAAAAGCTGGAAGTGCCGTAACAGTTTCCGATATTTCAAGCTACCCTGTTCCAAATCCTGCCTGTACAGGTGGTGATTACCGCCCATTTGCAACAAAGGTTTATAGGGGGAAAGTGTATATCGGTATTGTGTGTAACGCTCAATCTTCTCAGAACGCCAGTAACCTTCGAGCATTGGTTTATGAGTTTGATGAGTCCACTAATTCCTTTAACACCACACCCGTCTTTACCTCTGGTTTGAACTTTAATAGGGGTGTGGCAATTACCAGCTACTCGGCGAACTGGCGTCCTTGGATCACGACGTTTCCCAATATCAACGATACATTTGTTATCGCATATCCCCAACCTATTCTTAGTGATATTGAATTTGATGTGGATGGGGCAATGATACTCGGCTTTACGGATCGGTTTGGCCATCAATCTGGTCGGGCAAACATCAATCCTGTAACAAATCAATTATTTAGCGGTGGACAAGCCGGAGACATGTACCGTGCTGCGAAATCTGGATCTACATGGGTGCTTGAAAATAATGGCACATCAGGAAGTTTTAGCTCCAGCGGTGCTGGAAATGGTCAAGGGCCGGGCGGTGGAGAGTTCTTCTGGGGTGACGACCAGTACGAACATGATCAACAATTCCAAGGAGGTCTTGCTGTACGTCCAGGGTCGGGTGAAATCGTTAGTGTTTCAGAAGATCCAATCAACGGTTCTTATTGGGCAGGTGGCGTTATCTATAGTCGAAACAATACGGGTGCTTTTGTACGTGGAAACGTATTATACAAAGACTCTAATGATGTAAGTGGTTTTGGTAAGGCGGTTGGTCTCGGTGACCTAGAGTTGCTTTGTTCGCCTGCTCCGCTTGAAATCGGGAACCGTGTATGGTTGGATAGCGACTCGGACGGGATACAAGATGCGGATGAAGGGGGGATTTCGGGCGTAACGGTTCGTCTGTTCAAGAGTGGCAGCCAAGTGGCCACTACTACCACGAATACCAAAGGAGAATACTACTTTAATAATGGTAACGTAACAGGTGGGCTTTTGCCAAATATGGCATATGAAATCCGCTTAGATAAAACCCAGACTGCTGTTACCTCCTATTCCCTTTCAAATGCGAATGCTGGTACGAACGATGCAATAGACAGCGATGCTACAATGAGTGGTAATAATGCCGTAATTGCACTCATGACAGGAGGATATGGGGTTACCAACCATACATACGATTTTGGTTTTAATGCAGGCCCGCCCCCTCCTGATGGTTGGTCATATGTATGTTCCGATGATAAAAATGTGGGTCTTTATGGTAGAGGAGTTAATGGGGCCACCCTTCCGCAAACCATTTCGATCCCAAATAGTGGGGCTGTATTCCAAGTAGTGGCCGAGGTGGTTTATAAAGGCTCGAATCCGGGCGCGACCACAACCTTTAAAGATGCCGCTGGCGCAGTTTATTCTGCAAATCGAATAACTCCTCCGGGGACCAGCTCGGATGTCTGGGTTTATCGTGTGGTGCTTCCTGGAACTGCGTCGGTTCGCTATGAGAACACAAATGCCCAATCGAGCCTCCAATCTTTTGTCGTATATCCGTTCTACATGGGAACGGGGGATGGCAAATCAAGCACAGGTAAATTTACGACCTTAAGTGGGTATAATGATATTCAAACGTTGACCCTTAATATTCCTACCGATGTGGGTAGCCGAGATTTAAAAGTGACCGTTCCTATTTCAGAATTGACGAATGATGGGCGTGCCCTCAAATTGACTGCAACGGCTGGTGGTGTGAGTAGTTCGGTCATTATTCGTGGTCCGGATACTTCTTTAGGGAACTGCTGTCTGGCCATGCCAATGGTAACGCTCGCCAATGTTCCGGCAACAGCCACTTCTGTTACGATCACGATAGATACACGTAATGGCCAGGTGGTTTCTGGTGTGGATGGACAGTCGTATGTCATAGCAGGTGCATTGGAAGCCGAGGTGAACTGTGCCAAAGCCAAGATAGGGGACTATGTTTGGGAAGACCGCAATCGTAATGGTCAACAAGACTCTGGCGAGCCGGGTATCCCGAATGTACAGGTCAAGTTATTGGATACCTCAAACAATACCCTTAGCACAACAACGACCGATGGCAGTGGGATGTATATGTTTGGCAACTTACAGGCTGGGACTTATAAAGTGATGTTTACGACCCCTTCCGGATATGTTCCGACGCTAAAAGATCAAGGCTCGGATACCAGTGACAGCGATAATGATCCAACCACAGGTATGACAGGAACCTATACATTGGTGAATGGTCAAGAAAATAAAACGGTGGATGCTGGGTTTTATAAAGTTGCAGATCTTGAATTGGTGAAAGTGGTGGATAATGCCAATCCTGTAACAGGTGGAACTGTTAACTTTACAATTTCAGTAACGAACAAAGGGCCTGCCCAAGCCACAGGTGTAGAGGTGAAAGATTTGTTACCAACGAACTTGGTTTACCAAAGTGCTACTGCAAGCCAAGGCGCTTATACAAATGGAACAGGTATTTGGACGGTTGGAACGCTTAATGTGAATCAGACAGCTACCCTGCAAATTCGTGCAACAGCCAATGGTACGGCTAAAAACTGTGCTGAAATCACAAAGGCCAACGAGTTTGATCCTGACTCAACGCCAAACAATTATAGTAATGGAACTGGCCCGAACGAAGATGATGATGATTGTAAAGATGTTGGGCCTGTAAATAAGATTGACCTTGAACTTACCAAAGCCGTAAGTGCGACCTCTGCAAATATTGGCCAAAATGTTACTTGGACGGTTACGCTGGTTAATAAAGGACCCAATGCGGCAACAGGTGTTACGGTAAGAGAAAATGTACCTGCCGGAACCACTTTTGTAAGTGCAACACCTTCTCGTGGTTCATACAACCAAGCAACAGGAATTTGGACCGTCGGAAATGTGGCCGTAAACGAGACACTGACCTTAGCGCTTGTTACTACTGTTCAACAGACCGGTAGTATTACAAATTATGCAGAAGTCAATGCAGCCAATGAAATGGATGTGGATTCTACACCGGGCAATGGCTCTACGAATGAAGATGATGATGATACCAAGTCTTT
>DDTM01000056.1:7577-51898 GCA_002344075.1 Bacteroidetes bacterium UBA2364
CGCAACAGGTGTTGAAGTTAGCGATGTGTTACCAGCAGGGCTTCAGTACGTGAGTGCGGCGGCGTCTCAAGGATCCTACGCAAATGCAAGTGGCATTTGGACGATCGGTGGAATGGTCGTTAATGCAAGTGTAAACCTGCAAATTGTAGCGAAGGTCGTCACAACCAGTCCGGTTACCAATTATGCCCAAGTTTCTAAAGCCAACGAGATGGATGTGGATTCTACTCCTGGCAATAATTCCACGAATGAAGATGATGATGACCAAGTTACGCTTGGGCCAAAATCGCTGATTGATTTGGAATTGACAAAGTTGACCAATAAGACAACCGCCAACGTGGGAGATACGGTTGAATTTACGGTATCGGTAGTGAACAAAGGGCCGAATACGGCCACGGGCGTTTCTGTAGAGGACCTTCTCCCGAATGGCATGTCTTTCAGTGCGGCTACTCCGAGCCAAGGAAGTTATAACAATGCCACAGGTCTATGGACTGTAGGGACGTTGAATGCCAATGCAACTGCGACTTTGCTCATTCGCACCATAGCCAATGCGACCGCAAAGAACTGTGCGCAAGTAAAAGCAGCAGACCAGGCCGATGTTGACTCTACGCCGAACAACTTTAACAGCGTTACCGAGACTCCGAACGAAGATGATGATGATTGTAAGAGTGTGACTGTAGCACCCAAGATTGATTTGGAATTGACCAAAACTGTAAACAACCCAAGCCCGGTTGCTGGTAATAATGTAACCTTTACAATTACCGTTACCAACAAAGGGCCGAGCGCTGCTACTGGTGTAAATGTGAAAGACCTACTTCCTAATGGTCTTACCTTTGTGTCTGCTTCTCCAAGTATCGGTAATTATAACAACGCTACTGGTGTTTGGTCCATTGGCAATGTGGCCGTAAATGCAACGCCAACCCTTTCGATCACGGCAACAGCAACCGGAAATCCTTCAATGGCGACCAACTGCGCCGAAGTGAGTAGTGCTACCGAAGTTGACGCCGACTCAACGCCAAACAATGCTTCTGCAACACATGAAGACGATGACGCCTGTGCTAAGGTCACTACTTCGCCTCAACGTATTGATCTGGAATTGACAAAAACGGTTAGCAATGCCAATCCGACGATTGGTGGAACGGTCTCCTTTACCTTGACGGTTGTCAATAAAGGACCTCAGAATGCAACAGGTGTTGCAATAGATGATGTATTGCCGGGTGGGTTCCAATATGTTTCAAATAGTGGTGGTTATAACCCAACGACTGGTTTGTGGACGATAGGAAACCTAAACGTCAACCAAACCGCCACCCTGACCATTACAGGAACCGCAACTGGTACACCCAATACGGTTCGTAACTGTGCAGAAGTGGGTACTGCTGAGCAATTGGATACGGATTCTACGCCGCGAAACAATGTGCAAACCGAGGATGATTATGCCTGCGCGCAATTTACGGTTCAACCGAGAATTGATCTTGAAGTAAATAAAGTGTCGAATACCAACAGTGTTCCTGTGGGTGGGGAAGCCAGTTTTACCATTACGGTAGTGAATAAAGGACCAAGTGAGGCAACAGGGGTTGTACTTAAAGACCTGCTGCCCGCGACCGCTTCGTTTGTGGCTGCCTCGGCGAGCCAGGGAAGCTATGTAAATACCAGCGGGTTATGGACGGTAGGCAATCTTGCCATTAATGGTTCTGCTACCTTATTGCTTACTGCAAAAATCAACAGTACAACTAATAACTGTGTTGAAGTGAATGCAGCCAATCAAACCGATACAGATTCCACGCCCAATAACAACTCTACTACGGAAGACGATGACGCATGTGCAACCGTTTCCACTACGCCCGTTATTGACCTTGAATTAACGAAAACCGCCAATACCACTACGCCCGTTATTGGTCAAAATGTGACGTTTACGATTTCGGTTGTAAATAAAGGGCCAAGCAATGCTACAGGCGTTACCGTGAGTGACGTTTTACCAACTGGCTTACAATTCGTATCGGCGAATCCGGCGGCGGCATATAATGCTGCAACGGGTGCTTGGACGATTGGTAATGTGGCGGTAAATCAAACCGTGACTCTCCAGATTGTGGCAAAACCAACGACCACAGAACAAGTACGGAATTATGCACAAGTAGCAACGGCGAATGAAACCGATATAGACTCTACACCGGGCAATAATTCCAATACCGAAGACGATGACGATGCGGTCGTTCTCTCTACAAGACCACAAATTGATCTAGAACTGACCAAGACGGTGAATACTACAAGCCCGCAATTAGGCGGGACGGTCACGTTCACTATTTCGGTGGTGAACAAAGGTCCAGCTCCTGCAACCAATGTGACGGTTTCGGATCAATTACCCACCGGATTGACCTTTGTGTCGGCAAGTGGTGTAAATGGATCATACAACAATACGACGGGTATTTGGAGTATTGGTAATATTGCAGTCAATCAAGTAGTTAGTCTCCAAATTACCGCAACCGTAAATACTACGAATCTGATTACGAACTATGCTCAGGTTAATTTTGCAACCGAAACCGATATTGATTCCACTCCTGGAAATAATTCCACAACGGAAGACGACGACGATCAGGTTACCATACAAGGAGCAGCAAAAATTGACCTCGAACTGACCAAGACAGTCAATACTACGGCACCCAATATCAATGATAACGTGACTTTCACGGTAACGGTTGTGAATAAAGGGCCGAATAATGGTACTGGTATAGAAGTTCGTGATGTCTTGCCAGCCGGATTGCAGTTTGTTTCTTCTGCTGCTACACAAGGCAGTTATGTAGCTTCTACCGGCATTTGGGCCATCGGGAACCTTGCTGTCAACCAAACGGTGCAGTTACAAATTGTGGCTAAAGTCACAACTACCAATACGGTTATCAATTATGCACAGGTGAATAAAGCGAATGAACAAGATATTGATTCTACGCCAGGCAACAATTCGACGACAGAGGACGATGACGATCAGGTAACCCTATCTGGAAAACCTGTGATTGACCTTGAGTTGACCAAATCCGTTAATACAACCACACCCAGCATTAATGGTGATGTGACCTATACGATAACCGTCATCAACAAAGGGCCAAGCAATGCTACCGGTGTGACGGTTTCGGATCTTCTGGCTTTGGGTCAGACCTTTAAATCTGCAACAGCAACACAAGGCGCATATACAAGTGCAACGGGTTCTTGGAATATTGGAAGCCTTGCAGTAGGTCAGTCGGTTCGTTTAGACATTGTCACAACCGTTACCACAACTGATCCAATCCGGAACTATGCACAGGTTGCAACGGCGAATGAAACCGATATTGATTCTACACCGGGCAACAACTCTAATACCGAAGATGATGACGATGCCGTAGTGATTCAGGCGGCAAAGAAGATTGACCTTGAGTTGACAAAATCAGTAAATAACAATGCGCCGATCGTAGGCCAAAATGTGATTTTCACGCTTTCGCTTATCAATAAAGGCCCCAGTGATGCGACGGGTGTAGCCGTCAAAGATGTCTTGCCAGCCGGGTTGAATTTTGTTTCGGCAAATCCATCTATTGGTTCATTTGACAATGGAAGCGGAGTTTGGACGGTAGGCAATTTAGCCAATGGACAAGCAGTAACGTTACAAATTACGGCTACGGTAAATACCAGAGACCGTGTAACCAATTACGCCCAAGTGAGTGCGGCCAATGAACCCGATGTAGATTCTACGCCGAACAATAATTCCACGACCGAGGATGATGATGATCAGGTCAGTTTGCAAGGAACGCCTCGTATAGACCTTGAGTTGACCAAAACGGTGGACAACAATAAACCAGCGATTAATTCGAATGTCACCTTTACCATCACTGTGGTGAATAAAGGTCCAAATAATGGTACCGGAATAGAAGTGAAAGACGTATTGCCAACAGGTCTTCAATATGTTTCCTCTTCTACCACACAGGGAGGGTTTAATCCTGCTTCCGGAATTTGGACGATCGGTAATTTAGCGGCCAATCAGTCGGTTGAACTGGCTTTGGTTGCTAAAATGACGACCGCCAACACGGTGGTGAATTATGCCCAAATAGACAAAGCCAACGAAACTGATGTGGATTCCACGCCTGGTAATAATTCGACAACGGAGGATGATGACGATCAGGTAACGCTTACTGGCGAAGCAAGAATTGACCTAAGTCTTACAAAAGTAGTAAACAATGCGACACCTGTTGCAGGTACATCGGTTACCTTTACTGTAACCGTTCGGAATGACGGACCTTCTCCAGCAACTGGCGTGAATGTAAAAGACCTCTTGCCAACTGGTCTCACTTATCAAAACTTTACGACGGCTTCGGGCAACTACAACAATGCAACCGGAATCTGGAATGTGGGTAACTTGGCGGTGAATGCTACTGCCAACCTGCAAATTACGGCATTAGCAACTGGTACGCCGGCAACGGTAGATAACTGCGCTGAGGTGAGTGCGGCTGGTCAAACGGATGTGGATTCAACTCCAGGTAATGCCGCGAACGTAAAAGAAGATGACGATGCGTGTGCAAAGGTAACCACCTCACCACAACGTATTGATCTTGAACTCACGAAAGTGGTAAACAATGCGACACCTGTTGTTGGAGAAAATGTGGCCTTTACCGTGACCGTTCAAAATAAAGGACCACAAAACGCCACCAATGTTCAGGTTTCGGATTTTCTCCCGAATGGAATGGAGTATGTGTCGTCCAGCAGCTCGGTGGGTGGATACAATGCCGCCACGGGTTCATGGGTCATTGGTAACTTAGCGGTAAACCAATCCGTCGCCCTTCAAATAGTGGCGAAAGCCAATGCTACCGGAACCAATTGTGCAGAGGTGTCTCGTGCTTCCGAAATGGATGTTGACTCGCAGCCGGGTAATAATTCCACCAATGAAGATGATGATGAGTGTCGGACAATAACTGTACAGCCGCGCATTGATTTGGAGTTGACAAAGGTGGTAGATAATAGCATACCCAAGGTTGGTGAAAATATTACCTTTACAATTCGTGTCGTAAATCGTGGACCAAGTAATGCAACTGGCGTGGCCATTAAAGACCTGTTGCCTACTGGCTTAACATATGTTTCTAATACGCCAAGTGTAGGAACCTACGTGCCGGCCACTGGCGTTTGGGCCATTGGGAATATGCCAGTAAATGCAGTAGAAAACCTGTTAATCACTGCTAAAGTTGTAGCCGCTGGCCAGATCGTGAACTATGCGCAAGTGAGTGCGGCCAACGAAAGCGATATAGATTCTACGCCAAACAATAACTCCACAACCGAAGACGACGATGACCAAGTGGTGATTTCAGGACAGCCGATTGTGGATCTGGAATTGCAAAAAACAGCCAGCAAACAAGAAGTTTTGGTGGGCGAGAATGTGGTCTTTACCATTCGTGTGGCGAATACAAGTGCTTATACCGCTACCAATGTTAAAGTGGTAGATATTTTACCTTCAGGCTTTACTTTCGTTAGTGCAAGTGATCCTGCCTTTGATGTTGCTACCAAACAATGGACGGTTGGAACCCTTTCGGCGGGTGCAAGCAAAACACTTAACCTGACTGTGACAGCCAATCAAGCTATTTCAATGACCAATTGTGCCGAGATCAGTAACCAAAGTGAAGCTGATATCGACTCTACGCCTGCAAATGGAGTAAGCACGGAAGATGACTATGGATGTGCTCAGGTAAATGTAAAACCGCGTACTGCAAGCCTCGATGTCACCAAGGCGGTTGATAAAGTGGTTGCAAATGTAGGTGAAACCGTTACTTATACAATTACGGTACGGAATAATGGTGACCAGACACTTGCTGCATTGACGGTGAATGATACCCAAGCGTTGCAACTGAGTGCACCTCAATATACTTTATCCGGTGATGCTACTGGGAGTGGGGCATGGACGGGAACCCTCAATATTACGCCTAATGGTGGTTTTGCTCCCAATGAGGTCGTGACCGTTCGTATCGCAGGTACTGTACCAGCCTCTTTATTGGGAAGTAACTTCCGTAACACGGCAACTGTGTCTGCGCCAAATGTGGACCCCAAGACTTCGAATGAAGTTGAGACACGTGTTCCAGTAGCGAACCTGACCATAAATAAGCAGGTGGATAAAACCGCAGCCTCGCCGGGTGATCCGCTTTCGTACACCCTAACAGTAACAAACTTAGGAGATGCGCCAGCTACCAGTATTCTGGTTAATGACGGTGCGGCAGTAACAAACCTTACCAACCCAACATATACTGTAACAGGTGGGACTCCTGCAAGTGGTAACTGGACGGGTGCGCTGACTATTACACCTACTGGTACAGGTTTAGCCAAAAATCAATCCGTTATTATACGGATTAATGGAACGGTCCCTGCTACTACTACCCCAGGAACGGTCTTGGTGAACAACGCTTCCGTTGCTTCGCCGCAAGATCCTAATGGAACAACACCTTCAAATCCTGTACAAACAGTGATTGGAGGTGCCGATTTGGTGGTTGCGAAAGATGTGGACAAAACCGCTGCTCAGGCAGGCGATCAATTGCTGTATAGAATTACGATTACCAACAAAGGAACGGCAACGGCCAGCAATGTGGTACTTCAAGATGCTGTACCTTTAGCCTCTCCGAAGTATGCGATTGGTGCGGATTTTGTCTATGCGACGGGAGGTACGGCTTGGCCTTCTAATAATAGCCTCAATTTGCCGGGCTCTATTGCGCCGAATGCCTCGGTGACGATCTTTATTCGTGGTATTATTCCGACCAATACGCCCTCTGGTGCTATCGTTCAGAATATTGCACAAGCCTCCTCTCCCAACGATCCGGATGGTCCTGCAGTAAGTCCGCCAGTACAGACGGTGATTAACGCTGCTGATCTTGCGGTGACAAAAACCGTAAATAAAACCGCAGCACAACCCGGAGACTTTATTGCGTACACCATCACCATTACAAACAATGGAAATGGTGATGCCAAAACCATTTTGGTGAGCGATGCAGGTGCTTTGGCTTTACAAAATCCGACTTATACTACAGTCAATGCCGCTCCTACTGGACCTGCGGCTTGGACAGGCCAATTGACCTTTACACCAGTAAACCCACTGAAGAAAGGGGAGAGTATCACGGTTTACATTTCGGGAACCGTTCCGGCCAGTACAGCACCTGGTACGATTATTCCAAACACTGCACAAGTGAGTTCTCCAGAAGATCCGACGAGTCCAGTAACATCTACCCCTGTTCAAACCGTGATTGGTGCCGCTGATTTGGTGGTTTCTAAAGAAGTAAGTCAAACCGCAGCACAACCGGGGGATCAGATTCTGTATAAAGTGGTGGTCAAGAACCAAGGTACTGCAACGGCAACGAATGTTACCGTTACGGATGCTGTACCTCTTGCCACGCCTAAGTATGCCATTGGGGCCGATTTTAACTACGCTACGGCTGGAACGACATGGCCCGGAACCATTACATTGTCTACCGCGCTTGCTCCTAACGCTTCGGTGACGATCTATATTCGTGGTTTGGTTCCGGCGGTACCTCCAGGATCCGTCTTGCAGAACATCGCACAGGCATCTTCCCCCAATGATCCTAATGGCTCTGAAAAGTCTAATCCAGTCCAAACGGTCATTAATGCCGCAGATTTGGTGGTAGATAAAACGGTGAGTAAAACTGCAGCAAATGCAGGAGATGCGCTCACTTATACCATTACAATCAGGAATAATGGTAATGCAACAGCCAATACCATTACGCTAAACGATGCAGGAGCGCTCGCACTTCAAAGCCCAACCTTTACAGTTACGGGCGGCGTCCCTGCCAGCGGTACTTTCACCGGAACCATCAATCTTATTCCAACAGGTGGTCTGGTTCCAAACGAAACGATGACGGTGGTGATCATAGGAACCATTCCGGCGACAACTGCTCCGGGAGCCGTTATCCCGAACGTGGCTCAGGTAAGTTCGCCGGAAGATCCAACCAGTCCGGTTCAATCACCAGAAGTGAAAACTGTTATTGGAGCGGCTGACCTGACGGTGAACAAAACCGTTGACAAAGCAAACGCGCAGGTTGGGGATCAACTCATCTATACCCTTACCGTCACCAATAATGGTACTGCAAATGCGAAAACGGTTTTGGTGGATGATCCGCAAGTGACGGCAGCGTTGCAAAATGTAACTTATACCGTAACAGGTGGGACGCCAGCATCCGGAACTTGGACTGGAAGCCTGAACATTACGCCAACGGGTGATTTGATTCCTGGCGAAAGCATGACCGTCGTCATCACAGGAAGGATTCCGGCTACTACTGCGCCTGGTACAGTCATTCCGAATACTGCGCAGGTGTCTTCCCCGCAAGACCCAACGAGCCCGAACCAATCGCCGACGGTTCAGACGGTTGTCGGTGGTGCTAACCTGAGTGTGAACAAAACGGTAAACAAGACCGCTGCCCAAGTTGGTGATCAATTGGTTTACACAATTACCGTAACGAATAATGGAACCTCGTCTGCGAATACGGTGACACTCGACGATCCGGGTGTACTGGCCCTAAGCAATCCAACTTATGCCGTTAATGGTGGAACACCTGCAACCGGTTCATGGCCCACGTCTGGTTCGTTGGTTATCACCCCCGTAGGTGGACTGGTGGCTGGTGAGAGCATGACCATCACAATTACGGGTACCATTCCTGCCACAACTGCACCAGGGGCCAGCCTCAAAAATACGGCCCAAGTCTCATCACCACAAGATCCGGGAGGACCTAAGACCTCTCCAACTGTCGAGACCATTATTGGAGTGGCAGACTTGGTAATTGATAAGAAGGTGGATAAAGCTGCCGCCCAAGCAGGTGATATCTTAACCTATACTCTCACGATTACCAATAATGGTGTTGCGGCTGCAACATCGGTAAAAGTAGATGATGCACAAGCAGCCTCTGAACTGCAAAACGTGTCTTATACCATTAATGGTGGAACGCCCACTTCTGGCACTTGGACTGGAAGCCTGACGATTACACCAACGGGTGGTTTGGTTCCGGGCGAGAGCATGACAGTGGTGATAACGGGAACGATTCCTGCAAATACGACGGCTGGAAAGGTGATTTCAAACACTGCACAAGCCTCGTCACCACAAGATCCAACCAGCCCGGTTACCAGCCCAGAAGTAAATACCGTTGTTGGTGGAGCGGATCTGGTTATCGTGAAAGCGGTGAACAAATCGGTTGCCCAAGCCGGAGACCAATTGATCTATACGATTACCGTCACAAACAATGGAACAGCTACCGCAAATTCGGTAAAAGTGGATGATGCACAAGCGGCCTCTGCGCTTCAAAATCCAACCTTTACCCTCACAGGTGGCTCCCCCGCAAGTGGTAATTGGACGGGAAGTCTGAACATTACGCCAGCAGGCGGCCTTGTATCGGGCGAGAGCATGACATTAGTAATTACGGGCAATATTCCGTCTAATGTTCCTGCCGGAACCTCTATTCCAAACTCGGCACAGGTCTCTTCGCCGCAAGACCCGAAAGGAACCAAAACCTCGCCAACTGTTACGACGGTGATCGGCGCGGCAGACCTTACGGTATTTAAAGAGGTGAGCAAAACTGCTGCTCAAGCTGGAGACGAACTGCTCTACAAGATTACGGTTACGAACAAAGGAACAGCTACCGCAACTGGTGTAACCCTGACGGATGCACTGCCTTTGACTACTGCCAAGTATAATGTGGGAGCAGACTTTACCTATGCCACCAGCGGAACGGCATGGCCAACCAATAATACAATTAGTCTACCTAACTTAGCGCCAAATGCGGTTGTTACGGTCTTTGTACGAGGGCTGATTCCGACGAATACGCCTGCTGGCTCCGTAATTCCAAATACGGCACAGGCATCCTCGTCAACGGATCCATCCAATCCAAACCCATCCAATACGGTGACAACCGTGATTGGTGCGGCAGATTTGGTGGTGCAAAAGTCGGTGGATAAATCGGCGGCACAATCAGGTGATCAATTGCGCTATGTGATTACCGTAACCAATACCGGAAGCGCAACTGCTACAAGCGTCCAACTGACCGATAACCTTTCGATTGGTTCTGCGAGATACAATGTGGGTGCAGACTTTAGCTACCCAGCAGGTGGTGCGGTATGGCCCACAACCAATACTTTAGGTTTGGGGAATCTGACCGCTGGAGCCAGTATAACGATCTATGTTCGTGGTTTGATTCCGGCAGTTCCGGCTGGCAGTGTGATCGAAAACATCGCACAAGCATCATCGCCGAACGATCCTACGGGACCTGCACAATCTCCCGCTGTTAAAACAGTGGTTAATGCGGCAGATCTTACGGTTACGAAAGCTGTTGATAAATCTGCTGCACAAGCAGGTGATCGGTTAACCTATACCCTGACCATTACCAACAACGGAAATGCGCCAGCAAATACAGTACGTTTGGAAGACTCGGTATTGTTAACCAATCCAACCTTTATTGTAACAGGCGGAACACCAGCCAGTGGAAATTATGCCGGAATTATTAACTTGATTCCAACAGGTGGATTGGTACAGAACGAGAGCATGACCGTCACGATTACAGGAATTATTCCAACGATTACCCCCATCGGGACGGTTATCAATAACGTTGCACAAGTATCCTCGCCAGAAGACCCAACCGCTCCGGTTCAGTCGCCGAATGTGCAAACAGTCATTGGTGCGGCAGACTTGGTGGTAGCCAAGACGGTAAATAAAACTGCTGCTGCCGTTGGGGACATGATCCTTTACGTAGTGACGGTTTCTAACCAGGGTACTGCAACTGCTACCAATGTAGTTGTAAATGATGATGTACCGTTGACGAATCCGAAATACAACATCGGGGCTGATTTTGCATATGCAACCGCTGGAACCACTTGGCCGAGCAATGCAAGCATTACCTTGCCTACTTCTCTTGCACCGGGTGCTTCAGCTACCATCTATATTCGTGGACGTATCCCGAATGTAGTACCTGGGGCGATTTTAGAGAATATCGCGCAAGCATCATCGCCGAACGATCCGACGAGTCCCGCACAATCACCGAAGGTTCAAACCGTAGTAAATGCAGCGGATTTGGCCGTGAATAAAACAGTGAATAAAGTGGCGGCCAATGTGGGTGAGGAACTGGTTTATACCCTTACCATCACCAATAATGGAAATGCAACGGCCAATACCATCACCCTGAATGATCCTGTCTCGATTAGCAATCCAACATTTACTGCAAGTGGTGCAACACCAGCAAGCGGAAGTTGGGCAGGCTCAACGGTATTTACGCCTACGGGTGGTTTGGCTTCTGGAGCCTCGATGACAGTTACGATTCGTGGAACAATTGCCGCGAATACGCCTGTCGGAACCGTAATCAATAATACCGCTCAGGTGATATCACCGCAAGACCCAACAAGTCCTGTCAACTCTCCGACAGTTCAGACGGTAGTTGGTGGTGGAAACTTAAATATCACGAAAGCGGTGGATAAGACGGCGGCTCAAGCGGGTGATCAGTTGACCTATACAATTAACGTAACGAATAACGGAACGGGCATTGTTAATACCCTGACGATAGACGATACCAATGCTCTTGCCTTAACCAATCCCACCTATGCCTTGATCGGTGGAACACCAAGTTCAGGAGCATGGACTGGTTCTTTGGTGGTGACACCAACGGCTGGTTTAGTAGCGAACGAAACCTTGACCTTGACCATTACCGGAACCATTCCTTCGGGTGCGGCTGCTGGAACGATCCTGCAAAACATTGCACAGGTGTCTTCACCACAAGATCCGACGGGGCCAAAGCAGTCTGCCCCAGTACAAACAGTTGTTGGTGCGGCTCAACTCAGTATTGCGAAAGATGTGGACAAAACAGCGGTACAAGTGGGTGATGAGGTGATGTATCGGGTGACGGTTACAAATAAAGGGACAGCTACGGCCACTTTGGTGACACTTGCGGATGCCGTTCCGCTGGCCAATTCAAAGTACAACCTGAACGCAGACTTCAATTATGCAACAACCGGAACAGCTTGGCCGGCGAGCAATATCCTAACAATACCTTCTTTGGCTCCAAATGCCGCTACAACGGTCTTTATTCGCGGTCTTGTACCCTCGAATATACCATCCGGATCGGTTTTGGAAAACGTTGCCACCGTCTCGTCGCCACAAGACCCGAATGGTCAGCAAACCTCGGCTCCGGCCAAGTCTGTAGTAAACGCGGCAGATTTGGTGATCACGAAAACAGTAGATAAAGCCGCTGCCGCTGCTGGTCAAAGTTTGACCTATACCTTGACCGTTAAGAACAACGGAAATGCGACGGCTAATACCGTAACCGTTGACGATGGCCCTGCCTTGGCGCTCCAAAATCCGATCTATACAGTTAATGGTGGGACGCCTGTAAGCGGTGCTTGGACGGGTTCTCTGGTTATAACGCCAACTGCGGGCTTGGTTTCTGGCGAGAGCATGACCATCACCATTACTGGAACCATTCCATCTAATACAACGGCTGGTACGGTGATCAACAACGTGGCACAGGCTTCTTCTCCGCAAGACCCGACAAGTCCGGTTAAGTCGCCAAATGTACAAACCGTTATTGGCGGTGCGAATTTGGTGGTTGTGAAAGATGTGAACAAATCGTCTGCGCAAGCGGGTGATGAATTGCTCTATCGCATTACTGTTACCAATCGAGGAAGTGTTACTGCAAGTAATGTGGTGGTGAACGATGCATTATTGTTAACAAATGCTCGCTATAATGTTAATTCAGATTTTGTATATCCGACTGCTGGAGCCGCATGGCCTGCCGGAAACAGCATTAATATCCCGGATCTGGCGGCCAATGGCTCTGCAACGATCTTTATTCGTGGGCTGATTCCAAGCCTGCCTTCGGGATCGGTACTGAACAACGTGGCAACGGTTTCTTCCCCGAACGATCCGACGGGACCAAAACAATCCAATACAGTTCAAACTATTTTGGGTGGCGCGGACATTGCATTGTCCAAATTGGTTGATAAATCAAGTGCTAAAGTGGGTGATCAAATTACTTACACTTTGATTGTTCGGAATAATGGAACTTCGCGTGCAAATACTATTAATCTGACCGATAACATTGGGCTGACAAATACATCATACCGTATTAACAATGGTGCTATCGTTTCACCTTGGCCGGGAACGTTGAACATGACTTCAGCTTCGGTTAGTGCCATGCCGCTCGATCCGAATCAGGAAATCCGTATTGTGATTTCAGGTATTGTTCCAGCAGGTCTTGAAAACACCGTATTGAACAATGTGGCGGTGGCGTCTTCTCCAGAAGATCCGACCTCGCCCGTCACATCCAATACGGTTTCGACAGCCATTTTCTCGGAAAACCCTTCTTTGGCGGTTACCAAAAGGGTGACAAATATCACAACTGTTTCCAATAGCAATAGCGTGACGTTCCAAATTCAGGTGGTGAATACTGGAAATACGGATCTGACCAACCTGAATGTAACCGACGATCTGGTGAATACCTTCATTAACACTGCTAAGCCCATTGCAGGTGATTATAGTAGTATTTCGAGTGGTACGGTTCAATTCACGGCTGGCGCAGGAACATTTAATCCATCCTATAACGGGAAGAATAGTGGCTCGATCAATTTGCTTGCTCCAGGGGCATCCTTGCCAAAAGGCGCTACTGCAACCATTACCTTTACGGTGAATGGTGTGGTCCCTGCTTCGAGTGCCGATTATACGAACACTACGAATGTGGATGGAACGGCATCAACAGGACAAAAGGTTGTGGGAGTTGCCTCAACGACCTTTGGATTTGGTGTACCGCTTGTAAACGTCTTCAAAAACGTAGCAGGCGGGCCGATTCAAAAGGCAGATGGTTCGATGGATGTAAAATATCGGGTTACGGTGACAAACCCAGGAACGGTTCGTGTGACCAATGTCCGTCTTATAGACCGACTTACCCCAGATGTTTTCCCTACCACCTTCGCTGTTACGGTACCTGGAAAACCCGCAATTGTTGGATCTGCAGGATCCTTTAACCTGACACCCAATGTATTGTATGACGGGAATGTGAATGTAGATGTCTTGCTACAGAACCCAAGCAACTACTTAGACCCGAATGCAAGCGTGACATTCGAGTTTACTGCCAATATACAAACCAACGGAAGTACCAATATTGGACCTTTCACCAACAAAGCCTGTGTGGAAGCGAGTGGTAGCAGCCTTGGTGCAAATGCCTGTGGTAGTGCGGATCCTGTGTCACTGATTCGTTTTGCATCTGATATTGCGGTTGAGAAAACTGTAGATAAAGCAGTTGCAAATGTGGGAGATAAAGTGACTTTCACCATTATTGCCAAAAACCTTGGGCCAAATAATGCCACAGGTGTTGTGTTAACAGACTTATTACCAAGTGGCCTCTCACTTGCGGGCGCTTCTGCATCATCAGGAACCTATAATTCGGGCAATGGGCAATGGGCGATTGGGGATCTTGTGGTTGGAGAAAGCAAGGTGTTGACGATTGTGGCCAATGTGACTACTTCAGGTAACTTCGTCAATACTGTAACCCGTACTGCGTCATCTCCAACCGACCCGAATACATCGAATGATGTCTCTCGCGCAACTGTTTGCGCCGGAACGGGATGTAGTGGTCAATTTGCGGATGTTGGCATCACAAAGAGCGTATCTGATCTGAGTCCTTCGGTAGGTGGCAAGGTGATTTTCACCATAGACCTTTATAACCGTGGTCCTTTTGATGCGACGAATGTGGTGGTGAGCGATCCGCTACCTGTTGGTTTGACCTTTGTAAGTGCAACAAAAGGCACATACAATGCTGGGATCCGTACTTGGTCTTATACACAGCCCTTTATTGGTGCTGGTGAAACCAAGCGTTTCTTCATAGAAGCCCAAGTGGATGCCGCAGGAACCTTAACAAACGTTGTAAACATTACATCGCTGGATCAAACCGATCCCGTAACCTCCAATAATAGTGACTTTGCCATCGTAAACCCACAAGGCCCAGTTGCAGATATTGAGGTTCTAAAAAGTGCAGACAAAGCAGCGGTAAACCTCGGCGAAAACGTAACCTTCACCATTTTGGTTACCAATAATGGCCCGGCTGCTGCAACGAATGTCTCCATTAGCGATAAATTGCCCGGTAGCATGACGTTCATATCGGCCAGCCCAAGTGCAGGGACGTATAATGCTGCAACTGGTGTATGGACGATTGGAAACATAGCGGTGAATCAGACCGTGAACCTGAAAATCGTTGGGAATGCCACTCAAAATGGAACAACGACCAATGTTGCTACACGGCTTTCCTCGTCACCGACTGATCCTGTGAACGCAAATGACCAATCTGAAGCAACTGTTTGTGCCGGGCCGTCTTGTTCTGCACAGGTAGCAGATGTGGCGGTGGACAAGGAAGTGGTAAGTGGAACCATCACACCAGAAGTAGGTGCATCGGTATTGTATAATATTGTTGTTAAAAATAATGGACCGTTCGATGCCACCAATGTGGTACTGAACGATGTGATTCCCGCTGGCCTGACTTATAAGGCAGCAACGGGAGGGGCTTATAACAATGCAAACCGTACATGGTCTGTAACCGTACCTTTGCTTAAGAATGGTGAAAGCAAAACATATCGGATTGAGGTACGTGTAGATCAAGCCGGCGAGATCGTTAACTCGGTACGGGTAATCGGACAAGATCAAACCGATCCGGTGCGTTCCAACAACGAAGACTCGGCAACCATCAACCCTAATACACCACAAGCGGATATTAAGGTTGAGAAGTATGTAAACAAGACCGTAGCGAATGTAGGTGAGCATGTGACGTTTACGGTTGCCGTAACCAACAATGGTCCGCAAACCGCTACAGGTGTAAAAGTAAGCGATACGCTTCCGGCTGGCCTCACCTTGGTTCAATCTTCGGCCACCCAAGGTACCTATTCGGGAGGCATTTGGGATGTGGGCACACTGGCAGTCGGCGAAAGCCGCGTGTTGACAATGGTTGCAAATGTTTCTGCAAATGGAAACTATACCAACACCGCTACCCGCTCGGCTTCTTCTCCTGCGGATCCAAATCCGTCCAACGACAGTTCGTCCGCAAAAGTATGTGCTGGCTCTGGCTGTGCCGTAAACTTTGCAGACGTAGGCGTTCGTAAATCGGTAAATAACCCGATTCCGAATGTGGGCGAAAATGTGACCTTCACGATTGAAGTCTATAATAATGGACCATCAGATGCAACCGATGTAAAAGTAAACGATGCTATCCCAACTGGACTAACGTATCGCACGGCTACGGGAGGGGCATTTGATAACTCCGGAACACCTAAATGGGCTGTAACCATTCCGCTCCTTAGAGTAGGTGAACGGGTGTTCTACAATATTGTAATGACGGCAAACAGCACAGCGACAATCTCCAATACAGCGGTGATTGAGCGCCTTGATCAGACCGATCCGGTAGGCGGCAATAATGCCTTTACTGTCACCCTGAATCCGGTTGAAGCCGCAGATGTTCGCCTCACCAAGTCGTCAAATAAAGTGGTAACGCAAGTTGGCGAACAGGTGACCTTTACGGTTACCGTAACCAATGATGGGCCGAATACAGCCACCAATGTTCGCGTTCAGGATATTGTACCCCCTGGTTTGACGGTTACTGGTGTTTCTACGACCAAAGGTACCTGGACCGCTCCCGAATGGAATGTTGGTTCACTAACACGAAATGAAAGCGCTACTTTACAAATGGTGGTGACGGTCACAGCCAATGGCCGTTATGAAAACATAGCGCAAGTTTCGGCCATGAATCAACGTGATCCCGATTCAACGCCGGGCAACTCGAATCCGGACGAAGATGACCAAGCTTCGGCGACCATCTGTGCCGGAACAGGTTGTGGAACCACCCAATTTACTGATTTGGCCGTGACCAAAGTAGTGGATAAAGTGGCCAATGCCGTTGGGGATGTCGTGACGTTTACCGTAACCGTTCGTAACAATGGCCCCGCTCCTGCCACTGGGGTTGTATTAACGGATCAGTTGCCTGCAAATTACAATGTTACCTTAGCTACTCCGAGTCGAGGTACTATTACGGGGACAGGTGTTGCCCGCACATGGAACATTGGAAACATGGCCGTAGGCGAAGCGGTTGTGATGCAGATTGTTGGGATTCCGACAAGTGACGGTATTTTCCCGAACACCGTTACGGTCCGAGGTGATCAGTCCGATCTTTTGGAATACAATAATGAAGCCCGCGCAACATTCTGTGCTGGAACTGCCTGCGGTACTGTCCAAAATGCGGATTTGCAAATCTTTAAAGTGGTGGATAAACTGACACCACAAGTGGGTGAAAATGTTCGCTTTACGATAACGGCCTCCAATGATGGTCCCGCCAATGCAACGGGGGTTCGGGTAACGGATATTCTGCCTGCTGGATTACAGTTCGTGTCGGCCTCGAATGTGAGCTATAACCCAGCCAATAATGATAATATCTGGGATGTGGGCAACCTGCAAGCCGGGCAAAAAGTGCAAATGGAAATTGTGGCAAAAGTATTGGATCTTACCGGAACCATTACCAATACTGCTTCCATTACAGGTAACCAAACCGATCCGGTTCCTTCAAACAATGAGGCTTCGGCGGTGATCTCCAGTCTGTCAGTTGTGGACCTGCTCTTAGACAAAACGGTGGACCGTGAAACTCCTGCAATAGGGGAAAATGTCACATTTACTATCGTTGTTTCAAATGCCAGTACCCGACAAGGAACAGGCGTTAAAGTAACCGACCTATTGCCCACTGGAGTAAGCTATGTCTCTCAATCCCTAACAGCGGGTACATACGACAAAAACACGGGTCTTTGGACGGTTGGAACGTTGAATCCAGGACAATCACAAACCCTCAGTCTGACTGTTAAAGTAGAAAGTGCTCAATCCGTTATCAACTTCGCATTGGTAAGTGGCTTAGATCAGGTAGATCCTACACCTGCTAGTGATTTTGCACGGATTACGCCAATTCAGTCGGTTGATATTGCTATCGAAAAGACGGTGGATGTTGCTTCTCCAAAGGTGGGGGACACGGTTAGATTTACCGTCTCTGCAACCAACCTGAGCGCAGTTACCGCAACCAATGTTCGTGTAAGTGATGCATTGCCGAATGGCCTGACCCTCACAAACGTTTCTTCGACGAAAGGTACCTTTGATCCGGTAACCGGAATCTGGAATGTAGGAACACTCCAGCCTGGTGCCGTTAATAAAGGTCAATTGGTGATTACAGCATTGGTGAATACCTCTGAACGAATTGCCAATATTGCAACGCTCGTTGGGGTAGATCAAACGGATACCAATTCTGCAAATAACCAGGCAATTGCCGTCATTGCTCCGGGTGTCTCTGCCGATTTGCAGATTCAAAAGTCGGTCAGCAAAGACAAGCCAGGGCTGAACGAGACCATAACGTTTACACTAACCGTTCGGAATCTCGGCCCTGGAACCGCGACAAACCTTTTGGTATCGGATGTACTGCCTTCCAGCAGTGACTTGCAGTACATCTCGTCCAGTCCTGCGGGCGTATATAATAGTGCTACTAATACGGTAACTTGGACCGTTCCGACTTTGGCTGCAAATGCGCCGCCACTTACCTACACCATCACGGCGAAGACACTCGTGGGTGGCTCAAAAACCAATGTGGCGACGGTTCGTGGGGATCAAACTGATCCAAACCCGAACAATAACTCGGATAATGTTTCTATCTGTGTGGATTGTCCGGCGGATCAAGTGGATATTGCCGTAACAAAGACTGCGGATAAATTAGAGCCAAAGTTTGGGGAAGTGGTTCGCTTTACGATTACAGCACGCAACAACAGCACAACCGCAGCAACAGGTGTGGTTTTAGAAGATATCTTGCCAGCAGGCCTAAACCTTGTTCCTGTATCAAATCCGGATGTAACAGCGGTTGGAACCTTGGTGAAATGGAATGTCGGTTCACTTACTGCCAACCAGACAAAGTCGTTAACGCTGGATGTTCAGGTAAATACCTACTCTGTATCCACAAATATTGTCACGCTGACCAAAGTGAACCAGCAAGACACTAATCCGGATAACAATACGGCATATGTTACGGTCGTGCCCAAAGTTGATCCGTCTAATGGTGTTGATCTCTTTATGCAGAAGTTTGTTGTAGGTGCAAACCGCGTAAACAAGGGCGATAATGTGACCTTCAAGTTGGTTGTAACCAATGTTGGTTCTGTGGGTGCCACCAACGTGACGGTGGATGACGTTCTTCCTGCAACAGGTGTTCAGTTGGTCTCTGCAAATCCAGCATCCAGTTTTAACAGCACTACGGGTATTTGGAATGCGGGAACGCTGAAGGCCGGTGACAGTCAGACGCTTGAGATTACCGTAAAGGCGAATGAAGCAGGATGTTATTCGAATGTCGCTAAGGTATTTGGTTCTACACCTACAGATAGCAACCTCTCTAATAACGGAGCTGTGGCGCAATTCTGTGCTGGTGCGCCTATTCCGGTAGCCGACCTTGAGCTGTCAAAAACAGTGAATAACCCAACGCCGAAGGTAGGAGATACCATTGAGTTTGAGATTACCCTCTCGAATCGTGGGCCTGCACCTGCTACCGGAATTGAGGTGTCCGATGTACTTCCGGCGAATATTACGTTTGTAAGTGCTACACCGGAAATAGGGGCATACAACACAGCTACCCATGTTTGGTCGTTAGGCCAATTACTGAGTGGTCAGGCCAAGAAATTGAAACTTACAGCGACGGTAACGAATGCCACGCCGGATATCAACTTCGTGGCTGTAACCAAACTCAACGAACAAGATCCTACTCCGGCCAAAGCTCAGGTGACCGTAACGCCACTTAGTGGGGCGCGTGCTGCCGATGTTCAAATTACCAAGATTGACCAAAATGATCCGGTTAAGCCCGGCGATGACTTGATCTATACGATCTCGGTGGTAAATGCCGGACCTGATACTGCGGATAATGTGGAAGTCTCGGATGTGTTACCAAATGGTCTTACGCTCCAAAGTGTGGACGTTTATCCAACCACTGGATGGACGGTGAATACCAGTCAGGCGAACACTGCCACACGCCGAATTTCTGCTACAACTGCCACAATGCCTGCTGGTGCGGTTGCTACCTTCGTGGTACGAACCAAGGTGAATTCGAATGTAACCATTGGAACCGAGCTTGAAAATCTTGCTTCGGTAACCACTACCACACCAGATCCAAAGGCGGACAACAACAGCGACAAAACAACAACAACGGTTTCCGATAAACCGCTGGAACAAGTCGCCGATCTGCAAATCCAAAAGGTAGATCAGTCTGATCCAGTGAAACCGGGTAGTATATTGACTTATACGCTGCAACTTACGAATGCAGGCCCGGCAATGGCACAAAATGTCTTGCTGACGGATGTATTACCAAGTAATACCACCTTTGCTTCGGTGCAGGTCAATCCGCCAACCGGATGGTCTATCTCAGCCCCGCCTGTTGGTGGAACGGGTAGTGTGGTTATGTCTAACCCTGCCTTACAAATGGGCTTTGCCACCGTTACCATCTCGGTCAATGTGGCTTCAAACCTTGCGGATGGAACGCTTTTATACAACACGGCAACCATTAGTGGAAGTTTACCCGACCCGAACAAAGACAATAATACTTCAACAGCCACCACTTTGGTGCGCCAAGAAACGCCAGTCTTTGCTGCGGATATACGGGTAACCAAGTTCGATTTGGTTGACCCTGTAAAAGCGGGTGAAACACTTACCTATACGATAACGGTCACCAATGCCGGACCTGCTACTGCAACTGATGTCGTATTGGTGGATGCATTACCAGCATTCATGACATTCCAAAATCTGAGTGGTGTCCCAAGCAACTGGAATGTGGTAACACCCAGTATCGGACAAGGGGGGAATGTCCGTCTTACTGCTTCCAACTTCCCTGTAGGTTCCTTCACCTTTACTGTAGGGGCCAAAGTGGATGAGGCGGTTCCAGATAATGCACTTTTGACGAACGTTGTGGCTGTTTCCGCGTCTAGTTTCGACCCGAATCCGGATAACAATACCGACACTGAAACCACATTGATTAAGAACGGACAAGTATCTGACCTCAGTATTCTGAAAGTGGCTTCGGCGACAAAAGTATCACCAGGTCAGACCCTGAATTACACGCTTACGGTTACGAACATTGGCCCGAACCCGGCAGAAAACGTTCGTGTAACGGATATTCTACCTGCTTCACTGAAGTTTGTATCGGTAGCAAGTGTACCTGCCGGTTGGACTGTTCTGGCGCAACCAGCAGCGGGAACTTCTGGCCAGGTGGTTTTGAGTGCTGCAAATGTGCCGTTAGGTTCTTATACCTTTAGCATCAATACATTGGTGGACAACGCGGCAACCAGCCCTTCTTCCATCAATAATGTTGCTACCGTGATCTCTACAACTGTAGATCCGAATCCATCGAATAATTCCAGTGTTGTGGAAACGATGATCGGTGAACCGCAGAATCGTGCCGATATCTCTGTGACGAAGCTTGGTCCAACGACTGTGCAGCCAGGTAATAATATCACCTATTCGATTCTGGTAGCGAACAACAGTGCAACAATTACGGCTCAAAACGTGGAAGTTTCGGATGTATTGCCCGCAAATGTTTCCTTTGTGTCTATCGCCGGTGTACCGGGTTCATGGACAGCATCTACACCACAAGCGGGTACTTCAGGAACCATTCTGCTCTCAACAGCAAGCTTTGCTCCGGGTTCGTTCCAAGTACAGGTAACGGTGAAGGTGGCAAACAATGCAGTAGCCGGAACCGCCGTGGTGAATACGGTAGTGGCAACTTCCTCCACACCGGATCAGAATACGGTGAACAATACCAGTACCGTGACCACAACCATCGAGCAACGTCCGGGTGTGGCCAATCTTTCGATCCAAAAACAAGATGACCGTGACCCAGTGCGTGCGGGAGAATCCATCACTTATACCATTACAATAAACAATGTCGGACCTGATCCTGCACAAAATGTGAAGGTGACGGATACATTGCCTTCGGGAGTCGTCTTCCGTTCAGTAAGCGGTGTTCCTGCAGGATGTAATGCGAATACGCCACAGGTTGGTACAAATGGCGCGCTCTTGCTCACGTGTGCAACGGTTCAGCCGGGTAATTTCGCCTTCCAAGTGGTTGTGGACGTGAATGCTTCCACTCCGGAAGGTACCCTCTTGGTGAATAACGCCATTGTTACCTCTGAGACCAACGACCCAGATGCTTCTAATAACATTGCAACACAAACCACTCAAGTGGGCGGAAGCGGTGCTGACCTTAGCATTATCAAGTCGGACTTCCCAGATCCTGTAACTCCTGGAAACCAGTTGAAGTACACGCTTACGGTACGTAATGCCGGACCTTCAACGGCAAGTAACGTGGCCATCACCGATGTGCTGCCGGGGAATCTGCGCTTCTCAAGTGTCGTGAATGCACCTGCTGGATGGACCCTCAGCGTGCCAACGGTTGGTACAAATGGCACGGTTCGCCTTAGTGCGGCTAACTTCCCGGTAGGTTCCTTCTCATTTGATATTATTGGTGAGGTAGATGCAAATACACCAGTGGGTGATGTGATTGTGAACACAGCCTTCATTAACAGCGTTACACCCGATCCTAATCCATTGAACAATGCTTCGACCGTAACGACCAATACGCCGGGAACGCCTACAGCTCAGGCCGATCTGCAAATTGCCAAGACGGATAGCCCTGACCCTGTAGATGCAAATGGAACCATTACCTATACTGTCACTGTGACGAACTTAGGCCCAGATACAGCGCGGAGCGTGGTGATTAACGATCCGCTTCCAAATACCCTGAACTTCCAATCCCTCTCTGGATTACCAGCAGGGTGGGCGGTTGTTTCACAACCTACAGTGGGTGGAAAAGGGAACCTCCAACTTTCCACACCGAGTTTTGCACCGGGCTACTTTAGCTTCACGGTTCGGGCAACGGTGGATGGAAATGCGGTTCCAGGAACAGCGGTCTTGAATGGTATCGGCATTGGTGCTGTTACGGGTGATCCGAATCCGTTTAATAATAATTCCTCGGCGCAGACGTATATCAAGATTCCGCCACAAGGAACGACAGACCTTGTCATTGACAAGAGTGATGTAAACGATCCGGTTGCTCCGGGCGGAACCATCACCTACATCGTGAAGGTCACGAATAATGGATCGGATGCAGCGCAAAACGTGATAATTTCGGATGCGATTCCTGCGAATACCACTTTTGTTGGACTAAACAACCTTCCGGCTGGATGGACAATTACGAACCTGCCTCCAGTGGGTGGAACTGGAACGCTTACACTCGCGAACTCCTTCATTCCGGCAGGTGGTGTTTCTAATTTCAATGTGCTGGTTCGGGTCAATGCTGGATTGGCAGATGGAACCATCATTACCAATACGGCAGTGGTGAACTCTTCCACAACATCCGAAACCAACCTGAACAACAACTCGGACACCGAGACAACGACCATCAAAACCGTAACGGGTCCGGATCTTTCGGTGACGAAGACCACAAGTACGCTTACGGTTGAACCGGGTGGATTGATTACCTACACCTTGACAATTACCAATTCAGGGCCTTCTGCTGCTTCAAATGTGACGGTAACGGATGCCTTGCCAGGTGAATTGACTTTCGTGAGTGCCTCTAATGCGCCACAAGGCTGGAATCTTACACTGCCGGCATTGGGTACGAATGGAACCATAACGATGAACACGCCAAACTTTGCCCAAGGTACTGTTACTATTAACATTACGGGTCGAGTTGGGGTACAAGTGGTAGATGGAACCATTATTGCAAACACAGCAAGTGTTAGCACAACTGGTGGTAACCCAGATCCAAACCCGAATAACAATAGCTCTACCACCACTACCACGGTGCAAGGGCCTAAATTCTCGGATCTATCTGTGGTGAAAACAGCACTATCAGGTACCGTTCTTCCAGGAGCAACCCTCACGTATAACCTAACAGTAACAAATGCGGGACCTGCTGCTGCACAGAATGTGGCCGTGACAGACGTATTACCCTCCAATACTACCTTGGAGAACTTTACCAACCTACCTGCAAACTGGACGGCAGATACTTCGATTCCAGGCAGTGTTATCTTTAGAACGGCCTCTATGCCAATCGGAACGGTAACCATGTCTCTGATCGTAAAAGTAGCGCCAACCACGCCTGCTAATACGGCACTGATTAATAATGTGACGGCTTCTTCCACAACTCCCGATCCAAATCCGGGGAACAATGGAACCACTACCGTTACCATCGTAACCGGAATACCCACCAGTAGTACGGCTAACCTTACGGTGATTAAAACCGCATCGCCAAATCCGGTGGAAGTGAATGGTATCCAAACATATCTGATTACGGTGATCAATCAAGGCCCAGATACAGCGGTAAATCCGGTTGTAGCGGATAACCTCCCGGCAAATGCTAACTTCCAAAGCATCAGTAATGTGCCCAGTGGTTGGAGCATTACCACGCCATCGGTTGGTACGAGTGGTCAGATTAAAATGACTGCTCCGTCCTTCCCTGTCGGTTCCTTTACGTTTATCGTGACAACCAGAGTATCGGCAAGTGCAACCAATGGTCAGGCGGTAATTAACGGTGCAGTCGTTGCCTCTACCAGCAATGATCCGAATCCTTTGGATAATACTTCGGTAACGGTAACTGTGGTGAATACGCCGCTTCAACCGGCTAATCTCTCGATCACAAAGGTGGCAAGTGTTGCACAGGTTGCACCAGGCGGAACGATTGATTACACCCTTTCCGTAACGAATGCCGGACCTTCGGTAGCACAAAATGTAATTGTGCAGGACGTTATCCCTGCCAATACAACCTTTGTAGCCCTTACAGGTGCAATAGGTGGCTGGAGTGCTCAAACACCGGTTGTGGGTACGCGGGGCGTGGTTACGCTTCGGGCATCGAATGTCCCTGTTGGTACAACGCTCTTTGTGCTTCGTGTTAAAACGAATGAAGGACTCAATGCCGGAACCCAAATTGCTAACATAGCTTCGGTCATTTCAGATAATCCGGATACCAACCCGAATGACAATGTGACGCCTCCGGTTGTGGTAGTGGTTTCTGGGCCTCAAGGACTTGACCTGAGCATCCGAAAGGTTGCAAACAAATATCAACCGCAAAATGGCGACTTGGTAACGTTCAGCATCACTGCAACGAACAATACTATTGGTACTACAGCGACCAATGTGGTTGTGACAGACCTTCTCCAAACCGGTCTTTCATACTTTGGTGCAACCGCAACACAAGGGTCATACAACCCTGCAACCGGACGGTGGACCATCGGAACCCTGACAGGCGGTCAAAACGTAACCCTCCAATTACAGGCAACGGTAAATTCCAATGCACCAGCAATTGTAGTGAATACGGCTTCGATCACGGGTACAGAAATTGATACGAATCCAACAAATAACGTATCAACGGTGTATCTGAACCCAGTTGGATGTTCCAGTGGTCACGATGGTGGGATAGAATCTGAAGGTTCGATGGCCATTGCGCTCGCCAATCGTCTCTACGAACGTCGTTTCCAAGCGGCCATTCTCGAAGAGAAAGGAGAACTGCCTTCGTTTAATATCTTTACCCATGGTGAAACGATCTTGAACAAGACAGATGCGAATCCGGATGGGTTTAAGCTGAACTGGACAAATTCCGCAGCAGCTGCTGGTCGTATCGGAACATTAATCCCAGATATCGGTCCGGAAAATAGCCAGGCAATTGATAACACACCTACCGATCTACCACGCATTACCAATGCCGTAGAAGTGGTAGGAGTGGACTACTTCAAACAGGAAGACAGTCGCTTTAAGCGCCTTGGTGCGATTCTCGCTATGACGACGCTCGGCACAGAACTCTACGAACACACCAAAGCCGTCTGTGACCGCTTCGGTGGTGGGGAACTGCGTAGTGTAGAGAATATTGATGTGAATGGACAGCCATTTGTGATGATTCACACCTATACGCCAGATGGTAAATTAGACTATGGTATCAGCTTTGTAGCTTACAAAAAAGCAGGAGCTTGGACCATAGACAGCCGTCATGTTTTGGCCGACTACAAAGTACAGGCCGGAGCCGAAGAGGTGTATAACTTCCAAGTTTGGGGTTCGGTGCCAAACTATGCTGAATTCCTGTTGAAAGACCTGTTGAGCAGGATGGCAGTACAAGGGCCAATTACGTATCTGAATACGGCACAAAACAAACCCGAATTGCCAGATGTGTACATCAAGTCTGGACGCTATGAGAGTGGAAAATTGATGTTAGACGTTGTAAATAATGTAGGGGCAACGGAAATGGTGCTAACCGGAAAAATCCGTACTAGCGAAACAGTCCCCGCTGCCAATGCACAAACGGCCAGTATTCGCATTCCGCTCCCGACGGGCATTAATGTAAGCGTTGAAGCCAATGTGGACATTAATGGCGATTTTGTGAACGATCCAATTTACGATGCACCGTTTGTGGTCTCGAACAACAAAACCGCTACCAAAGACCAACTCTACTTTGCAGATGGTACTTGGGCGTACAATAGTTCCCTTGGTAATGCGAATGTGAGCCTATTTAATACCAGTGCACAAGCCTCTTATGTACCAGTGAGCGGATATTATTACCTCAATCGGGCTGCCGAAATCAGTGGTACCGTATCAGACTGGGTAAGTATGTATCGCACGCTGCGTCCCGGTGGTTCGCCAGTTAATGTTAGTTCCTATGACTTCATTACATTCAATGCCTCCGGTTCGGGTACAGTAGATGTACAATTGCAAAAAGTGGGTATCAATACTTGGGACCACTTTAGCAAGACGATATCATTGACCCCTGTCATGCGGAAGTACACCATTAACTTCTCTGAATTTGCCCGTGCAAATGGCGTGCGTGGCCAGTTCAAGGCAAGTGCTACGGATGTAAACCTGCTGGCGCTGTATATGCGTGGTCGTAGTGCAAATACACCGTTCTCGATGAAGATCACTGATGTACGCTTCGGAAAGATTGGTGTACCGAACGAAGCCTCGGATGAGTTGCCAACAACAGTGGCCCTGAATGGGAACTATCCAAACCCATTTAATCCCTCCACTAGTATCGGTTTTGAATTGCCGCAAGCCACAAAGGTTCGCCTGGAAGTGTACGACCTGCTCGGCAAGCGTGTATCTACGTTGGTGGATGGCTTTATGAATGCCGGACGTCACGAAGCGACGTTCGATGCGGCCAATTTGCCAAGTGGTACCTACCTCTATCGACTGACTGTTGGTAATACCATCCTTACGAAGAAAATGACGCTACTGAAATAAGTAGTGAACTGTAATGCGATAACGGGTACTTCTGTAAATGAGGTGCCCGTTTTTTTTTGGTGCAACTTGTATAATATCAAAGCTGCGTGTTTTTGTACGATTTGACAGATGAGCATGGGGACATAGCTTTGTTCAATACAGAACAAAAAAATGCGCGCGGCGGCAGTGTGGACATGATCTGGAACGGACGAGACTGTGACATTAAAACCACTGACTCTACCAACCCCCGCGCCTTCGAGAGGCTAATCTACAAGTCGCGCGAGGCGGGCAGGTTTCAAAGCCAGTACTATCTACTAAATACTGAATCCGAATTAGACCCAGAAACTAAACCGCGAATCATTCGTAAACTAGAGATACTATCCCTGTAGTACCCAATCACGATATGGATACTAGAGCAGAAGACCAACACACTAACAAAGATAGAGCCATGACAGAATTTGAGCGTATAAAAGGTACCATAGAAGAGGACGCCGATCTCCTGTCAGATAAATCCCGTGCCTATGCACGCTACGGATATATCGTCGCCTTTGCAGAAATGGGCCACATCACCCCCGCAGACGTAATCAAACTACAGAAGCTACTCAACCTCACCAACGACGAAGCCTACGAGCTGCAAGTCTGAACTATAGCAAGCTCCGAAAAGAGTCCATGCACAACTCCATAACACTTTGATGATCCGGCGTCGCAAAAACAAAATATGGCTGCGTAACGCAATTTCCTCCACTCGCGGGGATGATCCGCTGTCATTTTTTGTATAAGATCAAGCGTCTGATCGGGAAGAATCGCCACATCTGAATCATACAAAACAAGGACATCATCACCAGATGATGCATCGCCTGCGCAGCCTTTTACACATCTCCTCACCCCACAATGTGTGCAAACTTTTCGGAACTCCATATTTTCTAATGTGTTATTATTTGCAATTTTGCCTTCTATTTTTTGTAACCCCCCACAAGAGGAGACCGACAAACGACCAATATAGAAAAGGCAGTTGCCATAATGATAAACGCCGTACACTCAGGAAGAGAGTGTACGGCGAAGGGGAATATATTTTTGAACTACATCATGCAGCGGACCAAGCAGACAAGTCATTCTAACACTATGTCTTGGAAGCAGTGCTAACTTTTGTGAAGACGACCCTTGGACTTAGCAGAAGACGTAACTGAACCAACTAAGGCCAAATCAATCTTTCTGGAATCTACGTCTGCTTTTGCTACCAGAACACGTATAGGCTCACCAATTCGGAACGTTTTACGATGGCGTCTGCCAGTGAGGCAATAGCGCTTCTCATCGTAGTCGTAGAAATCATCGTCCAGATCGCGAAGTGGGATCATTCCTTCTACCAACAATTCGGTGAGCGTAACATAGATACCAAAATTGGTTACACCACTAATCACTCCGTCGTACTCGGATCCGACATGTTGGAGCATGTAGGCCGCCTGTTTTAAACGGACAGACTCGCGTTCGGCCTCCTCAGCTTCTTTTTCTTTGGTGGAACAATGTAAACAAGCCGCACGAAGTTGGTCTTCATCCGGTAAAGTGGCATTTGGAATAGCGTAACGCTTTAGTAACCGGTGGGCAATTAAGTCAGGATAACGCCGTATCGGTGAAGTGAAGTGGCTATAAAAGGGGAAACCAAGTCCGTAGTGCCCAATATTCTCAACCGTGTATTTGGCCTTAGACATCGCACGTAGGGCTGCATCTTCAATCAAAAGTGCTTGCGGTTTTCCATGAACCTGTGCCATCATTGCATTTAGGTCTTCTGCACGGATGTTGCCGCCTGTATGTGGCATCACGTAGCCAAAAAGTTTTAGGTATTCCGCCAATTGAACCATGCGCTCTGCATTCGGCGCATCATGGGTACGATAAATAAACGGAGGAACTTGTTTAAAAGCGTGATTAATGTGAATGGCCACTACTTTATTTGCTAACAACATCCATTCCTCGATGAGCCAATTGGCCTCTTTCATTATTTTTGCATACACCTCTAATGGAGTACCGTCGTCTGCAAGTTTGACTTTAACTTCAGGCCGATTAAAGCGGACAGATCCATTCCTAAAGCGGTCATTTCGTAAATGTGCCGCAATGTTCCAAGCAAGAGAAACGTCGGGTGCAAAAGGGTGTGTGGGGTCTGTTCCTTCTAATATTGCTTGGGCCTCTTCATATGTAAAACGTTGCTTTGAATGTATAATGGTTTCAATAATCTTGTAGGATTGTAATTCTCCGCGCTTATTTATATTGAATAATACAGAAAAAGTAAGTTTGTCTTCATTTGGGCGTAAAGAACAAACACCGTTCGAAAGTTTTTCGGGCAACATGGGGATAACCCTGTCCACCAAATAGACACTGGTTGCACGTAGTGATGCCTCATTGTCAAGTGTGGAATGTGGCTGAACATAATAGCTTACATCCGCAATATGTACCCCAACCTCAAACCGATCATCATCCAGTTGCTCAATGTGTAGTGCATCGTCAAAGTCTTTTGCATCAGATGGGTCTATGGTGAAAACGCGCTTCTGACGTAGATCCAGCCGACGAACTTGCTCAGATTCCGGGATTTCAAGGGGGATGGCTTCGGCTGCCGCTATGACACTCAGCGGGAAATTGGCCCTAATATCACGAGAAAGGGCCAAAGAAAGCACTTGTACGGTTGGGTCGTCAGACTTGCCAATGCGTTGGAGGACTTTCCCTTCAAAAACGCCTAAATGCTGATTAAAGCGTTCCATTGATATCAATACAACATCTCCATCTTGGGCATCTGTTGGGTCTTTCGGGCTGATTAATACGTCGGAAAGTAAGCGCGGGTCTTGTGGCCGCACGTACCGAAGGCCGTCTTCTTCATCTTCTATAAGGGTTCCAACGGTTTGTGTCCGCTTTCTGGATACAACTTCTTCTACTCGGCCTTCCTGCCTGCGACTACTCCTGCGATTAGGCGCAAAAAGACTTATTTTTACGGTATCGCCATCTATGGCGTAGCCTAAAAGCCCCTGTGGAATGTAAATATCCTCTTCAATTCCCTCGATTGTAACAAAGCCAAAGCCTTGTGGGTGTACCGAAAGGGTGCCTGTCTGAAGATGAGGCATCCGATCCTGAAACTGGATTTTTCCACCGGAAACTTTTGCAAGATGACCTTCCGCAACCAATTCTGAGAGTTGCTTCTGGAAAATTAAATAGGCTTTCTGGTCTCGGATGTTGAGCCTTTTGGCTAAATCTTTTGGACGAAAGGATTGGTTCTTGTTCTTAGAAAGAACGGTTAATATTAAATTGCGGATGATATGGGGTTCTGGCTTCATGTTAAAATCAATAAAAGTGTTATTGCCGAACAACAGACGGATGGGCAAATGTTGTAAAGCTGCTGTCTGGACGGGGCACGATTGTTTTGCGTTTTTTTCGTTTGAATATTTTGTTCCAATTGGAAAATGTACGTTGTAAGTTAAAACCAATGCCTACAGATTCCCCTGACACTACATCATTGGTTCCCAGAAGACGATCATTTTTGCGGTAAAATGCCTCTATAGAGATGTATGGTGAGATCTTATATTCAAAAACGACCTCGCCGCTGAATTGATTTTGAATGGCTCCGTCTGTATTGTCAAAATTAGGTACGATGCCTTCGCCACGGATTACAATGCGTTCATCAAACAAACGCAGTGCAATGCCTGCCTGAAGCCCCAACTCGTTTAAGCGGGTGATGTCTTTTCCTTGATAAATACCGAGATTGATGTCGGCATTGGGAATTACTTGGTTTACCACACGGTTTAGATAAGCCGATACCAACTGAGCCAAACTGGTAAATACAACTTGTTGTCCGGCCTCCGAGACAGTGGCGTTAGGACTGTTCGGGTTGATAATTGCAGAGGCCAGAGAAAATGAATTGGTCAGCAATACACTAAATGCATACGAGGTGGCTCGGTCTTCTCGGTTAAATTCCGTTTCAAGACCTGTATAGTTGCCAAATTCTCCAGCACGTTGGTCGCGATCAATTGCTAATCGTAGATCTACAATGGGTGAATTGACATCTCCTGTAATGTCCATCCCTACTTTTATTGGGATCCGGGAAACGCTTTGGGTATCTAATCCGGGCAAAATACCTTCAAGGCCATCCGTTCGAGCATTCGTTTTGTAAGAAGCAGGGATGGCCAAGTTGGCATTAATCGGATCTCCGGACCATGTCATACGTCCACCACGTTCAAGTTTAAACGGCTTTCGGAAGATATCGAAGGCCGTAAAAAGATAATCTCCGGATTCTACATTAAAATCTCCGAACATCTTAAAACTGGCATCAACGTATTGCATCTGTAATTCCCCAAACCCAACAGCATGGATGACATCGTTGAGGAGAGGGTCAAAGACCAGATGAATTGTAGAGCCAGAAGGTGCTCGGATATTGGCATTCATCTCCAGTCCATCAAGGAAAGTTCGTTCTCCTGTCCCGCGCCCGGAAAGCAGATTTTGGCGTTTGACAGGTTTAGGCACTTGCCCCAATGAGTCGGTGAAGGTGATAAACACTTCATCATTACTTAAGCCGCTCCCAGTGATCGGAATAAACAACTGACTATTGGGCGTGGTGGTAAGATCTGGTGCGTCAATAAATGCTTTGTAAAGCGGACCTTTTATCGAAGCAGGACCTGAAGCCCAAATGTATCCGTACCAATACAGGTCTTTAGAGTCTCCCACATTAATGAGTTGTAATTTGTCTAAGTTAAAGTCCACATCCAACGAAAAGAAGTCGTAATTGTTAAACAAAATGCTACCGTTAACGCCAGACTTGCCTCCGGTCCTATCTGCAATGGACATGTTATTGAGGTGTATCCCACGCTCATCCACCGAAACAGGTCCAGAAAGACCGTATTCTAAATTAAAATAGGGGACTAAAAAATTACTTTCTACCAAGAATAAGTCTGCTTCAAAAAGGGGCTTCTCAAAATTGCCGCGTATGGTTCCAGCACCATAGCCCCAACCTGTCACGCGGTCAATTTCGTTCGGAAATAAGGTTTTGAAGAAGAACAAGTCTAAGCGCCGTAAGTCTAAGGCCACGTCAATAAATCCCGGATTCCGATTTCCTTTGTCTTTGCTGCCAGTGGGTAGTCCGATTCTTCCGGAGGCGTCTATATCGTTGTTCCGTACCCCAAAGCTGGTTTGCAGAGGTTGCCGGGCCTGTAAATTAAAGGCAAGGACATTATCCGAAGGCTCAAAATTCCCCCATAAGCGCAACGTTCCAAAATCGGTACCATTCAAGACACTGTTTTCAACCGTGATGGCGGCGTTCAGATCTGGAGATTGGAAGAGTTTGCGTACAGAGAATTCGCCTTGTAGTGTACCATCAAACTTATCGCGCCCTTTCAGGCTGCGGGTTAAATCGCCGATATCAATATTCTCTACATAGACATTAACCTCATCTTCTGGCAAAGCGGATACAATGCCATTGGCGCGAATGGTGTGGTTGGGCATCTGAGGGTTGTTGTCGAGCCGTTCCACCATCAAGTTATTCAATATCAGGGCATCGGCATATAAATCAATAACCTGATCTTTTGGAATGCGCCATTCATAAGTTGGCGAAGACAAGGAAAGTTCCACAAATGTAAGGCGATTTTTATCTTGCAATAAGTCAAGATTGGCCCATGTTCGGAATACACCTAATTTGGCAAGGTTCGAGGAAGTCAGGTATAATTGTCCGCCACCATATTGGTAACTGAATTCAAGATTGGTCTTGCCAAAGCTTTGCCCTGCCACAACCATACTGTCCAATCGCCCGATAACGGAAGCCTGAAGGTTGTTCGTTAGGTTGTAGGCATACTTGCTATCGGCAGAAAAAGTAAGGTCAAAATTTTTTAAGCGGGCAGTACCAGCAGATAAGGAATCTCCACGAATGTTTAGTTCCACAGAACTGGTATTGGGGCTTCCAAGTGAGCGCCACGTCAATTCCACGGAATCGTCAAAATAGGGAAAATTGGGTATCAGGTTGGTAAGGAAGGCTCCGCGCTTAATTTTTACGTATGCCTCGGTCAGTTTTGGAAGCCGATCTAGGGGATGTGGGCCCATTTTGTGGGCCATCTTGATTCGTTCTGAATCTATGGCCGCCAAATTCATCACCGGTAACGTCTGAGAGGAATCTGGCCGAAATCTCTTTGCTTTTTCAGTCGTAATGGTTCTGTTAATGGCATTAAGCCAATACTGACCCATTTCCAGAAAGACATCCAATTTGTAGCCACTTTGTAAAGAAACCGTAGCCAGATCTCCAGAAATTTCCAGATTGATTCCTTTTTGGGCATTTTCACGGACATTGAGGGTGGTAAAAAGTTCGGTGGTACGGGTTTCTTTCCCTTTAACCACGAATAGAGAAGGTTTTAAGTCCAAAATGGCGCGACCCTGGAAATTGGAAAGTTTACTGCCCGAACCGTTTAGCTCAATTCTTCCGGTTAATCGGGTGGTGATGTCAGCTTTGGGGTCAATCCACCCAATATTAAACCGCTCTGTTTCGGCGCGGACATCAAAACTGGGTCTTGGACGCTGTAAGTTTATTTTCCCCGTTGTTTGGACATAGCCTCCTTCTTTTGCCAGCATGGCCAATCCATCAAATTGACGATTCTTAATACGGCCATCCAATCGCAAGGAATCCGCTTTATACCGATCAAAAGCAACATCACGAAGACGTAAGAAAACCTTTGCATCAAAATCTTCCAAGCGAGTCCCGTAACCTTCAATTCGTGATAACCCCGTAATACGTGAGGTTAACTGCGGATTTTGTAGGGCAAATCCCAAATTGAGGCGGTTCGTA
The DNA here is from genome assembly GCA_002344075.1 of Bacteroidetes bacterium UBA2364. Taxonomy (GTDB): domain Bacteria; phylum Bacteroidota; class Rhodothermia; order Rhodothermales; family UBA2364; genus UBA2364. The sequence goes on from DDTM01000056.1 coordinate 41,645, forward strand.
TTAAGGTCTAATTTATAGAACAAGGGGGAATTGCCTGATTTTCGTAGATGGGCAAATCCATTGATCTCTCCCGTCTGTGGATGTCGGATACGGAGGTTGCTCTTAAAGGAAAAATCCGGATTGGTAAGACCCATTTGTCCGCCGCCCTCTAATGAAATGTTTACCTTTCGAAGATGACGGAAAGAGGCCAAACCAGCATTGGGCAACCACCGTTCGAGATCCGGGACCGAGAGGAGGTTATCCATAATCCCTAACCGGAAGGACACAGAATCCCGATATGTAGTGGCTTCCCCTCTTCCTGAGAATATGGTCTCGCCTTGGCGAAAAGCAATATTTTCAAGGGTATATGATGGATTTTGCCCACGAATTTTTAAGGCAATGGTCAGGTCCTGTAAGGGGGATTTAGGGAAAAGTGTTTTCCAGTCATTGGCCCGGATATCTGCTTGTTGAAGATTTATTTGAAAAGGGGCATTTTTAAACAAGGCCAGATTGAACGGTTTCGCAGCAAAAGAGTTACCACGTGCAGAAGCCCTGAGTCGGATTGAGGAGCCTCCAGCCTGAAGGAAGAAATGGTTTAAAATGGCTTGATTTTCGTCAAATAACAATTGTCCTTCCGCTTTCCGAAGCGTGAAACCTTGTTTCGGAAGCTGAAAAGAAAGTCCTGTTAGGTCTATTAATTTATAGGGTTTACGCCAATCTAAAGACGCACTTAGGTTCAGGTCAGAAATCTTGGTGTGGGTAAAATCAAAGATTTGGCCTTCTTGTACGATTCTCGGGGGAGAGGCGTCGCTTGATGTTTGGATAATACCTTGTCTAAGGTTGATTTCGGCAGAAGTGAAATTCCATGGAATCCGATTCGGGTTTGGGGTGCGTTTGTTGCGTGGCTCAAAGACAGAGAGAATGTCCCAAATGCCTGAATGATGCTGATGCATGGTAATATTAGGTCGGAATAAAGTGACCTGCCTGATTGAAATCGTCTGTTCGAGCATACTCCACCAATCGGGCGAGGCAACAAGCGAGTCAATCGTGGCAACAACCTTACCCGTAGGAGTTTTTAGGACAATCCGTGTAGCAAAAAGTTCATTTAACAGATTGCCTTGTAATTTCCCGATCTCGATGCTGCCTTTGAATTCCTGATTGAAAACCTGTATTAATTGTTCTCGGAGGGCCTCTCTACCAACACGGGTACGGGTTAGTCCCCAATACAGAAGTAAACAAACCGTCGCCAGAAAAAATATTAGGCGAAATAAACGAAAGGGGGCACGGTATATGTGTCTAAACGGCAACGGTGAGTCTTAGGATAATAAAATGACTTTGCGTCTGGTTATAAAGGACATAGACGGAAGACAGTAAACAAGCATTCACGGGTGTATATTGGCGTTTTAAACCAATTGCCGTGTTTGGTTTCCCATCTGTTAAAAATTGCTCAAAAGGAAGACAATGCAAACATCCAGGCCGCTTGGATAGCCTTGGGGTCAATGTCTTGGGTGATATAAGCCGTTCCAATATTAGAAAGTAGAACAAGGCGTATGTTCCCAGCTTGTGCTTTTTTGTCAACTTTCATGGCTTCCGTCAAAGATTGAAGGTCTAAGTCTTTGATGGCAGCCGATATAGGCAATGCCTTTACTAAGTCTAATGCCTTTTCAAAAGGGAATTCGGGATTTTGGTACTTGCTCACATATAACGCAGCAATCATGCCAATGGTTACCGCCTCGCCATGTAAAAACGTTTTATAAGCGGTTACCTGTTCCAATGCATGTGCAAAAGTATGCCCAAAGTTAAGGTAGGCCCGTATGCCTTGCTCTGTTTCGTCTTTGGACACTATTTCCGCTTTTATTTCAACTGACCTACGGATGAGGGGCGCTATTACTTCAGGTGTTCGGTTTAGAACCGCATCCCACTCCAAAACCAAGGTGTCAAAAAGGGTTTCATCAGTAATGAGGGCATGTTTAACTACTTCAGCCAATCCACTGTGCCATTCTCGGACAGGCAGTGACTGGACGGTGTCTACGTCGCACAATACAAAGCTGGGCTGGTGAAATGCACCAATCAGATTTTTCCCGACAGTATGGTTAATGCCGGTTTTTCCACCAATAGAGCTATCTACTTGAGCCATAAGGGTAGTCGGAACTTGAATAAAGGGAACACCTCGTAAAATAGAGGCCGCTGCAAATCCCGTAAGGTCTCCAATAACGCCACCTCCTAATGCGATCAAGGGGGTTCTACGGTCCGCATAACCCAAGAAATGATCATATATAGCCGACAAATGGTTGAGCGACTTGGTGGTTTCACCGGCAGGAAAAACAATCCACCTTGGTTGATAACCCTTGGCAATCAAGGCGGCCTCCACTTTTCGACGATATATTTTCTCGACATGTTTGTCGGTTACAATGCCCAGTTGAGGGTTTTTTAGCCCGTGCGCCTGCATCAGGTTTGGCAAGTCGGTTAATTGCTGAAAATAGATGGAATAACTTCTGTCCACAGCAGTAGGCAATGGTAGAAAAAGAGGAGGTAACATTATCATAAATTTGGAAGGTGGATGATGTCGTTTTTACTACATTACGCAAAAAAACAGGTTATTAAGCTATGAAAGAAGCCGAACAGGTATTGCCAAGAATTTTAGACTTTACTAAAAGTCTAATGACTAAAGTACTGAAGGAGGGCGATGTAGCCATTGATGCGACACTGGGGAACGGATACGATGCCCTTTTTCTTAGACAACAAGTGGGAACTACGGGTTTTATCTGGGGGTTCGACATACAGGAGACTGCGCTTAAAGCAGCCATAGGACGGTTTGAGCGCCAATTTCCAAATGCTTCAAACCATTCATTTGTCTTGAAGAGTCATGCGAAAATGCGGGAAATCATGGGGGAAGAAGCCGTTGGGAGTGTCTCAGGGGTGATGTTTAATTTGGGGTATTTACCAGGGGGCGATAAAACGGTGATCACCCAATCAGGTACAACCATTTCTGCTTTGGAACAGGCCATAGAATTATTACGTGTCGGTGGTCTGTTGACAGTGGTTGCCTATCCAGGCCATATGGGTGGCGCAAAGGAGGCAGCGGAAGTATTACGCTTTTTTACAAACCTACCAGCACAAACAGGGGAAGTGATTCAATACCAATTTCTAAATAAACAAAACCCTCCTTTTCTATTGGCAATGACGAAGAAGTGATTGTGCAGCCTGCTAAGAAGATAATCTTTATATAGAAGTTGCCTAAAGTTTTAGGCGGTGAATGAAAATATGTCCACCTTGGTATAATTGGAGTTATCAATCACAATTTTTCCAACAAAGATGAACATTCTCACCAACCAAGATACAATAATTTTGTGAATATTGCCACATGAAACGAGGAAAGAAGCGCTCTGTTGAAAGGGTGCATTTCAAAAATGCCAATGAGACATACGATGCACCTTAGATTCGGGGATATTTTTACCTATCATTAAGAAGAGCTCCGTAGGAGCGACATCAAAATAGTAGAAAGTTAGGTTTTACGGAATGAAAAAGGTATAACGGTCATTGCCTTTGGGTGCGCAATTCAGGAGTTTTTGTATGGTTTTGTTGTTGGGAACATTTTGTGAAGGGTTCTGGGGGGGTGGGTATTTCCCGAAGAATATGCAAACATGTTTATCTCCTTTTTGTAGCTTATCAAGATAAATCAAAATTCAAGAATCCATTCGTCCTGTGGAAATTGTCAGTCATGCCACATTGTTAGACCTATCCGAAACGGCTTTGGATCGGGCTATTGAAGGTTTGGTCTTTGCTTCAGATACACCCATGACATTTGCCGTTTTTGCGGATGTAGTTGCCCGCTCAACGGGTATGCAAACAGTACCTGATGAAACGGCATTAACAGCCGCCGTAGAAAGAATTAATATCCGTTATGCAAGTATGGGAAGTGCGTTACGGATAGAAAAATGGGCGGGCGGATACCGTATGGCAACCATTCCTGAAGTAGCCCCGTTTCTCCGTACTCTTTTCGCGACTCGGACAATCCAAAAACTCTCTCGGTCGGTTATGGAGACCCTTTCAGTTGTGGCCTATAAACAACCTGTAACCAAACCAGAGATAGACTTTATCCGGGGCGTAAATTCGGATTATGCACTCCGGCGATTATTGGAAACCGGATTTGTTGAAGTGGCTGGTCGAAGCGATGCCGTAGGGCATCCTTTATTATACACCACAACAACTTTTTTTCTTGAACAATTTGGTCTTGCGGATCTTTCTGGTTTGCCCCAGTTGCGCGAGGTCGAGGAGTTGTTAAAGGATCCTGCATTCGAGATGGAGAGAGAGGAATTAATCAAATTAGAAAAAATTGAAGCCCACGAAGCCAAACAACCCCAATTACATGCCATCCAAGAACCCTCCATCCGCTGATTTTTCTTCCGGAAACCACCCTAAAAAAATATCGGGTAGGATAGAAGCGGCCGGAACGCCTAAACCGCGTGCCGCACGCCCGATGAAACGTGTGCCTAAGAAAGGGGATAAATCCGGCCAAAAACCGTTGGGTGAGGCCATTACCGAGCCAATGCGCCTAAACCGCTATCTTGCGGCTTCTGGGGTGGCTTCACGGAGAAAGGCAGACGAATTAATTGCATCGGGACAAGTTTCTGTGAACAATCAGGTGGTAACTGAAATGGGTGTGATGGTAACGCCCGGAGATCGGGTGGTGATGAATGGTAAAACCTTGACCCCTCAGAACTACCTCTATATCTTGCTGAATAAGCCGGAAAATACCATTACAACAGTGGAGGACGAACGGGGACGAAGAACGGTCATGGACTTGGTGGTGCTACCCGAAAAACACCATGCTCGTATTTATCCCGTCGGGCGGCTGGATCGTGACACGGTGGGCGTGTTGTTGCTGACAAATGATGGCGAACTGGCAAACCGATTAATGCACCCAAGATTCGAAATAGAAAAGTATTACCTTGCCGAGACCGCTAAAAGTGTGAAACCATCTACGTTGGAGGTATTGATGGAGGGGGTTGAATTGGAAGAAGATGGCTGGGCAAAAATGGACGAAGCTGATTATATAGCCCTCCCTGAGCGTACCAAGATCGGGATTAAACTTCATGAAGGGAAAAACCGACAAATCCGGCGTATGCTCGAAGTGGTAGGTCACGAGGTGAAGTTTTTGGAACGGGTGCGCTATGCGGGACTAACTGTCGAAGGACTGCGCCGAGGCAAATGGCGACACCTTACACCCGCAGAGGTGCGGCAACTACGAAGATTGGTCAAACTCCGGTAATCAGATTAATGGTCACTCAAATATATAAACGCTGTTGGATTTGGGTAATCTTGCTTTTTGCGCTTGCCATTATGGGGTGGTGGATGCAAAGACAATGTTCAACCGGTGACATACAAGAGATCTTATCGCAATACGTATTGAAACGTAAAACGGGTGCTACGGCCTATTATAAAGATCGTGTAACCTTTTTTGCCTTGCAAACCAAGCCTTGTCGGGTGGCCTTGTTGGGAGACTCTTTAACCGATATTGGTGACTGGGCCGAGTTGGGGCAGGACTTGGGGGTGGTAAATCGGGGGATATCTGGTGATACCATCGAGGGCTTAAAGGGCCGTATTCGGGAAAGCCTTGCTTGTAACCCAGAGAAAGTGGTGGTACTCATCGGAATAAATGACCTGATTGCCGGCGCATCGCCCGAAACCATTGAAGACCGCCTCAAGGGTCTTTTGCTCCTCTTAAAAAAAGAAAATAAAGCAGTGATCTGGCACTCGCTTTTACCTATCCATGGCGAAAAATTTTTGCATAGTTCGTATCATGGCAAAACACTTAACCGAAAAATCCAGCGAATCAACCACAACCTTCGCGCCTTTTGTTCCATCCATCACATAGAAATCGTAGATGTTTTTATGAAACTCGTTGATGTAACTGGGCAGCTACGGCCAGAATGGACACACGACGGACTGCATCTAAATGGTCTCGGGTATCTTGCATGGTATAAACTGCTTCAACCCTACCTGAAAGTATAATTATTTCACGAACATAAATCTATAAAACCGTGTCATCCAAAATTATCTGTGAAGGGCTTACCTACGATGATGTGTTACTACTTCCTGGACGCTCTAATGTACTCCCCCGTGACGCCAACCTGAAAACACGTCTCACCAAAAAAATCCACCTAAATATTCCCTTTCTCTCTGCTGCAATGGATACTGTGACCGAGTCTCAAATGGCCATTGCCATAGCACGTGAAGGTGGTGTGGGGATTTTGCACAAAAATATGACGATCGAACGTCAGGCAGCAGAGGTACGTCGTGTCAAACGCTCTGAAAGTGGGATGATTTTAGATCCGATTACCTTGCGTCCGGAAAATACCGTAAAAGATGCAAAAGAACTTATGGCCAAGTTCTCCATCGGTGGGATTCCAGTGGTGGACGAAAATCGGATTCTATTGGGTATTGTCACCAACCGAGATCTTAGGTTCGAGCCGACTGCGTCAACCAAACTGGCACAAATCATGACGCATACTCCGCTAAGAACGGCCTCTGTTGGTACGTCGTTGGCCATTGCCGAGGATCTACTTAAGCAATATAAAATCGAAAAATTACCCGTCGTGGACGAACGCGGGATGTTAAAAGGCTTAATTACGTTCAAGGACATTAAGAAAAAACAAGCACATCCGTATGCCTGCAAAGACGACCATGGACGACTACGGGTGGGTGCAGCGGTGGGCGTTACTCCCGATACCTTAGAGCGTGTAGCAGCCCTTGTGGAGACGGAAGTGGATTTTGTGGTAGTGGATACTGCTCATGGTCACTCGGAAGGCGTGTTGAAAATGGTTTCGGCAATTAAAGCAACATATGGGAATTTGGAAGTGCTCGCTGGTAATGTCGCAACGGCTTCCGGTACCCGCGATTTGATAGAAGCGGGAGCAGATGCCGTGAAGGTGGGTATTGGTCCAGGTTCTATTTGCACAACTCGCGTCATTGCTGGGGTAGGAGTACCGCAATTCACGGCGGTGATGGACTGCGCAGCGGCAGCAGCTTTGTATGGTATTCCCGTTATTGCAGATGGTGGGATAAAGTTAACGGGAGATGTCCCTAAAGCCATTGCTGCCGGTGCGGATACCGTGATGATTGGTTCCTTATTTGCAGGAGTGGATGAAAGCCCTGGACATACGGTACTCTACGAAGGGCGTAAATTTAAAACATACCGCGGAATGGGATCCCTAGGAGCAATGAAAGCAGGAAGCAAAGATCGCTATTTTCAAGATGCCGAAGACGACATCAAGAAATTAGTGCCAGAAGGTATCGAAGGTCGAGTTCCTTATAAAGGTACACTGAGCGAGGTGATCTTTCAAATGAAAGGCGGCCTTCAGGCTGCAATGGGGTATTGTGGCTGTCCCACGATTCCAGACCTGAGGGAGGAAGCCCGCTTTATTCGTATCACCGCATCCGGAATCCGAGAAAGCCATCCCCACGACATCATACTCACGGAAGAAGCGCCTAATTATAGTTCCAGAAGATAGGCTTTTTTGCTTGTGTTGTCCTTGTAATAATTCCTACCTTTAGTCCGTGTTCAAACCCTCACCACCAACTTCGCTACCAATATGATCCCGGAAACGCCTCACCTGCGCGTATTGGTGATTGCCTACTATTTCCCTCCAATGGGTGGAAGTGGTGTGCAGCGCATCACCAAATTCGTCAAATACCTTACCCAATTTGGTTGGGAGCCAGAAGTATTAACCGTAGAACCTCAGGGGTATTATGCCTACGATGAAAGTTTGATGGAAGAAATTCCCGATGTCCCCATTCATCGAGTTGCTTCAAAAGACTTAAATCGTTTGTTTAAGAAAGGAACCACTATTACGATGCCGGGAGCTTCGGTACAGAGAAAATGGTCTTGGTTGAGTGGGTGGGCCATGATACCGGATTCCAAAATCGGTTGGAAAGCGGATGCGGTTGAGGCGGGAAAAAAAATTTTGGACAACAAACGATTTGATATGATTTTTTCCACTGCACCTCCTTTCACTGTCCATCTGGTGGCGATGGAATTGAGTCAGTATAGTGGTGTACCGTTTATCGCCGATTTTCGCGAACCGTGGTTAGATAATTCGCGACTCAAGATGCCTACCCAACGCCACAAGCGGAAACACTTGGAACTTGAAACCGAAGTCGTAAAACATGCCTCGCGGCTTGTAACCATCAATCGGGGAATCAAAGAAGGCCTCATCCAACGTCATACTGGTGCGGGTGGATACAATACCATCCAAATTATTCCACATGGCTTTGATCCAGAGGACTTTCCGGTGCATGGAACCTATATGGATGGAATCATGCGCTTTGTGTATTCGGGCATGTTTTACGATGTGCAAAAGCCAGACACATTCTTACATGCTTTTCAGGATTTTATCAACCGACGCCCGGATGCGGCGCATCACGTATTGGCTGAATTTGTTGGGCTGACACCCGAAGGCGGCCCGGAATTGGTTCAAAAACTAAAACTCGAAGACCATGTTGTCTTTGAAGGATATATTCCACACCGATTGGCGGTACAAAAAATATGGCTGGCAGATGTGTTGTGGATGACCTTGGGCGATCAACCCCATGTGGAAAAAATGTCCACAAGTAAATTATACGAATACTTTGGTACACAAAAACCTATTCTGGGATTGGTACCAGAGGGCGAAGAAGCCCATCAAATTCGCGCCTATGGCGCAGGCGTAGTCGTGGAACCGAATGACATTCGTGCAACCTCAAGGGCTATTGAGCAGTATTACGATTTATGGCGAAAGCGGGCGTTGCCTCGTCCTGATGTCGGGTTTGTAGAGCGCTTCGATCGCCGTTTACTTACCAGAGAACTGGCCAAGGTAATGTCGGGCGTATTGATGCAAATGAATGAATACTATACCACGCTCTAAGATTGATCCTGCACTTGAAAAAGTAGCTTTGGTGCATTTGTTATTGGCCAGTAAAGCGGAATATGCTTCGGTGATTCTGGCGATGCTTCAGGTTTGTGCAACGGATTTTGCGTGGCCACCCGAATTATCCGAACGTATTTACCAAGCCGGGACAGAAGGATTTATTAATGGAATGGAACATGGGAATGGCTACCAATCCGAGAAAAAAGTAACTTTTACGCTATTAGATACACCACATAGGGTTGAATTGGTTATCCAAGATCAAGGAAAGGGATTTAATCCCGAAACATTACCAGATCCGCTTGCGCCAGAAAATTTGTTGAAAGATTCAGGACGTGGTATTTTTTTGATACGGTATTGGGCAGATGATGTCCAATTTGAAGACGACGGAAGACGGCTTATCTTGCAATTCTTTAAGACGGTTTAGGGATTTTTTGGTGCATACGAAAAGTGTTACACCGCAAAATTTTCTTCTGGCAAAACTCTGAAAGCTAATGTTATAACAAAATTTTATTTTGTTCGTTTTTTATTAGGTATAACGAGGTTTCGCCATAGTTCTAATATTGCAGGATGGTGAATTCTACAAACCATTAATTTTAGGTGTCCATAAAAATGACGCACAACGTTTCCGGGGTCAAGTAGGCAAGAGCATTTCAGCTCAAGCCTCTCACAGAACCGTGCGTGAACCTCTCGACTCACACGGCTCTTGACATACAATCATTCAGAATTTAATGATTGACCAATGGACCAACATATTGGGGTAGCTCAACCTGATGTCTCGCAGCCAATCGAATGCCTTTTGGTAACTTCGTAATCTCTTAAACTTGTTCTTTACCCACTTTGCTATGCGATAGTCCAAATGTCGGAATAAAATTTCTAACGCACTTGTTTCCATCTTGCCAAAATAGTTGATGATTCCTCTTGATTGAGTGTTCAACATCTTGGCAATATCTTGAAGCGTTTTGGTGCTTTCTCTGTGAAAGTCCATTGCTCTCCAAGTTTCCAGAATCCTACTACGCGACTTCATGCTCATCTGGCAATCAAATCCCAAGAAAACGCCGTTATCCCTTTTGCTTTTCTTACTCATGGGCTTGAAGGTGTGACCTAAAAAGTCGAAACTTTTCGGGTAACCCTGACCTTCGTTCCTGCGGTAATCTTTGCAATAAGTAATTTTGGTTTTCTCTTCGCTTAATTCCAGTTGACATGCTTTCAGTCTGCGCCTGATGCCTTCCAACACATAATTACTCTGGTTCTCGCTGTTGCAATGCACCACTATATCATCGGCATAGCGTACAAACTTTACTGTAGGAAAAGTCCTTTCTATCCATTTATCCAGCACATAGTGCAGAAATAAATTGGCTAACAACGG
>DDTM01000065.1 GCA_002344075.1 Bacteroidetes bacterium UBA2364
ATTTTTATATATTGTATTGGCCTCCCTTCAACCAAATCCCCAATCCCAATGAAAAAGTTTTTGTTCGTTCTCTGTCTGTTTCCAATTTCGGTTTGGGCACAAGTGGACGTCCCATTGATCCGCTCTGACTTTAAAGCTGCCGAATTTACTGCCCGCCGAAACGAAATTATTCGTCAAATCGGTAGCGAAGGCATCGCCGTCTTAAAAGGCGCCCCCAGCCCACGAGGATTTACCCGCTTTAGGCAAACAAATGAATTTTATTACCTTAGTGGGATAGAAGTACCTCATGCCATTCTGGTAATGGATGGCAATACAAAGCAATCCTTTTTGTTCCTTCCGAATAGGAACGAAGCACGAGAACGGAGCGAAGGCAAGATGCTCTCGGCTGAAGATGCCGATTGGCTGCGCGACACGCAAGAGTTTGATGGCGTATATAGCACAGACCTTTTTGCGGAGTGGCTTGGCCGTGTAGCGAGACGCGGCAAACCCTATACCCTTTGGACGCCATTCCAGCCGGGAGAAGGGTTTGCAGAAAGCCGAGACATGGGCTTGCGGGTTCATGCAGACCTGTATTCGGATCCGTGGGATGGTCGCCCCAGTGCCGAAAATCGCTTTATTTCTCTGCTTAAGGAACGATTCCCCATGTTTGAACTACGGGATCTAAATCCTACGATGGATGAAATGCGCCTCATTAAAAGTCCTGCAGAGTTGGAACTAATCAAAAAATCTACTTTCCTTAGTGGACTGGCGCTGATGGAAAGCATGAGATCGGTCCAATCAGGAATGAAGGAGTTGGAGTTGGACGCCGTTGCTAAATTTATTTTCTACCGTGAAGGCGCTATAGGAGATGCCTATTATTCTTTAGTGGCAAGTGGTCATAATGCCTTTTTTCCTCATTACAACGCCGGGCAACGTATAATGAAAGATGGTGATTTCCTGCTTATGGATTATGCTCCCGATTATGGCTACTACATGAGTGATGTCACGCGAATGTTTCCCGTAAATGGTAAATTTAGTCCTTGGCAACGTGAATTATATGGATTTTACTTGGCTTGTTATAAGGCCATTTTAAAACACATTAAACCCGGACAAACAGCAAGCCAAGTGAGGGCCAAGGCAGTGGTCGAGATGGAGGCGCTTTTAGAAAAAACCACCTTCTCTAAGCCCGAATACGAAAAAGGAGCCAGGAACTTTGTATTTACATACCGCGCAGGCTCGTTTAATGCCTTTACGACCCTCGGGCACGGCGTGGGGATGGCCACTCACGACGTAGGCAGTTATAATGGCCCGCTCAAACCCGGTATGGTGTTTACGATTGAACCTGCCCTGCGTGTACCGGAAGAAATGATTTATATCCGGCTCGAAGACATGATTGTCATTACCGAAACTGGCGCAGACATCCTTTCAGATTTTGTGCCCATGGAAATCGAGGAAATTGAACGATTGATGGCCGAATCGGGTATTTTACAAACCTATACCCGAACAACGGCTGGAATCAAACGATAAATTGAATGGAATTTCCCCGGATTCAGGTGTTTGCTGGGCCCACAGCTGTGGGAAAAACCGCATATGCCATCGAATATGCACTTAGGAATAACGGAGAAATCGTTTCGGCAGATAGCCGACAGATTTTTAAGGAGCTACATATCGGAACCGCCAAGCCCTCCGAAGCCGAGTTAAGGGCGGTTCCGCATCATTTTATCAGCGAAAAAAATCTTTCAGAACCCTATTCCGCAGGTATTTTTGCAAGCGAAGCCAATGCCCGACTGGCTGACATCCTTGCACGTGAGAAAAATCCCATTGTTTGCGGAGGCTCCACATTATACCTACAAGCATTAGTCTATGGCCTATCCGAAATTCCAGAAGCGGCCCCTGAAGTCCGGAATAACCTGATGATAGAATTATCCGAACGGGGAAGCAAAGCCCTCTTTCAGGAACTCGTATTGGCGGATCCGGCCTATGCCCAGACGTTAGATCCCACCAAAACCCAGCGATTGATTCGCGGCTTGGAAGTAATACGTAGTACAGGTAAACCCATCTCCTTTTTCCATCAACAGCAATCACGTCCACCCTTTACTTTCGACGTGACAGTACTAAACCGTGAACGAAAAACATTATATGAGCGGATCAATCTGCGGGTGGACCAAATGCTACAAGAGGGGTTGATAAATGAAGTACAAGAAATATTACATGCCGGATTTAGTCCCGAAATCAATCCCCTCAAGACCATTGGGTACCAAGAACCCATTGCTTATCTATTGGGGGCATTGTCGTATGAACAAATGATAGCATTGCTTAAACAACATACCCGAAACTATGCCAAGCGCCAACTAACATGGTTTAGACGGTTCGAACAACAACTTCTTTTATATTAAGGCTTTTACGAATTTATAGCCTTAAACAATTATCGTATCTAAACGGTAATTTTGACTTTAAGGGTGTTGGTGCTATATTAAACCATTCGATCACTAAACCATTTTGCATTATGAACAACTTTTCGTATTCAGGCAAATGGCCTTTGTTCTTTCTACTCGTTTTATTGGCCATTGCCGCATTTTGGTATTTTAAGGGTCCAAAAGGCAACACAGAAACGGTAACAACCGATGGTGCTCCCATCCCCGAAATCACCTTAGAACAAATCCGGCAACGTGGTGTTCTGCGGGTTGGAATGGAACCAGAATCCCCTCCTATGTACTTTGAGCAAGAAGGTCGCAAACAAGGCTTCGATATGGAAGTAATCGAAAGCCTTGCAGGACGAATGGGCGTGGACAAGGTGGAAGTGGTTGAAGCATTGTATGATTACCTTCCCGAATTGGCTAAAAATGGGAAAGTAGATGTATTTATGAGTGGTTACATTCCCGATGATAGTATTGATGGCGTGGATTGGTCGGATGGTTATTTGGAATTTGGATTCTGTCTGATCACCAAAAAAGGAAGCGGAATCCAAAATATACGGCAACTAAAGGGCAAAAAAATCGGCATTTACGACGATCCCGCCGCCGCAGACTGGGTGAAAGAAAACATTCCGGGTTATAGTTCTTTGTCGAAATACCAAGGGGTAGGCTGGTTGCGTAACCTCAACGATGGCAGTGTGGATGCGGTCATCTATGACTATCCGTTCGCCGCCAAAGAGGTACTTGAATTTCCTGATCTTAGGATTGTCGAACTTAACCTAAACACTACTGAGTATGCCATCGGTATGGCGAAAGGAAGCACAGACTTAAAAAATACGATCAATAAATTATTACCTTCCTTCCTTACTTCTGCCTCATATGAACGGGTTGTAAAAGCTTATCTCGAAAGTGAGGCCGTAGAAGTTGAGGACCTCCCCACCAATTCTAAGGCTTATGTGGTAAAAGGCGGCGATACCCTGCTTCAAATTGCACAAACAGAATTAGGGGATGCAAAAAAATGGAAGGAAATCTGGGAGTTGAACAAAAAACGACTTCCGAACCCCAACCTCATTAAGCCTGGATTCTCGTTACAAATACCATGATCAAACCGGCGTTTCTACCCGGATTTCATCAACTAAGGGGTATTGCCTCTATATGGGTTGTTTTATTCCATGTGAAGATTTATTTATTCCCAGAGGTGCATTCTATCTGGCTTCGCCCTTTGTTGCGCGGTTATTTGTTGGTGGATTTATTTTTCGTACTTAGCGGCTTCCTCATTGGTTATTTGTATGGTAAATATTTTGCAGAAACAGTATCCTTCCATACTTTTTCCATTTATCTAAAAGCACGTTTTGCGAGAATTTATCCCTTGCACCTATTCACACTTTTCCTTTTGGTTTCTTGGTATGCCTTGAATGTTTGGGGGCTGGGTAAACCAAGGGAATATGGTCGTATTTATGTAGAAGAAGCCATTATTACCCACCTATTGATGGTTCAGGCATGGGGGATTCATTCAGGTAATACCTGGAACATCCCGTCTTGGTCTATCAGTACCGAATGGGCGGCCTATTTATTATTTCCCTTTTTGTGGCATATTTTATACAAATGTGGGAAAACTGGCACCGTTGTAGGGCTAACGGCTGGCATTATTGGGTATGGGTGTTTAGAATGGCTGCACCCAAAAGGGAATTTAGACATCACCTTCGATTGGGCGGTATTACGGGGTATGTGTGGGTTTGGGATCGGCATGGCTTTGTGTACATTCTCCCTTCGTTCCCCACAGTATTATTTTCCTACCCCTCCACCATCTTTGACTAAGGCCATTTTCCCATCGTTTATCGTCATAACGCTGATCGTTATGACATGCTCTCCAACCGATACCCTTGTGGTTGTCTTATGGCCTTTTTGGGCTTGGTTGGCCTACCATTCGTCGGTTAAGATGGGCATATTACGCAAAGCACTCACGTTTCTCGGAGACATTTCCTTTTCCCTATACATGATTCATTTGCCTGTCTTATACATGGTTCCACAGATACTCGGTATGAACGATCCAGGACAAATGGGCACTGGAAGCCGGATTGGAATCTCTGTGATTTTTGTTGGATTTGTTTTATGGGCTTCCCACCACATCTATCACCGTATCGAACGTCCATCCAGAAACTGGGTCCGGACAAAATTGGGCATTCCCGCCATATCGGCTTTTGCTTAAGATGTTAAATTTCTTATTTTCTTTATAACCATCTTTATTTCACCCAAAAGTCCCCTTATATGAAAAAATCTTCTGGCCATACCCCTCTTTTTTCTTCGTTGCGGCGTGCCATGCGCTTAGCCACTGCTGCAAATAAAAAACATACCCCTCCAGCGGATGAAATGCTTGACCTTTACCATGAAGCACAAACCAGACGTTTGCTTTCTCGTCGAGAATTTATGGCTCTTGGCACAGGCGTGGCGACCCTTGGAATTGCCGGTTGTTTGCCTGAACCAACAAACAAACCTGAAAACACACAAAGAACCACCGAGATTGCCAAAATTGCCATTGTAGGGGCGGGGATTGCAGGCCTCCATGCGGCATATGTCCTCCAAAAAGCAGGCGTCCAATCGGTGGTGTATGAGGGTAGTGGTCGAGTAGGCGGACGTATCTTCACCGGAATGGATGTATCAGCCCCAGGTCTTTATGCGGAAATGGGTGGTGAATTTATTGATTCTGGTCACGAAGACATGATTAATCTATGTAATGAGTTTGGACTAAAACTGAATGATCGCCTAGACCCTAAAGGAGAAGGGAAATTTAAAAATGCCTATTTCTTTGATGGGCGCCATTTCACGGAGCAAGAGGTGATTAAAGCCTTCCAGCCAATTGCCGCACGCATGGATGAGGACATCAATAAGCTCAGTGAATACTTTACCTACAATGAATTCTCGCCCGACGACCAGCGATTAGACAAACTTTCCATTGCTGCTTATTTAGACAGCATTGGTGTTTCTGGATGGTTTCGCAAACTGCTGGATGTGGCTTGGGTGACGGAATTTGGGCGCGAAACACAAGAACAAACCGCACTTAACCTACTCTGGCTAATCAGTACCGACACCACTGAAGGCTTTAGCATCTTTGGCGAAAGCGACGAACAATTTAAAATTGAGGGTGGCAGTGAGCAACTTACCCGTGCTTTGTACAAAAAACTTCAGGCCCAAATCAAAATCTCCCACAAATTGGAAGCTATCAGGCCCGGCAAAAATGGCGGCTACGTCCTTTCTTTTGCTACAGGCGGCTCAACCAAAGATGTGGAAGCCGAAATGGCCCTGATCACCATTCCCTTTACCTTATTGCGTGAGGTGGATCTTCGGATTCCCATGTCGGAGGTTAAGAAAAAAGCAATCCAAGAATTGGGTTATGGGACCAATGCCAAGTTGTACGTCGGTTTTAAAGACCGCGTATGGCATGATAAAAATTACTCCGGAGAAGCCTTCACCGACGAAGGGTTCCAACTTTCTTGGGACAACTCGGCCTTCCAGGCGGGTCCTTCTGGAGGTCTTACCTTGTTTTCCGGTGGAAAAACTGGTATTTCGGTTGGCAATGGAACCCCCGAGAGCCATATCAATACATTTATGGCAGGCGTAGAAAAAGCATTTCCCGGCGCATCAGCCGCTCGTAATGGGCAGACCGCACGGTTCCATTGGCCTACCTATGAATGGGCCAAAACGTCTTATGCCTGCTACCTCCCAGGGCAATACACCAGCATTGCCGGCGCAGAATTTGAACCTGTGGGTAACCTGTACTTTGCCGGAGAACACACCAGCTTAGACTATCAAGGCTATATGAATGGCGGTGCTGAAACTGGACGCCGTGCCGCAGAAGGCATATTGGAAAAGCTTGGTCTTCAAAAACCAGCCACTTCCTGATTTTTCCACATGAAACCAAAACAAAGCCCCCTATCTCGCGAAAGATACGGGGCTTCCTTATGAAGGTCTTACTAATGGATGCGATCAATCTTTTGGATCAAAGATTTTTTCAATCCGAACAAGCGCATCTTGGTAGTGCAAGCGTGTGAGTTCATCCCGTGTTTTTGGGAGGGCTGCCCGCAACTGACTTTGGAGTTTTTGCAATTCACCCCTTATTAAGGCGCGTACATCCGATTGGCTTGCATTCACCCCAATACCGAAAACTTTTGCGGGGTTAAACGTGGCAGAGGGCGTAAACGCAGGCACTGTATTGGTATTCATCAAGGCATCAGCCCTGTCTAAATATCCGCGTTGGAGATTCCGGCGATAGGCATCCACCGCAGCCCCTGTCACGGCTTCGGTCCAAATCCCATTACGCACATCGGTTAACATCTGCAAAGCTGTATATTGTCCACCAGGTTCGCCCAGCGCATTTGCCTCGATAATCCGTCCGATACGTGCAATATCCATTACTTGGTTTAAAACCCCCACCTGCGTAGTCCGAACCCGCTCCATCATCCCAGTACCTTCAAACCGACGCAACACATTGGGATCTATCATCCACACTGGAGTTTTGAAGCACTGGTCAATCAAAAATTGTAGGGCGCGTTTCTGTTTTTCGGCAGGCACCATGGTATAAACCACCCCTGCCTGATCCATGGTTTTATAATCTTCCTGTACTCCGCCAATATTGTTCAAGACATGGCCCATATACCGGCGATATTGGCCTACCACCTGACCGTAGAGTTCTTCTAAGTCCCTATAATCCTTTGCACTTTCATTAGACCAATTTTGTAGGTTTGGCAGAATGCGTTTCAGGTTTCGGATTCCCAACTCACTGGCCCGCATGGCATCATCTCCTAAGTCCTCGGTTTGGGAAGAAGGATCATATCCGCCTTGCTTTCCAAATCGGTACATTCGGTTGTTTTCTTTTTCACGAA
The DNA here is from genome assembly GCA_002344075.1 of Bacteroidetes bacterium UBA2364. Lineage (GTDB taxonomy): Bacteria > Bacteroidota > Rhodothermia > Rhodothermales > UBA2364 > UBA2364. The sequence continues at coordinate 7,274 of DDTM01000065.1, forward strand.
TCCAAGCATTGAGAGTCGAGCGCTCTTCATCGGCAGATTTCGCTTCGGGAATAGGACGATATCCCCAACGGATAGCGTGGATATCATACACCCCAATACCGGGAAAGAGGTTTACGCCTTTGTCTTCTGGCTGGGCAACATAATTGAAGCGCGCATAATCCATGATGGAAGGCGAAATAAAGTGTTTTTTTGTAAACGTAGCGGAGCGGAGAGAGTCCACAGGATAAGCCGAAGAAGCCCCCATATTGTGCGGCAAGCCCAATGTATGCCCCACTTCATGCGCCGAAACAAAGCGAATCAGTTCACCCATAAGTTCATCCGAGAATTTCATTTTGCGTGCCTCTGGGTTGACAGCAGCCGTTTGGATGAGGAACCAATTCCGAAGCAGGTTCATGACGTTATGATACCATCCAATGTCCGACTCGATAATTTCGCCGGAGCGGGGATCCGCCAAACTCGGCCCATACGCATTTTCGATATCCGATGAGAAATACCGGATTACTGAATATCGGGCATCTTCTGGACTAAACTCCGAATCTTCTTCTGCGGTAGGCGGGTCTTTGGCGATAATGGCATTTTTGAAACCTGCTGCTTCAAACGCAACCCGCCAATCATCTACCCCTTTTTTTAGGTATGGACGCCATTTTTCGGGCGTGGCGGGGTCTATATAATACACAATTGGCTTAACAGGCTCTACCAACTCACCCCGTTTCCAAGCATTCCAGTCTTTCGGCTCCAAGCGCCAGCGTTTGATATAGGTCCGGGTTTCCGCACGTTGGGCATCCGATCCATAATCTTTGGTAGAAACGGAAAAATAACTCACGCGGTTGTCTAAGAGTCGCGGTTGCATCGGTTTTTTCGGGAGTAGCAACATTGATTGGTTCATCTCTACTGAAATCGTACCCGTTGCAGATTGACTGGGCGGCGCACCTGCATCATACGTCAAAACGTGACGAACCTCAACGTTGATCGGGTAGCTATTCATCCGAACAATCATCGTACGGTCTGGGTCTAAGCGTCTGACCTGAAATTGCGTCCGTTGAAACGAAGGCAAGCCCAAAATCGGGATATCTTGCGTAAACAGCTGGGTGGCTTCGATCACCACCGCAGATGTGTCGTTGTTGAAGGCACGAATATCAAACGCCCGAATGATTGGCTCAAAATTGGAGGCTTCTACAGCCCTACGAATGGGCAGACTATCGGCGGCGGTATTGCGATAACTAATTGTCCGCAACAAGATTTTTTTGTCGGCACGCTGCCAGCGAATCACTTGCTCGTTTTGAGATTGTTCACCGCCATAGCCTAAGTTATCTGCGGTTTTGGCAATGCGACTCACCAAAAGCATTTCCCTGTTTAGGAGCGAATCCGGCACTTCAAAGTACCATTTTCCATCCACTTCGTGAACCCAAAACAGTCCCTTATCGGTTTTGGCTTTCGCCGTTATAACTTCTTTGTACGGTTTAATGCCTGTATCTGGTGTCCCTGAACGTGCCCCCGCCGGAGGTGTGGTCGTTGCTGGGGCCGCCGTTGCTGGGCTGGCTGGTTTTGGTGCGTTGGTCACAACGGGTGATGTAGTAGGCGGTGTCGGAGGCGCCGGCTTTGTGCCTGAGCAACCGACAATCAACACCATCAGCCCAAACATCATTTTGCTGATAATACGACTCATGTGGTTTGTATTTGGGTGAGATTAAAAAAGGTAAGGAATTATAATATACCTCATTTTGGAGACGGATTTACCCAAATTGGGTTACAGCAATTAAGATCATCTCCTTTTCCTGCCCCGCGATCGTTTTTTTACTGCGATGTCCCCCGCCGTTCCGTATCTTCGGAGCGTTTTTATCTCCCTCTTCCGATTCCCTCTTCATTAAACACACCATGCTCCGAATCTTATACAATAAAGCATTGTTTTTATTTAAATTAAAAAAACCCAATACTCTTTGGATGCCTGCACATTTTTCAGAAGGTATCGTTTTACAACAACAAGCCAAAGTGCCCGTTTGGGGAAAGGCCGAACCCGGCCTCACCATCCGGATAAGTGCTTCTTGGCAATCCGAAATCGTAGAAACCACCACCACCGCACACGGAGTTTGGAACCTCCGCCTGACTACACCACGTGCTGGTGGCCCCTTTTCACTCCGCATCACCGATGGCCACCAGACCATTCACCTCCAAGAGGTATTCATCGGCGAAGTGTGGCTTTGTTCTGGGCAATCCAATATGGAGTGGAGTGCCAATATGGGCATTCTGAATGGTCGTTTGGAAATAGAGGCGGCACATCATCCTCAAATTCATTTTTTTAATGTGACACGCCATGCCTCCGAAATTCCATTGGATCACTTAAAAGGGAGGTGGCAGGCTTGTACCCCGGCCAGTATGCAAAATTTTAGCGCCGTTGCCTATTTCTTTGCAAGACGGCTACAGGAAGTGCTGAACGTACCTATTGGGCTAATACAGGCTGCTTGGGGCGGAACACCTGCTGAGGTCTGGATACCGGAAAATGCACTGATGGCCGATGCTTTCTTACGTGAAGCAGCAAAAAAACAAATGCCCCGCCTTTGGGGGCCTCATGAGCCGGGAAGAACTTATAATGCCATGATTCAACCACTTTGGCCTTATAAAATTGCCGGCGTTTTGTATTATCAGGGTGAATCGAATGTAGAAAATGCCTATGCCTATGAAGCGTTGTTAGAGACATTGATTCGGTCTTGGCGAACAGAATGGGCGGAACAACTCCCTTTTTATATCGCGCAAATTGCCCCCTATGACTACGAAATTCCGGAAGCAGGGGTGGTCGTCCGTGAGGCGCAACGGCGCGTTGTGAGCAAGTTGGCTGCCAGCGGCCTCGTGGTGACCAGCGACATCGGAAATGTCCAGGACATTCATCCGATGAACAAGCAAGACGTCGGGCTACGGTTTGCCAATCTGGTACTGAACAGCCATTACCAGCAAGAAATGGGCCTGACCTCCAGTCCGATATTCCGAAAAGCCGTGCAAAAAGGCGAACAAACCATAGTCTATTTTGAAAATGCTCTGGGCCTACGTACCAGCGACGGCGCACCACCCTCTCATTTCGAATTGGCCGGACCATCCGGGGAATTTTTATCTGTCCTTGCGAAAATTGTCCAAGATACCGTGATCCTCACCTCACCAGAACTGACTACTCCCACCCAAATCCGGTTCGCTTGGCACAATACCGCTACGCCCAACCTTGTCAACGGTGCTGGGCTCCCCGCATCGTGTTTTAAGGGAGAAGTTGAGAACTTTGTTGACAAAGCAGATGCTTAAAACTCATTGCCCCCAACCTGTAAAACATCCTCAAATGCTTTAAATAGGGCATGACAACCTTCCCTCGGAACTCTTTGTGACTAACAAGAAGTCACCGGCAGAAAATAAGACGGACTTAAACAAACTTAGCCGCGCAGTCGCAGTAAATTTATGCTATATTGGTTAGAAATTTCGTATAGACATGGCAACATTGTATCTCGGCCACATAGCCCAGTTAGCCAGTAGCGAGAACCTTTGCCAAAGCGCGTTGAGAAGGGGCCATATCACTAAACGCGCATAGATGCACCGTCGCTTCGGGAACCATTGCAAAAAGTTGCGGGCTACCCAACGAAGCCAAGACAACGGGTTGTTGGCGAACGATAGCCTCCACGAATGCCTGATGATGGGGTTTAAGGCCAAAACGATGCCAAGCCGCAGGCTTAACGATAGGCGCCACCACCACTTGCTGATATTTTGCAGCCACCTCCAGAATTGCATCCAATTCGGCGGGATGGGTCAGTTCAGAGACCTCCTCGTATCGGGCACGCGGAAACTGGGCACGGATGGCATCAGCAAGAGGCTGCTCGGTCGGATCCAGCGGTGTGGAGAATGGCTTCATCAACACCACCAACATCGGTGCTTCGGGGTGTGGTAAGGGGAAAAAGTCAGCGTTAGGTTTGAGCACCTGAACAGCGCGTACCGCCATTTCATCGGCACGATCCTGTGCATGTGCGCTCCCGATTTCCACATCGGGAAAATAAGTAGCAGGGTTCTCGTAAAAATCAGCACCAAATTTATCTATAAAATGCGTTTTTAGTCGCCACACCCGTGCGAGGGCTTCATCAATACGGGCCTCGGAAAGTCGCCCCTCAGCAATTGCTTGTTCGACACCAAGGACGATTTCCGCTACATCCCGTACATCCAACAAAATATCCACACCAGCATTCAGTAGCATCACCGTCATCTCTGCTTCACTTTGGCCGTCCGGACCAATACCACCCATCAACAAGCTATCGGTAATCACCGCTCCAGTAAAACCCATTTCGTGCCGGAGTAGGTTCACCAAAATTGGAAAAGAAGCAGTGGCCGGGGTTTTCGGATCATCCAGTGCAGGAAAAGCTACATGAGCTGTCATCACCAGTTCAGCTCCCGCATCAAAGGCTTTTTGGAAAGGAGGCAGATCAAAAAACGCCAATTCTTCGCGGCTTGCCGAAACCTGCGCAAGTTCTTCGTGTGAATCCTGATCGGTGTTACCATGTCCCGGAAAATGTTTGGGGCATGTTAGCAACCCTTCAGCACGAGAGCTACGGATGAATGCCTCCACCAACCGTCCCGCTTCGTCTGGAGATGTACTAAAAGCACGTGTCGCAATAATGGGGTTTTTGGGATTCCGGCTCACATCGGCCACAGGAGCAAACGCAATATGAACCCCCATAGACAGGGCCTCGCGTGCGCCCATACGCCCAAACTCCATGACCAATGCCACAGCCTCATCGGCTGTACCCATTGCTTGAAAGGCCATAACATGTGGAAAGACCGTAGCTGGGCGCATTTGTTGGCCCACTCCCCGTTCCATATCTGTTCCTACCAATAACGGAAATTTTGCGGCCTTCTGTAGTTGCTTCAAGGTTTCCGAAGCCGCCGGATATTGTCCGTTAAACAGGCAAAGTCCCCCAATGGCCCAATCCTGAATCAAGCCCAAGATGCGTGCTTCGTCTTCGTTTACACGCTTGGCGGGTGGCATATTCGATCCAATCCGGACAAAGAGTAATTGCGCAATTTTGTCTCGAAGGTGAGTAGGGAAATTCATGTTAGGTTGTTTTAAATCCCTTAAAGAATCACCATGTCCGGTTAACAGGCTTGGTGGTGTTTATTTTTCCATTTTTAATCAGGTCCCAAACCATGTCTGCATATTTAGGACGTATCTCACGGATTTTTTGGTTTTCGCGGGTAGGATATACCCGATTGGTCAGCAGGATGGCAAACAGTTTCGCATCTGGATCTATCCAAATACTGGTCCCAGTAAATCCGGTATGGCCATAGCTTCGAGGCCCCCACTGTGTGCCTGCTGTGGTATAGCCTGAACGAGGCTTTGTATCCCAACCCAGCGCACGGGTGCTAAATCCGGATTGTTGTACTTTGGTAAACAAGCGGATGGTTTCGGGCTTCAGGTATTGTTGTCCACCATAGGATCCTTCATTCAGCATCATATGGGCAAAAATAGCCAAGTCGTTGGCGGTCGAGAACAAACCTGCATGACCAGACGTACCTCCCAGCACCCAAGCGCATTCATCATGTACTTCACCCTGCATCAATTTTTTGCGGAAATAAGTATCTTTTTCGGTTGGCACCACCGCCAGATCATCCCCGGCGCCATTCGTCGGGCGAAACCCGGTGCGGTTCATGCCCAAAGGCGTCCAGAAATATTGTTTCAGATACGCATCTAAGGATTTCCCGGAAATGCGCTCAACAATCAACCCCACTAAGATCATATCTAAATCGCTATATTCCATTTTGGTGCCGGGTGTGAAATACAATTTATCGGCAAAAATGTATTGTAAGACCCCTTCCCTCGAATTGATTCCCATGTTGTAGAACGCATAAAAGGCTTTTAAACCACCAGTATGGGTCATGAGATGACGAATGGTGAGTTGATCTTTTCCATTTGGTGCAAATTCTGGAATAAACTTCACCACCTTGTCATCCAGACGTAATTTTCCTTCTTCATAAAGCTTCATTACGGCAGTAGTCAGGCCCACCACTTTGGTCAAAGACGCCAGATCGAAGGGCATATCTGGCGAAACCGCCACTTCCGAATCATAGGTTTGATAGCCATAGGCTTTCGCCCGAACGAGGGCCTGATCCGTTCCAAACGCGATTGCTGCCGCAGGGAAGGCTTTATTCCGAATAGCCCCCTCTAATAATGCATCGAGGGCGGCAAAACGCGCCGGATCGAATTGACGGGTCTGGTTCATGGGATACGAAGGCGAGACGTTTAATCCGCTCCACAGGGGATACAATCCCGGCACTGTAACAGGCAGTTTGCCTTGAACGGGCTTTCGTCCAACCAGTGCCTCTGCCGCGTTTTCCACCGAAGCAGGGTCTGAACCATAGGCAACCGCAAAAACCGAAGGCTGTGCTTGCAAACCATGCGTAAGATAGGGCGAACCAAACGAAATCAGGATCACAGTTTTGCCAAGGGCGATTAATTTTTCTAAAAAAGCTTTGTGTTTCATAACCGTTTGTTGTTCTTGCGGATTGCCGTGAAAGCCAATATAGGCGGGGATAAGGAAGGTATCGGCGTTCCCTGAGTGGCTCAAAACCGTTTCATAATCAAGGGAGTTGCTCCTGCGGTCTAATAAAAAGGTTTGCGTAGCCCGAAGGCCCACCGATTGTAAAGCCCGTTGAAACCCTTCCCCCACTTTTGGATCATCGTCGTCGTTTAAGTGAATCAGCGATATCTTGCGGGATAAACGTGGCTGTAATGGAAAAGATTGTCCTTCGTTGCGCAAGAGGGTAAAAGCTGCCTCAGCGATGGTTTCTGCCAAGGCTTTATGTGCTCCCAACGAAACATGCTGGTGTATTTCGGAGAGGGCAATACTTTTCTTTTCATGTAATTTCAGGGCAGCCTTTAGGCGTAGCAATGTTAAAACGGAACGATTGATCCGTCCTTCGCTCAAACGGCCAGTAGCCACCGCTTGTACAATGGCACGATGCGCTACAAATGGGTCCGGAGACATCAGGATTTGGTCTGCCCCTGCTTCTAATGCCCGAACGGCTGCCTCCCCTACCCCAAATTGTGCGGTAACGCCTTTCATACCCATAGCATCCGTGACCACAAGACCTGTAAACCCCCATTCATCCCGTAAAATGCCCGTTGTGATGGCTTTGGACAAAGTGGCCGGAAGGCGCTCCTCTTTTTCGAGTGCAGGAACCGCCAAATGACCTACCATAACGGATTTTACTCCGCTTTTCACCGCATCTCGGAACGGAACCAATTCGGTAGCTTGTAGGCGAGGAAGGGCAAACGGCAGAAGCGGTAATCCGTGATGGGAATCGGTGGCCGTATCTCCATGCCCCGGAAAATGTTTTACGGTGGCAATTAGTCCGTTTTCCTGCATCCCATCAATGTAGGCACGAACCATTTTCGATACTGTTTCCGGAGATTCACCATACGAACGGACATTAATAATCGGGTTTTCTGGATTATTGTTGACATCAGCCACAGGTGCAAAATTCTGATGTACTCCCAATGCCCGCGCTTCTTTTGCCACCATCTGACCCATCTGATAAGCCAAGGCCGGATTTTGTGTAGCCCCCAATGCCATTGCAGAAGGAAATGCCGTGGTTCGTTTGGTGCGCATGGCCACACCATTTTCCATGTCCATCGAGATCAGTAACGGCACTTCGGCCATTTCCTGCATCCAATTCGTTAGTTCAGCTTGTGCAAGAGGCTCCGCTAGGGTAAGAATGACCCCACCCACTTTCAGGTTTTGGATCAGGGTTTTGAGTTGAGTCCGTTCGGTGCTGTCTTCGCCATTAAATTCCCCAAAGGCAATGACCGATAACAATTGTGCCACACGATCTTCTAAAGAAAGGCTTGTCAGAGTTTCTTCTGCCCAGTCTTTGGGAGGCTGCGTTGCCGAAAGGGTAAGTAGAACGGGCAAAATAACCAACCAATACCTAATTTTTTGATTCATTGCGTGTTTAGCATTATTAATTGATCGCCCACTCACCAGTTTGCAAGCGTACATTAAACAATTTCGTTTCTGGCTTCTCGAAGGTTATCGAAACCTGATCTGGCCGTAAAAAAGCCACCGTAGGCAAGCGTACCCCATTCAAACCACCATATTGGTATCCGATGAGATACGACTCGGATAAGGTGAGATCGTGCGCCAAAAGCAACATAAAGCCCAGTTTAACATCGCTAAATGCCAATCCTTCAAGATGCCACTTATCATTCTTACTCAAGTCTTTGCGAATAAACCGCCGATCGTCGCGGATGGTGTTTTTCATTTCATTAAACCGCCCAATAAGAGTTTCGTTTAACCGAATCTTTTGTGTCCACAGTTTACCATCTTGCACCAACGAATCTGGGGAGGCTTTCTGTACCATATGTGCAAATAAAACCTGTGCATCGGTGGCTGTTTGCACATACCGCATCCAATTGGTCTGTTTTGGCATAAAGTCCCTGTCTGGCATCATCAATTTACCTGCTTCCGGTACATCGGCCAAAATACTTTGGTCTGTCAGCGCTGGATCAATAAAAAAGTATCCGATAGATTCTAATTCTGCCACTTTTCCCGCAATTCCAATCAAGCCCAGTTTATTGGCTTCGGCAAATACCACAATCAAGCTATCTTTTTGGCGATTTTGGAACACCAACTGATCCAAGCCTGTTTTTGCAGAACGAACAATGCCCACCACTTCTGGTTGCCCCGTAATGGTCAATGATGGGCCTCCCAACTGAATGTACACCTTTTCCGGATCGTTTTTCCAGATAACGGTGCCTTCGGTTAGTGTCCCAATCTGCAGAAATTGACCGCGTACATCGGTCAATGAAGCACCCGGACGTTTGCCTGCATATACGTACTCATCGGGTGTTCCCCTCAACCACCACCACAGCGACCCAGCTACCAGCAGCAATCCCAATATCCCCAATATCCAGAATCCATAAGTGCTTTTCTTGGGAGTATTGGGCATTTTCGGGGGCACAACGATGCCCGGTTTCGTCACCGCTTGGGGCAGTTTATCCCCCACTTTCAGCAAGGCCACCGTCACATTGTCTTGGTGCGGATGGTTACGGTCTAATGTAAGTTGTACGAGGTGCTCCGCAGCATCGTTTGGATGTAAGTCCAAAATATCTGCAATTTCATGCTCATTCAATGTACCATGCAGGCCATCAGAACAAAGCAAAACCACATCCCCCTCATACAATGGAAAAGCGTGGACATTCCGATCAATTTCCACCAAATTCGCCATTCCAATAAAACTGGTGAGCGCATTCCTTTCCGGATTCAGGGCCGCCTGATCGAGGGTCAAGATCCCCGCTTTCACCTGTTGATTCAGCACTCTTGAATAAATATGTTCAATATTGAGCGGGGCTAACTCCTGCCGGCGGTACAGGAAAATCCGGCTATCTCCCACCGACACCCAATACAAGTGCAGGTCTTTGACCACCGCCGCCACCAAGGTTGTCCCTGCGAGGTGCGCCAATCCAGCAGCATTCGCCATTTGATAAACAGCTTCATTTGCCGCATGTGTTGCACGGAGTAAAAGCTCGGCAGGCGGTTCTCCCTGCTTCGGGTGAGCAAAGGTGTGCAAAACCACTTGCTTGGCCAAATTACTGGCTTCTTGCCCCATAGCCATCCCGCCCATCCCATCGGCTACAACCACCAATGCGCCAAAATTTTTGACCAATTCCGCATCTCCCAGATCCGAGAACCCGAATGCGTCTTGCTGTTGCTCGCGTTGACCAATGTGTTGCGCATTTTGTGGAAATACTTGCATATCATTCATAGTTGTTCCTGCTCTTCAGTACTAATCTTTTTATACCAAACGCACTTCTGTCTCGAAAACACTGACACCCCCCGCCAGTTGGATTTCCATGCCTTGTATGCGCGAAATGGGCAAACGTAACATACCTTTTACGGTTTCCCAATGATCTCCCCCCCCCATAAAACGAACCATAGTCCCATTCAAGGATTCGCAATCTTCCAATACCAATATGGGCTTTCCCTGTTCCGTTTCTACTTGGAACCGACAATGACGACCAGAAATTTGTGCATCATGTAAAATCAAATGGGCAAACGTCGGATCCCGCCCAATCATCACCCCACCTTCTGGAATCTCCAGGGATTGGTGCAAGTATTCACCTTGGATGCACCGTAGCCACACCCCGACACGGTTCGAGGACGGTGTAAGGGGCGCAAGGTCTGTCGGCGCTTCCAATAAGGCTTGTACAATCTGGGTACCAGCTTTGGGGATGACAACAGTTGGATCAATGCGTGCAAGCCAAATGCCATCAGCAGGTATTTCGGGTAGGTCAGTCGGTTTAGGAACAACGGGTAATTCGGGAGGGCCTATGGGCACCGATTCTTTCTCCGGATGTCGGACAGCGGGTAACTCGTCTCCTCCGACAGGAGGTTGTTCCGAAAGCACGGCAGGGTTCGGTGCAGGTGGAACAACCTTTTCTGTATTGTCTTGGGGCAATTCTCCAGACTTCAAAAAAGAACGAATGCCACGAACCGCAAACCCAACCACAGCTCCGCCTAAAATCATGACGCCTAAGGTGATTAGTTCTAATTCCATACGGCCCTCTTTTAAGTAACCACCATCACTGCCATAGCGGTATAATTATCGTTTTCACCCTTAACCCGCGAAAGGATGCGTTCTTCCATCAATTTAAGCCACTGTTCTGGTTCATTACTTTTAGCCAGATCAGCCTGCATTTCTATTTCGTGTACATACTCCCAAAAGCCATCAGTACACAATAAAAACGCATCTCCCGTCTGAACATCGAATCGTTCTGGCCGAATGGTTGGCCGAAGGTCGTTCATATTTCCCAACGAGCGTAGAATACGGTTCCGGTCTTCGTGTGAACGAATGTCTGAAGGCAGAATGGAGCCAGCATCCACCAGCGCTTGCGGCACACTGTGATCGAGCGTGTACTCCAAAAGCCCCCCATTTCGAAAACAGTACAAGCGAGAATCCCCAATATGGGCCCATTGTACCTTTTGCGTATCCCCCACCATCATGACGAGCGTGGTGCGCATCCGCTTCAAGTTGTCATAGGTGTCTTGTTTTTCGAGGACGGCTTGTTGTGCCGCCAAAATACAACCTGTGATGGTTTCGGTTGAAGGGTAAGGTTTTAATACAAAAGCCTCCAAGATTTTAGTGACAGCCGTTTCTGCGGCCACTTCTCCACCACCGTGCCCGCCTAAACCATCAGCCACTACCCAACAAGAACCATTCGGCGGAGCGGTCACATGTTTTGCAAAATCTTGGTTTACCTTTCGTCCACCTGCATGGGAAATCAAAGCGGTATGGTATTGCATGTATCTATAAACGATTTATCAGGCATCTAAAAATGAATCCGAAAAGCTGTTTTTCCAACGCGCACAACATCATCCGGATGTAAATGAAACGTTTGCTGGATCGGAATCCCATTTACAAATGTTTTATTTGTTGACCCCTCATCGGAAATCACCAAACCTCCATTCAGTGAAGGCGAGAGGGTAAAATGTTTGGCTGAGATGCTCTTATCAGCTCCCAGAAACGGTAATTCGGGCGTATTTCGCCCAAAAGTTCTCGGCGCTTCCAATCCCAGTACAGCCGCAGCGCCGAGAATCGGCCCCTCGACCACGGTAAATGTCAAAACAATGGGATGCACCTCCCGCACAACCTGTGCTGGAATAGGTAAATGCGGTAATCCATCCACCATTTGATCTGATGACGTATGAGGAGAACGGGTATCTGGTTCCCGTACAACACCGCGCTGCTTTTTGGTATGTAGCCAAAATACGAATAAAACAAGACTAAAAAGGGCTGCAAGACCTAAAATCCACCATTTAAACACTTCCAGATAAGCAAAAAGGCGCACTACCGCAGCGAACCATCTGGATTGATGGGCAGCCCATAGACGGATATCTATACCATCTGTATGGGCCCGACCGCCGATTAATTGTTGTAGGCTAAGACGGGCAACCTGGCCATGACTCTCGCAATCGGGGCATAAGAACGTCCCTATCCACCCGCTTTTCATGGTTGTATGCAACTCCGACATGGATCGCGCCACCTCATTTGGCCCTGTTGCATAAAAGACCCCACCAGAGACTTTGGCTATTTCCGCCAATCGAGTCAACCCTAGCCGAGGACCTTCCGAAATACCCATCACAAAAATTGGAATAGGATCTATTGTCAGAGAGCGCAATATACCTTCATGCGAGACCTCTGGTTCGGAAGCATCTCGGCCATCGGAAATCAATACCACTACTTGGCGTTCCGGTATGTCTGTGCTCCGTTCTTGACGAATCTCAAGGGCTTCCTCTACCATTTGGTACAAATTGGGCCGGATGCCAAGGGGCTTCATGGCCTGCAACCGATCGGTTAATTGATCTCGATTACGGGAAAACCTGAATTCCTGTGTTGTTGTGTCTCCAATTACCCATACACGGAACAGATTATTTTTTGAAAGCGTACCCACCCAGTTCAACAAACCACTTCGAATTTCTTCAAATACCAATCTAGGGATACGGATAGTGGGATCTATGATGACCGTAATGCCCAAGGGTGTTTTTTCAACGGATTGGATGGATACTGCGGTCAGATCGGCGCCTCCCAGCGTTCCATCAACCCGCCCCAAACTTCCATCTTTCTGAGCCGCATCAAAGTAGACCCGCACTTCCGGGCCTTGAACTACGGCTTGCCTCACGCGAAACACAGGCGATGACTGCCCCCATACCGACGGGAATACACTTAGCAATATGACGCATAGATACCTCATTCCGACCAGAATTTAGTTTTACAAGCACCACACCATGCATTGCGGGGTTTAGGAGACGCCGGTAGCTGGTTAATGGTGTGACATTTCGGACATGCAACAAACAAGTGGGGTCGGGGCAATAGAAAGGTACCGCATTGACCACAACAGACTTGATCCAGCACTGCATTTTCTGGCAAACGATTAACCGAATCGCATGTCGGGCAGGTCATGAGCCGTACACCGGACTCCGACTCTGTGGTTTTGCCAGCCGCTCCCACCGCAGACCTGTTTCTTTTTTCCAAAATATCGAACAACCGATCCAGCATGTCCTGTGCCGTCTGTGGCCGTTCTTCGGCTTTGAGGGCCATCGCTTCCAGAACCACCTCATTAAAAGAGGCGGAAAGTGCCGATTGCCAAGACTTTGGGGGTACGATGGTCTCCTGTCCCACGCGGTTGGTAGCCTCCGTAGGAATTCGTCCCGTAGTCAGGTAATAGAGGGTGGCACCAACTGCATAAATATCGGAGTATGGGCCTTGACGTGTATTGCTCGAATATTGTTCAATCGGTGCAAAACCGGGCGTAAGCACCATAGTCATATTCTGAGTCTTAGCTCCCACCGCAGCACGTGCAGCCCCAAAGTCTAATAAAATGGGCCGGCTGCCGGTAGCCAGATACACGTTTTCCGGTTTAATGTCGCGGTGTAGGATCCCATTTTCATGTACCGTCCGCAAGCCATCCAACACCGGAATCATTAGTTTAATCGCCTCCGCTTCCGAGAATAAGCCACGCTTTGCCATTACTTCACTTAGATTGAAGCCCTCATAATAATCCATCACCAAATATGCCGTCCCATTTGCCTCGAAATAGTTTCGGACTCGAACAACATTCATATGGTCAAATCGGGCAAGCGTCCGTGCTTCTTTTAAAAACCCTGCCAACCCCTCGTGAAAAATACTCTCGTTTGCAGGAGAATCGGCCACGACGGATTGCCGATCATACGCCCGTAAGACCAGATGCGGCGGAAAAAACTCTTTAATGGCCAATTTGAGGTTGAGGTTTTGGTCATAACCCAGATAGGTGATACCAAACCCGCCAGGCTTACCCAAAATCCTACCTAATACATATTGGCCTTGTAACAATGTTCGATAAGGTAAACGAGAATGGCTGTCCTGTACCCGCTCATCAAATCCACAAAGCGGGCATATGGCTGTACTTCCCTTCGGGGTGAAGCAACCGGGACATAAGGAAGATACCGGAGTTTCAACCATCATTGAGGGTACTTGCTTCTGGGGTTAAGCAATTTGGACACGTTTCGCCTTTAGGTTTTAAATAATAACAGGACTTACACACAACCAACAGTCCGGATAACTTGGTAGGATCATATTCCGAACGCAAAACCTCTTGTGGATGGCTATAATTAGCAGGATCGAAATTGGGATTCTTTAGCCAAAGGGCTTTCAACATATCATTGACTTCCCAAACGATATCCCCAAATTGTACCGAATCTCCGGGTAAGACCAATTCATGGGTAATTCTGAGTGGATTACCCTTTACAAAAACCTTCGTTCCATTCGCACTATGACAGTCGGTGAGCAACAAACGCCCACCCTCCAATAACGTGAGTGTGGCATGAAGCCGACTAACCGTCGCATCTGCCAGTACAATGTCACAGGAACTTCCCCGACCAATGGTAAATCGCCTTTCTCGCATGATAGTCTATCCAGTAAATCCAGCTTGTGCTTCATCCAATTCCTCCCACATAAAGTCTGGACCACAAAGCGGTACAAAACGCAATTTGCTACGACCAATCTCTATTTCATCGGAAGGCTTAAGTTCCAAAGGTCCATCTAAGTCTTCATCATTCACATACACCAATCCAGCACTTTCTCCGGGCTGAATTTTAAAGGTACGTTTCTTGGGATTAAACGTCAGAATGGCGTGTTTTTCCCGCGAAATGGCTTCGTCGGACTCGATGCAGATGTGTTGGCTTTTGGCCCTTCCAATGAAGTTCCGTTCCGCCCGAATGCGGTAATCCCGTCCTCGATCTGGCCCAGCCACACATACCAACCAACCAACCACAGGTTCGATACCTCCTTTGCTACCTTGGTATAAGGCAATAGTTCGGCCTGCCTGCTGAAAGCCCCCCAATGGTGGAGTGGACGGAGATGGTATAGGAGGAGGAGCAGGAGTCAGCGGATTTCCGGCGGGATTTGCACCCATTTTGCGCGTCCCTCCCACATCCCCCAGCGCAACTGGCGGGGTGGGTGGAGAAAATGGGGACGGATTAGGGCGCGTAAAATTTGCACCAAGATCAATATCTACCCCACATGCAGGGCAGGTAGAATGTTTGGTTGGGTCGTAATAGTGACCATTTGCACAACGTTGCATGACGTTAAGAACTTGTAATTCAAAAACTTAATAAGATGCTGGAATACAACGGATCGTGTATCACCAACAGTACAGGCATTATACAAAAAAACCTGTGGCATTTTTGCACGTACCACAGGTTTTTCGGACATTTATACAGAAGGTTGCAGGCAAGGAATCAGTTAATAACCGTCACCAATCTGGTTATGGCTTGAGGTCCACTGATTGCCCGAAGAACGTACCGGCCCGAAGAGAGCGTAGATGTATCCACCGTCTGTTGAAAAGAACCCGAAGACTGAAAAGCAATATCTGTCTCCTGTACCTTCCGACCAAGCATGTCGAAGAGTTCAAATTGTACGCGAGCAGGCTGATGGAGTCGGTAGGCAACCTGTATCCAACGGCTGGCGGGGTTCGGAAAAGCCTCTGTCAACTCAAAAACACCATCGGGTACAGTATCTTCCTCCTTTGTGGTTGCCAAGTTTAAAACCCGACCCATCACACTGGGGTCTAAAATAATCGGGTTTGGTTGGTAGCATTGAAAAGCCGCAACCCGTAGCGAACGGTCAAACTCCACTTCATCCACTGGATCCATATCCGTCCACTTAATGATGGCATCCTGACTATTGGCAAAAAAACTGGTTGAAGCAGCCGAGTACATGGTGAAAAAGTAGAAGGCAGCACGAGATACATCTCCGCGAACCGCTTTTCGAGGCTCCCACTCGGAATTATAACGCTGACTCCACATGTCTGGGTTTGCTGGTACTGCGGACTGCGAGCTGGTTCCCTGATACCACGACGAGACCACATCCGGTAGTTCTGCAAAGGGGTAATTGCTTCTTGCTGAATTAACACTACTCAGTGTTGGACGCAAATGGTGCATATCACTTTGCATTGGATCGCTCCCGGCTCCCATACTTTGAGGCCAAATATGTTCCATATTCATGCCATTCCCTGTTGCTGCCGCATTACCGTCTGACCCAAACGGCACATTTATACAATAATTATCATAGAATCCACATATTTGCTGATTTACAGGTTCGACGTAACGATAAATCAGTGGACGTGCAGCCGAGTACGAAATACCGTCATTAAGGCATGTAAAAGCGTCTCGTACCGAAAGTTTAAGCGTCTCTCCATATTGCCCGGCAAAAAGTGTTACCTTCGGTATCGCTCGGTCTTTAATCCACAGAGTGAAGTTATTCGGGGTCTGAATCGTTGCTTCGGTTGCATTAAGAGAAAGGTTTGCATATTCAACCCCTTCTGCGTCATCCCCATCTTGGGAAAGCGAGATGGGGAATTGGAGGGTTCCGGCAGTTCCGGCAGGTACCGCTACACTTCCCAACACATAGTCTTGCCCATTTGTAGCGTTGCCGGCATTTACCGTAAGCGAAAGCGTAAAAGGCAATGTCCCAGCAGAAATCACTTCAATCGGAATCGTAATCTGACCATCGGCCTCTTTAAAAATATGGCTCATTTTTTGATCCGCTAAGTATAAGCCATACGGATCACGAAGCCGAATAACTGCTTTTGTACCCAATGTAATGGTCTGAAAAGACCCTGAGACCACCGCAGACCGATTCCCATTCCCGCAATCGGATTGTAGCTGATATTGGTATAAGGTTCCGGAAGACAAGGAAGACCATGTAAACTGTGTGGAAGTGGTCGTTTGTTGTGTATAAGTAGGTGTACTATTCGCCTTAAATCCTAATACATACCCATTCGTTGCTTCAGCAACTGGCCCCCATGACAAAAGGCCACTGCTTGCCGTGACATTACTAACCTGAACGTTGCTTGGAACCGGACATGTAGGATTCCCCGAACCAGAGCAACCAGAAACCGTATGACTACCCAAGCCATCAAAGGTATTCTGTGGATAGCTTTCCCACTCCAATGATGGATCAAAGGCATCATCTGGATTGGCGTCGCCTGTACATATGGTCGCCTTTCGCCGAAGGGTTTGCTCAGACGTAGCAACACCATTACTACTCCAGTTTACACCAGGATCAACCCCTTTCTGGCCAAAAGAATCAATTACGAATCCGTTCTTTTTCAAAACGATGGCGTCATCACCATTATAAAATGTAATATCACTCGTGAATGTTACATAGGGCTGATTCACAAAACTGGCACCAGGATTTGCAATAACAATAGTGGCATTGTTCGCCAGTGTACCAGTGAGTTGCAGGCTATAACTTGCAGAAGTAGCATAGGTTTCTACTACATATGCACTTAAATCTATGGTAACTCCTGTGCCGTTATAAATTTCAATAGCCTTATTATTACTGGTTCCTTCTACATATTCCGATATAAACAGGTCGTTTGTTTGCGCAAGTACTACAAGTGGAAAAAGCAACAAAGAAAGTTTTATAAAAACAAGTTTTTTCATAGTCATTGGTAGATTGGTAAAAATTTTGGGCTTTTACCCAAATTGATAAATATACACCAATACCATGAAATATATTAATGAATTATTGATATACTCCCAGAAGAAATACCATAGGACAAGACAATATAAAAACGTAATCTTAATTATTTTCAAAACGGTTGAACGATATATTCATAAATAAAATAATCCATATCAGAGTCTTTATTATTTTACTAAATAATCCAAGTTGATAGCTAATTCGTGAGACAATAAAGGCCAAAATGGTCAAAAACACTTTGAGATTGAACCCTTTTACGGTAACTACATGGATAGTACGGTCAAACATGTGCACTAATTGGCTGTTGCTCGTTTCTATGGGTTTTCGATAATGTTCTTTCAAGTATTCTTCCCATTGGCCTACAAAACGACGACTCCCCTTGTAACGCAAATGGCTGCAACGTGATCATGGATAAAGCTAAATCGTCTTCTTGTTCGTAGAGGAATGTAAGTAGGGCAATGAAGGGGTGCATTTCAAAAGTTCCGTTTTT
>DDTM01000101.1 GCA_002344075.1 Bacteroidetes bacterium UBA2364
GATATACCGCTCCTCCGGAGCTATGTTTTCAGACATCCTAACCCCGTAGGGGTGACATCATAATTGATAAATATGCAAAACTCTGCCACACGTCCACAAGTTGCTGCCATCGTTTCTGGGCTTGTCCGTTCGATGGAGGAAGGGCGCGAGCCTTATATAGAAAATCGGGTTTATGTTGTCCCCCATTGTTTTCGGGTATGGTTGCACGATGACGCTTATGAAATGCTAGAAGTACATTTTCCCCGTTTGCGTACCATTGCCGAAAAAGAACTTAATGCACGCTTGCAAGTTTTGCGAGAAAAAGGTATGGGTACTTGGTGGCAACGGCTTTGGTCATGGCTCCAGACCCAGTTCTTTCAAGTTCCTGCGACGGGCTTTGAAGTATCGGCTTTGGGCAAGTGGGAAATAGGGTTTGTACGTGAGCTTGATGCAAGTTTGCCGCTCAACTATTTGGAAATTGAAGCAAGTTTTTCCAGTATCGGTAAGCCGCTCTTGGACTCACACCATGCTTTGGGTGGCGATAGAACCAAGCGCTACTCTTTTATGGTGCAAGGCGAAGAAGTCCTTGCCGCCGCGCCCATAAAAAGGCAAATTACGCCCGCTTCTGTCCCGACAGCGCCCATAAAACAAACAGCACGGCTTTCTTGGGTAGATCCCGAAACGCATCAACCTCAATCCTATGTCATGACCACGCCTTATCTGGCGCTGGGTCGGTACGGCGCGGCAGATGCGGAGTATGCTTACCAGCCTGTGCTACGGCTGATGAATGTGCCGATAGAGATTTCAAGGGTACACGGATACCTTCGTTTTGATGCTGAAAAGCAGGTTTTCCAATACCAAAATGTAGGCAAACACGAAACGATCATCCAGCCGCCCGCCGTTCAAACAGAAGGCGAAGGCTGGCAAACGCTGGCCCCGCGCTGCAAACTTTGTTTGGGTGGGAAACTCTTTATTCAGTTTGAGCGGATCTAAAGCACATTTTGTAGTATCGTTTTATAGAGGCACGTGATGTGCTCAGCTTGTCGAAGTATCAGCCTTCGTTGCAGAATACCTTGCAGCTTGCCGTCAGATATAGTGGTTTAGAATGGGTGCATTTTAAAATTTCCCAAGTACTCCGTGCATACCTCTTTCTATTCTTATGGCCTCGCGTATGATGCCGCTCCTCCGGATTCTATTATGATGTCGCTCCTGCGGAGTTTTTCTCAACAATAGTCAAAGATGTCATCTAATCTTAAGGCGTGTCGTATGTCTGATTGGCATTTTTGAAATGCACCCGTTTGGAATCTATACAAGTCCGCTTCTTCTTCCATCAAAAAAGGCATTAATCATGTCGTTGGGACTAGGGTAGAAAAGGCTCTAAAGGTGGAAAAGTTGTAATTCCTCGGCTATACCAAAACCAGCCTGAATCACTTCTTTTCGTGCTTCGGCATCACGTAGCAAAGGGTTGGTATGATTAAAATGGATAAAAACCACTTTTTTACGTTCCTGAGCAGGTGCATTTTTTAAAAGCGCCATCGTTTCAACCACGAAGGGGTGTGGTACCTCGCTCATATCTCGGTTAGGTAATTCCCCGTTCCGGAAAAAGGTTCCATCTAATAGTGCTATTTGAACGGTCTTGAGTTCCGTAGATAAGGAGCGGTTCCATTTTTCCCATTTGTCTATATCCGGAATAAACAACAGTTTATGGTTTCCATGTTCAATTCTGAAACCAACGGTCTCGCTATACTCATCTCGGTGCGGAACAAGGATAGGGAATACCTGTAAACCTTTGCGAAGGACGGTGGCCGTATCTTTTTTGAGGGGACTTAGTCGGATGTTTGCTAAGGCAATCAATTGTTGCCAAGGACCATTTTCGGAAAGAAAAGACCTCATTTTAGGCATTGCGAAAACAGGAATGTCTTTTGTACCCATCACTTCACGGCCCAAGTGCATTAATCCGGTGTAGTGCCCAATGTGTGCATGGGTCAAAAATATACCATCTGGCAACCAAGGTTCACTTTTGTGTAGCTGGGTACGAAGTCGCTGTAATTGTGTTGGAAAATCGGGTGTTGCATCAAACAAATAGGCTTTTCCAAAAGCAGGGTCCACCAATGCAAGGGACGCAACCAATTTTCGATGGGTCTTTCCTTGCCAAAAGGGTTTACAGCATCTCTTTTCACAACCCGCTTGTGGATAACCGGCATCTTGGGCAATACCTAAGACCATAACGTAGGGCTGAGGTGCGGGTAGGAAAGTGACACCCAATGAAAGAAGGAATCCGCCCACGATGCAAGCAAGGAGACCTGTTTTTCGGATTTTGGTATAGAGTGGGTAGGAAGTCACTTTAATCGTTCACCAAGTTCAATTTTTTCAAGGGTTTTAATAATGCGATTTTGACGTGTAGAAGCCCGTTTTGCACTTTCGATCCAATCAATATATTCCTTTTTATGGCTGTAGGACAACGTGTTAAACCGGGCCAGTGCTTCAGGTTTTAGTTTAAGGGCAAGGTCCAGATCAGCCGGAATTGTCACCTCGCGCAGGCCCGAATCTGGCTCCAACGCTACTTGTACAAAATCGCCTTTTTCTTTGCCAATTTTTTCGCGTAAAGCCTGTTTAATGACGAGGAAATGGGTTCCATCGCCTCTTGGCATGAGGGTTCCAGCAAATTCAACCTCGTCTATGGTGCCTCTAACTTTAAATTGAGACCGAACACCATATGTTTCTTCCACACTAAAGGGCATCACGATAAAGGTCCATGTTCCAGGATCTTCCGGTCGGATCAATTCTGCCGTGAATGTGTGCATGGCCGATGGGTTTGGTGTTTAGGGTTTCAGAAAATAACCATACAAAGTGCCTGTCGGAATGTTTTTAGGAATTTTGTTTTGACAGAATCCTGTGTAACACGTTAAGTCTGAGACTTAGGTTGTAAGGGTTAGTGTTAAATAGGTTTGTGCAAAACGTTCTCCCAAGGTGCGTAGGGAGGGCGAATCAAAATGTACGCCGTCGCCCATATGGTTGAGGCCAACCGAAGAGACAAAGGAATAATTAGTTAGGTTTGCTTGTTGGTAATGTTGGTTAATGAGGTCAAAACGGCGGCAAGGGCGGAATTTGGCCAAAAAGTCGCCTAAGCCACCGGATATAAAAGGGAGATGAGCATCGCCCAGATCGTTCCGCAGATTGTGGACCATTTTCTCGAAAAGCAGCGCATGTTTTGCGGCGGTTTTCTGGGTTGCGGCATCTGCCTCTCCTTGTAACCACAATACACCACGGAGGGTGCCCAATGGCAAGGCTTGCTGGGTCTTTCGTAGGGCACGTTGGTATAGGTCTGCCCCCGGAACCCACCGCTTGATAGCTGTCCCGGAAACGGCACAAGGAATTAGCCCAATACGGTCTGTAACCCAGTGATCTGCGAGCACTTTTGCAAAACTCATCCCCAAGCCAATGCCATTTCGGTTGTGGTCCTGATGGAGTGGTTCGGTGGCTTCAATAAAAGATCCGTTCCGAAGAACCTCAATGCGTGGATCACGAATAGGTTTTACTTGTTCAAGCGGGCCAAATCCAGCCATATTGGATTGTCCGATGAGGAGAAAAAGGTGTCTTTTCATGAGGGGTAATGATTGGAGGTTGAAAATACGTCAATTCGGTTTGATAGAAGGATGAATAATGTACTACGGTCTCGATAAGGATGAAGAGGTTGTTTCGCTCAGAGGCGGTAAGCCACATATCCTGCAACCGTGAGGATGCTGACTGCTTGGTCGGCTTCGTTTCCATTGTCGAAGGCAAGCCGGAATGCGCCGCCCGTCCCTTCTCGTATCTTCAATAATTCCATGTCTTTGATGTTCAGTCCGGCATCATAAATGGTCTTGGTTAGGTGATACAGAAAACCCGGCACATCTTGTGCAAAAACATATACATCCGAAAGAGGATGGAGAAAGCCTTTGGTGTTTTTAGGAATGGTATTTCGCACTTCTCTTGCTTGCTCAAAGGCTTGTTGTACCGAACTTAGCTCTCTGTTTTGCAACGCATTGGTAAGTGTGGCAAGGCGTGATTGCATCTCCAATAAAACGGATTGGATTTCGGTGGCATTGGTATATAAAATTTCCCGCCACATAGGGAATGCCGAAGAAGCGATTCGGGTCATGTCGCGAAACCCCCCCGCTGCCAATTTTAAAAATGCTTCATCTTGTAGATTCTGATCGGCTGCTAGGTTCATCAATGTAACGGCCAGTAATTGCGGTACATGGCTCACAGTAGCGGCAATATGGTCATGTCGCGTTGCATCCAGCACCAATATCCGTGCACCCGTTGCCGAAATCAGGGAAATTAGGTTAGAAAAAGTGGCCTCAAAAGCCGCTGCGGAGATTTTTTCGGGAGGGCAAAGGACATAGGTTGCATTTTCAAACAAAAACGCATCGGCGTGTTTCGGTCCGGTATGCTCCGAGCCAGCCATCGGATGTCCACCAATAAATAGATTCTCTGGCTTGAGTACTGTTTGTGCGTGTTGCATTACGGGTAACTTGACCGAGCCTGCATCTGTGACAAGCGTACCCGGTGATAAAAAAGGCGCAATATCAGAAAGTACCTCCAGGATGCTGTGGATGGGAACGGCCAGGTACACCAATTCTGTCTCTTTGACAGCCTCTGCCAAGGTTGATGCTGGAACATCAATAAGACCCAAGGAAAGGGCTTCTTGAACCACCGCTGGTGTATCGTAGCCAGTAATGAGGAGCGGGTATGGATACCGTTCGCGCAATGCTTTTGCAAACGAAGCACCTATCATACCGGTACCGATAATGCTAATTCGGGAAAAAAAAGACTCTGCCATCTATGATGTTGAAGGTTCTTGTATGGATTTGTGAAGAAAGGTCTATGAGCGGTGGAAATAAAAGCGCATCACCCCCACGTTTTGGTGCGTCTTAAAAACCCATCCGTACGCGCAAACGCTATATCCACTTGTCCTAATGCGCCATCACTGGGGCGTCGTAGAAATTCAGTAATATCATATATTTCATATCCTTTTTCGTGCATAAAAGAAATTATATCATGGGTTATAGGTTGATTTTTTCCCAAAAAACGAAACAGGGAGGTCTCAAGGATGAATAGTTCTGTTTTTCCAAAAATAGATTCAGCGCCTTTAAGGGCTTCTACTTCAAAGCCTTGAATGTCCATCTTCACCAGATCGGGGACAAAGTGTGGGCGTTCCGAGAGCAGCCCATCTATGGTAACAATGGGGGAAATCCGTTGTTCACGGTGTCCCGTCTGAATGTCTCCGGGTTTTGGAACGAAAGAAGAACCATTTAGATCTTTCCAGATGGTTTGGATCATTTCTCCTTTCGTGGCCCCTGCTCCGGCCTGAATCCATTCCACGTGGCCCAGCCGCGAAGTCACTTTTTGCAAAAAACCCCGCATCTCGTCTTGGGGTTCAATCATAATCACGGCCACTTCTGGGAAAATATGTTTGGCCATTTCTGTCCATTCACCTCGGTTGGCCCCTACATCCAAGATGCCCTGGGGTACAAACCCCCGACGGGCAATGTCTTCGAGAAAAAAGCGGATATTGCCAATCGGTCGGCGATCTGTACCGACCTCGTCTATCTGCCCAGGTTGTACCTTTCTGATTTCTATTCCTATATAATGAAGTACTTTTTTCACTATGTGTTTCATATACAGCAGCGGGTTAACGACAAAATAAGGTGTATAAGATGGTAACCTGTTTGGAGGGTCTATATGTATCGGAAAGATACAACGATGTGTCGTAAAGTAGTTTAGGTGATTTACTTGGTTCGGGGTTTAAATCGCCGATTTACCTGAAAACTGAAAAACCCGACATTATGAAAAAGGCTTTGGCGGGTAAATTACCTTCCAAAGCCTCTTAGGGAGATAGCGTTTAACGCCTTACCCAAAGAACCAACGCACAATGATGATGGCCGCAATCATTCCGGCGAGATCGGCGATGAGTCCAGCAGGTATGGCATGACGTGTTTTTTTGATGCTAACGGCACCAAAGTAAACCGCGATCACATAAAACGTGGTCTCGGTTGCGCCAAACATCGTAGCGGCCATTTTAACGAAAATAGAGTCTGCACCGTATTCTTTGATCATATCCGCAAGAACTGCTGTGGATCCAGAGCCAGAAAGGGGGCGAATGATGGCCATCGGCAATACTTCTACCGGAAATCCGATTGCGCCGAGAATAGGTCGTAGGCCCTCGGTAAGGGCTTCCATTGCACCAGAGGCCCGAAACATTCCAATGGCAAACAAAATGGCTACCAGATAAGGAATGATGGTTACGGCGATGTTAAAGCCTTCTTTTGCACCCGTTACAAATTCCTCATACACCGGAACTTTTTTAAATAGACCATAAAGTGGGATCCCAACAATTAAGGTGGGAAGAACAAATAAGGCGATTAAGTCTAATGCGTCTCGCATGGTAAATCAGGTTAATTGGGTTGGCATGAAACGGGTCGTTTAGGTTGTGAGTGGTTCTGAACGAACACCCGGATCGGTTTTACGGTGTTTGGGCATTTTGCTAAGCGCTTTTGCGGCGAATATGCCAAACAGTGTTGAAAAGAAAGTGGCAAATAGGATCGTAAAGAACAATTCATTAACCGCCAAACCCATCAGGGCCACCAATGTGGCAGGCGGAACCACTTGTACGCTCGAGGTGTTGAGGGCCAAAAACATCACCATGTCGTTGGTTGCGGTATCCTCCGAAGGGTTGAGTTTCTGAAGCTCGTGCATGGCCTTAATACCCATTGGTGTGGCAGCATTTCCCAGCCCCAGCATATTGGCGGCCATGTTCAGGATAATCATACCCATTGCTGGGTGGTCTTTGGGAACGCCAGGGAAAAGAGGTCGGAATATTGGTCCTACCAATTTAACCAAGCCCTCGATTAGCCCAACCTTTCCAGCAATTTGCATTAAGCCTAACCAAAGGGCCATTACCCCAATCAGACTAAGGGCCAAGGTGACAGCCGTATCCGCAAATTCCAAAGCAGCGGCTGTTATGGCTTGGAGTTTTACAAAACGAACTGGTTGAAAACGAACCGAACTGTACGCCATAGAGTCGCCCTTTAAATCAAGTTTGCCTGCAAATGCCAAAAGGTCTTTTCCTTTTTTATTTGTCGTCTTTTGGATGGTAGCGAGCGGTTCGGGCAACGTGGTGCCTTCTCCAAAACTAAGTTCCTGGCCATTGGGTGTCGTCCGCAGTCTACCTTCATAGTGTAGGG
Source organism: Bacteroidetes bacterium UBA2364 (assembly GCA_002344075.1). Classification (GTDB taxonomy): domain Bacteria; phylum Bacteroidota; class Rhodothermia; order Rhodothermales; family UBA2364; genus UBA2364. The sequence continues at coordinate 7,209 of DDTM01000101.1, forward strand.
CTTCTTTTTGCGTTACGCCATAAAAACGGCTATAGGTGGAAGCCTGTACGGATATTTGCACAGGCTGATGGGTCTCTTTCTTCTGAAAACCATCTGGAAAAGAAAGGGTGACGGGCAAGGCTTGCCCATTTCGGTAGCGGTCTTGCTGGAGGTCAGAGAAATCTTTTCCCAAAGCAAAAAGCAGGCTCAAAATAATAAGACCCGCCCAGATGTAGTTCATCATAGACTTAAACGGATTAATCCGAGGTTGTTTAATCGAATCAAGTTACGCCATCTTGTTCAAAAGCGGAACCCATACAACAAAAAAAACTGAAAGATCTGTGAATCCACCAATTGGAAGCGATTCCGTCCTGCCTCTAAGACGTTCAAAGGTCGGTTTTTTTAAGCAGTAGGTTTCGATGAATGGGGTATCTGGTGTATATTGTCCTGATTTAGACCATTTACAATTAAAACCCGGATTCATGGCAAAGAAAAATCAAGAAACTGGCCACACGGCAGTAGGCCAAACCAATGGTACTGCTCCGGCGTCTGCATACGATAGCATTGACCATTTGATAGACCTTGCTCCGATAGAGGATAATGACCATCGGGAATTGGGGCTGAGCGATGAAGCGGTGTGCGATATGTATCGTAACATGATGCTACAGCGGCGATTCGAGGAGCGTGCAGCGCAGGCATATGGCCGCCAGCGTATCGGAGGATTCCTACACCTCTATAATGGCCAGGAGGCCATCTCGGCAGCCGTCCGGCATGTGTTGCGTATTGGTGAAGACCAAGTTATTACGGCTTATCGCGATCATGGCCTCGGATTGGCGCTGGGTATGACGCCAAACGGCTGTATGGCCGAACTTTTCGGACGTATAGATGGTTATTCACGTGGAAAAGGAGGATCCATGCACTTTTTTGATAAGAAAAATGGTATGTGCGGTGGTCATGGTATCGTAGGAGGGCAAATTCCATTAGGCGCTGGCATTGCTTTTGGTCTCAAGTACAAAGGAACTGACAATGTGTGTCTCGCCTTTATGGGCGATGGCGCCGCACAACAAGGCGCGGTTCATGAGGCTGCTAATTTGGCCGGCTTGTATGATCTACCCGTGGTGTTTATCGTGGAAAACAATATCTATGGCATGGGAACGGCTGTAGATCGCTCTTCGGCTACGCTCGAACTCTACAAACGGGGAGAAGCGTATGGCATGCACTGCGGCCTAATCAATGGGATGGACGTGTTGCAAGTGTATAAACAACTCAAACAGCATGTAGAATGGGCCCGAAAAGGGGAACCCAGCTTTGTCGAAATCCGAACATATCGCTATCGAGGGCACTCAATGTCGGATCCGCAGAAATACCGAACCAAAGAGGAGATGGAAAATCGTCAAAACCAAGACCCCATCATTCGTCTCAAATTATACCTCGAAAACAAGGGCTTGGCTACGCCGGAAGAAATTGATGCGTGGGACGAGGAAATTAACCAAGTTGCATTAGAAAGCGTGAACTTTGCCGAAAATAGCCCCTTCCCACCTGTCGAGACCATGTGGGAAGATGTATATGTACAACAAGATTACCCCTTCATTAACTGATTAGGGACTTCCGAAACGCTAAAAAACCTCAAAAGAAACGTATTATGGCAGTATTACAATTACGGGAAGCCCTTCGTGCGGCAATGTGGGAAGAAATGGAACGCGATCCAAACGTGTTTCTCATCGGGGAAGAAGTGGCAGAATATAATGGTGCTTATAAGGTAAGCCAAGGCATGTTGGACCATTTCGGAGCGAAACGTGTGATAGACTCCCCGATTTCGGAAGCGGGTTTTTCAGGACTTGGCGTAGGGGCGGCCATGATGGGCTTACGGCCAATCATTGAATTCATGACCTGGAATTTTAGCATGGTCGCGGCAGATCAGATATTGTCTAACGCTGCTCGGATTCGGTATATGTCCGGCGGACAGTATAGCATTCCCATCGTTTTTCGGGGGCCAAATGGCTCGGCTGGGCAATTGGGCGCTACGCACTCCAATTCTTTTGAATTCTTTTATGCCAATGTCCCCGGGCTAAAGGTGGTATCGATCTCCAATCCGGACGATGCCAAAGGGCTTCTAAAGTCTGCAATCCGAGATGAAGACCCCGTGCTGTTTATGGAGTCTGAAGTCATGTATGGTATGAAGGGAGAAGTCTCTGATCATCCAGACTACCTAATTCCCATTGGCAAAGCCCGTGTGGGTCGGGAAGGCAAACATGTTACGATTGTGACTTGGAATAAAGCCTATTGGACGGTGATGGCCGCTGCCGAAGAGCTCGCCAAAATGGGATATGAAGCCGAAGTGATTGACCTCCGTACCATTCGCCCGATGGATATTCCGACGGTCTTGCAGTCCGTCCGTAAAACCAACCGATGCGTGGTAGTGGACGAAAGTAATCCATTGGCATCTATCGCCTCAGAAGTGGCATATCGCATCCAAGCCGAGGGTTTTGATCATTTGGATGCGCCTGTCTTACGGGTTACAAATAAGGACGTTCCGGCTCCCTATGCAAAAAACCTGATCGAACTTTGGGTTCCTACAGTGGACGAAATCGTGAAGGCTTGTAAGGCCGTGATGTACGCCAACTGAGGTTAATCCGTGCTATTTACTAAATTGCTAACCCCAAAAAATTAATCTTATGGCTATTGCGGTTGAGATGCCCAAAATGAGCGACACCATGGAGGAAGGACTCTTGGTGGCATGGCTCGTGGACGAAGGGGCAAAGGTGAAGTCTGGTGATGTTGTGGCGCAGGTAGAGACAGACAAAGCAACCATGGACCTCGAAGTCTATGACGATGGTGTATTGCTCAAGCGGTTAATCGGTGAAGGTGAATCTGTGCCAATTGGTGGCTTAATTGCCATTCTTGGTAAAGAAAGTGAGGATTTTTCGAGTATTTTGGCCAAGTATGGAAAAGCAGAAACGACGGTAGCACCTGCGGCTTCGGTCGAAGCAAGCCCGCTTGGAGCGCGTACCATGGAAGCCGCTGTGGCGACGAATGATGGGCGGGTGAAAGCCTCACCATTGGCCCGTAAAATAGCAGAAGAAAAAGGCGTATCACTGACGGGTATTGCGGGAACGGGTCCTGAAGGCCGAATTGTAAAGCGGGATGTGGAAAATGCTGGCCCCGTTACGATGCCCACGCCGGTTGTGGCTCCCGTTTCGGTACCTACACCCAAGCCGATGCCCCCCACCCCCGCACCTAAGCCTGTTGTGGCCGTTGGAGGTGGACATAAGTCGCTTAAAATTACACCCATGCGGCGCACCATTGCACGCCGATTGGCCGAAAGCAAGTTCACAGCACCGCATTTCTATCTACAAGTGGAGGCAGACATGGAACGTGCCATTTCGTTCCGAAGCGATATGAACAAATTGGCCGAGTCTCGGAAGTTATCTAAAATCTCCTTCAACGACTTGGTTACAAAAGCCTGTGCGGTTGCTTTGCGCAATCACCCAATGGTCAATGCATCTTACTTGGAGTCCGAAGGCGAAATTAGGCTCTATGACCATGTACATGTGGCTATTGCGGTTGCCGTAGATGAAGGCTTGGTGACACCTGTGATCCGAAATGCGGATCAAAAAGGCTTGGCTCAGATTGCCTCGGAAACGCAAGAACTTGCCGGACGTGCCCGTGCCCGTACACTCGAACCTGCCGACTGGGAAGGCTCTACGTTTACGACGAGTAATTTGGGCATGTTTGGCATTGAACGGTTTACCGCCATTATCAATCCGCCGAATGCCGCTATTCTGGCAATCGGAGCCATTCGAGATATACCTGTGGTTAAAGAAGGATCCGTTGTTCCGGGCAAGCGCATGGCCTTGAGCCTCTCGTGTGATCATCGCGTGGTGGATGGGGCCGTTGGGGCGGCTTTCTTGTCTGAAGTGAAGCAATATCTGGAAGAACCCAATTTATTGCTACTCTAATCACCCTGCTTACGAACTAAGGATGCCATCCCTTCGTAAGCCGCTCGTCTTCACTAGAACGGGGTCTTCTAATCGGTAGAAGGCCCCGTTTTGGTGGTTATTAAAAAGTATGTTCAAAAATAGTCAATGTTGCCTTTTTTGCCCATTGTTGTATGATATGTTGCGTGATTTCATCGGCCAGATTATTACATTTCTTGCGTACTTGTACAATGCTTCGGGAGCTGTTTTCAATCTCGATCGTGGCCAAGCGATAGCCGTTTTTGCGTAAGCTCCAAATAGAAGTTTTCCCACTTAACACGTCATCCCGATAGGTAAACACACAATGATGCATGGCGCGGCCTTCAGCCAGAAGTTGGTTATCACCACTAATTTCGAGGAACTCGTATTGAGCCAAGATGATATTTTCATTTCCAAAAGTATGAAGAATTCCTCCTTCAATCCCTGAAGGCGTATAAAATGCTATGGCCGTCCGTTTTGCTAGTCGTTCGTCATGACGGAAGTGGTCCATTTCCCGCTGAAGGGATGCAATGGTGCGGCGACTAAGGTCTGGTAGGTTTCCTTCGGGAAAACGTTCCAATAACCATAACAAAATCTTCTCTATCTGTTCCACATCATTGGTGGTTTGCCGTGCAAAGTAGCCTAAAGCACGGGCATACGCCTCCTCATAAACCATCTCCCTACGGACATGCTGATTTCTTGCTAGGGCGGAAGCCAAAGCACAAGATCCTCCTTGGCCGGTAATTTGTACAAATCGGATGGCTTCGCTAAGATTAGAAAATTGTAAATTCAGCAATTGGTGGCTCATTTGGCGTGTTAGCTGCACACCATTGATTCCTTGGAGACCTAATTTGGCCACACTCTTTCCGTTTGCGGCGGTTTCGAAGATTTCTAAGACCACGTCTAACGCTATTTCTTGTTCAAAATAGAGCAGATGGTAGAAAGATTCCGGTATTTTGTATCGGACGCAAAGATGATTCACCAATGACTTGAATAACTTCCAAGCACTTTTCTCTTTGGGCTTCCAATCTTCTGGTTTACGAATCATAGGAAGTTGTGCAGCCCTAGAAAGGGCCACAATATATGCAGGTGTAATGAGTGATTTTACGTTTTTTGCCATCACCACCTTAAGGAGTTGGGCTACATTTTTCCATGCGCGTCGGGTAAAATCGAGCGAGCGTAAATAGGCCAGAGGATGATGGTGGTCGAAGAATTTAGCTTTTCCTTTCGCTAATTGTTGTATTAGGCCTGCATCTAAAAGTGATGCTGTACGGCGAAATGCTTTGTCTATTTCACACTCAGATTGTTGTCGGGTAAGTCGGGTAATGCGCTGGTTAGCCACTTTCTGGCGACGGGCACGCCCTCGTGTATTGTACTTTGCCCGATATCTTTTTGGGGTATTCATGATTTGGTATTGGTTTTTGCATGATAATCAGTGGTTATCTGGGTTTCCCGGTGAGAGTGCCGGTTGTGTTAAGGTTGTATTGCATTCTAGTATGGATAATGGTGAATAAAACCGGATTAATGAGAATAAAAGCAAAGGCAACAAGCAATGTGGGTGGTTGTATTGGTGCGTGACAGGCATCGAAGTAACCCACATATACGGCACTTTGCTGGTACCACAGGCAGGACTCGAACCTGCACCCTCCGGATTCCGGCGTTCGACTTCCGATGAGTTTGTGTTTCTGACGTACTTCCGCAGGTTTTAAGTCTTGAATGGTTTTGGTTATGCGGGCATCCAGCAATCTTAATTCATAAAGCCCACGATGTATGGTCATGTTTTTCTCCGTTTAATAAGAGTAGTAGGCCAATAATTCTGTGATTTCGTCTGCACGTTGTACCACTCGCGAAACTAACTTTCTTACCAAGTCATTACCATTATGTGTTTTGGTAAGCTCTACGGACATAACCAATGGGATAGTACGGAGGTACATTTTTTCGCGGGCATAGACTGCTAATTGAGCAACAAATACAGGATCGTTTAAGGCGACCAGCTCTTTAAGGCGCTCAAGTCGGGTTGTTGCCTTTTCGTAAAAGCTGTCGTTGAGCAGCGAGGTGACAACTACTGCATACAACTCCATCTTCGGATTCAGTTGGGTGGCCGCCGCTCTCTCATGGTTCAAGACCTTGGTTTGGTGGCGCGTGGTTTCGTTAAATCGCATAACACACAAAGGTTAAAGGTTGCGGTTTCGTAAATAAAAAACCCGACTTTTCTTTCAGAAGGTCGGGATAAATCGAATTTAGAAGGCAATAGAATACCTGTCAGGATCGGAAATATACCTTTCTGAAAATTAAATAGAATTCAATAAATTGTTTCAATAAATCGTATTTACAATCCATGTGCGGGGGTAAGGATGTTACGTTGATGTCACACATACTGTATTCAGTTTGCAAGGGGGCAACAAAAAAGCCCAACTCTTTGGGAGTGGGCTTACACATAGTGACAGACTGATATGGTTAATACCTCCTTAATCTGTGTGTGCATAAGCCCGTATAGACGTATTTTTGATCATTACCCCTTACATCCATACTGCAAGTGCGAATCTCGCTCCGATTCTTTGATGCTGGATGGTTTGTATGTAGGCTGTGAATGATGAACATAGTTGTTTTATGTTGAATTTGTTTAACTCTGAGATAATACAACAATTGGAAATAAGAATGCAATAGGCAAAGCATTTTTTTTAAATAGATGTGTTTTTTTATTAGGTGTTAATAGAGATATTTGTGTGGATGCATTTTAAGAATGCCAATAAACATACAACGCACTGAGATTGGGTCGTATGTGGCAGACATCTTTGCCTACCGTTTATGAAGTTGTGATATGCCCCATATGCGCCTTACAGAGACGGCAATACATAAACAAAGCCCATTAAAAGCGATGTATGAATAGAAAACGAAGGCAAGCCAACCTTGTACAAGCCTCCGAGAATCCATCTGATCGCCATAGAATGTGAAAGATGTGTTCAGGGGTATTTTGAGAAATTTTGAAGTACACCCTAATGGGTACGACTTTTGGTTAAATGGAAGTGTTGTTGTAGTCCGCGCATATAGCATATATGAACTTAGTATGCTCCAGTTCTTGTCGCGATGCTCGCTTGTCTGGCTATGCCCAAAATAAAAACAGGGGAAAGCACTCAGTATAAAGCCTGAATCTCAGGTATGGACAAACCTGTAACGTCTTGAATCACGTTTAGGTCTAATCCTTGCGCAAGCATTTTTTGTACCATAGCCCGCTGTGCAATTTTTAAGCCTTCTTCGCGTCCCTGTTCTCTGCCTTCTTCGCGTCCCTGTTCTCTGCCTTCTTTTTTTGCTTGCTCCAATGCGTATTCAAAGGTCGCTTTGTTGTCTCTGAAGACTTTCAGACTCCGTTCATACGCAAAAACGTCTGCCTCCGCCATTTTCGCTAACTCCGCTGTCTC
>DDTM01000093.1 GCA_002344075.1 Bacteroidetes bacterium UBA2364
CATGGACTTAAGTATAAAAAGAATTTGAATTTTATGATCTACATCTTATTTTTGAGAGTACCCTTTTCTAAATGCAGTCTATACATGAAATACATTCGCTTCTACTATCCACAAATAACTTTATTCCAAGCCTTTATACTGGGGATGTTGATTTTTGCAGGTACTGCCTTCATACAGTCCCCAAAGCAGTACAAGTACCAAGAAAAAGTTCTTGATCGCGAGGCATCGTTTAATCCTTCTGCTTTTATGTGGTATAACGCGCCGGCTACACGGTGGGAAGAGGCTTTGCCCGTTGGAAATGGACGGCTTGGTGCGATGGTGTTTGGTGGAGTAGAAGAAGAACGGCTTCAGTTGAACGAAGAAACGTATTGGTCTGGAGGGCCTTATTCGACAGTAGTGAAAGGAGGATACAAGGTATTATCGGAAGTGCAGCGTCTTGTTTTTGCTGAGCGCTATTTAGAGGCACACAATTTATTTGGACGTAACTTGATGGGTTATCCTGTTGAACAGCAAAAATACCAAAGCCTTGCGAATCTACATCTGTTTTTTGATCATGGAAAGCTAGTGGAGAATTACGAGCGTTCTTTAGACCTTGAAGAGGGCCTAACAAAAGTCGCCTATACTTCAAATGGAGTCCGATATAAACGAGAAGTTTTTGCATCCTCTCCCGATCAAGTTATTGTTATTCGGCTTACGGCGGATAAGCCCAATAGCCTGAGTTTTAGGGCAAACCTGCGAGGTGTACGTAATCAAGCGCACTCCAATTATGGTACGGATTATTTCAGGATGGACCCTGTCGGCAGAAATGGATTGGCGGTGACAGGGAAGTCGGCGGATTATTTGGGTATCGAAGGTAGAATCAGGTATGAGGGCCAGCTTAAAGCGATAACAGAAGGCGGTTCCATTCAAACAAATGGTGTAGATCTTCGTGTCGAAAAAGCAAGCACCGTCACATTGTATTTTGTTGCTGCTACGAATTTTGTCAATTACAAAGATGTAAGTGCGGATCAGCATACAAGGGTGGAAGACTACTTGCGAAATTTGGAGGGTAAATCGCCTGAACAGATTAAATTAGCAGCCATTGCCGATTATAAAGCGCTTTATGACCGTGCTTCTTTGGTCCTTCCGACCACTGAGTTTTCAAACTTTCCGACCAATGAACGAAAAGCCAAAAATCAAATAAAACCTGACCCCAGTTTGGCTGCTCTGGCCTATAATTTTGGACGATATATTCTCATCTCTTCTTCTAGAAAAGGAACACAGCCTGCCAATTTGCAAGGTATCTGGAATGATGATATGAACCCTGCTTGGGACTCAAAATATACGACCAATATCAATACTGAAATGAACTATTGGGCGGTGGACTCAGCCAACTTGAGCGAACTTTCCGAACCGCTGATTACGATGGTGAAGGAATTAACGGATCAAGGTACACAAGTGGCGCAGGAACATTACGGTGCAAAGGGATGGGTTTTTCATCAAAATACCGATCTCTGGCGCGTAGCCGCACCTATGGATGGGCCCAGTTGGGGGACTTTTACTACTGGCGGCGCATGGCTTACGACGCATCTTTGGGAACACTATCAATATACCCAAGACCGAAAGTACTTGAGTGAAATCTACCCCATTATGGAAGGCTCAGTACAATTTTTTACCGATTTCTTAGTACCCCATCCAAATGGCAAATGGCTGGTAACCAACCCTTCCACCTCTCCGGAAAACTTCCCTGATGGAGGTGGGAATAAGCCCTATTTTGATGAAGTAACTGGAAGCATATTGCCTGGTACCACTATCTGCGCGGGTTCATCCATTGATATGCAAATTTTGTACGATTTATATGGTTATTACCTTGAAGCATCAGATATCTTGGGAAGAAAAACACCATTGATTGAAAAGGTGAGGATTACACGCAATAAACTTGTACCGCCACAAATTGGGTCTGACGGCTCATTGCAAGAATGGGCAGATGACTGGAAGTCGCTGGAGAAAAACCATCGCCATTTCTCTCATCTATATGGATTGTATCCCGGAAAAGTACTCTGGGAAAAACGCACACCTGTCTTGATTGAGGCCTATAAAAGAGTACTAAATGAACGGGGTGATGGCGGTAAAGGCTTTTCAATGGCATGGAAAATGGCTCTCTGGGCAAGGCTTGGGGATGGAAACCGGGCTGCAAAAATATTCAATGGTTATCTGAATGAACAAAGTTGCAACCAACTGTTAGCACTGTGTGGCAAGTCCTTGCAGGTGGATGGCACGCTGGGAATGACCGCCGCAGTGACGGAAATGCTGATGCAATCCCACGATGACCATGTTCAATTGTTACCCGCTCTTCCCGATGGATGGCACTCCGGATCTTTTCGAGGTATCCGGGCAAGGGGTGGGTTTGAGCTTAATTTTAAGTGGGTAAATAACGTCCTGACACACTTCTCGGTGATATCAAAAACAGGAAAACCATTCCGTTTTAAAACAGATAATCCTCGCCTCGCAGTTACCAGCAATGGTAAGAAAATAGCTATTAAGTCAGTGAATGGTATTGTCGAATTCCCAACCACCAAAGACCAAACTTATTTGTTCCAACTCTAATTAAACAATCAAGATTGGACACCTTTTTGAGTTGTTTGAATGTGTTCATTAGAAAGGCGACGCAAAATCGCTTATAGTTTAGGAATTGCCTCCACGGCCAAGCGATCTACGCGGTTATTTAGGGCATCGTCTGCATGGCCTTTCACCTTAATGAATTGTACCCGATGTTTTTGGGTGAGGATTAGGAGTTCCTCCCATAGGTACTTGTTTTCGACAGGTTTATTGTCAGCTTTTCGCCAGTTCTTACGTACCCAATTTTGCAACCAACCAGCCTGAAACGCATTCACTAAATAGCTGCTGTCGGTGTGTAAATAGACTTCGCACGGTTCTTTCAACACACGCAGGGCTTCAATGGCTGCTTGTAATTCCATACGGTTGTTGGTGGTTTGTTTTTCGCCTCCTTGCAAGATCCTTTCGTGCTGGTTATAGAGGAGGAGGGCGGCCCATCCGCCTGGTCCAGGATTTCCACTACAAGCGCCGTCTGTGTAAATCGTTATGGTTTTCACGGTTTGTCTCCACTCATTTGTTGTAATGCTGCTTCTGCCCGTTGGTATGCAGGCTCTCCGGGCTTGGAAAGTGACTTCACCTTTTCAAATTGGGTTTTGGCATTGTCATTCCTGCCAATTGTCATGAGCATAACGCCCTTGTTAAAGTTTGCCTGAACATGATTCGGGTTTTGATCCAGTACTTTATTTGTGTTTTCGATGGCCTTCATAGGGTTAATGGCCTTGTCTTTTTTAGGTGCTTCGGTGATGGCATAGGTGAGGTAGGCCGCGCCCAGATCGGTTCGTACATCTGGGTTGTCTTTCACGGCCAAAGATTTTTCGTAAGCATCAATGGCTTTACCTGCCGCGTCAATTCGTGCCTGAGGATCGGGTTGTTTGTCCATCCAGTCGTACCATAAATGTCCGGCTTTCGCCCAAATATCTGAGGTATTGATGGTTTTTGCAGCTTCGGTCATCACGTTTCCAGCCAAGTCTTCGCGTTGGTTCTGTTGATACAAAAGTGCCAATTCTTCTGTCAGTCCCTGTTTTTTGATCGCATCGGTTTCTTTCTCAATTTTGGCCATCAGTTCATCTGCTTTAACCTGAACATCTTTCGAGACGGGTGCGGTTTTGGGAACAGGCGCTGTTTCGGCTTTTGTAGATTCTGTGGCGGGTGTACCAATAGCTCGTGTTAATGGTGGATGATCATAATTGGCCTTGCTCCACATGGTCACCCCAAAAAGAATCGCAACTAATAATATACTTCCTGCAATCCACAGGGTTTGCGTTTTTGGGGTAAAGGCTGTTTTTTCCGAGATGATGGCGGGGTCGGTGCGCAGCGGTTGTGTAGGGGGAATGGTCTGAAAGAGGCCATTTTCCGATATGGCATCGGAGATAGGGACACCACACAAGTAACAAAAGCGGGCTTCGGGACGGTTTTCGGCACCACATTGGTCACAAAAACGACTCTGGATGACAGGTTGGCTAACCGGAATCACTGTTGCTGGTGCTTGAATGGCCAACTGGTCCTCTACTACCCTGCTGTCGGATAAGTTAAAACCACATAAATCGCATTGTTGGGTGTTGTCGGTGAGCCTCGCACCGCAAGCCGGACAAATCTGTAGGTCTTTGTTCATGGAGCCTTAAATTTTTTGTATGTTAGGCGTTGCTAATGCCTTGATTTGGTAATTGGTTCCGTACAGACTACCGAACCAAAGCAGAAATTAGGGATATCCATCCTAAATCCACACGCTTCCAATGTGGTTTTAATTTTACATATATGATGACCGCGATCTGTAACAACCAATATTATTCAGTAAAAAACATGAAGAAAATCTTCTGGATATGGCTCGTCTGGCCTACGATAATCCTTGCCCAGACTGGAGAATGGCAACAAAAAGTGGTTTACGAAATGGATATTCAAGTTTTGGCAAATAAGCACCAACTCAAAGGATTTCAAAGGCTTACCTATACCAATAATAGTCCAGATACCTTGCAAATAGTGTATTATCATCTCTATTTTAATGCGTTTCAGCCTCAATCTATGATGGCCGAGCGAAACCGACACTTGCCCGATCCCGACGGGCGTGTGGTTCCAAGGATTTTTAACCTGAAAGAAAATGAAATAGGTTGGCACAAAGTAGAAGCACTGCGACAAGATGGCGTTCCGCTTGCCTTTGAAGTCTATGACACAGTAATGAAGGTGAAGTTGGATAAGGCGATTCTTCCCGGTCAAAGCACTGTTTTTGAAATGAATTTCCGGTCCCAGATTCCTCTACAAACACGCAGAAGTGGGCGTGATTCGAATGAAGGGGTGGACTTCTCGATGAGTCAGTGGTATCCTAAAATGGCGAATTACGATCAACGAGGTTGGTATGCCCGGCCCTATATCGGGCGCGAGTTTTATGCACCGTTTGGAACGTTTGATGTAAAAATCAGCATGCCTAAAGCCTATGTATTGGGTGGAACAGGCGTGGTGCAAAATCCGGACGAGGTGGGGCATGGGTATGGGGCGAAGCAAGCCTTCGGAGACACGCTAAAATGGCACTTTAAAGCCGAGAATGTACATGACTTTGCATGGGTGGCGGATACCGATTATGCACACGATACGGCCATTACTTCTGGTGGTAAAAAAATCCATATTTTATATCTGAAACAAAATGTGCAGGCATGGGGCGGTATGAAGGAAGTTGCACCTAAAATCTTAGATAAATTAAGTGAACTCTTCGGTGATTACGGATATCCACAATTTACCATTGCTCAAGCGGGAGATGGTGGAATGGAGTACCCAATGATCATTTTTATTACCGGAAGTAGGGGATCTTTGCAATCGCTTTTGGGGGTTACGATTCATGAAGGAGCACATGAATGGTTTTATGGTATGATGGGATCGAACGAGATGGATTATGCGTGGATGGATGAAGGATTTACGAGTTATGCTACCACCGAAGTTGCGGGCAAATTGCTGCGTAATCAGATTGATCCCAGTCATGCAGGCGCTTTTGGTGGAATATTAATGGCGCGGAAGTATGGGTTTTATGAACCACTTAGCACGCCTTCCGACTGGTTTGCTACCAACAGTGGGTACAGTACAGCGGCCTATTCCGGTGGGCAAATGATTGCAGAGATGTTGGGATATGTGATATCTCCCGAATTAAGGGATAAATGGTTTTTGGAATACTATAAAAAATTCCGGTTCCGGCATCCAGAGCCTCATGATTTGGAATTACTCGCCGAAAAAGTAAGTGGCTTACAATTGGACTGGTTCTTCGATCAATGGACGTTAAGAAATTGGAAAAACGATTATACCATTAGTAAATTATCGTATAATAAAACTGAAAAAGGTTATGAAACCGTTATAAAGCTAAAGCGATTAGGCAGAGCAGCCATGCCTATAGATTTGCAGTTTGTACTTGAAGATGGTAGCAACCAATGGGTTAATATCCCTCTGTCCGAAATGATGGGCCACAAGCCAGTGCCAAGCGAGTGGAAGGTATTGCCTGCTTGGGGTTGGACTTCGCCAGAATATACTGTAACGATAGCGCTACCACAAAAACCACTTTATGCCGAAATAGACCCATTTGGTCTGATGTTGGACGAAAATCGCCTCAATAACATAAGCAAAGGGAAATATGCTTATGTTACGAAGTTTATGAATCCACTTCAAAATTATTCAAATCGGTATAGTCGCGTATGGTCGCTCTATCCAGCCTATAACAGTCGCATGGGTATTGGATTTGGGGCACAAATTAAAGGTATTGCTCCCTTTGGCGATGATCTGCTGAACACACAGATGACGTTATACCCCATTCTTGGAAGCTATGACTATCAAATAAATAACCTATCGGATGCACTGGCTTTGCTGAACTATGATTTTTTGTACGAAAAGGAATTGGGGGAACGAGTCGGAGATTGGCGGGCCAAACTCTCGTTTGACAGCGATCAAGGAATTGTGGAAGATCGCCTTTTTGTTACTCGAAACCTCACACCGTCTTGGGATCGAAATAAACCTAAACGTATTTTATCTGTAGGATTTACGCATAATGATCGCATTATTGAAAATGCTTATCCGAATAAAGGTTATATATGGAGTGATAAAAATGTCTTGAGTGGAATGGTATTGTATCGTGTCAGTAGAGGTGATAAGTTGATAGAAGCCTTGGTGGAATTTGGTGGGGCATCCATAGATAAGCCACAATTCCTAAGCGATTATAATAGCGCCAATCGGTTCAGTGTAAAAGCTCAAAGACGCCTCTTAACTGGTAAACAAAAAAGTGTTCTGGCACGGGTGCAAGCTGGTATTGGCGTGCGCAATTTGGCTCCACAAAAGAGGTTTATTGCGGGAAGTCCAGATTTAGAAAACCAATGGAGATCGGATGCCTACCGAACGTTGTCTTCCCTTTCTGCCATTACGGAAGTAAAGGCCTTCTCCGGAGTGGGGCCAGTAAGTTATGGAATTGGCGGCCCCAATGAAGGATATTACATTCTTGCGGGTAGCCTCCTTTGGGAACTAACACCCAAGTTTAAGCCTGCCTTGCTGGCTCCTCTAACGGCAAATGTATTCGCGGGAATGGCTACTGTGGGCGATGGTTTACTGGGGGATGCTGGTCTTGCTCTAAACTACAACCTCGTGTCACTCGCTTCGCTGCAAAGGTGGGTGGGACAATCGGATGTGCTTGCGGGTATGAACCTTAGTCTTAAATTTCCATTTTTTGTAACTATGCCCAGGCATGTGGACGGAAAAAACCGATTTGCTTTCCGATACCTATTTGGCGTAGAGCATGCCTTTTAATGAATGTTGTACCTTGTTATTCTTTGTTTTAAGCCCTTAAATAATAATAGTATGAGGATTTGCATATCCTTTGTTTTATTCATAGGAACGGGTGTTTTGTCGAGCCGTGTGCTTGCACAGTACTTGCCACAGTTGCCGGATAAAAAATTAGTCGTCATGAATTTGGCGGCACATCCCGACGACGAAGACGGGCAGACGATGGCGTATTACCGTTATGCCAAAAATGCGGTGGTATATAGCATCATATATACACGTGGGGAAGGTGGTCAAAACGAAATCGGGCCAGAGCTGTACGAAGAACTGGGCGCACTTCGGACGCAAGAAACAGAGAGAGCAGCCCGCATTATAGGGACAAAGGTTTATTTTTTGAATTATCCCGATTTTGGGTTTTCTAAGTTTGCAAAAGAAGCATTTGAAAAGTGGGGAGGTAAGGAATCCGTTATTGCAAGGATTGTGTATATGGTAAGAAAGCTAAAGCCTGATGTGATGTTCACTAACCATGACACCGTAACCGTCGGCTCCAATCGGCAACATGGGCAACATCAGGCGGTAGGCATCTCGGCATTGGCAGCTTTTCGGCTGGCTGCAGACCCAACGTACCATCCAGAACAATTAAAAGAACCGGGCGTAAGCCTATGGCAACCGAAACGCTTTTTCTGGCGAAATTGGATGGCTACCTCCGGTGAAGTACAAATTGCCGTTTCGGATCCATATAAAAACGACCTGACCTATCAGCAAGTGGCTCTGGATGCCTTGAAAGAACATGCATCGCAAGGTATGGACTTTTTTGCAGGTCGGCGCTCCTTTCCACGATATACCTTTTTTAGGTTGATAGATAAGACAACGAATGCAGCCCTTCATCCGACGGACCTTGCTGGAAATTTAGAAACAACAGCACGGAAAGCAGATTTATCCTATTATTTAGATGCAGGAAACTATTTTTCTCCGATCAATGTCACGTTGGTAAATCGTCCGTCTGGTATTGTCACACAGGGAGATAAAGTGGTTATTAAGGTTCCGGGAAATGCCGCTACAACCCTGAAGATCTGGATGGATGGGGTTCCAATTAGCCTACAAAAAGAAGACAAACACCTGCTTAGTTTTCAGGTTCCTAAAGCGGCGAAGCCGTCTTTCCCTAAAATCACCTACCAATATGGACGGTTTTCTAATGCACCAGTTTTTACATATGCCGTTATTCGCCAGAACCGGATTGAGGCTGCAGGGTATTTACCGCTCGAAATTGCACCAGCTTTGTATTTAGACCCTGTTCAACCTGTCTTACGCATTCACGGAGGGGAAAACACCTTTACATTTACGGGTCAAAGCTTTGATCCTTCTGTAAGTCGTTTTCAAGCTACTTTTACCTTTAAAACGGAAGCGCTAAATGCAACAAAGGTGCATCATGCCATCGAGACAACAAAAGAGGGTGGCATAAAATTACAGATTTCGTTTGTGGCACCGAAGGATCTACCAGATGCGGATTACCCCTATGTTGTAACATTAGAAGGAGTAGGATCAAGGAAAGGAACGGCCAAGCGTAGCGGAACCATGCGGGTATTGGAACCTTTGGTGATGCCGGGCCTACATGTAGGCGTGATCAAGAGCTACGACGATACACTTCCAATGGCTTTGAAGGAACTGGGCGTTTCCTATCGGATATTAGATTCCTTAGACTTGGCTGAAAAGAAATTCAGCGGAATACAAACGATCGTGGTGGACATTCGAGCGTATTTTGTGCGCAAAGACTTGCGAATCTATAACCAACATTTATTGGACTGGGTGAAGGCAGGTGGAACCCTTATTGTGCAGTATCAAAAAACCTTTGAGTGGAATGCCGGAGAAACAGACCCGTTAGACCCGTCTAAAAAAAATCCAGAAACCTCTTTTGCTCCCTACTCCATCCGTCTGGGAATGCGAGATCGTGTGACCTACGAAGACGCACCTGTAACGGTGTTACAGCCCAAACACATTCTGTTACGGGAGCCTAACCTGATCACCGAGGAAGATTGGGAGGGTTGGATACAAGAACGAGGGTTGTACTTCCCCAGTCAATACGATCCAGCATACACCGAGTTGTTCGAGATGGCAGACCCAAACGAGAAACCCCAGCGCGGCAGCACGCTCTTGGCGACTTACGGTAAGGGGAAGTATTTATTTACTGCGCTTAGTTGGTACCGTCAGCTACAAGCCTTTCATCCCGGTGCTTTTAGGCTGTTTGCCAATATGATCTCGCTTCCATTTACCCAAGAGGAGTGATTATATGCCCCTGATACTTTAGAAACTTGTATCATTCACCCAATATGTAAATATATGAAAAGATTGAAGTTGGCTTGGTTTCTGATGTCCTTAAGCGTTTTGATACTACCCGCCCAAAAAAGAAATGACAAGTCAAGGCCAGTACCGACGCTCCTTTCTAAGTCCGAGGTGGCTCTGGATACGTCTTATCTGAGTACCAAACGTTTTAGGAATATCGGCCCTTTTCGGGGAGGACGTTCTGCGGCAGTGACGGGTATTGCGGGTAAGCCCTACACGTTTCTGTTTGGAAGTGTCGGCGGTGGTGTATGGCAAACCAAAGATGCCGGACAGACATGGCGAAACCTCTCGGATGGTTTTTTTGGTGGCTCAATCGGAGCCGTGGCGGTGAGCGAGTGGGATCAGAATGTGGTGTACGTGGGCGGCGGAGAGAAAACCGTGCGGGGGAATGTCTCGTATGGACTGGGGATGTG
The DNA here is from genome assembly GCA_002344075.1 of Bacteroidetes bacterium UBA2364. Classification (GTDB taxonomy): domain Bacteria; phylum Bacteroidota; class Rhodothermia; order Rhodothermales; family UBA2364; genus UBA2364. Next base: position 10,089 of record DDTM01000093.1, read on the forward strand.
GAAGTCCGTAGATGCCGGAAAAACATGGCAGCACATAGGTTTATCGGACTCTCGGCACATCACCCGAATACGGATTCATCCCCAAAACCCCGATTTACTGTATGTTTCGGCATTGGGGCATTTATTCGGCCCAAACGATCAACGTGGCGTTTTTAGGAGTAAAGACGGAGGTAAAACATGGGAACGTATCCTCTTTGTTAGTCCAGATGCGGGAGCTGTAGATTTAGTGATGGATTCATCTAACCCACGTGTATTGTATGCAAGTACATGGCAAGTTAAACGTACTCCATATAGTTTAGAGAGTGGTGGGCACGGGTCAGGGCTGTGGAAATCTACGGATGGTGGCGACACTTGGCAAAATATATCTCGCGCCAATGGTTTGCCTAAAGGCTTGCTTGGTATTATTGGTATCACGGTCTCACCTGTCAATCCAGAACGATTGTGGGCCATCGTAGAAGCCGAAGACGGCGGTGTGTTCCGGTCGGATGATGCCGGAATAAATTGGCGGAAACTCAATGGTGACCGCAACTTGCGACAACGGGCTTGGTATTATACACGTATTTATGCCGATCCTAAGAATGAAGACCAAGTCTATGTCTTGAACGTGGGTTTTTGGCGCTCTAAAGATGGTGGAAGGACTTATTCCGAAATCAATACCCCACATGGCGATCACCATGACTTATGGATTGATCCCATAGATCCACTTCGGATGATTGTTGGGGATGATGGCGGAGCACAGGTTTCGGTGGATGGCGGGGAAAACTGGAGTACCTACCATAACCAGCCAACTGCGCAATTTTACAGAGTGGTGACCGATGATCATTTCCCATACCGGATCTATGGCGCACAACAAGACAATTCCACTGTCCGTATTGTACACCGCAGCGACGGTTTTGGCATTACCGAGCGGGACTGGGAAGAAACGGCTGGCGGGGAAAGCGGACACATTGCGGTAGATCCGCGTAACAATGATATTGTCTATGGTGGGTCATATGGTGGATTTCTGACGCGCAAAAACCACCGGACAGGCGAGGAAAGAGACATAAATCCTTGGCCGGATAATCCGATGGGGCATGGTGCAGGAGACCTGAAATATCGGTTCCAATGGAATTTTCCGCTGCTCTACTCGCGTCATTCCCCGACGACCCTTTACGCAGCCGCACAAGTTTTGTTCAAAACCGAAAATGAAGGACAAACATGGGAGCCAATCAGTAACGACCTAACCCGCAATGATCCAAAAACGCTTGGCCCGTCGGGTGGCCCTATCACCAAAGACAATACCAGCGTGGAATACTACGGAACCATTTTTTCTGTTGCTGAAGGCTTGGAGGAGGGTGTTATTTGGACAGGATCGGACGATGGATTGGTACATATCACCCGTAATGGAGGCAAAAAATGGAAACAAGTGACTCCACCAACCTCTCTGTTACCTGAGTGGGCACAAATCAATAGCATGGAGCCGCACCCAACCAATCCGGGTGGTTTATACCTTGCCGCAACTCGTTATAAGTCGGATGACAGTAAACCCTATCTGCTAAAAACAACCGACTACGGCGAAACGTGGACACTTATTACCAAAGGAATAGCCCCTGAACACTTCACGCGGGTCATTCGAGCGGATCCTGTCCGATCAGGTCTATTGTTTGCAGGTACAGAGTTTGGGTTATATGCCTCTATAGACGATGGGCAACAATGGTTTTCATTCCAGAAGAATTTACCAATAGTACCAATTACCGATATAACGATTAAAAACAATGATTTAATTTTAGCTACACAAGGTCGGTCTTTCTGGGTAATGGACGATCTGACGCTCCTTCATCAGTTGACCTCCGAGGTTTCAGCAGAGCCTTTTGTACTTTTTAAGCCAAGGCCAACGTATCGGATGAGTGGCGGTGGTGGACGTGCTTCGCTGACCGTAGGGGAAAATCCGGTAAATGGTGTCCAACTTTTGTATTATTTCAAGCAAGTGCCTGATAGCGCTGCCGTAAAGTTAAAACTCATTGGGCGCGATGGTAAAACCATTCGTACTTATTCACCCAAGGGCAAACCCGAAACTCGGATGTCCCTCAAAAAAGGGATGAATACCTTTGTTTGGAATATGCGATATCCTGAAGCTGAGCGGTTCGACGGGCTGATTTTGTGGGCAGGTGGCACGCAAGGCCCCAAAGCACCGCCCGGAGTCTACGAAGTCCGTCTTTTTGTTGGGAAAGATTCTCTTTCCGTTCCTTTTGAGATTTTAAAAGACCCTCGTGTACAGGCCACTCAAGCCGATTTAGAGGCGCAGTTCGAGTTTCTGGTAAAGGTCCGGGAGGATCTGTCGGCCATTCATCGGAGTATAAAACAAATTAGGGCCACACGCGATGCCATCAAACGGGTTTCCGGAGGCGATGCAGCCATAAAAACCGCCGGAGACTCCTTGGTACGTTCGATGACGGCCATTGAAGAGGCTTTATACCAAACCAAAAATCAAAGTGGTCAGGATCCGCTTAATTATCCCATCAAACTCAATAACCGACTCAGTGCTCTGGCATCATCCGTTGGTTCCGCCGAAGCCCGTCCCACAGATCAAGCGGTTGCGGTTTATGCCATGCTAAAGCCTTTGATCGCAGAACAGTTGGAAATGTGGAAGACGATAAAAGAAACCGATATTCCATCTTTCAACCAATTGGTAGCATCCAAAAACATCCCAGCAGTTAAACTGGATTGATGTAAAAGGCGAAGAAATGAAAAGGCTACTCCGTTTTTGGGGTAGCCTTTTACTTATTGTGCGCATGAGGTCATTCCAGTGGAAACTCCATTGCTTTTAGTTTTTTCCAACACAACCAGAGCGCACGGGGTACGTGAAAGCAACCTTTATATGGTCCTCCTTTGAAGCGATGTGTAACATTTCCATACCGATCTAAGTAGCCATACCATTCGCCAAATTCGGGATCGGGGAAGTGGTTAAAGGTGTAGGTTGTCGTCTCCTCAAAGCGTTTTAGATCTTCCCCTTCACCTGTCAGGCTATAATTCAGCAAATGCGCGTACATGGCTTCGCAGTGTGGCCACCAGAGTTTCATGTTCCATTCGAGGGCTGTTGGGGAATAGCCATCTGCATCCAAAAAATAGTATAACCCTCCATATTCCTGATCCCATCCGGCATCATGTGACCACCGAACCATTTGAATGGCAATGTCCTGTAAGTCTGGGCGGCCTAGGCGCTGTGCCCAATGTTGGAGGAACCATCCTGCCTCGATGGCGTGACCCGGATTCAGCAAGCGTCCATCGGGATTATCCACAAGGCTTCCATTCGGTGATACGTTTTCAAAAACCGTTTGTACTTCTTCGTGGATGTGGAGACGCATTTGACTGATGCAATCTTCGATTTTGGGCATATACGGAGCTATTTCGTCGCCGGCTACTTCTTCGATTAGGTTGAGCAGGATCATCGGTACGGCCAACATTCGCATTGGTGTTGCCCCCTCATAAGCAGGGCGGCCTACTTTGGTCCAGTCAAAGGCCCAATCCCAAACTTTTTGTAATTCTAGGCGGGCTTCTGCCAAGAATTCAGGACGTTTGGTGGCACGGCTATACTCGGCAAGGGCCATGATGTAGAAGCACTCCGAGAAGATTTTGCGTTGTAGATAGACAGGTTTTCCGTCTGCGGTCATGGAAAAATAAACGCGGCCGTCGGGTTGGATAGTTTTTTCGCGGAGGAATTTTGCGCCGAGATTGGCCATGTGTAGCCATTCGGGTTTTTGCCCTACATCGTTGTAGAGTTTACTAAACATCCAAGTTTCGCGACCTTGTAACCATATGTGTTTGCGCGTGTCATAAACCGTTCCGTCTCGGTCTAAACAATTAAAAAAGCCACCATTTTCCTCGTCTGGCGAGTGCTTAAGCCAAAAGGGAATCACACGGTCAAACAGCTCCGTTTCAAACTTTTGGCGGTAGCGGGTAATTGTTTGGGATGTCATAATAAAAGATAGACTTAGTATTGAATTGGTTCTATAGGATTAAAAAAATCGATTTGTGCAGTATTTACGGTTTCTTTATATGCAGGCCAAGTCCGGCTAAAGAATTCGTTTACCGATGTAATGGCGGCCCTTGCGGCGGCTTCAGCATGTTCTACAGCCCATTGTTCGGTCAGGCCAGAGGCACTAAACGAGGAGCCAAGGTAGCCTCGTGCATTTCCCAGTTTTGCGGTTACAGTATTGGGATTCCGAGCGACGCCTTGTCCGGCCTCTTTACCGATCATATTTTCTAAGAGCAATTTCAGGGCCTCAGCCGCTTCTTTTCCCTTGTCTTTCACGGTTTTCGCGGCTTCGTCGGAACGGTCTTTGACTTGTTCTTCGATAAGTCGTAAGGTTCTTTGTGCTTCTCGGATTTGGTCTGCGGCAGTTGTTACGGCTTCAGTGGCACGTTCTACACGTTCGATCAAAAGCGCATTGGTTCCCATGGCTGCGGTCGTGGCGGTTTCATTGGGATCAGCAGAGACCTTTACCGCTTGCTCGGCGAGACTTGTACCAAATGTAACAACCACTTTATATGTACCGGGCAAAACCGACGCGCCACCAGGTTCGGGTGCTTCCGGATCGGTTGGCTTGGGTTGGCTAGGACTGCGAACGCCTTTTTTGTTTAATCCCCAAAAAAACCGCTGAACCCCGTCTTCTGCTTTTCTACGAATCGTTCGGATTTTTTCCCCGCTTTGGTTATAAACCTCGATGGTTATGTTTGTAGGTAACTTTGCGTCTTTACCGGCACTTTCTTTGGCTTTTGCTATATTTAAGGCATAGGTAATCATGGCTCCACGTGGGCGATTTTCACCGGAAAAAATGCCTGCTCCGGCAAAACGGGTTCCTGTGGCTTCTGCCCAAGACGAAAGAATGGCTTCCGGAATCGGAAAGAGTGTAAGTGGGTTTTGTAAAAGGGTTGTGTTTTGCGCAAGAGCGCGTAAGGGACGAATGTCATCCAATACATAGACCCCGCGCCCAAAAGTTCCCACCACCAAATCGGCCTCGCGTGCCTGAAGAGCCAAATCCATCGTCGGAGCTGTAGGAAATCCTGCTTTCCATTTACTCCAGTTCTTGCCAAAATCTATGCTTACATAAAGTCCCGTTTCCGTTCCTAAAAAGAGTAAATTTGGTTGTTCGGTATCTTGTAGGATGGTTAAGGCATACCCGAAAACCTGTTGGGGTTGTACGATCTTTGTCCAAGTTTTTCCAAAATCTTTTGTATGTAAAATATAAGGATTCCAGTCATTCATTCGGTGGTTATCTAAAACAATAAATGCTTCAGCGGGATTATAAGTGGAAGCACGGATTTGGTTCACCCAAATATTGGCGGGTAATCCTTTGATATTCGGTGTGACATTGACCCAGTTTTGACCACCATCTTGGGTTAGTTGTACCAAGCCGTCATCTGTCCCCACCCAGATTACTCCTTGTTGTAATGCACTTGGTGCAATGGCGACAATAGTGGTATGATTTTCGGCACCTGTTTGGTCTATTGTCAGGCCGCCGGACTCTGCTTGTTTTTGTTTTTCGGGATTATTTGTCGTTAAGTCTGGAGAGATGATACTCCAAGAGTCTCCTCTGTCGGTGGATTTGTGGAGGAATTGACTTCCATAATAAATGGTGGTTGCGCTAAACGGATCGGTAGCCAATCCTGCATTCCAATTAAAGCGGAGTGGTTTGTCTTCTGGGTGCTTTGGCTTGATTAACTTTTGTTCTCCGTTAAGCAAATCAGTACGAACCAAGCCCCCTTGTTGTGACATCGCATAGACAAATCGGCTGTTGGATGGATCTAATACCACGTCAAATCCATCACCAAAACAGACTTCTTCCCACATGCTATTTCTTATGCCGCCAGTACGCCAAGCATAAGCAGGGCCACGCCAAGAGCCATTGTCTTGAAGGCCTCCATACACATTATATGGCAAGGCATTATCCACATTTATATGGTAAAATTGAGCCAATGGCAGGTTTTCCACAAATCGCCATGTTTTGCCACGATCTTGCGAAATAGCCACACCGCCATCATTGCCTACCATCATGTAGTTTGGATTCTTGGGATGAATCCACATTGCGTGATAATCGGGGTGAATGTCATTATAAGGGATCAGGTTCTGGAAGGTTTTCCCCCCGTCTTCAGATTGATCTACCACCACATGCAGGTTATAGATACGGTTTTCATTTCCCGGATCCACATAGATCTCCCAAAAATAAAAGGGACGGCTACCAATGTTTTTATCTGTGACAAAAGACCAAGTGTGGCCACCATCCGAAGACTTGTAAAGCCCGTTTTTCTTTGATTCGATGAGGGCGTACACAATATTAGGACGTGAAGGCGCAATAGCGATTCCTGTACGTCCAATGTCACCTTCAGGCAAACCGTCTTCTTTTCCAAGACGCTTCCAAGTGATTCCACCATCGGTGGTTAGGAACAAACCAGAACCCATACCGCCCGATTTAAAGAACCAGGGCCACCGACGATGTTCCCACATTCCGACAATCATCTTCTTGGGGTTTTGCGGATCCATTACCATCTCGCTTACCCCAGAACGAACATCTGTGAATAGAATACGTAACCACGACTTACCGCCATCGGTGGTCTTGAAAACGCCGCGAGACTCGGTTTCACCCCATGTAGGGCCTTTTGCCCCGATATACGCCACATCAGGATCGGTGGGATCCAAAATAATCCGGTGGATATTTCGTGTATTTTCTAAGCCAAGATGAATCCATGTGCGGCCTCCATCCATAGACTTATAGACCCCATTCCCTCCATTTTCGGAATTTCGCGGATTGCCTTCACCCGTTCCCACCCAAACGATGTCAGGGTTCTGTTGGTTAACAGCCAATGCGCCAATACCCGCAACGGGTTCATCGTCAAAAATGGGTGTCCACGCCACGCCGCCATCGGTGGATTTCCAGACGCCTCCAGAGGCGGCCCCAATGTACATCACGCTTGGATTATCGTGTACCACTGCAATGGCTGTTACCCGACCGCTCATGCCCGCAGGGCCAATGCTACGTGCTTTCATTCCCGCAAACTTAGATATGTCTAACGGTTGTGCTGGGCTGAACAGGCTGAAAACAACAAACAAACTTAGGACAAATACAAGATTTATCCACAAAGAACGAACTCTTAAGCGCATGGGAAACTGGTTTTGGTAATAGGGTACTAAACACTGCACAAGATAAGCAAAAACGTTACAGGTATCTCCTACGATGAACGCAATATTTTGGAACATCGAAGAACGCCTAAGCCGGAATGAAGTAAGAAATAGAATCGGTATTGAACAAGTTGGGGTTAAAAGGGTGAGGTTTTGCACCCTGAAGTCCTTAAATTGATTGAAAAAATGAAAATCCTTCATACGGCTGACATACATATTGGGTACGAAAACTTTGGGCGTTTAGATCCTGCTACGGGATTAAATACCCGCCTCTTAGACTTTAAACGTTGTTTTGATTTTATGGTGGAAACAGCGATAAAAGAACAAGTGGATGTGTTTTTATTTTGTGGTGATGCCTACCGCACCCATGATCCCTCGCCCACACAGCAAAAAATCTTTGTGGATTGTTTAAAACCTATTGCTGATGCAGGAATCCCGATGGTCATGCTCACAGGCAATCACGATCAGCCCGTTTCTTTTGGGAAAGCGTCGTCTATCTCTATTTTTGAGCATCTGACGGGCAAGGTTATGGTCTTTGAGCAACCAGATTTAAAGGTTATTCAGACAGCATCAGGGCCTCTTCAGGTTTTGGGTTTACCTTGGCCCGTTCGTTCAAAACTTTGGGCCAAAGAGGAGCACAAACAAAAAAGTCCTTCTGAAGTACGAGAGATGATAGAAGCCAAATATGCAGAATATATAAAAGTTGTTATGGAGCAGGACATAGATCCAGAGGTGCCGTGTGTTCTGGCTGCTCATCTTACCGTTCAAGGCGCAGAAATGTCTGGCTCGGAACGCAGTAGTGTAATTCAGCATGAACCCACTTTTTTGGTGAGTAGCCTCGCACATCCACAATTGGATTATGTGGCATTGGGGCATATTCACCGTTTCCAAGACCGGAATAAAGGATACAAACCCCCTGTGGTGTATGCGTCCAGCATCGAGCGGGTGACATTCAAAGAGGCCGATGCTGAGAAAGGATTTGTCCTTGTAAGTATTACCGGACAGGGTCGTGAGCGCGAGACCCAGTACCGCTTTGTCGAAACACCCGCTCGTCGGTTTGTTTCGGTCTCGGTGGATGTTCGTGACTGCACCAACCCCACCGAGCGAATCATTACAGAAATCCGAAAATATGTAGTTAACGAAGCCATCGTGAGAGTGCGCTACGAGGTTAATGAAGACCAAACGAATCTTGTAGATCTTGCTGCTATTCGTTCCCAATTGACCACTGCGGCCTCGATTGCTTCTATCGAACGGGTGGTGGAACGAAGACAAGTACAACGTACAGCTACACTCACACGTGACGCCTCTCTCAAAAGCGCTATGGAAGCTTACATTGCCCGCCATGAACACCTTGAGCCTATCGGAGAAGACTTGATTGAAAAAGCTTTGGCTTTGGATCAGTTGCTGGCTGTTTCGGAGGTCGTCTAATTGGGAATCATATTTCGGCCTGAGATGTGATTCGTTTACATCTATTTTAGTTGAATTCTGGAAATGTTTCGGGTGAGCCAGCAAAGCAAACCGCTTGAAATCCGTTTTTTTGTATTGTCCATAGTTTTCATGAAAACAAAAGAAGCCTATAAGTTTAGTCTTACCATTCCTCTTTGGATAAGCCCGTAATTGCTTCAATCATTGACACGTCTAATCCTTGCGCAAGCATTTTTTGTACCATAGCCCGCTGTGCAATTTTTAAGCCTTCTTCGCGTCCCTGTTCTCTGCCTTCTTTTTTTGCTTGCTCCAATGCGTATTCAAAGGTCGCTTTGTTGTCTCTGAAGACTTTCAGACTCCGTTCATACGCAAAAACGTCTGCCTCCGTCATTTTCGCTAACTCCGCTGTCTC
>DDTM01000086.1 GCA_002344075.1 Bacteroidetes bacterium UBA2364
GCCTCCTTCCATCTGAAGAGACGAAAGAGGCGTTGTTGCGGGCAGCGCAGGAACGGTCAAGCGCCCGTGGGCTGGCTCGTATATTCGGCGTATCTCACCAAACGGCATTGAACTGGATAAAAAAAAAGCAGAATCGCTACCCGACGTGACAGAAACACTGGTACCCTATGAAGATGGGGACACCTTAGAACTGGATGAACTTTGGAGTTTTGTCTCTTGCAAGGCCAATAAATGCTGGATTTGGGTAGCGCTGTGTCGTCGAACCCGACAAGTTGTATCCTGGGCGATGGGGAACCGCGACGAGGAGCGCTGTCAGACATTATGGGAACTGGTTCCGGAGGAATATCGCAGGTCCATGATTTATAGTGACTTTTACGCAACTTATGAAAAGGTACTGCAAAACGCGCAGCATCAACGTGTCGGCAAAGACTCTGGTCAGACCAACCATGTAGAACGCTGGAATAATACCTTGCGGCAAAGGATTTGTAGATTCGTTCGTTGTACGTTGTCATTTTCAAAGTCCGAGGTCATGCATGAATTATATCTGAAATATTTCATCCATAACTACAATATGTCACTCGTTATATGACACTACCTAAAAAAGAGGCGTAACTGGTAGTGATAAATTTCACGTGATGACTGCTCAATTGCTATTAAGTTGCGCAAAATCTGAAATATAAGTTGAGCATTTATATCTTTTCAAGGAGGGTAATATACGGTAGCCTCGCCAATCGAATTTTTAGGGTTATAACTAACGGATTAGCACTCACGCAGGGCGATAGCCTTATCGGGTGCGTATTGTTTTAGATGTTTTATATCAGTAATCCAATACTTTCTTGATTTTATCTGACAGTTCATCGAGTGATTCCCGCGTAGGCCGTTTTGATTGATATTTTATCTTAAAGTTATCCCCTGTAAAACGAGGAATAATGTGAAAATGAACGTGATTAATTTCTTGCCATGCACTTCGTCCATTATTCTGTAATATATTCGTACCCTCGCACGAAATCCCTTCAATGTGCCATAGCGTTTTTTCTATTTCGGCTACTACCCTAAATAGTTCTTGACTTAACTCTATAGGTAATTGATGCAACAATTGATAACACTTTTTAGGCATTACTAAAACGTGACCTTCATTGATAGGCTGTATATCCATTATAGCTATAATATGTTCGTTCTCAAAAACGACACTTGCTTTTAATGTATTTGCTGATATTTTGCAAAAAATACATTCTTTTTCCATTTTTTTATTCAAATCTATTTGCGTGTCTATGTTTTTTCTAATTTATCACATCAAGGAAATATATCAGATTTTACCGTCTTTAACCTGAAATAAGTGCTTGTTAAAGTTAAAAACTTTGTCAAAAAATTCAAACTCTGACACATATAAGACGGGTGCATTTCACAACTTCCCAAAATACCGCATGAACACCTCGTTATCCTATGGGCTCTCGCATGATGCCGCCCCTACGGGGCTTTTTGGGCTTTGCTGAGGTGTCGGCTTCCGAGTAGGGCTGACATGATCCTATTTTCACGGGCACGGCGTTAAGTTCGCACTTACACCACTTAATGGTTGTTGTTTCTTCATCGCCCAAAAGTAAGTTAGATTTGTGTAAAGCAAAATCAGGCTACCTTATGGGTACGCTCCATTAAGGCACTGGGGAAGGCTTTATGGGCTTTTACCTCTTGTCAATGCGTTTTGTCTCTACAATTATTTTTGTCCGCAAAACACAACGCACGTACCATTCACGATTACCGCCTAAATCTTTCACGTTAACTCGTACTCGAATCTGTAGTGATGTACTTTTTCGATAATTTCGAGAAAGAAGTCGCCGCGTATGCCCGTCCATTCCCCCGTGCCGGAGTCGGGAACAACCGAAATGACCAAATTTTGTGCTCCTTTCCCCATAATGCCCGTGTGATAAAAAACCAGCGTCCCCTGTTTTCCATGTAGAGAGCCTTGCACTTTCTCGATGGCTGTATAGACGGCCGAGCCTTTTACAGCGGTGACGGCGGTCAGCATTTTGCCAATTCCCGTCGCTTCCAAATCTCCATGAAAGGTTTTTTCAAGGCGGAACAGACCCGAGGTACTGCCGTCGTCGTTTTTCTCTTGCTCAATAGGGGTCATATTGACTTCGAAGATACCTAAAGCAGTTTGTTTCATCATGTAGCAGTTTAGATGGAGGTATAATCGTTATAGCACGGCATAACCAAATCCGAAAGCTTGGTTTATACAAAATCTCTTTAAGCATTTCGTACCGTTTACTTATGTCCGGCATCAAAAGTCAATCTGTATAAACGGCCTCCTTATTTGGCCAAAGTCGTAATGGGAATGAGTACTTCCGCAGTGGGCACAGAGCGCCGGTTTACAGGTTGTAAGTACGACGACACTGGAGCCTTTATAAAGGTTAGCCCATCTACAATGGCGGTTTCGGCAGGTAGAAAGGGTTCCGTTGCAGCCAATACCTGAAGATACTCTACGCCAAACGGTGCGTGTGCAATTAGGTCTTTAGGCACTTCATAGGGCACATTCACTTGGTTTATCCGGACGTAATGGTTGTCCAGTAACAAGAGTTTCTGCCCATCGGCCAAATGATACACCAGACGCAAAAAAGCGGGTCGGTTCACATTGGCCAATACCCGAATGCCTTCGCCCGCCCGCAATACAATGGCTTGCTTGCCCTTTGTCGTCCATGCGTCTAAGAAAATCCCCTGATAGGTATTCTTATCATCAGGTTCGAGAAGATTAGTTTGTGAACCTCCCACCGAAAATCCGGCTTGGGAAATCACCGAAAGTGGTATAAGTACCTCGGCAGCGGCCACCCATTTTCGGTTGGGCTGTTGCAAGTAGGCCATTAACCGTACCTCTTTACCTTCAATGACCAATTTTCCAGATAAGACAAAGCGTGCCGAAACTTCCAGCGAGTCGTTCATGTCATCCGATTCTAAAGGATGCCATTGTACCAGAGAAACCGCTTTGTGGCGTAAAACATCGGCGAAATGGGCAGCGAAAGAAGAAATTTGTTGCGTTTTTCCGGTTCGGAGCGGCAAAAATTGCACGTGTAATGCAGAAGGTCGGTTTAAGCCCTCGGTTTGTTCTTTGAGGAGACTCAGTAGCTGCATAGCCGCAGCATCAATCCCTGTTACACGGAGACCTTTGGGGGCTAATTCGGACCATAATCGGCGAAACTGCGCGTTTGGCGATGGGTCTAATAGGTTTTGCTTGCTGGCAGGTGCCGATAGGGCTGCAATGAGCGCAGCTTCCTGATAGCGTCTCAACAAGGTTTGTCCAACAAAATATGCGGATAGTGCCTGCTCAGATTTGCCACTTCGCAAAAAAGTACGGGAACGGTTATATTGGGTACGGACTTCGGCCTTAAGTGACGCCGTTTTAAGTCGGTAGCGGCTGTGAAGGTCTGTCTTGGAGAGACAACCTAATACATACCATGTGTTTTGAGTGACATCGAACCACGTTTTTTCCGACATACCGGGCAGTTCTATTTCGGTGGTGCGTTCAGTAACCGACTGGAAAGAGGTATAGAAGCCCGCATCGCGTTCCACTACTTGCTCAACTTCGCGATTGGTCACCTGTGTCCGAATAGACTGAGCCAAATGGGCTTGGGCCTGTGTTCGAGCTTGTTGCAAAGCACGGTCGCGGGGCATTCGGGCAGACACTTGCCCCACGCCGAACCCACGGTACTGCTCTGTCGGATGGCAGATACCCTCACCATAAGCCAGAACCCAATCAGGTTTTTCTTGTGCAAACCCCATCCATGGTAGGCCGAGCAAGCAACTTATGAGTAATATTTTATACATAACGCTCTGTTTCTAAAGCAGGAAAGACTTCTACCCGTTCTTTGGCATGTTCCAAAACATACATCTGGCAACTTCCGACCTAAACCGCCAAAATATTTTTCCTTTGTGATGATTGATTAAAATATACCACATCTGGGTACTAAAAACGAATGGATTGAGTTTCAGGTATAGGCCTGACATTCGGGTGATAAACCAGCAGAATTCAAAAGAGTTCATAAAAGAAGTGTTATTCCCTATGAATTCTGCTTATTTTGCAAAACTATCCGTTATGAAATATCCTCTGAGCACCTTCTAACCGTTATTATTTGTATCCTTTCCTTAACCATAACCTCCACCGAACACAGCCGCTTATGCGCTTTCGGAAATTAACTTGTTATGCGTTCCTATTGTGGGGAATTGGCCTATCCGGACAATCCTTAGGCCAAACTTTGCCTGCCCCCCTGTTAATTTCCCCATCGCCAAACGCACAAAACCAGTCCACCTTGCCCGTATTGGATTGGTCGGATGTACCCGACGCGATGCGTTATGAAGTTCAGATTAGTACCCGTGCGGACTTTTTCGCGGAAGTAATCCCCTTTACTACTCAAGATGGCCTCTCATGGCTTGGCCCCATCCACTTGGCCCCAAAAGACCTCTTCCTAAAAATCAACACACCTTATTATTGGCGCGTGCGGAGTATAACGGCCAACAATATTTCCAGTACTTGGTCTGAAGTTCGCACGTTTAACACCACTTTTGCCCAATTGATTGCCCTGCAACAAGTGAAGCCGCTGAACAATGCCGCCAATATTCGTCCAACAGACGATGTTTTGGTGTGGAATAAGGCCGCTGGGGCAACACATTATCTGATCCAATATGGAGAAACCAATGTTGCAGCGCTCAGATGGGTTTATGATGCAGGAGATCATGATCAAATACGCCTCGGAGACTTGCCCAATATCAAAGGTAACCGGACCTATAAATGGCGTATAATGGCTTTCAGTGATCAATTTGCAGGCCCTTGGTCGGAGGTATGGACATTTACAACCGGTCCTGATAAACCAGATACGCCGCTGATGCTCTCCCCGGAGCACGAGGAACAGGATGTCATCCTTACACCCACTTTCCGCTGGTTTGTCTCGACGGGCGCGGAACAATACCACCTTCAGGTTTCTAAATACCCTTCCTTCCCCGATACCAGCATAGCAATCAACACATCCACAACAGGCAATGTTTATACACACCTTTCCGGTTTAGGAAAAAACACACTCTACCATTGGCGAATTTGGGCGAGTAACCAAAGCGGAAATAGCAAAACCTCCGAGACGCGCACATTTACCACCGGAAGCGTACTCCCGCCACCCACACAGCAAGCCCAATTATTACTCCCCGCTGAAAAAGCAGAAAATCAACCAGCAAAAGTGGTGTTTTCGTGGATGCCTGTACCCTATGCGGAGGGCTATGTTCTTGAGATTGAAGGACCTTCTTTGGGGCAGGGCATTGAAGACACCTTTACAGAGACTTCTGGCTCCCCTCGCGGACAGATACTGCCCTTAGGCCAAACCTATACTTGGCGCATTAAGGCCTTTAACCGTGCTGGTTTCACCTATTCAGAAAGCCGGACGTTTAGTACAGGCTCGGCACCCACGCTTCCGGAACTTCTGACACCCGAACCCAATGCCCTTACCGGCATTAACGTGGTACTGGCATGGCAAACACAAGGAAATGGGGTCAGTTTTGAATTCCAGTTGGGCGTAGATCCTGATTTTGTGAACCCGCTTCTCCCCATTACCCCCTTAACCAATACCTCGTTCCCACTCTCCTCGTTGCCGTATAACACCACTTTTTTTTGGCGGGTTCGCGCCCTCAATGCCTTCGGCCAAAGCCAGTGGGTGATCCGAAGTTTTACCACCATACCCGAACGTCCTCCAAAGCCGGAATTACTTGCGCCGGTAACAGGGCATTCACAAGAGTCATCAAGCCCAACCCTTCGCTGGAAAACAGTACCCCGCGCCACACAATACAGGGTCGTCTTTGCCCTTTCCCCCGACTTTACGGATGCGGTTCACTTGCCTGCCACTCCCTTGCTTTTTCTAGCCCTCACAGGACTTGAAGCAGGGCGAACATATTTCTGGCGGGTAAAAGCGGAAAATATTGGGGGCGAAAGTGAATGGTCGGAAACGTGGATCTTCTCCACCAGACTTGTTGCACCTACCTCTCTTACGCCCATACCCTTGGAAGTAATTCGTGGGTCAGAGACCGACCTTAGCTGGAATGAAATACCTAATGCCACTACCTATGTGTATCAGATTTCAGAAGATATCACTTTTTCCACTTTGTCAACAGAGGGAACAACACCAGCCCTTAAAATCAGAATTACAGATCTGAAGCCACATACGGTTTATTATGGACGCATAAAGGCCAAAAATGAGCAAACAGACAGCCCTTGGAGCACCATTGTGCGGTTTTTTGCTTATCCCAAAAATATCATCCTTTCGGTGAACAAAGATTTTCCTGAAATACGGCGGGCAAAGGGCTATCGCTTGGTCGGCCTACCCGGAACGGGGGCCGTTTCTGCTCAAAGTGGTTTTGGAGCAATAAAACCTACCCGTGATTGGAAATTATTTCGTGATCCGGGAAGTAATTTTGCATATCAACGCTTATCACCAACCGATCTTTTAGAGACCGGAAAAGGGTACTGGGCTATTGGTCGAGAAAATTGGCACCTCTCAGAAGTCCAGACGGCAAGTGTGTTGTTATCCCCAGACCGCACCTATCTTCTAACGCTTACCTCCGGATGGAACCTGATCACCAACCCATTCGACATTCCGGTTACATGGGCAAGTGTCAAGGCAGCCAATGACATTACCAAAGAACTTTTGCGGTTTGAAAATGGTAGTTTCTTACCTGAAGACACACTACACCCATACGAAGGGTATTATTTCCTGAACGATCGCAACCTGACTTCGCTCCGTATTCCGTACCCTCCTGCCGCCGAGACCGTCGTAGCGCCATCATCAGATCAAACCGTTTTCACCTTCTCGTCCGATACCGGAGCGCGTGCAATCGTGCGCTTAGAAACCCATGAAAATGCAATCTCTGGCACCGATATATGGGACCAACCACTCCCCGAAAGCCCATTTACCGAACTTGAAGTGGCGGTTGCCCACCCTCACCAACCCAAGCTATGGGCAGAAGCGCGGCCAGAAGCAGACATAGGGCCATATCCGATAGAACTTAGAGCGGAAACCGGAACGATCATTACCGTTCAGATGCAATCCCATAACCAAATAGCTGTCTTGCGAGACCCGCAAACCGACGAGCGCTGGCAACTGAACTCCGAAAACCCGATACGGTTCAGAATGTCCGACAAGATACGCCGTTTCGAGCTTTGGCGTGGAGAAAGTACCCTTTTATCCAATGCGATTCCTATCGGGAAGCCCAATCAATTCAGAATTTTCCCCAATTTCCCAAATCCGTTTGGGTCAGAAACCCGAATCCGGTTCACGCTTCCTACCTCCTCTGAGACCCAATTGATCATCACCAATGTATTGGGACAGAAAATACGGATTCTCGCCCACCGCACTTTCCCTGCTGGCTGGCACGAGGTCGTATGGGATGGCCGAGACCTTACAGGAAAACATGTTTCCGGTGGATTGTATTTTGCGACCATTCAGGCTGGGACATTTCGCCAAACCATCCAACTGACTAAATTCTGAGCAGAAATGTTATCGCCCGATAAACGTGCCATCCTCGCCCAAGCCATGCACCTGTTCATTGCTTCGCTACGGCCATACCTTGTCGGAAAATTATCCTCCATTCCGAACTCCACATGGCTTCGCCAGTACCGATCGGCACTTCCGGAGCCACAGCGCTCACTTTTTGATGCGGAAGCCGAAAAATCAGAAACTCCAGAAGAATTGATTGACTTTGGGCACTTGAAGAGTATTAGCCAGCAACACCGCCCTCTATTCCGCGAAGACGCAGGCCCTAAAGCAGCTAATTTTCCAGTTTGGTTCGAGGAGATTAATGATGTACGCACACTTTGGGCACACCACCGACCCATTATGCCCGACGACGCCGACCACGCCTTCCGGTGCATGATTCGGATTGCTCATCTACTACACCTCTCTTGCTTCGATACATTAGTACAACTACGGCGCGACTTGGCAGTTTTTGTACCAACCTCTATGGAGACTCCGAACCGCCCCAATGTAGAAACCATTTTGGATACGCTCACGACGGCCTTAGAACAACATGCGGAAAAAATATCGCATAAGGTCATCGTTATTCCAGATCATTTTGTGATTGAACTGCATCCAGAAGCCTTTCGTGCACTAACACCGCTCTTTGGGCGTATTCGCAACGAAGCCCATATCCGACTGGATGAAGCAGCTATAAAATTAACCAAACCTACTCGGATTACTTCTCGGATTCTTGGCCTCATTTGGCGGTACGAAACACCCATTATCGAAAAAAATCCCACTTGGCAAATTGAATTTGAGGATGCCGAAGATGCTGTTTCGCAAGATTACCTCTCAATCGAAGCACGATTTAGTGTATCCAAGCCCAACCAACGCGGGACGACAACCCACCTTACCCGTCGCTTTACAGTACGATTACCAGATGGCGTAACTTCCGCCAAGGTTTTCAGCCGTCCCGATGCTCTTCCAACAACGATCCGCAAAAACCCATCCGATTTTCCGCTGGCCCGTCTACTCCATAACGGAACTGCATATGAAATGCGAAAGACACAAATCACGATTGGACGTTTTGACGAAGAAGAGGCTATTACCTCCAATGTGGATATTTGTTTAAAAACAGGACCTTCGGTCTCGCGATCCCATTGCCAAATCCGTTATCAGGATGGGTATTTTTATATCCGAAACATCGGGAAGTATGGTACCACCCTTGAAGGCCGCCCATTACCCAATTCCAACACAGGCGATGAGAATTGGGATTTACTCCCCCGCAATGCCCGCCTTGCACTCGGTGGTGAGGCGGTTGTGGTCTTTGAGGCACTGTTATAAGCACCCACCTATTCGATAAACAACCCGCTTTTAGGCTTGTTTTTATTTGCTGAAACCCGTAATATGGATTTTCTATTCATCTTAACCCTAAAAACCCATGAAAAAAACAATCCTTCCCTTTTTGCTTTTGTTGCTCCCTATGGTGACACTGGCTCAACCCATCACTTCTACCTATACGCCCACCTATGGTAAAACCTGTAAAGCAACACCACAAGAAGACGAACAAAGCGCGGTCTGGGTGTGTCCGGGCGCGGGTGGCATTAAGGTCGAATTTGCAGAGGGCGATATTCGACAAAACGCTACCCTGATTTTTCCCAACAAACAGCAAGCAGATCTCGGCCTTTGGAGTATCAAAAGTGGCTTTTCTTCCATCGGTGATAAGATGGAATGGCGCATGAAAAAAGTGAATGGCAAAAACACCCCAATTGGCTTTATTATCCGGTATAAAGTGAGCGAAGACCCTGAAGATTCTTCTAAAATAACGTCCTATCTGATGGTAGGTAAAATTGCAGGAAGTAATTCCTGCGTAACCGATATCGTAAAGCCACAAGCCAATCAAAACGTAAAGGCCAGAACATTTGCCGATAATGCCGCCAACCAACCGTGCCTGAACGAGCAAGATCAATAAGCAACTTTATGAAAGGCGGACTTTAGTTCGCCTTTTTATTGCAACCCGACCGATGCGATATATGACCCTATTTGATCTACTTATTGACTTTCATAAAGAGGCTCCCCGCCAAGGGCCAGGAAGCCCTGAAGAAACCCGAAAGGCGATTTATCTCTTAGGAATCGAAAACCAAACAAACCTTGCTATTGCAGATATTGGTTGTGGTACGGGCGCACAAACCATGATCTTGGCCACACAATTACAAGGCCAGATTACAGCGGTGGATCTTTCTCCGATATTCTTAGACGAACTCAACCAAAGAGCACATAAAAACGGCGTGGCCCACAAAATTCAAACCCTCGCCTGCGCAATGAATGACTTGCCGTTTCAAGAGGAGAAGTTTGACCTCATTTGGTCGGAAGGCGCGGCATACAATATGGGGTTCCAAGATGCCATTCGCTATTGGAAACAATTTCTTAAAAAAGGTGGGTTTATCGCTGTCTCCGAAATCTCGTGGCTCACCCATAGCCGCCCTGAAGCATTAACCCAATACTGGAACAATGCTTATCCAGAAATTGACACCGTGTCTAACAAAATCAGGGTATTAGAAGAAAATGAATACACGCCTATAGGCCATTTTATTTTACCGGAATATTGCTGGACAGAGCACTATTATCAACCTATGATCTCGCGGTTTGATACGTTTTTAGAAAAATACGACCATGCCCCGTTTGTAGTGGATTTTGTCCAGTCCGAAAAAGAAGAAATAATCCAATACAATCAGTATAAAGAATATTTTGGATATGGATTTTATTTAGCAACCAAATAAATTATTTCTATTTATCTATTGATATGTATTGTATAGTTTGCTGGCTTGGGTAAGGATAAGCCAAAGCTCAGGCTTAACTTTTCAACCGTGTTTGTGTATAGTCTTTTTACATCGTTGATTGAATAATTTTTTTCAATTATTCAATTGTCACGACTAAATGCTGCTATTTTTTTCTTGATTTTAGATTTGTTTCATCCGCATATAGAATGAAGTATTCTGTTTGTGATGCAAATCTTACACTTTTGTAGCTGATAATTTGATTAAAACAGTAACTTAGTTTATCTTTTATATTGAGAATTGTTTCAAGTTAAACAACAATTTGCTGCTTATTTGAATTCTCTAAAATAAAATCAATTCGTCCATAATCTGTGGTTATTTCCTGCCCTCGTTTTGAAGAAATTTCAAAGTCAAGCTGCTTAGATAAGAAATCCAAGTTTTGAAGTAATGTTCACTGTACTAAACTTTTTTTCATTGGCTATACTGCTTTATGGATTGAAGTGAAAATCCTTTTTTTGATAAACAAAAAAAGATTGAAATGTAAGGTACAACCCGTTATGTAAATGCCTAAATCAAACTCATAAATAATTCCGTTCAAATCATTTTGATAAATATCTAATTTTTCCTTGATGATAGATATAAACTGAGAATTTATTTCAAAACCAATGGAATTTCTATCTGTATTTTTTGCTGCTAATGCAGTTGTTCCGCTTCCTACGAAGGGGTCAAGAACTGTTTCTCCAACAAACGAAAACATTTTGATAAGTCGTCTTGGTAATTCTTCAGGGAACATTGCAATATATCCGTTCTGCCTTGCACCTGCAAAGTTCCAATGTCCTGCAAAGTTTGTGTTCCATTCTTCGGCAGTCATTTTGGACAGATCTTTTTGTTCTTTGGTCGGTTTCGGGCTATCCCCCAATCTTTTTGAAAACGAGAATAAACTCGTAGTCAAGTTTAATAATTCCATTTCTTGGATATGGATATGAACCCATTTGAACGCCACCGCCTGTGGTGTTAGAAGTTGTCACCTTTTGCCAAATAATGGCTCCCATATAATCAAACCCTATGCTCTCACAGAATTTTATATTTTCTTGCCGAATGGGAATGACTTTGTAGCGTCCGTAATAAACTGCACCGGCAAATTGGTCGCCAATATTTATACATAACCTGCAACCATTATGAAGAGCGCGGTATCACTCTTCCCAAACCAAATTCAGGTTGTTAATGTAATTTTCATAGCTGTCGTAAAAACCGACTTGATTGTCTGTTCCATAGTCCTTTAACTGCCAATAGGGCGGTGAAGTAATAGCTAAATGCACCGAATTATCAGGTAATTCAGTCATTTGTCTGCTATCTTCGTTTATTATTTTATGATGCGTTTTCAAATCTTTTTATATTAAATTTTGCATAGCCAATTTTAGCCCAAATATCGGCTCAACCGTCTAAAGGTTATCAAGTTTTCACCTGTAGCTCAATCGTAGCAGTAGCACCCTGCTTATTTCCGACAACGTCTGCGAATTTGCGTCGTCGCTCATTCGCCTCTGGCAATTGGCGTGCTTTTACCGACCCAGTCTTTAACTGTCAACTTTTTATAATACCTTCAGGTTTTGTAAAATAGGCTGTGTTGTTAGTGAAGAAAAGCGGATCAGCTACAGTTGTAGCCTCCGTTGAAAACGGGAACTACTCCGGTTACACCATTAACCCATCCGGTTGCCGTATTGGAGTTTGGCATGGCTGTACCTGAGCGAGTATTTTATTGTCAAAATATCGTTTCCTGTCACCAAACCATAACCTTGATGGATACCTCTCGTTTATCCAATTTTCTACTCACTGTTTTTTTCGCTGGCCTAAACGTCTTGGGTTGTAAAGGCCAATCTGCAAGTCCTATGGTCAATAACCTTCCGGATGGACCACCTGCCGGAAAACCGCCCGTTGATATTTCGTGGACAGACAAAAGTCCAGGATGGAAGCTAAATGGCCCCAAATTGCTGATTACAGGTATTGTTTTTAAGTCCGACGGACGAACACCCGCACCCAATGTGGTGGTTTATTATTACCATACCAATACCGAAGGACGATACGTCCATATACCCGAAGAACCACAAAGTATGCCTCCCAATGCACAAGGGCAGACCCACGGCCATATTCGGGGTTGGGTAAAGACAGGTGCTAATGGCGTGTATGAGATCTACACCATTCGTCCAGGCAAATATCCCCGCTTTGAAGAACCCGCCCATATCCACCTCACGGTACAAGAACCTGATCAGAAGGAGTATTATATAGACGATGTAGTCTTTGACGATGACCCCTTACTTACCACCCCAAAGCGGCTAAAAATGGAAAATCGTGGTGGAACAGGCGTGGTACGACTCGTCAAAAAAGATGACCTGTTTATCGGTGAACGCAATATTATTCTCGGTTTGCATATTCCTGGATATGCCGCCTCATCGGAGCAGGGCATCACTTCTGGCAGGAGTATTGGTGAAGACGTTTTTTCCTTTATACCCACCCATGCTTGGGGCCCCGATAAAGGCAGTAAAGCTTGTCCAGTGTGTAAATACGGCCAGTTTCACGGCATTCTGTACTTTGTTGGGAATCATCCCAATTGGTCCGAAATCCGAAAATGGCTTACGTTTTTCGAGGCCGAAAGCATCCGACGTGGGAAATATCTGAAAGTATATTTTGTGTATGGAAAAGCAGATCACCAAGGTCCCACCGACCAAAACGCTACTTTGGCAGCATTAGGAGCAGAATTAAACATTCAACACGTCGCCCTAACCTATGTCCCTTCATTTCATGATGAAGCATCGGACGTCATTCACAATAAAATAAATCCGGAAGTTGAAAGTACTTTCATCTTATTTAAACGTCGAAATATCTTTGACAAATATATAAATCTAAAACCAACCGAAACAAATTTTGAGCAAATTATCAACCGTTTAGAGGCTTCAAAAAATGCATATTTTGGCTTAGAATGAAAAAATAATTTAATTATTATGGATCAATATTATTGGGAGGACAGTTCAAAACTTATCAAAGTACAGAATGGGTGCGTTTCAAAATTTCTCCAAGCACTTCGTGCATACCCCTTTCTATTCCTATGGGTTCTCCCATGATGTCGCTCCTACGGAGCTTTTCTCAATAGTAAGTAACGATGTCACCGAATCTAAGTGCGTCGTAATATCTGTTGGCATTTTTGAACTGCACCCAGAGGAAAGTACCTACATTATTAATTCCATGATTTTCAGGAATTATCCTAATTTCCCTTAGCCCCATTCTCACAAATTGTGGCTCCTTTTGGCCAAAACCCTTGCCCACTATCATATTCGGTAATGATTCCACAGCATCCCCCCGATTCTCGGATTTGGTTATGCGTCATGTAATGCACTCTACCATGATAGACATAAAATTTATCTATTCAGTGCATCTTCTCGTTTGGGAGACTACTGCGGATACCCTCATCCACGAAAACACAAAACACCTTGACATTGACGGTTAAAAAGAGTATTCTTAGCCTCTCTTCTCTTTCCGTTCACTGAATCCATATACCGATGAGATCAACATTACTTCTTTTGTTGTTACTCCACTCATTCGCCTTGCTCCATGCCCAATCTGCTTTTGGCGGCCTCACCATTGGCGCAGCATATGGCATTGATCGTATGGACAGCGCAAACCTCAATTCATTTGTCGAATCGTTTAATACCTATTATGCAGCGAATATCAAAGCCAAGTATGCTTCTTTTCCGGAGGCATTATCCGGCCCAGCAATTCGGGTGGGTTACCGAGGCTCCGGATTGGTGGGCAAAAAATTGGCAATGGCTTTTCAATACCAAACGGGGAAACATCATGTACCAAGATCTGCTACTTTGGGTACAGGTCTCAAAAATGAAATAAATTTAGATATGGTGAACCGCGACGTATTAATAGAATTGGGCGTTGGTGGGAAACGTGGCTTCCTGAATGCACTAATGCAGGGGCAATTCCGCAACAGCACCATCACTTATTACACCATTTACCAAGATGGTTCACGTAGCATTGGTTATGAGTTTGATATCAACGGTTATTACGAGGTTTCTACACCCGAAATTATGGCAGGTGTTTCTGCGGGCCTACAACTCGGAAAACGGGTGATCATACCCATTCAAGTGGTTTTTCCGGTTTGGCTTCCCGGAGGCGACTTTATCAACATGACCGATTATGACACCAGCCGCTATCGTTCCAATGACTTCCCCCGCGAGTTTGACTTCTGGGTTAAAGACCGCTGGGGTGTGGATGATGGGAATGCCATCACGCAAGGAAACTTTCGCGGTATGCGGTTTTCCATCGGAGTAGAAATTCTACTGACCCGCTGATATTTTCAATCTTCTTAATAAGACTATCATGAACTTACGGCTATCATTCATTGGCTTGGCCATTATGCTGCTCTTTTCGGGTTGCGACCTTTTCGAGGCGCCCAAAGAGCGTTACATATCCAAAATGTTAGGGACATGGGATATCACAGAATTGAATCATATTTCTATTTTGCAAAATGGCACCACGCAGACCTTACTCCGGCAAGAAAACGCGGGCACTTTTGTTGCGTTTAAAGGCCCCGTTTGTGGTGAAGGCTTGGGTGGCGCTCTGACCTATTGCAATGACTTTACCTATAACGGCCCCATTTCTGGCCCCATTCGCGCAGTCCCTATGCCCAGACAAGGCTCTTTTAGTGTGGATGCCGCTGCCAAACGTGTCATTTTCATTCTCTCTGAGTGCAGCAGCCTCATTGGATGTGACCGCGCTTGGACGGTCGAGAAAAATACCGCACAGGAACAAGTTTGGTCATATTATAAAGTGGGCCCAAACGAAGTCTATACCGACAAATTGACCTTGAAGATGCAAAAACAATGAGTAGATGGTTTTTCTTACTGCTTCTGGGTTCGGTAGTTTCGGGCTGCGATTCAGGTGAACTACCTTGCCATGGTTTTGAATGCGAGATTGCAGGAAAATGGGACATTCAAACCATTGATGGAAAAGCCGGACGTTGGGGGGTATTAGAAGTGTATAAAGGTAAAACCGGTGGCCGTCTTACATTCTACTCAGAAACGACCGTGCCCCTACTGTTCAGTGCTTTTGGCGGTGGATATTGGGGGGACGACGACTTGCGCCTGAGCCTCTGGAACCTGACCATGCCCGATGGAAGGTTAATGTCCTTTGAAGCAGGGGTCACACAATGGACCAAAGACACCTTTACCTTACGTGTGACCAAGTCGGCAGGGGATAACCCATTGACAATGCTTAAATTTGGTACGATTTGGGAATTAAAAAAGCAATAAACACGCAAGGAAGCAACACGGGAAAAGATGTGCTGGATGAAACACTTCCTAACGATTATGCTTAGTTACTCACCCTACCGCTTCTATTTTCGCCAAAAGCCCAACCGCTTGTTGCAAGGTTTCCGGTTTACCTACGTCCATCCAATGTGATTCGTCGTGGTAATGCGCCTTAATGGGGAAACGGCCCCCCAATTCAAGGTAGGTATCTATGATTGAGAAGCGTCCTGTTTGCGATATTTCTGAAAAAAATTCTGGGCTAATAACATGTATGCCACTAAACGATCGTTCTCGAAAAGTCTTAGAAGATGGCCGCGCCCATTTTTCCTCGCCTGTTTTCAGATTACGCCAGCCACACAATATCTCTTGTTCATCAAACAAAAGCACCCGCGAGGTTTTACGACCACTAACCGCTAACGTTGCCAGAGCACCACTCTTGATATGGTCCTCATAAATTTCCAGCAGGTTTAGATCGGACAAGATGTCCACATTGTGTACCAGAAAAGGCTTGCCATCGTCAAAAAACCATGCCGCCTTTTGGAGCCCACCGCCTGTTTCCAAAAGCACCTCCCGTTCGTCCGAAATGGTGATATTGACCCCAAAATTATCATGTCCGGCTAAATAATCCATAATCATGTCCGGAAAATGGTGGACATTGATAATTAGGTCCTTGAATCCAAATCGCTTCAAGCGCAGAATAATCAGGCCAAGTAAAGGCGTTCCATTTACTTCAACCAAGGCTTTAGGAACAGATTCTGTTAGCGGACGCAGGCGCGTGCCCAGCCCGGCAGCAAAAATCATGGCTTTCATAGACGATAACGTAGGAGTTGAGGGGAGAGAAACACATTGTTAATATACGGTGCTTGGATGTCTTCCGAGCCATCTGGTTAAAAAGTATAAAAAAAAAGCCAAACGTGTTTGTTCGGCTTTTGTGGTGGCAACATGTTCTTTCCTTGTATTGCGTCCTTAAGAGCCACCCATGGTCATCATTGCACCATCTTTCCCAATACGGCCAATGTAGCGACCAATTATTTGTACATCTTCAAATTCAAAGCGCTGCTTATCCACAATGATATCTTCCAATTCGTGGTTGGCAGGCTCCAACCGCAATCCGGTTGACTCCCGAAAGACCCGTTTAAGCGTGGTTTCTCCATCTATCATAACCGCGCCAATCGCACCATTGGGTAAATCAGTTTCTTGCGACAACAAAACATAGTCACCATCCAAAATACCCGCTTCAATCATGGAATTGCCCTTTACACGAAGTGCAAACATCCGCTCTAATTTGGGAAACAAGTCTTCTAACGTCAGGTCTCCCAAGTCTTCACCCACGGCTTCTTGCAAAGCCCCCGCCGTAATAATACCGGATACAGGAATACCCCGCGAGGCAAGAGGTATCTCTAATTCCTGATGCGGGAAATGGTATCCGTTCCCATCTCGGACAAGATACCCTTTTTTTACAAGCGCCTGTAGGTTTTGGGTGACGCTATTAGGGGACCTAAACCCAAACTCATCTACCAAGTCTCCATATGTCGGCCAATTAGAACTGGATCGAACATAGGTTTTTATGTAGTGTAGCACTTCTTGTTGCTTGGGCGTCAGTTGTTTTCTGTTAATCATGGTAAAGAAAAGGTTTATCGTTTAAGCCGCAGCAGCCGTAACCATTCTGCCGGAGTGGTTTACCCTCCCTACGTATCGGCCCAGTACACGAACTTCCTCGAAGAGGGCTGGATGGATTTTTACGTCAGGGAATTCATCATTTGCCGGAACCAGGTGGAGGCCCTGTTCGTCAGTATATATACGTTTCAAGGTTGTTTGTCCATTATATAAAACGGCTCCAATACCACCATTCGGAATGTCTTCATCTATCAATAAGACCAAGTCTCCATCCTGAATTCCTTCATTAACCATCGAAGAACCTTTTACGCGCAGGGCAAACATACGGTTATACCGACGACGGTTGAGCAGGTCTATCGTAATGGTTCCCAGATTTTCTTCGACTGCTTCTTGCAAACAACCCGCAGTAATGACTCCTCGGATTCGGATTTTGCGTCTTTGCTGTTCTTCTTCGGGTGTGGTTAATTGGTACCCATTGAGG
Source organism: Bacteroidetes bacterium UBA2364 (assembly GCA_002344075.1). Lineage (GTDB taxonomy): Bacteria > Bacteroidota > Rhodothermia > Rhodothermales > UBA2364 > UBA2364. Next base: position 17,666 of record DDTM01000086.1, read on the forward strand.
TCTTTCCGGAGGTATCCTTTTTTTTGCAGGGCTTGCAGGTTTTGGGTCACACTGTTTGGAGAGCGGAAGTCAAATCGGTCTGAAATATCATTATACGTGGGCCACAAGCCTGTCTCGCGAACGTAATCCCGCAAAAATTGCAAGAACGCTGTTTGTTTAGGAGTGAGGGGGTTGCGATTTATCATGGTGATTTGGTATGACAATACTTTTACTTGTGTCTCACATATATAATACATAATTCCACTTGCCATGTCAAGCATTTGCAAGGGGGACACATATGTTAAATATAAAATTAGCGAAGATCAGGTGTCCATTTGTGCCAGTACATCGCGGGTACGAGATCGGTGTAGGCCTTCAAAATGATGGGTTAAATAAGCATCTATGAGTTGTCGTACCTCATTTCGGGTTTGTGGATCGAGGGCAAATCTAAGCAGGGTTTCTAATGGAGCCAAAGCAAGGGTGGCCAAGGCACGCAAGGCAGCCCTGCTGGCACGTTTTGCGACACCTTGAATTTGGATATGCGCTGGCAAAACCGACCCCTGTTCCAACAAAAACCAACCACCTTCTTCGCCGACTTCTTCCACGGTTGTTTTTTTGATGTGGGGTGCAACGCCAAACAGAACGGCGAGCCGTAACTCAAAATAAAACAAAATGTTATCAGCATGGTATGTTACATCATTCAGGGTGGCGAGTGCTTCTAATAACAAGGTGAACAGCGGGATGTTTATGGCCTCTGTCTCGGAAACAGCATCCACCAGTTCCACCATCTGAAATGCCAATGCGGTTTTAGCCGGATTGCGGATCAGGTCATAAAGGGGATACAATCGGGTGGTTTCGCTCAGTGTTTGCAGGTCACGTGTAGGTTTGTGATAATAAACCGCTTGGATGTACGAAAGTGGCTCTAATGTGGCGCCAAAACGACTTTTTAGAGACCTTGCCCCCTTTGCTAAAACCGAAACCTTGCCCTTTTTTCGAGTAAAAAGGGTGATAATTTGGCTTGTTTCCCCATAGTTCATACGGCGCAAGACAATGGCTTCGGATTTTAGTATCATGGATTTATGTTCGATGACATCTCAAACGACGCTGAAGACCTTTTGTCACATGGTTCCGAAAAATACAACATCTCATAGATTTCCCACACTTTATCGGGGTTGGACCCCTTCTGGTGCTCCTTTTGTTTTAAACCTAATTTGCATAACCGAGTACGTCTCCCCTCGAAAAGAAGCGTCCAATGATATTTGATTAAGGCCATTGATCAATGAAGGAGGAGTCAGCGGTAAGGTTAGCGTAGCACGCTGACGACCTTTCTCATCATATACTCGGACAAGCGGCGTACCATCCACCACTACACTTTCATTGGGCTGAAGGCTAACGGGTAGCCGTAACTCCGCCGACCGATTGAGCACCAAGACTGGATTTTCGATGCTGCTGGATGCTCCGGATTCGGTAGTGGGGGCGAGGACTTCCAGCCGAAATTGCAGGGGTTGGCTTTCGTTGTGGTTTATTACCTCAAAAGTGTTCGCTGTGGGTTCTCCGGGCTGTAAATCTCGTTTTTGGTGCCGGAAGAACGGAGACCAATAAAAGGGGTATAGTTCCCATTGATTACTGGCTATTTTTCTAAGATGGAATTCGTTTTCAGGATTTTTCAGGCGTTCACGTTGTTCATCACTAAACGCATGAGATAGACGTGCCTGTTCCCACTCGCGGATGGCGTCCAATAGTGTAGGTGTTAAAGGATTTTTTTGTGCGTCGTTTACGCGAAGCACCATTGCAAAACCTGCTTTATAACCAGCAGCTCGTGCCAGCATCCACTCCATTTCCGTAAGTGACGTAGTGGCCGTCATTAGGTACCAGCCCAACATATTGGGCATAAAATTTCGTTCAAAGAGCGATTGATTCTTGATCCGGTATTCTTGCATACTTTCCCGAAAACCTCCATACCAAGGCTCTCCCCAGTTACAATATGTATTGATATGCCAGTAGAAGTGTTTGGAATTACTGGTTCCATTCACCACAAAATGCTTTGTGTTATCGTAGAACACCTTGGAAAACGCCTCGATACCATAGTCACCTTGACCACTTGCAGCCCCCCCTTCATGTCCGTCGAAATCCAAATGATCAATCCCGGTATCATTAAACAGTTGGGCCAGATTTCGGGCAATTTCGTATTGCAACGAGAGGTTTGGGAAAACCACTTCGTAGGCATGATCAAATAACTTGGCAATTTCGGCAGTTTTTGGATGTGCCGTTGCCGTGCTCCCAAAAGCTCCACGCTGACAATCCAATAATTGATAGGGTGCGGTTTTTGAAACAGCCCTGTACCGAATCAATTCATCCCCAATGCGCACCAACCGTAGCCAGTTGTCTTGGTTGTAATCAAAATATTCTGGGGATGCGATAGGAATGATGGTGGCATCAGCGGTAATGGCTTCGGTGAGGGCACTACTTCCACGCTTGACCAGACGCTTATCTGGAGTGGGTGAGACGTAAGGGTCGGTTGGGTTGATAAAATTGGTCAGGGTATGGACGCCAAAATGAATGTCAGCTGCATGGGCCTTCTCGACCGCCCTTTTCACGCCTGCCGTTCCATTGGGAAAAAAGAGGGGGTTCCAGTCATAAGTACCCCATGTCTTAAAAGGTCCTTCATGATAGAGCGACATCAGGCCTGCCCGTTTGGTATGGGCAATCATTTCATCCACCTGTCCTTCGTCAAAATTGGAAATGATATAGGAACGACCCATCTGAGGAGATTTCTTGATCCAAACCCCTTTATAAACCGGATGTGGCAGCCCTTCTGCTTGCTCAATAGCGCCAATGGTGTCTAATGCTTCGCCTGCAGGAACACCGAATAATGCAATTTTAGAACCCGTTACTGTCTCCTTTTCCAAAGGCTCTATGGGCATATTTTTAAACGCGCCATTCCATACATCTGCAAGCCGAGTACGCGAACGGTTGATGGAATACGCCTGCAACGTGCTGCCCCAACGTGTGGGCAAAGCAGTAGAACCTCGCGAACCGTCGTACCCTTCATCATTTTTGGGGTATCCGCCTATGGTCTTGAGGTTGAGTGCCTGAATGCCAATCGCAAATTGGCCATTGCGAACCACCCCCACAATCTCGCCTATGGTTTCTTGAATGGTGGTAGTAAATGAACCCCAAAGCACCCGATCTATCTGAACGGTAGGCATTGCCTTGGTTACTTCAAATACCAAATGCGTGGATTTTTGCTCAACTCGAATGTCCACCCGAATTCGGCTTGGTCGAAAAAAGAGAGAAAGCACCTTGTTACGGGCATTCCACTTCATGGCGGATGGGGCGTGCCAGATGTGATCTATATCCCGTACTTGCATCAACACGGAAGCGGTGTCTCGATAGGCATACTCGTGTCGTTGTGTCTTATCGAATAGGGATAATACACGCCCACGTCCGTCCAACTGCATCCGAAATGTCGGGTTTTCCAACACAGCTTGGGCACGAAGAAGTGGGCTAAGTAGCAACAAAATAAGGAGCAACAAAGGTCTCATATACACGAAGTTTATGGTGGATCCGAAACGAACAAGATAAAGGGAAATAGAGGCCATTACAAATAGGGATGCAGCACTTTCATTGACTACCACATATGTGTAAGTCTATTATTAACAAGGGCTCATATTGGTTTTGGCATGAAAAATGTATATCCTTTTATTAAGCATGGATGTTGTAAAACATACGCATCTTTTACCTTACCTCTCAATCCTTAAAGTATATGAAAAATATTGCATTAGGCGGGTTTATTTCTGCGATAGCTACCTTTATGTGGGGCTTTTTATTTTGGGCTACCCCCATCAGCCAACCTGCTATGAAACACGCTACGCCTGAACAAAATACCACCATCCGAGAAATCCTGAAGCAAAACCTCTCGGAAACCGGAACCTATTTTATACCTGATCAGATGCACGATATGGATGGCTTTATGCACCAACACCGCGAAGGTCCGTTGGCCACCATTCACTTTCGACGTGAAGGCGCAGAGGCAATGGGCCTCGGTGTTATGCTGCAAGGCTTGTTCCATATGATGATCGTTTGGCTTTTTGTGGGCTGGGTGTTATCACAATTCCGTCAATTAGACACCTATACGAAACGCTTACGGACGGTCTTGTTTTTTGGTGTTGCTTCGGCAGTATGGAGTACATTGGGAATGCCCATCTGGTATTTTCAGCCGTGGGCCTACTGGATGATGACGTGTGTGTATGATGTAGGTGCTTGGGCAATTGCGGCTGCGATATTGGCCCGGTTTATTAAACCTGCATAATGCTTGCGCTACCTAATGAAGCCTGTCGGCCTGTCTTTTGGACAGGCCGTTTTCATAACAACAGGTAAATCATCAACTTAAGAAACCATGGGAATAGGGATCCAAATATCCTATTCTGCCGCAGAACCGTCTGGATCATAACCCTCCCTAAGGACTTCAATATGGGTACGGGTATCCGTAGTATGGCCAGAAATACAGCATCCACTCCATAAAGATATGATGTGCTGTTTTTGGGAACGTGTGTGCAAGGCCTTGATGCCGGAAAACCACATATAGTCCAGCCCGAACGTTTAAAAAGGCCAAACCCGAAGGGAGTATTCCCTCTTTACAGGCGACAACAGCGGCCCATTTTTCGAACCCGGCCTGTGGATCCGGATGAACAGCAGACCAATCCGGCGTATAACGCTGAAAGGAGTACAACCCGTCGTCGGTGCGGTGCATAATTTGGCTGCGCAATGGAATAAACGATCGCCAGAGTTCCGGGTATAAGAACTCTACCTGCGAGCAAAAAACCAGTTCTCTTTATAATCTGGGGCGAATCCATCTTATTTTCTGGTTTTTCGGGCCTTCTTAGCCAACTGTTCTGCCTTCCGCCATTGCACAATCCGTTCAATCAATGCCCATGGTATGGGGCGGTCCAACGGGAACTGTACCGAACCTTTGCCCTTCTTGTATCCGGCTAAGTCTGCTTCAAATGCCTGAAGGCCCGATGGTGCGGGGTAAAACCCGATGTGCCGTTCATAGGCGGCGATGTGTACCAAATTGCCATTGAGTACCCAAGTTGGGATGCCATACGAAATTGCTTCGGTTGCATCCGGCACGAGACCACGTATAAACATCCGTATTTCTTGTAAAACGGATTGAGTAGCCTCCGGAGACTGTGCGATATATTCGTCTATATTTGTGGGCTTGTTCATGCTTGGCGCTTTTGTGTTGCAGATAATTCTGGATGGATGCGCTGGATGAGCCATACTGCGCCAAACACTTCAAGGATGCTAAGCGGGACCGCAAACACCAATAGGCCATATGGCAATACATTCATGTTTCCAATGACCACCCACATCAAAACAAATGCCATAAACCAGCCCCAAAAGATTGTCTGTATAAAAGAAAACCGTTGGAAGAGGGCTGATAGCGCAATGGCAAACAAGAAAGACCAAAGCCCCCAAACTGCACCATTGATAGGGTTATCAGGAAAAGTTAGACCCAACAAGGCATAGTGCGTAACCCAGTAGGACTTGAATAGGATTTCATTACGTATAAACTCGGAAAGGCTGATCCAAACCGTTGCAGCCAAGATCCCACCAAGACGACGAAGGTTGATTTTATGCGACATACCGAGGGATATAACAGTTACATTTGGAAAGTAGGTAATACAAATATACGGCACATAACAGAGCAGGCCAATAGTAGTACGGAGTCATGCTATCCGTTCCAAACCCAGTATGCCCGGATGTTTAAGAATTACTTTAATCGTTCCAGAACCCCTTTACGTTTGACAATATTTTTATAATCCCACTGAATTTCTATGGATTTTGCTAACCAGCGCCGGAGCGCTGTAAGGTCCACCTCTTCTAAGGCAGTGTATCGTACTTCTGCGGCCTTAAAGTTGCCTTCATTTTTCAAGGTTGGCTCTTCAAAGGACTGACCGCTCCAAAACAAGAGCCTTATACCGCTTTTCAATTTACTGTAACCCGCAATCGGATTACCATCAAGGAACCATACTGGATGTCCATGCCAGACTTTAGGGGTTGCTTCGGGTAGGCCCTGGCAGAGTTCATGGTATAGACACTCGCATATTTGCCGGTCCAATTCAGAGAGGGCATCGTGATACGCCCGTATTTCAGTCAGCATTTGATTGACTGGGGTGGATTTTGGTGATGAATTGCCTGACATCACTCAGAATGCGTTGCTTAAGCGCTTCGCTCCCGGCGTCGCGGAGGTCGTTGTGGCGCGTATTTTCTAATTTTACGATGTTGATTCCCCATAAATTCGCTTCTGCCCTATCAGGAAGTACACCAAGGTCGGCTTCAAATTCCTCTGCTCGAAAGGTCAGAACAGGCGGGTGTGATTTTCGAGGAACTGGCATCCGGCGATGATCCAGTGTAATGACAGCAGCAACCTCTTCAGGGAAATTTCGGGCATATAGCAAAGAAATATCACCGCCATTGGAATGCCCAATCAAGACAGGCGCCTTTTTTGGAGTTTTAGGGAAACGAGAACGCAGGTATGTACAAACAAATTGCAGGTTTTCTACACCGCGTTCCCAAACGGGCATCCGAGCAACGAATATATCTCCCGATGTCGCAATGGGGGCATCTTGCGGTTGTTCGTGTTGTACACTGGCCACCAAAAACCCATCTTCTGCCAATCCACGGGCAAGAAAAGTATATTCGGTATTGCTGCCGTTATATCCACTGCTGATGAGGATCAATGGCGCCACTGATTGTGAACCAAAACCGAGTGGGAAGTATAACTCAATCGGAATGGTGCGGTTACGACGGACATCTCGGAGGGCCACGCTTTCCGAATGGACAAACGAGAGCGGTCTTGGTATGGCCGAGCAGCCCCAAAAAAGTAGATATACCAACACGATCGCCCTTCTCATTTCCCCTCCAATTCGGCAACCTTCTTAAGGAAATAATCGGCCCGAAGAGGCTGAAGTTTGGCTAATCGCTTATAAACCGAAATGGCTTCGCTGTATTGCTTTTGGGTGGTATAAATGCGGGCCAAGGTTTCGGAAACCATGTCTTCGGTATCGGTTTCATCTTCTGGAAGTACTGCAACTTCAATGCTTTCCGGATTTGGAATGATGCGCGGTGCTTGATCCAATTGTGCGATTAAGTCATCTATATTAGAGAACACCGTGTCAATATGGGCTTGTGGTTCCAGCATCGGTGGTTCAATATACTGAAACGCTTCTTTAAGCGTATGCCAAGAGACTTCAGGATAATTCAGGGCGCTGGGTTGTGGTTCAGCCCATTCAAAATCAACGTTCACTTCCACAATCGAGGTTTCAAGTAGAGGCTCTGGGGAGGATAAAACGGGCTGCGGCATGGGGGCTTCCTGCGTAGGCGCCACAAAGGTTTCGGGGGCGGCACTTTCTTTGGGCAAGGGCGGGGGTTTAGGAACCAATGGTTTATGATGCGGCAGAGGTGGCGGGATAATTTTCTGGGTGACGGGCAGATGCAGCCGTTGCGGGCGCTCAAAGTGAGGGTTAAAATCCGCACGATCGGTGTTGTTCCGCACATCTGCACGACGAGTAGGTCTCGGCGGCAGAAGGCGGTCTATTTGCCGCCGAATGAAGGTACTATTGGGTACCAAAAACCATGCATGTTGCCACGCATTCAAGGCCTCGTCTGTCCGACCCACTTTTTCAGCGGTTTCGGCCAAAAGGATGAAGAGCGGGGCGTGTGCAGGAAAAGACCTTGAGGCCTCGCGCAGCAACTTTAGCGCGTCCTCCATACGTCCCTGATCTATGAAACGGTGAATATCATTTAGACGTTGGGTAAGCATATACCTAAGCGATTCTCCTGTAATGTCCATCGGGCCATCCTTGAGATGGGTGTTGCAGGATGCGGAATAAGAATCCTACCGGAATCAGACAGCACCAGCCTTACGTGCCGTCCAAAATTGTTGCAGATTATAGCCACTCACTAATGCAAACCCTGCGGCAAACATCGCCTGAAAAGGAACAGCGGCCCATTCTCCAATATAGATCGTCATGGCGACTCCGGCAATACAATATAAGGCAGCAAAGGCTTCTAACCAGACCACTGGCGAAATCTTTTTGTTGGAGTACTTGTTTTTGGTGGTGATGGCCGATTGTACATTAGATGCCTTATCACTCAATTTGGGAGTACGCACAAACTCTGTTTTTTTACCCCGAAATGCTTGCAAGACGGCACGGGTATTGTTAATTGAAAGCCCCATACTGCCTGCCATAAATCCGGGCAGTACCAAAAGCCTTCTGGCCCAATTGGGGTATAAGGCGCGTTGTGCAAAGATTTGGGTGATTACCACGCCAGCGAAGGCCAGAAAGCCCAATCCCAAAACGGCAAAATAGGCATCTCCAGGCCCCAAGCCCATCCAACGAAGTACCAAGAGTGGAACATGAATCAAGGCTACGGTGACCACAAAGGGAAATACAATAAAATTAGTGATATGAAACGTCCCCTCAACTTTCACTTTTAGTGGTTGTTTAGCACGCCAAAGCATTTTGAGAAGCTTAAAAGAAGTTTCTGCTGCACCTTTCGTCCACCGAAACTGTTGTGTCCGAAGGGCGGCCATATCTACAGGAAGTTCTGCCGGTACTTCCACCTCGTTCAGGTATTTAAACTTCCAGCCCTTCATTTGTGCGCGGTAGCTCAGGTCAAGGTCTTCGGTAAGCGTATCACTTTCCCAGCCACCCGCGTCGTCAATACAGTCCCGCCGCCAGATACCAGCTGTCCCATTAAAGTTCATAAAACATCCGGTCGTGTTACGTACATATTGCTCGATGGCAAAGTGTACATCCAGACTCGCCGCCTGAATGCGCGTAAGATACGAGGCATCGCCATTAATATGCCCCCATCGGCTCTGTACCAGCCCTACTTTCGGGTCATCGAGGAAGTGCGGAACCAATTTGCGCAGATATTCGGACGAAGGCGTAAAATCCGCATCAAAAATACAGATAAGATCCCCCTTTGCAAAGGTCATGGCATTTTGCAAGGCTCCCGCTTTATAGCCCGTTCGGTCGGTCCGGTGTACATGAATAATGTCTAATCCACGCTTTTGCCAATAGATAACACGCTTTTCCACAATGTCTTTGGTGTCGTCGGTAGAATCATCCAAAACCTGAATTTCCAATTTGTTACGCGGGTAGTCTAAGGCAGCACAAATGTCTATGATGCGTTCAGCGACATAGGATTCGTTGAACATGGGCAGCTGTACCGTTACGATAGGCCACGAAGCGTCTGGTATTGCGAGATCGTCGGGATCTGGGACTTTACCTTCGATGAGGCGACTTTTCCGTGCAAAACCCACCGCGAGACTGAGCAGGTTGAGTCCGTAAATGATGATCACGGCCATCGAGATGGCATACAAAGCGGCAACAATGGTGGGCCAAGGCAGGCTGCTCATGTCTGATGCAAGTTGGGTTGTGGATAAATCCGATGTGGAACCTACCAATCGGAGGTGGCGGCGGTAAATATATCGTTCGCGATGTTTTCGAGCACTTCTTTTGCGGTCTGGTATTCCGTTTTTCGGCTGTCATTGGGGTCATACTCCGCCGACTGCGAAAAGTCACGACGGAAAAGTTCTTTTTGCTCCAACTGACTGGTATAAGTTGCTGTCACGACTAAACTTACCCGATTACGGGTGGCCTGTTCGGTACTGGATACCGCCGTCGGCTGGTTGGTATATTGCCGGATGGTACAGAGCACCACCACATCGGCATCAAAATCGTTTTGCATCAAACGCAGCCGTGTTTGTCGAACAAACTTGTTTACAAGGGCATTGCTTAAAACATCCCCTAAAGCGGGTTGGCCACTATTGCTTTGGTCTTCGATTGCAGGGATCGCAATGCGCTTAATTTTTTCGTCTATCGAAGTTCCGGACAAGCTGTAGTACCCACATCCCGTCGTATGCCCGAAAGACATCAAAAGTAGTAAGACTGACAAAATACGGCGACTGAGAGGTTTCATCCGAATCATAATACAAAGATTCATCACACATGACGGGGAGGGACCTTTTCTTCGGCCTCGTCTTCGGGTGCCGCAATCCCTAATTCATTTATTTTGCGGTATAAGGTACGTTCACTGATGCCCAAGGCTTTGGCCGTGAGTCGTCGGTTTCCATGATACCGTTGCAAGCCTTCCCGAATGAGCCGTTCTTCCATATCTTGAAAGGTTGGTAATTCATGGAAAACAAGGTTATTTATTGGGGCCGAGGTTTCATCCTGAATTTCCGCTTCTTCAATGGTTTCTGAAACGACCGAAGTGGGAAAAGATACAACATCTGGAAGCCGAGTAGAAAATTCCTTAACGGTACGTGATGGGGTATCAGACCAACTCACTTCCGACGGGCCTGGTAATAAGGGGGAAGAAGTATCTGTTGGATAAACCCAACGCGCTTCTTCGGTCATGGGCTGAGGTGGGATACTTCCGTACCGAGCAACCCCTTCTTTGGTTGCCATAGCATGGAGAATGGCTTTCATCTCCCGCATTTCCAGCTTCATTTCAAGCAAAAGGCGGTACAGCAATTCGGGTGAGTTGCCGAAAGGATCTTCCGAACGGTTACTTCCCGGATAGATCAACGCCTGATTGGCCGTTACCCCTCGTAATAAGGGCTGAAGGTCTGCTACGGTGAGGGTTTCCGAACGTACCAATACCGTTGCCTGCTCGGCGGTATTCCTAAGTTCTCGGATATTACCCGGCCAACGATATTGCATCAACAGGCTTCGGGCTGAGTCGTCTATTTTTTTACGTGGCGCATTATACTGCTGACCAAAACGAAACAGAAAATATTCAAACAAAGGCAAGATGTCTTCTTTGCGGTCGCGTAATGGAGGAACCTGCAAGGTAACCGTAGAAAGACGATAATACAAATCCTCCCTAAATCGTCCGGAACGGACTTCTTCGGCGAGGTTACGGTTGGTAGCTGCCACCACGCGGGCGTTTACTTTTTGCGTTTTGGAGGAACCTACCCGGCTGAATTGTCCAGACTCCAACACCCGCAACAACCGGACCTGTGCGGACATAGGTAGTTCGCCAATTTCGTCTAAAAAAATGCTACTATTATCCGCTTCTTCAAAATATCCGGCACGTCGTTCTGTTGCACCTGTATAAGACCCTTTTTCGTGACCGAAAAGTTCAGACTCGATAAGCCCCTCTGGAATGGCTCCACAGTTTACCACCACCATCGGACGGTGGCGTCGTGCAGAGAGGCCATGCAACGCTTGTGCAATGAGTTCCTTACCCACGCCGCTTTCGCCTTCAATCAATACTGTGATATCGCTGGGTGCGACCATGCGTACCCGATCTATCAGTTGCCAAAATGCAACCGAGTTTCCACGTAACCCAAACCGTTCTTGTAGCGCCTGCCTATCCATAAGTGTTTTTTTATATCTAATAATGACACATTGACAGAAAGTTTCTGCACTTCAGCGATCTTGTCATGAAGATATGATGCCCACAAAAAAATCCCCTGTACGCATAGGCACAAGGGATGGTCATTTTACAAGCAACCGTCCGGGGAAACATTAGAGCGGGATATTGCCGTGTTTCTTCTTCGGGTTATTAATGATTTTATTCTTCATCATTTCCAAGCCAGCAATCAATCGCTTCCGGGTCTCAGATGGCATGATCACATCATCCACAAAACCGCGTTCGGCAGCGATATACGGATTGGCAAACTTTTCGCGGTATTCCTGAATGAGTACTTCGGCTGCGGCCTCTTTGTCCTCCGCTTCCGAGATTTGCTTCCGGAAGATGATTTCTACTGCACCTTTTGGCCCCATTACCGCAATTTCGGCGGTAGGCCAAGCAAAGTTGAGGTCACCACGTATGTGTTTGGAGTTCATCACATCGTAAGCACCGCCATACGCTTTACGGGTAATCACGGTGAGGCGTGGAACGGTAGCCTCGCAGAAGGCATACAACAACTTGGCCCCATGCCGGATAATGCCGCGCCACTCTTGGTCGGTCCCTGGCAAGAACCCCGGAACATCTTCAAACACTACCAGAGGAATATTAAACGCATCGCAGAAGCGGACAAAACGTGCCCCCTTCGTCGAGGCATCAATATCCAATACACCTGCCAGTACAGCCGGTTGGTTGGCAACCACTCCAATAGGACGCCCATTCAAGCGGGCAAATCCGACCACAATATTGCCCGCAAAGTCTGGATGAATCTCAAAGAAATTGCCGTCATCCACGATTGCGCGGATAACATCTTTCATCTCATAAGGCTTATTGGGATTCTCCGGCACAAATTCATTGAGTTCCGGAACGAGGCGGTCTGCCGGATCTGAAGTACCAAAAATAGGCGGTTGTTCCTCGCAATTCTGAGGCAAGAAAGAAAGGAGTTCACGAATTCGGAACAGGCAGTCGGCCTCACTTTCGCAAGCAAGGTGCGCGACACCACTCTTGGAAGCATGGGTATCTGCACCGCCCAATTCTTCGGAAGTCACATGTTCATTTGTCACGGTCTTCACCACATCTGGCCCCGTCACAAACATATAACTCGACTCTTTAACCATAAACACAAAGTCGGTGATGGCAGGGCTATACACCGCGCCTCCTGCACAAGGGCCTAAAATGGCTGAAATTTGTGGTACGACACCTGATGACAACGTATTCAGCAAGAAGATATCGGCATATCCGCCCAAGGACATGACCCCTTCTTGAATCCGTGCGCCGCCCGAATCGTTCAGACCAATCACGGGCGCACCATTATCCATGGCCATTTTCATAATCTTGACGATCTTCTCGGCATGGGTCTCCGAAAGCGAACCGCCAAATACCGTAAAGTCTTGGCTAAAGACATAAACCGTGCGGCCATTGATCGTTCCATAGCCCGTCACTACACCGTCGCCATACGGGCGGTCTTCCTCCATTCCAAAATCGCGGCTACGGTGGCGGACAAAAATGCCCATTTCCTGAAACGAACCTGGATCCAATAAGAGATCTATCCGTTCACGAGCCGTCAGCTTGCCTTTGGCATGTTGCTTCTCAATACGTTTAACGCCACCTCCCAAAAAGGCCTCGGCACGGCGGGCTTCCAAGTCCTGAAAAATTGCTGACATAGTAGAAGAGGTTAATTCAAAATAAGGAGCAGGGAAAGGGTGCTATATGATACAGCGTTTCCTTACCCCTACGCTTGAAGATTCGCTGATTTTGTTGAAAATGAAGTAAGAAGATCGGGTATTTTATTTGTGAAGCCACCACCGAGGCGTGGAAAAACGATGCGGGCTATTTGGGGTTTCAGGACGATTATGGATTATTACCCCCCGATATTGTTTTTCATTACCAGAACGGATTCATTTTAATGCCGCCCCTACGGGACCCCAACAAAAAAGGCTACCTTTGAAAGATAGCCTTTTCCATCTGCAAACTCGGTTACGGCTTAGTGAATGCTGTAAGTACCGTATTTCCACCGGGGTATTGTCCACGCAGGTAAATAACATCCCCCGATTTATAGCTTTTGTATTCCCGCAGGAAATCCGTCTTAGATTTCACCACTACCATATCATTGCGGTTCTTCCCCACAAACTGAATCAGGAAATTAGAACGCAGATCCGCTTCTTTAAAGGCAACTCCGATCGGCGATACATCGGTCACGAGTACACCAGAGGCGTTTTCGCTGAACTTTAGGCGCTGACGGATATCTGTGGTCAGGTTTTCTAACGAGAAGCCCAGTTTATCGAGTGTAGTTTTGGTATCCTCATCTTCTCCGCTTTCATTTCCTGTATCTGTTCCCGCATCTACAAGTGTTTCTGCGGGACGTTCAGCGAGGGTTACCGTGGTTTTCTTTTCTTTGCCATCGCGGAAGTAAGTTAGAACCACCTTCGTACCGGGAAGCATATTGGCTACCATAGAACGTAATTGGTCTGGGCTATTGATTTTACGGCCGTTTATGGCGGTAATCACATCGTCTGCAATCAAACCCGATTTTTGCGCGGGCGAGTCGTCATTTACACTACTGACCAATGCCCCACCGGTAGGTAGATTCATCGCACGTGCCAAGCCACTTGGGACAGGTGCAGGCATCAGCCCCAGAAATCCATAGCTCACTTTACCTTTATTAATGATTTGATCCACTGAATTGCGAACAATGTCTGCCGGGATCGCAAATCCGATGCCCTGAGAACCACCAGAGCGGGAAAGGATGGCCGAATTCACCCCGATTACCTTACCTTGAAGGTTCAGCAGTGGGCCGCCGGAGTTTCCAGGATTAATGGCCGCATCCGTTTGGATAAAACTGGAGAAGGTGGTTAGTTCTGCTTTATTGCGTCCCATCGCACTAATAATACCCGCCGTAACCGTATTTCCGAGGTCTTGTTCGAAGGGTGAGCCAATGGCCACCACCCATTGTCCGACACGTAAATTAGCCACCTCTCCCAATTGCACGATTGGGAAGCCATTGCCTTCGATTTTGATCACTGCGAGATCGTTGCTCGCATCCGTACCAATGACTTTCGCTTTATAAGTTTTGCTATCGAAGGTTTTCACTTCCAATTCGGTTGCATCTTTTACCACGTGGTTATTGGTTACGATATAACCATCTTCCCGAATCAGAAAGCCTGAGCCAAGCCCTTGCTGGAATTGATCGCGGGAACGCGGGGCATTGTTTTCATTGTCTTTTTCTTGTTCCTCGAAGAAAAAGCGGAAAGGTGAGTTGCCCCCAAACGGATTGGCCATCCCTTTCACTTTTTGGGTAGGGATTACTTGTACTACGGCTGGATTTACGGTTTCGGCAACCGCAGAAAATGCATTTCCAAGGTCTTCCGGTGTGGGCATTTCGGAAGAAGCATGGACTTCGTTGGGCGCAAAAAATTTGGAACCGGCGGTAAATGCCATACCACCACCAAAGGCGGAGACCGCTATTAGGATCCCCATGAGCATTTTTCGCTTCATGTCTTTCATCGCTTATGGGTTAAGTTTTGAATGGTTAGGGTTTATAAGATGGTTGCTTTCACGCAAAAATGTGGTTTGGGTTTCAAGTACAAAACGAAAGACATGCGTCTGAACAAATCCGGACGCATGTCTGATGTTCCAAACCACAGAACATGAATCGTAGCGAAGGGAAAACGGTCTTGCTACAACCAATATTGTGTTTGAGATAAAAAACACCCTCTTAAGAAGCATTTTCTTTTCTATATATTATAACCCGAAAGCGGATCTTAGCTTCCCGGAATTCCTGCTTCGGTCATACTTCGTACATCCAAGACTGCATCCAGTTCTTCATCGGTCAGTAGGCCCAATTCTTTTACCACTACACGAACGGATTTGTGTTCTTTGGCCGATTGTTTGGCCACCTTGGCCGCCATGTCGTAGCCGATGGTTCTATTGAGCGCGGTAGCAATTGATGGATTGAGTTCCAGTAATTCTTTACAACGCGCTTCGTTCGCCACAATCCCATCAAGACATTTCGTGCGGAAGGCATTAAGGCCATTAGACAAAATAGAGACACTTTCGAGCATGGCATGTGCCATCACAGGCATCATCACATTCAACTCAAAATTCCCCATTTGTCCGCCTACGGTAATGGTTGTCAGATTGCCTTGCACCCGCGCCGAAACCATCATCATCGCCTCGCTCATCACCGGATTCACCTTACCGGGCATGATGGAAGAGCCGGGCTGGAGGTCGGGCAACAAGACTTCACTGAGGCCACTGGTTGGACCAGAACCGAGCCAGCGAATGTCATTGACAATTTTCATCACCGAGACCGCAAGTGTATTTAAGGCTCCAGCCACCGAGACATAAGCATCTTTAGAAGCCTGTGCTTCCATGTGATTTTCGGCCTCATGGAAGGCAATGCCGGTTTGCTCGGAGATAGCCGAAATGGCATTAACCGGAAAAGCAGGCGGGCAGTTGATCCCCGTTCCGGTAGCCGTTCCGCCCAGAGCAAGCTCCGAGAGTTCCTCCGAGGCATGTTCGATACGGGTACGGGCTTTGGCGATTTGTGCAGCATATCCGCTAAATTCCTGTCCTAACCGAACAGGTGTGGCGTCCATAAGGTGGGTACGACCGCTTTTCACCACATGATCAAAGGCTTTTGCTTTGGCTTTGAGTGATTCCTCGAAGGCGGTTAGGGCAGGAAGCAATTCCCGCTCGATTGCTACCCGCGCCGCTACGTGCATGGCTGTTGGGATGACATCGTTCGAGGATTGCGACATATTTACATGGTCGTTGGGGTGGATTAATTTGCCACCTCGTTCGCCCCCCATTGCCACTGTGCCAAGATTAGAGATCACCTCGTTGGCATTCATATTGGTAGAGGTGCCGGAACCTGTCTGGAAAATATCCAAGACAAATTCAGCGTCCATTTTGCCAGCAATGACTTTATCACAAGCGGCCTGAATTACCGCAGATTTTTCCGCATCCAATAAACCGATTTTCTCATTGGCAATGGCGCAAGATTTTTTAACAATGCCCAAGGCTTCGATAAAACGACGTGGAAAGCGCAGGGAACTAATGGGAAAGTTATGCTTGGCGCGTTCGGTTTGTGAACCATACCAAGCAGATGCCGGAACCTGGACATCGCCCATAGAGTCCCGTTCAATACGAAATTCACTCATAATAGTCTGGATTATAGGGTCTGAATATCATTATTGTTGATGATTAAAAGCGCATTCAGCGCAATTTAAAAAGGTACGTATGCCTGCTTGAATTCACCGTCAAAACGTTCTCTCCTATATGAAAATCTTTCAAACCGTTGGCGAAGTCCAGTCTTTTTCCTCCAGCATCCAGCAATCGGGCCTTCGTTTGGCACTTATCCCCACAATGGGCGCATTACACGAAGGTCATTTACGTCTGGTGGATGAAGCCCACCGTTATGCCGAAAAAGTGATGGTTTCCATTTTTGTAAATCCGACACAATTTGGCCCCAACGAGGACTTTAGTCGTTACCCAAGAACCTTAGAAGCAGACCTTGCGGCCCTTTCCGAGCGCGGAGTATCTGGTGTTTTCACTCCTTCTGTTGGAGAGATGTACCCACCCAATGACCAGACATGGGTGCGTGTAGAAGGATTGGATACGCATCTTTGCGGTCCGTTTCGTCCAGGACATTTTCAGGGTGTGACCACCGTAGTGGCGCGGCTTTTTCTAGCTTGTCGGCCACATGTTGCCGTTTTTGGCTTGAAGGATGCCCAACAATTCCTAATTCTTCGGCGGATGGTGCGTGACCTGCACTTTGGGATCGAGATGGTGGGTATGGCAACTGTGCGCGAGCCGGATGGGCTGGCCATGTCTTCCCGCAATAGGTATTTAAACGAGGTCGACCGTAAAAAGGCATCGGTTATTTCCAAGGCGGTTTTTTTAGGACGTGGCCTTATTGCTGGCGGAGAACAAGATCCCGCCACTGTCGAGAACGCCATGCGCGAGGTGATGGAATCGGCAGGGGGTGTGTCGGTACAATATGCCGAAGTAGTGGACACCGAGCAATTACAACGCCCTGTTCAACTACAACCAGAGACCGATTATTTGGTGGCTGTGGCGGCGTATATTGGTCAAACGCGGTTAATAGATAACCAGTTTGTTTCCGTCCGGAATTTATAGGGCTTTTGTCCGAGAAGGCCTTATTTCCAATTTATGCCTCATTATCCCAAACCCCAGCCTTTATCATTTTGGCATCCTAACCCCGCCTATGCACAATACTTGGATTGGCAGCTACGAAAAATATATCGCCGGATTGTTTGTTCCAGAGAAAAAAGGCAGACAAAAAACTTAACCTTTACCCATATATTTAACTAAATCTTTTGATTCATAGAACCTCAATCATCATGAATATTCAACGCATTTCGGTTATTGGAGCCGGAACAATGGGAAACGGTATCGCCCATGTCTTTGCACAAAATGGCTTTTCTGTTTCATTGGTGGATGTCACCGAATCCGCTTTGCAAAAAGGTATCGAGACCATCCGGCAAAATTTGTCGCGTCAAGTTAAAAAGGCCGTCTTGAGTGAAGCAGATGCCACAGCAACCCTTGGCCGAATTACGCCGACCACTGGATTTGTTAGCGGTGTTGAGCACGCAGACTTAGTGGTGGAAGCCGTAGCCGAAAACAACGACATCAAGTCTCAGGTTTATCATTCGCTTGCAGAGGCCACTAAACCAAGTGCTATTCTGGCCTCCAACACCTCTTCTATCTCGATTACTTGGCTGGGCGCACAAAGTAAACGTGCTGGGAACGTCATTGGGATGCACTTTTTTAATCCCGTTCCTGTGATGAAATTGGTAGAGATTGTACGTGGCTACGAGACCTCGGACACAACCTATCAGGCCGTTTTTGCCCTCGCAGAGAAGATCGGCAAAAGCCCTGTTACCGTCCAAGATTATCCGGGCTTCGTCTCGAACCGTATCTTGATGCCGATGATTAATGAGGCCATATACTGTGTGATGGAGGGTGTAGCGACCCCTCAAGACATTGATATGGTGATGCGTCTGGGAATGGCACATCCGATGGGACCGTTGGCACTGGCAGATTTTATCGGATTGGACGTATGTCTCTCGATCATGGACGTGCTTCATCGAGGCATAGGAGACGATAAATACCGCCCTTGCCCACTCTTACGGAATATGGTAACAGCGGGGCTTCTCGGCAAAAAAAGCGGCAAAGGATTTTACTCCTATTGATTTTTAGTGGCAACGAGCAGTTTCATTCGGCAAAGCCTTCTTATTTAATCAACCTTCCATCAACGCCAAGCGGCAGCCTCGTTTCCGAGACTGCCGCTTGGCTTATCTGAGCCTAAGAAGGCGATGGTTTACTTAAGGAGCGTCATCTTACGGGTGATCACCTTGTCGCCCACTTTCAGTCGGTAAATATAGGTACCGCTGGAGAGGTTAGAGGCATCGAAGAGGACTTCGTGGTGTCCGGCTGCAAACTGACCTTTGGCCACCTCGCTCACTTTCCGTCCAAGCAGATCATAGACTTCGAGTACGACATTGCTTGCAGCAGGTAGATCGAAGTTAAGCGTAGTGGTTGGATTGAACGGGTTTGGATAGTTTTGACCAAGTTCAACTTTGGTAGGCAGTTCTGTTTCCTCATCATTCGGCACAAACGAGTTCCTCAGTCGCAGGTCGCGCACATTCAGATCAAAGCTTGTCCGTCCAGTTCCTGAACCTTTCACATAGAATACGATTGATTCGAGGTCGTCTGGGAGCAATGTACCACCCGCAGTCCGTTTGAACTGAGTAAAGAAGTAGCGGTGTACGCGGCCCGTTGGGGTTAGCGTAATGGCCGTCCGGAACAGGTCGCTCCAGTCTGTGCTCTTCTTCTTAATGGCCACCTCAACAGTTCCGGTTCCTTGTGCAAAGAACTCGATCTGATCGTACTGACCAGTTGGGCTACCCGGTGCGGCATTGAGTACCTGACGGCCCCAACCCGGCTTGAAGTAGCGAGACAGGCTTACGAAGTCACTTCCAGCCACACCCGAAGTTTGACCCGATATACGGGCGCTCCGTTCAAGGGTTTTGTAACCACGTAATTCAGCAGCGCTGGCCTGCGGTGTTGTTGCGAAGGTTACGGCTCCCCCGTTCGGGTTATGTGCCCAGATACCATCTTGCATATAGACCTGATCGCGGTCTGCATTGGTGGTATTGGAAACTTCGAGTTGTACGTCGAAGACATTACCTGTCGGAACGATCACCGTTTGGGTGGTTTGCGTTGGGTTCAGCGTGAGTGTCCAATCTTTTTGTTCGGCAATACCTCCTTCGTTACGGGTAACGGCGCCTTTGAGTCGGAGGCTGGAAGCCCCTGCTCCGTTCTCTACTACTAAGGTTAAGCCCCCGTTCTCATAGGTTGCACTCTTCACAAAGACATTCGGTACTGCTGGGGCAGTGGTCCCACCGTTAAGGTAGGTGATACTGCCGCCATCTTGCTGTAGTTTATTCAGCACTTCTTTCACCAAGAACTCGGCATATTGTGGTGCCGTACCCCAGAGTTGGAAGTTCAGCACATTGGTTGCACCAGACGGAATTTTGTATTCCGGCAAAGTGAATCGACTATCCACAACATAACCTGAAGCCGTTTTGTAAGCCACGAACGAGATGGCGCAATCTGTCATACCGTCGCGGTTGAGCTTGGTAGTGATGAAATTATTACCATTGATCGTCATGGTCGTTACAGAAGCAAGCGAGGATCCAGCAAGGCGGTCGCAGGTTTGTTTAGAGTGCTGATAGACCGCCGCCGAGGTTTGGGTAGCGATACCCGCTGCAATCCGGCGATTACCCGTGCTATAATCCATTCCATAAACTGCACTTGCATTCGAGACGTTTGGATTCAAAATACCATCTGGCGTGGAAGTAGTGGAGGTTGCATTTTCCGGACCAGTGGTCGGGAAAAAGACTTCCAATCCTTCAGGCGGCATCATGGCGTTTTGGATGGCTTCTGCAACTGTGGCAACGGGTCCGGCGAAGGTTACAATATTCTTCAGGACATTGGTCTGTAGTCGTGTAGCCTTCTTCACATTCCAATCGAACAGTGCGGTAGCCAGTTGGACGATTCGTGAACCATCGGACTCTACCCCACCTTGATGGGCAGGCGTACATGGAACCGGACTAATGATCGAGGCAGCCACGTTGTTTGCCAAGTTATCATCGGCACACACTTGGGCAGAGTTGCCACATCCTACGGTTGCCACATTAACGATAGACTCGGTCGCATTTGCATTTACTGTTGCTTTAATCGTGATAGACTTAGACTGCCCGCTCGTTAAGGTTCCTACATTCCATGTTCCAGTAGCAGCATTGTATTCTGCGGAAGAACCAAAAGGTAGGAAGGAAAGTCCGGTCGGAAGTTTGTCATTTACCACAACATTCGCGGCTGCACCTGGTCCGTTGTTGCGAACGGTTACGGTGTAGGTCACCATTTCACCTGCATTCGGGGTGGCTTTATCCACTGTTTTAGACATTGCCACATCAAAGCCCGGATTTTGCTGTGCCGTAACAGTGGTAGAAACCGTATTGGAAGCAACTTCGGACACTCCTGTAGCGCTTGCATACGCTGTATTGGCAACGATTCCCGAAGCGGGCGCGGTACCACGCAAGGTCAGGCTACGGCTTTCGCCTGCATTCAGAATACCTGGAAGCGTGATACTACCTGTGCTCGGCCATGCTTGGTATGCGATGCCATCCAGCGAGTAGGTTACGTTTGTCAGGCTGTTATTTACAGCCACATCACGAACATTTACATTCGAGAGGGTCGTATTGCCTGTATTGCGTATGGCTACGGTATAGGTGAGTGTACTATTGGCTGCAACCTCTGCCGGAGCCGTCTTGGTAATGGCCAAATTGCTTGTGCTGACCGAACCAATCGTGACGACATCTTCAGAAGTATTGTTCGCGGTATTACCATCGTTTGCAGCCGCTACGGTTACGGTATTCTTCAGTTGTGTTCCTTGTGCCAAGCCAGCAGCTACATTCACATCGAAGCTCATGTAGCGCGAAGTATTGGCGCCCATTGTTCCCGGCGTGAAGGAACACGTGATCACTTGACCATTCACCGAACAGTTCCATTCTGCAGCAGGTTTTACGCTACCCACAGCAAACGTCATGCCTGATGGGAGTAGATCCGTGAAGCTCACACCTGTTGCAGGTTGCGTACCTACGTTGTGAACGCTGAAGAAATAAGTAAGGCTTCCTGGAGCATTCACCTGTTGTGCAGATCCTTCCTTCACCACCACCATATCGGCACTGTTTGGAACGGATCCTACATAGGTTACCTCAACCGCATTATTATTTGCCGGATTGTCGTCTTGCGTCGCATTCACCGTTGTTACATTCGTCAGGGAAGTACCATTTGGCACCGAGCCAGAAACAGTCGTATTAATGGTGACCACGCTCGTGGTAGCCGGAGCAAAGTCCGTACCCTTATAGGTACAAGTCAGTTTCTGCCCATCTTGGACGCAGTTCCAGTCGGCACCATTTGCACTACCGGGCACATAGGTAACACCGGAGGGCAGGGTGGTGGTAAAGGACACACCCTTGGCAGGTTGCGTTCCAACATTCGAAGCAAAGAACGTGTAGATCAGATTCCCACCCGGCGATACCACATCAGGAGAATCGCTAATGGCAATCGTCATATCAGCTCCACTGGCAGGCGTACCTACCACCGTCGTTTCGGTATCATAGTTATTTGTGGCGTTTGTATCGTTGGTGGCATTGACCACAACGTTTGCAAACAGGTTCGTTCCACCTGGCAAGCCCGGCGCCACATCCACATCGAAGGAAGCGAAGCGGGTCATACCCGGATTGAAGTTACCCGGCAAGAAGATACAAGACACCACCTGACCACTATTCGAGCAAGCCCATTCTGTAGCGGAGGCCACTGTAGAAGGCTTAAAGGTTACCCCATTCGGCAATACGGTGGTGAAAGTGACGCCTTGCGCTGCCACACTGCCAATATTCCGTGCCGTATAGATGTATTTATACGTTCCCGGAGAAGTGGCTGGCGTTGGCGCACTGGTCATGTCTATCGTCATGTCTGCCCCTGGCATCATCACGATTGGCTTGAGGGTCACAGAGCTGGAAGCGGGGCCGTTCGGGTCGGTCTGATCCATTGTTTCCACCGTTGCGGTATTCACAATATTGGCTCCTGCGGCAACGGCTACACGGATTTTCAGTTCTTTCGAGCTGCCCACATTCAGTGTGCCCACATTCCAGAGGAAGTCTCCGGCATTCGGATTATAGCTGGCTGCGTCATCATCCGAGATGTAGGTCAGACCTGCTGGCAACTGATCACGTACCTTCACATTGGTGGCGGTCGAAGGCCCATTATTCGTTACACGAAGGGTAAACGTTACCTCTGCTCCCTGCATCGGCGTTTGTTCGGAGACTGTCTTCGAGAGGGTCAGGTCAGCCAAACCAGCGCTGGGTTGCGGGGTCACGGCCACGATAGCGTATCCCGGTGTTGCATCAGGCATGTTCGATTTAGCAACGATGGCTACATTGGCAACTGCAAGGTCTTTGGTCACCAATGCATCGAACTTCAAGGTCATTTGTGTTCCCGGATCCAGAATACCCGCGTTCCAATTAAGCCCATCGAAGGTGCCAGCAGAATTCAGGTCTGAACTCGAAACCTGCACGGAAGACGGAATAAACTGGAGGCTTGGCGGGAAGAGATCCCTCACCACAACACCGGTTGCCTTGTTCGGGCCATTGTTTTTCAGCGAAAGAGTAAATGTAATGGTTTCACCAACTTTTGGAACCGGATTACTGACGGCTTTCGTCAGTACCAAGTCTGCTGGATCAATCGCACCACAGTCTGCACACCATGCCGCATAATTGCCATTGTTCAACGGATTCGGGTCTTGGTTATCTGCATAGGCATTGATACCATTCTCGCGGAAGCCTTGTTGACCTACTTTCACAATCATTTCGACCTGTGCCTGTGCACCACTATTGATGGTTCCTAAGGTCCAAAGGCCCGTAGCGGCATCATAGATTCCTGCCCCACTGGTGGACACCAATGTGGTTCCATGAGGCAATGGGTCTTTCACGCGAACGTTCGTGGCGTTTTCCGGCCCATCGTTATAAACTGTAATTGTGAAACTGATATCATCACCTACCCGTGGTGTCGCGTTCGATACCGCTTTGGTAGCACGGAGGTCTGCACCTGTGCGAGGCGTCATCATACGCGGTGTAACCGTTACCGAGGCTACGTTTTGCGTATCGTCGCGCTGGTCCATTCCGGTTACGGAGGCAAAGTTCACCATTGGGTTCATACCCGTCACCTTTGCCTTCACCGTCAGGGTTGCTTTTCCATCAATAGGCAGCGAAGCCACATTCCAGACATTGTCACCACCCACCGGATTGTAGGTCGCATCGCTGGAGGAGATGAAGGTTACCCCACCCGGCAAGAGATCGGTAACGGCCACATTGGTTGCCGTATTCGGACCTGCGTTGTAGAGTTGGATGGTAAAGGTAATATCATCACCCAATGCCGGAATTTGCTCATCCACCGTTTTGGTGATCTTGAGGTCGGCAATCCGAGAACCACATTCCACACACAGAATGGCGGAAGCATAGTTATTAGAAGGATTACGATCGAACTCATTCACAGCAACCAATTGGACGGCATTTGCCACCGTGCCTTTCACCTCGGCTTTGCCTTTGAAGGTGAGGGTTACGGTTTGGTTGGCCGGAAGAGCGCGTACAGACCATTCTCGGGCAGCTTCGTCATACGTCCCAGAAGAGGCCGAGGCCGATCCATTCGTGTACTTGATTCCTGCCGGAAGCAGTTCTTTCACAACAATATTGTTTGCATCATCCGGCCCTTGATTCGTCATGGTGATCTGGAAGGTCACTTCCTCGTTCTGGTTCACCGTAGCCGAAGTCTGGCCATTGGCTTTTTTCACTAGTACAATATCCACCTGAGGCGATCCTACGGCGGTTGTGATTACCGCTTGGTTATCGGTCGGATCGGGATCTACCTGATCCAACTTGGAGATCGTTGCGATATTGGTCACCGTTGGGCCTTGCAATACCTGTGCTTTGATTTTCAGGGTTGCATTTTGGCCGACAATCAGGTTGCCGATATTCCAGATGCCTGTACTTGGATCATAGGTATCTGTTGGGTCGCCATACGAATGGCTGACATACTGTAAGTTCGGCTGCAACTGATCCGTCACTTTGATACCTGTAGCAATGGCAGGCCCTTTGTTTGTGACCGTTAGGGTGTACTCAATGGTCGAACCAATTACCGGACGGTTCTGATCCACCGTTTTGGTAATGGCAAGATCAGCCATCTTCTTCGGTACAATTACCGCCTTGCCGCAGTTGTTCGAACCATCCGGATCGGATTGATCGAAGCTGTGCAAACAGGCCGTATTCACCACCGAAAGCGGGGTTGTCAGGGTTGCAGTCAGTTCCATAGTAGCGCCTTCAGCCACTTTTAGGTTGCCAACGGTCCAGATTCCTGTATTCTTATCGAAGGTACCTTGGCTCGTTTGGTGAATCTGATACTGTAAACCTTGCGGCAAGACATCCGAGATCTTCACATTGGTGGCCGGATATGGTCCTTGGTTATCCACCGTAATGGTAAAGAGTACGTTTTCGCCTACTTCCGGATTCGCTTTATCCACCATCTTCATTACACGAATATCCGTGGACATCCGGATTTCGGTCGGCATGGTATTGTCTGTCGGGTCGCCATTTCCATCTGGATCAGGGTCTTTACCCATCACCGACTCGTCGCGTACCGGAGTTCCGGTGGGGCTGGTTCCCGTTGCAATGGCAGTATTGAAGTACGGAGCCGGACTTAGTGGCGGATTCACACGTACTGTCACCTCGATCTGGTCGGATTGTCCGGGGTTCAGCCTTTGTGCGGCAGCCAGAAGATTCTGGTTGCTTGTTCCATTAAAGGCCGGATTGGTCGCCAGTACTCCACCCAATGATTTAGGGGCCGAAACGACACTAACCAAGGCTTGACCAAATGTTCTGGCCAGATCATCTGTTACTTGTACGTTGTTCAATACCACACGGCCATAGTTCTTAACGACAATCGTGAAGGTGATGTCGGTGGTATTATCTGGATTCAGTTTGATCTTTGACAGGTCTTTTGCCACCCCAATGAGCGGGAGTTCGAAAGAAACAGGTGTTGGATCATTTTCGCCCGTCTCAAACGGATTGCCATTGTTGTTCGGATCCGGCTCGGTACCAGCATCTGATACGTCGGACGTGGGTGTACCACCAGGACCTTGCGCCGAAGCCATCGCACTGTTTGCAAACGGTCCGGTGAACGAAGCACTCGGTTGCACCTGCACCACAATCCGCACGATACCTGTTGTACCCTTCGGTAAGGTACTCGAAGCAGCCGTCAGCAGACGAATGTCATTCGTAAGTGTATTCGTTGCTTGATTATAGGCATTGCTGGCAAAGGCATTATTTAATGTCAGCGTTCCACCGATTGGTTGCTGTGTAACGGTGGCCGAAGTCACCCGATAAGCCAATACTGGTTGTAAGAGTGCGCCTACAAAGGTTTCTTTCAGGTCATCGGTAATCTGAACCGTTTTCAGGTCCACATCACCGAGATTCTTAATCAACAGGTCGTATGTCACTTTGTATTGACCGCTTGGGATCGTAGCATCTTGGGCCGGACCCACTACACTCACAACCTGTTTCGCAATACCTATGACCGGACGTTCGTTGAAGGAAACCGGTGTACCATTGTTATTATTCGTCGGATCTCCGTCGCCATCCGGATCTGGATTCGTCGGATCACTTGGATTATAGTTCGAGGTATCTGTGGTATTCGTTCCGTTCGGCCCACGTCCTGTACCGATGGCGGTATTGGTGAATGGCCCGAGGTTACCACCCGGCGTAACACGTACAGTAAACATGATCTCGGCCCCTTCACCTGGATTCAGGCGTCCGCTCGACAGCAGGTTGATGTTTGCCACCCCATTAAAGCCGTTGTTGGCAACCAAAGCTGTCGGGCTTGTTGACGGATTGACGACCGTTACCGGCGCTGCACCCAGAACTTGGATTGCAGTTGCGCCGCCTGGTTGGCCTACCCGATAGGTTGTACCGAGGTTATCCGTTACCTGAACGTTGTTCAATACACTCAAGCCCATGTTTTTGACATTCACCAGATACGTTACATCGTAGGTTCCATTGTTGTTATTCACCACATTGGTAACCGTTTTCGCAACGCCAATAACAGGAGATTCAAACGTGACGGGGGTTACATTGTTTTCCCCGTTTTCATTTGGATCACCATCTCCATCTGGATCTACCAGACCGTTATTAGAGGTATCCCCGGTCTGGCGTCCACTTGGGCTGTCTCCGGTAGCAATTACGGCGTTATTGAATGGTCCACGATTGTTCTGACTGGGTTGTATCCGTACCACCAAACGTACTGTCGCAGATGCTCCCGGCGCCAACGTATTGCCCGGCGCCAACATATTGGTGTCGTTCACCAAGTTATTGATCGCTTGAACATAGGTATTACTGAGGAAGTTATTGTTCAAAGACAACGCGCCAGAAACAACCGTCAGGTTTTGTACACCATAAGAGAGTACCGGACTTGTCTGGCCAGCAACAAAGGTTTTATGGAGGTCTTCGGAGATCTGAACATTTTCCAGATTTACCGTTCCGAGGTTACTCACTGTGATGTCGTAGGCCACATCGAATGCACCATTTGCGGCTCCCGTTACCGAGGCAACCACCTTGCTCACCCCAATTACAGGTGCATCTTCCAGATAGATCGGCAGTGCTCGGTCATTATCCGTCACCACATTCCCATTTGCATCCGATGCTGTAGCTGTCGCGACGTTTGTAAACGGCCCACGATTGGCCACAGACTGGAGGCCCGATAAGGTGACCAGCATCCGAATGGTGGCTACGGCGCCTGCATCCATTGTAGAACCCGCGCCTCCCGTCAAGAGGTTATTATTACCCGTTCCGGTAAAGCCGCCATTTAAGGCCAACACAGACTTGCTGTCTGCCGAGAGCGAACGTACCGAGCTGATCGCAATCGGAGCAGGGAAGGCTGCGCGTAAGTCGTCGGTTGCCTGAACATTGGTTAAGCGAACCGTACCTGTATTCATTAATCGCACGTCATAGGTCACGACAAACGTTCCATTGCCCTGATCTACTACTTCAATCACTTGTTTTTCAACATCTAACGATGGGACACCAAAGCCAAAGTTCACGTCATCCTTTGCAAAAATGGTTTCGTTCAGCGGCGTGGTTCCTTGTGCCGTTGCAATGTTGTTGAACTGACCATTTCCGCTCGGGCGTACATTGGTTACTGTGAATCGGATGGTTGCGGTTCCATCTTCAGCGAGGGTTGCCCCATTGGCCAACAAATTGATCGAACCGGATGGTGTGCCGGTAAAACCAGAGTTGAAGCCACCGTTTCCACCAGAACCACTTGCCGTTCCAGAGAAGGTCACGGTTCCACCCGTAATGGTTCCATGACTTACAATCGGCGTGGTTACATTGTAGAATGTGTTTTGTAGGTTGTCGGTCACTTGGAAGCCGCTCAGATCCACGTCTCCGGTATTGGTAACCACCACTTCAAAACTCATGTTATACGTTCCGTTGCCGTTTGCGACCACATTGGTCAGACGTTTGTCAATGATCAAATCAGGGTTTTCGCTAACGATAACGGTTTGAACAGGATTCGAGAGTACCGGACCTGTTGGATCGTCGGGCGACGAAACTTGGGCACGGTTCTCAATGATACCCGTTGCATTTTGCGGAATGCGTCCGCTGATCGTAATGGTCAGGGTTCCACCCGGAGCAAGCGGCATCGGTGCTGCAGCGAGGTTCAGTACGCCCGGCCACGGAGATACGCTTGGGCCTCCATTAATGCGGTAACTTGTATTTTCGAGCGTCACATTATCCGTTACCGTAAGGGCGTTCGCATTTGCAGAACCGTCATTACGGATGGTTAAGGTGTACGTCAGTATGTCTTTTTCTTTTGCAGCAATCAGATCTACCGTTTTAGAGATCGCCAAATCGGCACCATTTATCACGGTTGTTACTTCGACAGACTGTACTGGGCCGGACGGGTCTTGCGGCGACGAGGCAGAAGCAATGTTCTTGATCACTTTACCCTGAGAGGTTTGATTCACCGTTCCGCTTATCGAGAGCGTAAAGCTCTCACCTGCTGCCAGGCCACCTATTGGCGTTACGACGGTACTACCGTTCCATGTACCGCTGCCGGTTGCCTTGCCCGCCAAAGTATAGATCGGGTTGTTCAACTCAAGGGCTTGCGGGTCATTAACGGTTACAGTTTCGGCATTTGCCAAGCCGTCGTTTGTCACCACAATGGTATAGGTAAGTGTTTCACCCACTTGCGCTGCGGTCTTGTTCACCACTTTGGTAATGGCCAATTTAGCGGTTCCAATATTGGTATTAACTGGCGGTGTAGAAACAGGAGCACTTGGGTCTTGCGGCGAAGAAACCGTGGCCACGTTCTTAATAAGCGTGGCTTGCGCACTTGCAGGCACGGTTCCACGAAGGATTACCATGAAGGATTCTCCGGCAGCAAGCCCACTATTTGGTGTGACAACCAAGCTACCCGTCCAGTTGCCATTTCCGGTTGCATCACCTTGGAGTGTATAGGTCGGATTTGTCAATACCATAACATCCGCATCATCCACTGTCACGGTATTGGCCGTTGCAGTTCCGTCGTTGCGAACCGTAATGGTGTAAGTCAGCAAGTCGCCTGGCTTGGCAGCCGTTTTGTCCACTGTTTTGGTAGCGGTTAGTTTTGCTGTTCCAACAGTGGTGGTTACCGGATCGGTTTTTACCGGACCAGACGGATCTTGCGGCGAAACCACCGAAGCTACGTTTTCAATGACCGAACCTTGCGCGGTTTGCGGAATGACACCGGAAATCTGAACCGTTACACTTTCACCCACGGCAAGCCCACCAGCGGTGAAACCACTCAAGGTCAGTGATCCCGTCCAAGCACCACTACCAGAGGCATCTCCACTCAGTGCATACTGTGGATTCGTCAATACAAGCGCCTGTGCGTCATTCACTGTTACACTGGTGGCATTTGCAGCGCCCTCGTTACGGATCGTGATGGTATAGATCAAAGGATCTCCGGGTTTCGCTGCCGCTTTGTCCACTGTCTTAACGGCCACCAATTTAGCCGTGCCAATCACCGTTGATACCTCGTTGGTCGTCGTCGGACCCGAAGGATCTTGTGGCGACGAGACGATGGCCGTATTGCGCATGGCACTTCCCTGTACCGTTTGTGGAATGGTTCCGGAAATCGTAACCACAATTTGTTCTCCCGGAGCCAGACTACCGCCTGTAAATCCGGTGAAGGTTACATTACCTGGCCATGATGCCGACGGTGTCGGGGCTGGAACATCGCCCGTAATCTGGTAGGTTGGGGAGGTCAACGCAAGTGCAGCTTGATCGTTGATGGTCACACTTGTCGCTGCCGCATTACCATCATTACGGATGGTGAGCGTGTACGTTAGCGGATCACCAGGCTTGGCTGCAGTCTTATCTACTGCTTTAGTCGCATTCAAGTCTGCCGTATTCACCAACGTGGTTACTTCCTGTGTAGTCGTTGGCCCTGTCGGGTCTTGCGGAGACGTAATCGTTGCCACATTCTTGATCGCCGAGTTAAGGGCTGCTGCCGGAATGGTTCCGGTGATGGTCACCGTTGCCGACTCGCCCGGCGCCAGGTGACCGCCTATAAAACTATTCAGTGTCAGCGAGCCAGTCCAAACCCCACTACCGGAAGCATCTCCCGATACCGCATAGGCTGGGCTGGTCAGTTGGAGGGCGCCTGCATCAGCAATGGTTACACTGGTTGCTTGTGCCATACCATCGTTTCGCACTGCAATGGTATAGACAATGGTATCACCCACTTGTGCTGTCGTTCTGTTTACGGTCTTCGTGGCATTTAGGTCTGCCGTTCCAACGGCTGTCCGTACCGGATTCGAGGTACTCGCACCTGTAGGATCACTGGGTGAAGAAACCTGTGCAGTATTTTCGAGCAATTTGCCCAACTGACTGGCTTGCACAGCTCCACGAATGGTGATGGTGGCTGAAGCACCTGCAGGAATAGGACTGGCAAGGGTGATCACACCTGTCGCTGGCCATGCCGTCGTCGGACCGGCATTCACACTATATGTTGCTCCGGCCAAGGTAGAGGCCAATACATCGGTTACTTGTACGCCCGTAGCTGGACTGCTTCCGATGTTGTTTACTGTAATTGTATAAGTAAGTACATCGCCCGGCATGGCCATATCACGATCTACCTGTTTGGAGACGGTTAACTTGGCTGCCCCGATAACGGTTTGCGATACTGGCGTGGTTACGGGACCAGTTGGATCTTGTGGCGAAGAAACGGTTGCCACGTTATCCAATGGACGACCTTGCAAAGATGCCGGAACCGTACCACGTATGGTTACGACAACCGACTCACCTTTGGCCAAGCCACCACCTGCAAAAGTGCTGATGGTTGTACTACCCGTCCATGCGGTAGAGACTGCCGTAGCATCGCCAGATACCGTAAATGTTGGAGAAGTCAGTTGAAGCGCTGCCGCATCGTTTACGGTTACACTTGTCGCATCTGCATTTCCATCGTTCGTCACCGTTATGGTGTAGGTCAGTACATCGCCTACTTGGGCGGCAGTTCTATCTACGGTCTTGGTTGCGTTCAAGTCTGCTGTACCAACGGCTGTTTGAACCGGAGCCGTTGTTACGGGGCCTGTTGGGTCTTGTGGCGAAGAAACGGTTGCCGTGTTCGTCAGTACCGTACCAAGTGCCGATTGCGGTAAGACACCGGTGATAGTCACCGTCATGTTCTCGCCTGCGGTGAGGCCACCTGCTGGTGTCACCGTCAGACTGCCCGTCCAAGTACCACTGGCCGGTGTTCCACCGACAACCGCATAGGTTGGGTTTGTAAGGGCCAATGCATTGGCATCATCCACCGTCACGGTATTGGCTGTAGCCGAACCGATATTGGTGATGGTGATGGCATAGCTAATGGTGTCACCCGGCTTTGCGGCCTGACGATTGACGGTTTTGGTGGCGCTCAGGCGTGCGGTTCCAACAGCGGTTTCGACCGGAGGCGTTTGCTTCGTACCGGTTGGGTCTTGCGGCGAGGATACCGACGCTACGTTGCGCAATACAGTGGATTGTGCCGAGGCCGGAACCGTACCCGTAATGGTTACGGTAAAGGACTCATTCTGTGCCAAGCCACCACTCAGGAACTGAGCTGCATTTAGTGTCAGGCTTCCTGTCCAGTTTCCACTGGCGGTTACATCACCCGTGATGGCATAAGTCGGGCTGGTCAGGGCGAGTGCCTGCCCATCATCCACCGTTACTTGTGTAGCGGCTGCAGTTCCGTTGTTGCGCACCACAATGGTATAGGTGAGCGGATCACCCGGCTTGGCCGCTTGCTTATCTACCGTTTTCGTTGTCGAGAGGCTCGCCGTTCCTACAGCCGTCTGAACCGTTGGGGTTACAGTCGGTCCGGTGGGATCTTGTGGCGACGTAATTTGTGCCGTATTGCTAATAACCGTGCCTTGTGCCGAGGCCGGAACCGTGCCTGTGATGGCAAGGGTTACAGACTCTCCCGAAGCAAGGGCGTTACCCGCAAACTGGGCACCGCTCAAGGTTAGGCTTCCAGCCCATGCACCTGTACCCGTTGCATCACCCGTAAGCGCATATGTGGGGCTGGTAAGCGCCAATGCATTCTGGTCATTGATGGTTACTTGGGTGGCATTTGCCGGACCGTCGTTGCGTACCACAATGGTATAAGTAACCGTATCACCTGGTTTCGCAGTTGCTTTATCTACTGCTTTAGAAGCACTCAGGTCTGCCGCACCCACCGTTGTTGTAACTGGCGGCGTGGTAAACGGACTGCTTGGATCTTGTGGCGAGGTTACTTGCGCCACATTCGAGATCACAGAACCTTGAGAAGAAGCAGGAACCGTACCTTGAATGGTCATTACCACCGATTCACCCGGAGCCAAATTGCCCGCAACAAACGTAGAGAGCGTTAGTGATCCCGTCCATGTACCGCCACCAGAAGCATCTCCCACAATATTATAGGTTGGACTGGTCAGATTGGTGGCCTGAGCATCATTGATCGTTACACTTGTGGCAGGACTATTGCCTTCGTTCCGGACGGTGATTGTATAGACCAAGACATCGCCCGGCTTAGCAGCCGCTTGGTTTACGGTCTTAACAGCCGTAATCTTTGCGGTTCCAACAACGGTACTAACCGGATCGGTATTGGCCGGACCAGTTGGGTCTTGTGGCGAAGACACTTGTGCAGTATTCGTCAAGACGCGGCCTTGGAACGAAGCTGTCACGTTACCCGTAATTTCGATCCGTAGGCTTTCACCACTTGCAAGTCCACCACCGGTAAAGGTGGTCAATGTCAGCGAACCAGTCCAGTTCCCAGAACCAGTTGCATCGCCAGAGACCGTATAAGTCGGGTTTTGCAACGAGAGCGCCCCCCCATCTGTGATGGTCACTTGGGTGGCCGGGCTGGTTCCTACGTTGGTTACATCAATTGTGTAGCGGATGGCTTCGCCCACTTGTGCAGCGGTTTTGTCCACACGTTTGACAGCCACCAAATCTGCTGTTCCGATTACAGTTTGTACGGGCGGCGTCGTTACTGGCCCGGTTGGGTCGTTCGGAGCAGTAGCCTGCGCCACGTTATCAATGGCACGACCTTGGAAGGCAGCACCCACCGTTCCGGTAATACGGAGCGTAATGCTTTCACCAGCAGCCAAGGTACCACCGGTGAGGGTTGGCGTGATGGTTCCCGTCCATGCACCCGATCCTGTAGCGTCCCCAGAGAGCGTATAAGTTGGGGTATCTAATTGCGAGGCAATCGGATCATTAATCGTTACAGCTGTTGCAGCACTGGTTCCATCATTCCGTACCACAATGGTATAGGTGAGAGACTCACCCACGCGGGCTGCTGTCTTATCAACGGTTTTGGTAATATTTAGATCAGGCGTACCTACAGCCGTCTGGACTGGGGTCGAAGGCTTAATACCTTGCGGGTCATCTGGCGAGGACACTTGCGCAATGTTCTCAATGACACGGCCCTGCCATTCAGGATGAACAGTACCACGAATAATAATGGTGATGATATCGTTCGGAGCAAAGTTACCGCCCGTAAAGGTAGTAATGGTTTGTGCACCCGTCCAAGCTCCAGCACCAGTGGCATCTCCGCTCATCGTAAACGTCGGATTATTCAATACCAGTACGCCCGCATCAGAAACATTGAGGCTAAAGGCTGGCGCATTTCCTTGGTTACGAACCGTGAGGGTATAGACAATTTCGTCTCCCACGATAGCCGCATTACGATTCACCACTTTCTCGATCGTAACGTTCGGAACCCCGATACAAGTTTTAACCGGGAGCGAGGTTTCTGGGCCGCTTGGGTCATCCGGCGAATCCACTTGGGCCGTGTTTTCGATCACGCGACAACACAAACTCGTCGGAATCGTCCCTCGAATCACCACATTCACCGTCTGGTTCGGACGGATCGGGTCTGGTAGGTTCACGACACCTGTTGCAGGCCATGCGGCAAAAGCACCACCATCCACACTGTATTCTGGATTTTCGAGCACGCCCGTGATGCCTGGATCGCGTAATACCGCTTGCTTGGCATCTGCCGGCCCAATGTTTTGCACCGTAATGGTGTAAGAGAGGGATTCTCCCGGATTGGCTACGGCCTTATCTACCCGCTTGTAAATGCGGAGGTCGGCGGTGGAATCCGGAACAATTTCGTCTTCATCGCAGGTCGGATCATTATCGCATGGCTGTTGAGGATCATCCGACCCATTGACAATTGCAATATTTTTATACGGACCATTTGCAAGCACTCTTGTAACCATCGTCAGTACAGGCGTGGTATTGGCCGCTACATCTCCCACCGTCCAGATATGGGTGGCAGGATTATATGAGCCTTGTGTTGCTGTGCTGCTTACATACTGAAGACCAGCTGGAAGTTGATCTGTCACCTCCGTTGCATAGGAGGTTCCCGGACCAGTATTCGTCAGTCTGATCGTCCATGTCACGTTTTGACCTACAGCTACACGACGACGGTTAGGGGTTTTGGTAATGGTCAAGTTCGGTGGTAAGTAGATCCCAAAGTCCACCGTATAGTTCGCATTTGCGTCTGGCGTGGTATCGGCCAAGCCCGGTGTAGCACCTTCGCCCGTAGGCTGATTGCCCGGCGTAAGTGTAACAGGTTGTGCGCGAACCGTTGCCGACCCGATCAATACCGTACCGTTATCGTCCATGTCGTCTCGGTCGGAGTCAGGATCACCGGCATCTACCGTACTGGAACGATAGTTTGGCGGCATTACAATTTCTACGATATAGGTATCTGCCCCAATGTCTTTGAACAGGTAGAAACCTTGTGCATTCGTGGTTGTGGTGGCCAATGCTGGCCCGTCTGGATTACCATCGTTGTTGCTATCTTTGTAGAGACGAACAGGGATATTGGCAACACCCGGCTCGGTTCCATCTTTGCTACCGTTGTTGTTGCGGTCTTCCCAAACATGGTTCCCCAAGGAAACAGGTTGATAGATCCCAAAGTCCACGGTATAGTTTCCATTAAGATCCGAGACCGAATCAGAGAGACCCGGTGTAGGCAATTCGCCAACAGGTTCGCTGTTGATAACCAAGGTTACGGGCAAGGCACGGATTGCGCCGCCGCCATTTCCAACCCCGTTGTCATCCAAATCGTCGGCATCGGTGTCTGCATCACCTGCATCTGGTGCTGATGAAACATAGCCGGCAGGTGCAACAATTTCAACAATATAGGTATCTGGTGTCAGATCAGTAAAGAGGTAATACCCTTGTGCATTCGTGTTCATGGTCTTGATCGGCGCACCATCTGGAGACCCATCGTTGTTGCTGTCACGGTACAGGTTTACCGGAACGTTGGCAATACCTGCTTCACCTGCATCTTCGATACCATTGTTGTTCGGGTCGTTCCATACGCGGTTTCCGAGTGACATCGCACGCCATAGGCCAAAGTCCACCGTATAGTTGGCATTCGCATCGGGCGTGGTGTCTGTCCAGCCTGTGGTCGCACCTTCTCCTGTAGGCTCGGTACCTGGCATCAACATCACATTGAAGGAACGAATCCGGCCATTGGTTAGAATTACCCCGTTGTCGTCGCTGTCATCGGTATCGGAATCAGGGTCACCTGCGTCAACCGTGCTGGAAGAATAACCAGCAGGTGGTACGATTTCCACGATGTAGGTATCTTCCGGCAAATTGGTGAATAAGTAGAAGCCCTGGCTATTCGTAACGGCCTGCGCAATTGGCGTCGGAGAATCCGGAGATTCATCTTTATCAGTATCTCTGTACAGATAAACGGTCACATTTCCGATACCATTTTCGGAACCTTCCTTCAAACCGTTGTTATTGGTGTCTTCCCAAACGAGATTCCCCAATGACATCGGCTGCCAAATCCCAAAGTCTAAGGTATAGTTGGCATTTGCATCGGGCGTAGTGTCGCCGATAGCAGGCGTAGCAGGCTCTCCAACGGGTTGTGTACCACCGCTGAGGGTAACCGACTTACTGATGATCACGCCACCGGCAGTTCCAACCCCATTGTCATCCAAATCATCGCGGTCACTATCTGGGTCTCCAGCATCTGGCGTAGAAGAAACATAACCAGCAGGCGCGGTAACATCTACGATATACGTATTGGGTAAAAGATCAGTAAAGAGATAGTACCCTTGTGCATTCGTGGTTTGTGTGGCAAGGGCTGGGCCATCCGGCGTACCGTCGTTGTTGGCATCACGATAGAGACGCACGGTTACATTCGACACGCCAATTTCGCTAGGATCGTCAATACCGTTGTTGTTGCGATCGTACCAAACGCGGTTTCCGAGGGAGAGCGGGCTATAGAAGCCAAAGTCCACGGTATAGTTGGCATTTCGATCGGTTACGGCATCTGCCCAACCCGGTGTAGCGGGTTCACCTTGCGGCTCTGTATCGGTAGCCAATGTCACCGGATTGCTACGAACCTTTCCACCAGTTAGCACCACACCATTATCGTCGGCGTCGTCGGCGTCGGTATCAGGATCACCCGCATCTACGGTGCTGGAGATATAACCCGTTGGCGGCATTACTTCCACGATATAGGTATCGGGTGCGAGGTCGGTAAAGAGGTAGTATCCATCGGTGTTCGTCAATACGGAGTTTAGCGCACCACCATCCGGTGTTCCATCGTTATTGGTATCGCGATAGAGCGTTACCATGGCATTCGCGATACCCACTTCTGAAGGATCATTCAGACCGTTATTGTTTTCGTCGTAC
This sequence comes from Bacteroidetes bacterium UBA2364, assembly GCA_002344075.1. GTDB lineage: Bacteria > Bacteroidota > Rhodothermia > Rhodothermales > UBA2364 > UBA2364. The sequence continues at coordinate 54,442 of DDTM01000086.1, forward strand.
CAAACGCGGTTCCCCAGCGATAGAGACGGACGATAGAGACCAAAGTCTAAAGTATAGTTGGCGTTGTTATCGGAAGAACCATCAGTGTAGCCCGGCGTGGATGGCTCACCTGTTGGGGTAGCATCCGCCATGAGCATAATGGTTCCGCTTCGGATATTTCCACCTGCAGCACCAATACCGTTATCGTCGTTGTCGTCTGTATCTGTATTTGGGTTTACGGCATCTGGCGTAGAAGAAACATAAGTTGTAGGTGCAACCACCTCCACCATGTAACTATCTGCCAAAAGATTGGTGAAGAGATAGTATCCGGTCGAGTTCGTGGTTTGTATAGCAACAGCCGCCCCATCCGGCGTACCATTTTTGTCGGTATCACGGTATAGGCGAACGGTAACACCAGAGGCCCCGTTTTCACCCGGATCCACTACACCGTTATTGTTTACATCATACCAAACCAAATTCCCCAACGACATCGGCTTCCAAATACCAAAGTCAACGGTATAGTTTGCATTTGCATCCGGCGTAGTATCAGCAATCCCCGGCGTGGCAGGCTCGCCCGTTGGCTGGGTTCCCGCCATCACCATTACATTGGTTGCCCGTACTTTATTGCCCGAAACTTGCGTCCCATTGTCGTCGAGATCGTCACGATCGGTATCTGGATCACCTGCATCTACGGTAGAAGAAGCATATCCGGTCGGGAGCATGATTTCTACGATGTAGGTATCCTCAAGTAAATTGGTAAAGAGGTAATATCCGTCCACATTGGTCGTGGTACTGGCTACTGGTGTCGAAGAGTCTGGCGTTTCGTCTTTATTGCTGTCTTTGTACAAGTTCACCATCACACCAGAGACACCCGTTTCTGCGGGCTGATTGATACCGTCGTTGTTCACATCGTTCCAAACGCGGTTACCCAGTGATACAGGTTGCCAGAGGCCAAAGTCAACGGTATAGTTACTGTTGTTATCTGGGGTACTATCCACCACGGTTCCAAGAAGATCCCCCGTAGGTTCTGCGTTCAACAAGAGATCTATAGGAAGCGACCGGTATTTTCCACCGACAAAGACCATTCCGTTGTCGTCAGAATCAATATCATTGTCAGGATCGCCCCCATCCACCGTAGAGGAAGTATATCCTGTAGGTGGCATAATTTCCACGATATAGGTATCTGGGGTCAGACCGGTAAAGATATAATAACCTTGTGTGTTGGTCGTAGTAGTGGCAATTGAGGCGCCATCCGGCGTACCGTCGCGGTTGGTATCGCGGAATAGGCTTACCATCACATTTTGGATCCCGCTTTCTGTCGGGTCTATGATCCCGTTATTGTTCAGATCATACCAAACGCGGTTTCCTAGCGAAAGAGTGACAACATTGATCGCTGCCGGATCATGATCGTCTTCATCCACTTTCGTCGGATCAGTAACAGACTTATTGTCGTCAATTTTATCGTCGGTGAGTGTACCAACCTGTCCACCACGGTCATTTGAGGAATTGGTATCCGGCGTAGAGTCCACATCCACTCCAGGGGTACCATCGGTCTTTTGTGCGGCAGAGATTTCAGCTACGTTCACCAATTGACCAGCGGTTGCCGTCGGAAGAACACGCAACGTTAGATCTACGGTTGTAGAAGCACCCATTGCGAGCGGTCCCGGAATCGTAATATTGGCATTGGAACCAGCAGCCGTCCAATCTGGGTCGTTCAACTGCATACCAGCCGGAATATAGTCGGTAACCTGAATGTTTTGGGCGGTAACCGAGCCTTGGTTATATATCGTGATCGTAAAGGTGACGTTATCGCCAGCGGCAACGGTTGGGGCTTGCCCTGTAGCCAAGGTTTTCTTCAACGCAAGGTCAAAGATTTGGGGCGGAGCCACGTTGATTTGCGCTGGATCGTGGTCATCTTCATCCGCCGGATTGGTGGCCGCATTGCCATCCACTTTGTCATCGGTGGTAGAGTTCGGTACGCCACCTGGATCATTGGATGGGTTATTGTCTGGAGTAGAATCTATATCGGTTCCACCCGTTGCTGCCGAGATTTCCGCAAAGTTGGTCAACGGACCTGTAGGAACCGCCGCACCGACACGCAGGATCAGATCCACCGTCGTAGAGGCGCCAGCAGCCAAAGGTCCTGCAATGGTACGGGTGGCATTGGTTCCGGCGGCTGTCCAAGCTGGATCATTCAGTGTCATCCCTGTCGGAATATAATCCGTAATCGTTATATTTGTAGCCGGTGCTTGGCCTTGGTTATAGACAGTAATTGTAAAGGTTACGTTATCCCCTGGGAATACCGTGGCGGCTTGGCCTGTTGCCAAGGTTTTCTTCAGTGCAAGGTCAAAGACTGGGTTGACGGCGATGTCAGCATAGTCGTTATCGTCTTCATCGTCGGTCGGGTTTGCGGTACGGTTTTCCGTAATCACATCGTTTTTAACGCTTCCACCTGAAACAGAACCGTCGTTGGGATCGGTACCTGTTCCGGTAACATTGTCTATACCGGTATTGGTATCCGGCGTAGAATCCACATCATCCCCACTATCCAACGATATTTCCGCCCAGTTCCGCATAATGGATTGTGTGGCATCTGTTACACGAACACGGACATCTATCTGTGCTGTATTACCCGGTGCCAGCGTATCCAAGAAGTTACAAGTCAAGACCTGACCACTCGGCGCACAGGCAAATCCGGTTCCTGTGGCATTAATGTACTGCATACCGCTCGGGATCTGATCGGTCACAGAGAATGTACCAGATGGCGCAGAACCTTGATTAAAGACCGTCACCACATAGTCCACAAAATCACCCTGATTTACAGGGTTGGCCTGTCCGGCCGCAAGGGTCTTACGAAGCGCAAGGTCGTACACCTGAACGCCTGCCACGTCTTCGTAATCATTATCGTCTTCGTCATCATTTCCAGTGTAGTCTATGTTGTTGTGGTTATTCACTACGTCGTTAGGATCGGTACCCGTTCCGGTTAAGTCGTCTTTACCCGTATTGGAGTCGGGTGTCGAGTCGCGATCATCACCGCTATCGGAGGAAATTTCCGCCCAGTTCCGGAAAGGACCTTTGGTGGCATCAACCAAGTTGAGGCGGAGATTGATTGTGGCCGTAGCGCCCACCGCTATACCAGCGGCATGGGTACAAGAAACTGCACCTGCCAAGTTCGGCGTTCCACAGACAAAACCAGAACCACTTGCAGTTACAAAGCTCATCCCTCCTGGAATCTGCTCTGTCACCACAAAGGTACCAGATGGAACCTGACCTTGGTTCTTGACCGTGATCACGTAATCCACCGTAGAGCCTTGTGTGACCGTGGCCGCTTGACCTGCCGCAAGGGTTTTAATCAGGGCAAGATCATAAATGGGTGTAAGGGTGATCTCGGCCCAATCATGATCGTCTTCGTCACCACCTGTGGCGCCATTTTCGGAGATCACATCATTTTTGGCCACAGGCTCCACCTCCCCAGGCTGGTTGCCATTTGTGCCATCGGGGGTCGAGTCTATATCGGTACCACCCGTTGCCGAAGAGATTTCCGCAATATTGCGAAGTGTACCTGTTGCGGCGGCATCAATATTGAAGGTGATGTCCCGCGTCGTACTACCTCCTGCGGCTAAACTTGGAATGGGTGACTGTAACGTCGCCTTCCCACCCGAAGCAGACCAAGCGGGATCGTTCAAGGTCAACCCTGCTGGGATATAGTCTGTGACCTGAACATTGGTGGCATCGGTTCCGCCTTGGTTGGTTACCGTGATGGTAAACGTCACCGTTCCACCTGCTTGGAAGGTAGGCCCCTGCCCCGCCTTGAGCGTCTTCATTAAGGCAAGGTCAAAGGGTTGCATAAACGAGACCGAAGCAGGATCGCGGTCATCCTCATCCGCCGCTGGATCCGCCACCGTGCCTGTAGGCGTAAGCCGGGACTCGTTCAGCACATCGTCCTTGGTCGTACCATCGTTAGACGTGTTCTGATCTGGTGCCGAATCAATATCAGTTCCGCCCGTTGCCGAAGAAATTTCGGAATCGTTGGCTGCCGATCCTGTTGCCGTTCCAAGCGTTTTCAAGGTAATGCTTACAGGCGTGGCCGCTTTTCCGGTGGGCATGTCTGCCGCAACGGCTTTTGCAACAGTAGGAATGGTATAGGTGGCCCGATTGCCCGCACAGTCGAAAGTCCAACCTGTATTAGGCAAGGCAGCGCTCGCTGTACAATCAAACTTTGCCGGATCTATGTAATCCGTCACAATCACATTGGTAGCATTAAATGCTCCCTGATTGTAAACGGTGATACTAAACGTAGCATTGCCGCCCGGTAGCATTGTGGCGGCGCTTGTCAGGACTTTCCTGATCGCAAGGTCGAAGGCTGGTACATTGACGCAGGCATTGTCGTCCTCCTCGTTCGACGAAGCGGCATCTGTTCCCGAATCATTATAATTCCCTGGCGCAGAGTCCGGGTCGGTGGTTGTAGAAGCGCTCACCTCGGCACAGTTCCGGATTGTACCCGCCACTTTGGGCAGATAAGGTTGAGGATCCTGTGCTTGAACGGGTGTTAATAACCCGATTCCAAACATCATCACCGAGAAGGTGACGGTCAAAACAGCAGAGTAGCGCTTTGTTATGGAGTACATGGCCTTCATAGAATTGAATGCTTTTATGGCGGAAAGACCTGGTGGTGGTTGAATATTATTGTTAAGCGTCATTGTATTCACAACTATTGGCGATACCTCGCCAGTATGGTATTTTTTTAGGCCGGAGCAGGGTAGCTCATTTTGATCTGTAACCCCTACACTTCGTAACGAATAAGGCATACGCGGTTTCAAAGTTTGCCAATAAATGGAATGACAAAAACAGTCATACAAGGATTGTGCCCATTTTTATTCTTATGGATATTTATCCACTTATGAACCCAATTTCAGTGTTTGGTCTCTCATTATGTTGCATACTGGAACGCTAATCCAACCCTGAAGGCTCAAAATGAAACCCGTTTACAGCAAACCCAAAAAGAAATCGGACAGCCCATAAGAGGGTTGTCCGACTCTATCACCAAAACTGTGCCGTTCTTTTGTGTTTTAGGTGCGTTCATCAATCTTTTTTATACTCCCTTCCCAAATACCACAAATTGAGACTGAAAGCTGTTTCGGACTACTCGCATGAGGAAGTACCAGCTCGCCCATCCGCAGTTTACCGGAGCGCTCTTTCAGCAAATCATACAATAAGTTTCCTGCTGTAGCAGCCGTATCATCAGTGGAATACATCGTAAGCAGTAAAAACCCATTTTCCGGGTTGAGGAGGGCCTTACACGCTTCCAATAACGGCGGCAGTCCTTGTTCAACTTTCCAGACTTCCCCTTTAGGCCCCCGGCCATATTTTGGCGGATCCAGCAAAATTCCATCATAAATCCGCCCTCGCCTTCCTTCACGTAAGGCGAATTTATAGGCATCATCCACCAGCCAACGAATCGGCTTTTCCTCTAATCCAGCCCTTTTCTGACTGGATTTTCCCCACTCGATCGCTTTGGGAGAGGCGTCCACATGGGTAACGGTTGCACCTACAGAGGCCGCTACCAAGGATGCAACCCCCGTATATCCAAATAAATTTAACAAACGAAACCCTTTACCAAAGGCACGGATCCGCTCTGCCAATAATGCCCAATGAGGGGCATGTTCGGGAAATACCCCAATATGCTTGGACATGTCGGTAAAACGGGCTTCTACCGAAACCCCTGCAAATGACAGTGGCCATACTTCCGGAATAGGGCGTCTAAAGTGCCATTTTCCTCGTTCTTCCCGCTGTTCAACAAACGTTGCATCCGCTTTTCGCCACTCACTTTCCGACAAATCCGGCTTCCACCATGCCCTCGGATCCTGCCGACGCAGCACAAACGGCCCGATCCGCTCTAACCGTTCTCCGCTTCCAGAATCGAGGAGCGTATAGGCTTTCCAGTCGCAAATGTAACGCTCAATTTCATTTTGATACACCATATCATCTATCCAATCTGTTTATTAAATATCTTGTACCCATGTTCGTTTGGTTTAATGCTCCGGTGCATGTACATCATAAAAAGGGTTGGCATCGGGAACTACCTCACCACGGTAAATAGCACTGTATTGCACATAATGATCTGCGAATTTCCGGATAAAAGCCACCTCTTCATCACTGAGTTGCCGAACTACTTTGGCCGGCGATCCCACCACCAACGAACGAGGTGGAACGACCGTCCGGCTGGTTACCAGCGCTTTGGCTCCGACAATAGAATCTTGTCCAATGACCGCATGGTCTAAGATTATGGCACCCATGCCCACCAACACATTGTCTTCGATGGTGCATCCATGAACCACCGCACTATGTCCAATAGTCACATAATGCCCGATTTTGGTCGGAGCTGTCCGATTGGTAACATGCACCACTACATGGTCTTGAATATTGGAGAAATTCCCGATTCGGATGCGGTTTACATCGCCCCGTACAGTTGCATGAAACCATATACTGCTTTCTTCACCCAATACCACATCTCCAATGACATCCGCAGAGGGGGCAATCCAGTTTTTGTCATTATATGTAGGGTAAATCCCTAAAAATGGATAAATCATTTTATTATTTTTTATATTTTCTAATTATAATTTATTCACCTATCTTTTTCAAGAAGCAAGGTTTGGTTCAATACCTGTCCGGCCAATAAGGTGATGGTCATATACTTGGGTTTATATCCGACCGCCATCGCCTCTACCCGATATACGCCGGGAGGGATTTGCCGAAACAACCGATATCCGTATGTAATACCACGCTCAAATGCAATCGTTGCCCGAACAGGAGCACCCGACGCCTCCGCCACAGTAATCCGGAGGAGGGCCATTCCGTTTGCCGGACGCCCGATAGCGGTAGAAGACGGCATTTTTGCCTCGTATGTTGGCGGGGCTTGCCGTTCTTGTTGTGGCGTGGACGGAACAACTGGAGAAGGGGTTGGCCCTCTTGTTGTTTCGGACAAAGTTTCTGGCTTGTTCAGGGTTTGATGCCGTTGACACCCAGTAAGAACCAACAGAAACACGCAAAAACACCCGTTAAGAAAAACTGTATTGGGCTTTAAAAAGACCGGATTTATCATAGCCCTGTATGGTTTATGGAATGAGTATTGGCTTAAGGTACGGTTTTTTATGGATATCCATACTTCATGTCGGAAAGAAGGCATTGTATTATTCCTTCCACCAATCCATTTTTTTCAGGGCCTTAGCTGTCAGATGAAAGGTTCCACGCAAAGGCTCTTTCACACCCATCCACCCTTCGTGCAGCAGCCATTCCAGAAGTCCATCCAGCTGATCTTCCGGCAAATCTGGAAAGGCGTTCCACATTTCTCTTGGGGTTTGCTCGGCGGCATACCGCAAGAGTTGCCTTAGCCGAGGTTCATCTTCCGAGGTTACCACTTCGGGCTTATGCCGCCCTAAGCAATGATCGCATTTCCCACACTGTAGTGCCGCTTTTTCACCAAAATACGAAAGCAGAAAATAGCGACGACACCCAACATGGCTTGCATAGCCAATCATGTGCTTTAATCGAACCAGCGCCCTCTTTTTGGCTGCCGCAATCTGGGCTACATCCAATACAACCCGTTCGGAGCGGGCTTGAGTCAACACATACCGAAGTGCCCCATCCGGCGGAACCCAAGCCAATAGCCCACGTGATGCAAAAAATTGCAACCCACGTGCCACACGCTCTTGCGGCAATCTTGTACGCTTGGCGAGTATCCCAAGGTCTAGGCCATACCACCCCGAAAAGGCCTCTGCGTTCACCGTGCGCAAAACTGTCGTTAAAAACTCGCCCAAACGCGGGTTTTCCAAAGCGTGGGCATGAGACCGAAGCGTTTCAATGGGTTGTAAAAACCGAATTTGCCCTTGTTGGTTACGGCTGGGAACAGCCCTGATCACTTCTTTTTGAACCAAAATACCCAACGCTTGTCGAATTTTCGTAGAGCTAAATCCAGTCACTTCCTGTAAAAGCGCCATTTGCACCATTAGGGGGTCTTCGGGCAAGGAACCAATGGCCACCTGGGCCAATCCACAAAAATCTCCATACACTTTTTGCACTTCCGCAGCATTTGGGTACCCTTCTTCAAGCATCGTTTCCTGAGCTTTTACATCCTGCTGATCCCAAAGTAATACGGCAAAACTCTTCTTTCCGTCGCGCCCCGCCCGTCCTGCCTCCTGATAATATGCCTCGATCGTCGCTGGCAAATCCACATGAATCACAAACCTAACATCGGGTTTATCTATCCCCATTCCAAAGGCATTGGTCGCAACCATCACCCGTGCAGCACCATTCATCCACGCATTTTGGGCTTTTTCTCGAACCGTTGCCGCTAAGCCCGCATGGTAGGCCTCGGCAGCAATTCCTTCTGATTGCAACCAAGATGCCCACTCCTCCACCCGCTGGCGTGTAGATGCGTAAAGGATACCACATCCAGACACTTTCCGAAGTACCTCCCGCACTTTTACCCTTTTCTGGTCTGTTCGGAATACACTCCAGCTAATGTTTGGCCTATCAAATCCTTTAACAATTTCTTTAGGCTCGTTGAGTCCGAGATATGAACGGATTTCCTTTCGGACAATAGGAGTAGCAGTTGCCGTTACTGCAATGACAGGAGGCCCACCCAACGCTTCTCGGGCCTCTTTAATCAGCCGATACGCCGGCCGAAACTGTTCGCCCCATTCGGAGATGCAATGTGCTTCGTCCACCGCCAGCAACCGCACAGGCAATCGTGCAGCCCGCGCCAAGAACAATTCGGTCTTTAATCTTTCTGGCGACACATAGAGCAACCGCAATAAACCATGCTCGGCATTCGTCCATAGCTGATCTATCTCGAACGGTTTCAGCCCGCTGTGCATGGCCGCCGCACGAATCCCCCGTTGATGCAATTGTTGGACTTGATCCTGCATCAGCGCAATTAAGGGCGTAACTACCAGCGTAAAACCATCTGGATACCACAAGGCAGGCAATTGATAACACAGCGATTTACCACCGCCTGTAGGTAAAACCGCCAATACATCATGACCCGCCAAGACCCCCTTGACCACTTCGTCCTGGCCGGGACGGAGGGCCTCATAGCCCCAATACTCCTTTAGCAGTTCATGAATGGCATTCATACCGGAAGCGCTTCCGAAATCGGAATTTAGCAACGATTCTGTGACAATTTCGTGACAACTCCTTTTTTCTTTTGTCCTAAGTTAGGGTTTGAAGTACTATTTCTCTTACAACCTCTCTCTTTTTTTACACGTCTTGAATTACATAATGGTGGGACAGCCAGTGCGGAATGTGGAGCCGCACTGGCCTTTTTTTGAAATTATATACACACCTGCTGAATCACAGCGAAAAATCTGCCCTCTTCCCACACACGGCCTTAAATTCACGTCAAAAAAAGCCCCCATGATACGCTCCGGAGGAACCCTACTGTTCGAAACTACCTATCCCGAAGTCCAACACAAACATGTGATGCTCTTTCGGAACCCCATTACTATTTATCAGGCCACCGCATTAACGGAAATACCGCATGTAATAGATCAGGCAGAGCAAGCTACACAAAATGGTTATTATGTAGCTGGTTTTTTAACATATGAAGCGGGCTATGCGTTTGTCCCTGTTCCTCAAACACCTCTCCTTCCCTCGGTACTTGCTTGGTTTGGCGTTTATAATGAACCAGAAGACCAACTGCCGGAACAACCCATCGCGGCATTCCAGATGGGCAGTCCGCAATTTAACTGGACACCGGACCGCTATGCGATGCAGATTGAAGCCATCCGCAACCTGATTCAGGAGGGGGATGTCTATCAGATCAATTTCACCGGGAAAATATCATTTCCTTTTCAGGGAGACGCTTTTACCCTATACCAACAACTACGTCAACAACAAGCTGTCCGGTATAGCGCGTTCATACAAACCGAAACCCAGACCTTCCTTAGCCTCTCGCCCGAACTTTTTTTCCAGCGGAACGGCCAACAAATAGAGACCCGACCAATGAAGGGAACCATCCAGCGGGGCCGAAATGTAGTTGAGGACGACTTATTCGCTGTTCAACTACAAAAAGACGAGAAATCACGGGCAGAGAACCTGATGATTGTGGATCTTTTACGCAACGACCTTTCGAAGGTTTGCATACCAGGTACTGTACAAGTCTCCTCCCTTTTTGACCTCGAAACCTACCGTAGTTTGCATCAAATGACTTCGACCATCACAGGCGAGTTGTTTGACACCACCACCTATACAGATCTGTTTCGGGCACTTTTCCCATGCGGTTCCATAACGGGTGCCCCTAAAAAACGTGCGATGGAGCGCATTGCCTCCTTAGAAACAGAGGCACGAGGCCTGTATTGTGGATCGGTCGGCTACATCACCCCAAACCAAAAGGCGGTTTTTAGTGTTGCCATCCGAACAGCCGAACTCTCGGAAACACGGAGCACGCTGGGTATAGGCAGTGGCGTGGTATGGGACTCGAATGCACGAGATGAATACGAAGAATGCTTGCTCAAGGCCCGATTCCTTACCGCCCCTCCTACTTCTCCGTTTGAACTGATCGAAACCATCCGCTGGGACCATGCGGCTGCGGTTTTACTTCCCTATCACATGGAGCGCATGGAACAATCGGCGTTGTATTTTCAAATTCCCTTTCAGAAAAGGGCTTTTTACAAACAAGTTGCTTCATTTGCCTCTACACCAGCAGCACAGCAACCTTCTCGCCTTCGGATTACACTGAAACAATCGGGCGAATGGAATTATAGCAGTAGCCCACTCCTAAAAGTGCATCCAATTACACCAAAAATTTGCGTATCTCCTGTACGTACCCAATCTACAGATCCGTTTTACCAGCATAAGACTTCCCACCGCGCCTTATACGAGGCAGAATGGAGCCGCGCCCGTGCCAATGGTTTTTGGGAAATCATCTTTATGAACGAAAAAAACATGGTGACGGAAGGTTCTCGATCCAACATTTTTATCCGCCGGAGAGGCCGCTGGCTGACACCCCCGTGTACGTTTGGGGTTCTTCCGGGCGTTTTCCGGCGGTTCATGCTGGAACAATCCGCTTGTGTGTACGAAACCGAACTTACATTATCCGATTTGGTAAATGCCGAAGAAATCCGTCTGTGTAATGCCATCTGGCAATGGACACCACCTGTCCAACTCGTCCTTCCTGACCAACTTGATACCATAATAATACAATGACGATACCATATAATATAGTGGCTTTATACCATCCCCGCTTTTGCCTCTGGTTATTCCTTTCCGTTTTGCCCCTTATGGCGACCGCACAACAAACCAGAACCTACTACTTAGACACTGCCGAAGACCTTTTTCGGGCAAACTTAGATATTACCGGCGGCGAAGAGCGTTGGCGCAGCATTTCTACCATCCGTCTGGAGGCCCAAATCTCCGGACAAATAGATGACTTCCCCCTGGAAGGAATACGCATTTCTATCTCCAAATTTCCAGGATACCGCTATGTGGAACAACAGATTCTAAACGGTGGCATCCGCGAAACCTATAAATTACGCTACACACCAGAACGGGCATGGATTGAACAAGATGGGAAGAAGTCCCTCGTCCCACAAGACGAAAGTCCCTCTTTATTACAGGCCAAAGAAGAGCTGGCCTTTCTCGAAGCAGGAGACCTCGAAATAGAAGCCTTTGAACGGACCTACTTTAACAACAAGCGGGTATTTAAGGTGGTCTTCACCCGACAAGAAACCACCTACACGCGGTACTACGACCGTCAAAACCTCCTTTTGGTGGCCACCGAAACCCCACTCAATGACGGATCTGTGGTGACAACTTGGTTTAGTGATTATCGCGAGGTGAAAGGACTTTTATTCCCCTTTCAGGTTTCGGTCTTCACCCCCAACGTGAGTGGGCGGCAAATTTACCACATTTCCCGCATTGCGCTCAATATTGACGTGAATGTCTCCCAACTTTTTCTTTTCAGATAAACATCTTTTTTGTACTTTCCATCTTAAGACTTTTGCAACCTTCAACCCTGCATCCCTCCACCACCCGCCATGCTCGACTTTTTGGGCGATCCTGCCTTCTGGCAGTACCTCAGTATTCCGTTTGTTGCAGCTTTCGTGGGTTGGTTCACCAACTGGGTAGCCATTCAGATGTTGTTTTACCCGGTAGAACCCATTGGTAAACCCCCATTCTTTGGCTGGGTGGGTATTTTACCTTCTCGTGCCGAGAAAATGGCCCAAATTACCACCAATAACACCCTCAATAAGGTGGGAACGGTAAAAGAGTTGTTCCAATCACTCGATCCCGAAAAAATTGCCCAACACATCACCAAACTCATAGACCGCCAATTGCCGCTTTATATCGAGGAAATCATCCTCCGAGAAAATCCTACTGTTTGGGAGATGCTTCCGGAAATGGCTAAAAGTCGCATCATAGAAGAGGTACGCCTCCAATTACCCGCAACGGTACACCGGATGATGGAAGACCTTTCGGTGGATGTGGAACAGATGCTGGATGTCCACCACCTTGTATTGCATCAGGTGCTTAAAGATCGTGCCATTATCAACCGGATATTTCTATCCTGTGGTCAGAAAGAATTCAACTTTATTATCTATTCTGGCGCCATTTTAGGCTTCTTATTTGGCTTGCTTCAAATGGCCGCATGGTGGTTTTTCCCCATATGGTGGCAACTGCCTGTTTGGGGTGTTTTTGTCGGCTTTGCCACCAATTGGGTAGCGCTTCGAATTATTTTCCAGCCATTGAACCCGCTTCAGATAGGTCCTTATGTCTTGCAAGGACTTTTCCTAAAACGCCAACATGAAGTTGCGGCCTCGTGGTCGGAAATCATTGCACAAGAAATCCTGACCGTCGAAAATGTGATCCATAATCTATTGTACGGGCCTAAATCCACCAGATCCCAAATGATCATCCGGAAATACATTCGCAACATTGTGGATGAGGTTTCTGGAATTGCCAAACCGGTGATACAATGGATTGTGGGCCTAGAACACTACATCCATATGAAAGAAGCCGCCTCGGATCGGGTTATTTCGCTTACGGCCTCGGCCTTGGGCGATACTGAATTTAAGCGAGAAGAAGCAGCCCTCCTCAAAACCATGTTGTCGGACCGTGTAAAAAGCCTGAGTTCCGAGTCTTTTCAGGATTTCCTACGCCCAGCTTTTCAGGAGGACGAAACCAAACTCATTATCATCGGTGGCATTTTAGGTCTTATCACGGGTATCCTTCAGTACCTGATTACCTTCGGCTGAAAATCCGCCCGAACTTTGCTAAGGTTCCTAAACCAGCTTTCCGTATATTAGGATGTTCATTCCCTAAACCCAACGTTTGTTACCTATGGCAGTTGTGATTGAGCGCACACACTCCTATACGATGGAGCAGATGCGTAAAAAAATGCACTATGTAATCGAAAAATTACAATCCGAATTAGACCTTACAACCATATGGAAGGGCGATACGGTTCATTTCAGCCGGATGGGTATTGATGGAATCGTCTTTTTTGACCAGCAGAAATTAAAAATATCGGCCAAAATACCTTTCTATGTTCCGATATCGGACGCATGGCTTAAAAACGAAATTGAATCCAGAATAGACCACTACCTAAAAGAGGCGCCCGACGCCTAATATCCAAATTTTTACCGAGATGGAATACCGCAGACTTGGAAAATCCGGCCTACAAGTGAGTGCCCTATCTCTTGGCTCCTGGCTCACCTTTGGGAATCAAGTTCCGGACGATGTCGCCGAATCGCTGATGGTTCATGCCTACGAAGCCGGCGTTAATTTTTTCGACAATGCCGAAGGCTATGCCAATGGAAACGCAGAACGGGTGATGGGACAAATCCTCCGGAATCAAAAATGGGAACGATCTTCCTATGTGGTCTCGAGCAAGGTATTTTTTGGTGATGGTGGAACCCTGCCCAACCAAACCGGCCTCAGCCGAAAGCACCTTGTGGAGGCCTGTAATGCCGCTCTGAAAAGGCTACAATTAGACTACTTAGACCTTTACTTTTGCCATCGCCCAGATCCTACTGTGCCTATGGAGGAAATCGTCTGGACGATGACCCACCTCATACAACAAGGCAAGATCTTGTATTGGGGAACCTCGGAATGGCCCGCAGACCAGATTATGGAGGCACACCTCGTATCAGCACGCGATCACTTGATTGCCCCTGTCATGGAACAGCCCCAATACAACTTGCTGGAACGGAAGCGCATGGAACAAGAATATGCCCTGCTTTTTCATAAGTACAAAATGGGCAGTACCATCTGGTCGCCACTTGCTTCTGGTCTGCTCACGGGCAAATATAACAACGGAATTCCGCCAGAAGCCCGTATTGCAAGCAAAGACTTAGGTTGGCTACGAGACTTGGTGATGCAGCAAGATAAAATTGACAAAGCCACCGCAATCGGAAAAGTGGCCCAAGAAGCGGGCCTCTCGATGGTACATCTGGCCATTGCATGGTGTCTTCATAACCCCAATGTTAGTACGGTCATTTTGGGTGCTTCGCGGGTGGAACAATTGCTCGAAAACCTGAAGGCACTATCCGAATGCCCCAAACTAACCGCAGAAGTTTTAGATAAACTCGACCTGATTACGAAGTAACCCTCCCAATTCTCCATGCTAAAATACCCTCGACTTTTTATTTTTGGTCTTTATGCCACTCTCGTCTCCACCTTAGGCATTGTTTATTGCCTGTTCCGTCCCGTCAATCCCGAGAACACATACTTCTTGGCCCGTTTATTGGGTGGGGGCTTTAAACGCATTCTGGGGGTTCGCGTCCGGATGATTAATCCCGAATACCTGACACAACAACAACCCAATATCATCATTGGCAACCACCAATCCAATTGGGACATGTTTCTGTGGGGGTCGTTTGTCCCTAAGCGTACTGTTTCGGTCGGAAAAAAAGAAATCACTTACATCCCAATTTTCGGTCTGGTGTATTGGCTTGCCGGAAACGTAATCCTAAACCGCCAAAGCCGTGCAAAATCCACCTCACGAATGGGCCAAGCTGCGCAGCAAATTAAAGACCGCAACATCTCGTTGGCCATGTTTCCCGAAGGCACAAGAAGTCGAGGGCGCGGTTTAGGACCATTCAAAAAAGGCGCCTTTTTTACCGCCATCGAAGCACAAGTCCCGCTGGTTCCGGTTCTAAGTAGTACCTATACCGATCGGCTCAACTTCAATCGGCTCCATGCAGGTGAAATTATCCTTAAATGTTATCCACCTATCCAGACCAATGGACTGGAAGTGAAACACATTAATGAATTGACCGAAAACACGCGGACATTTTTTTTACAAGAACTGGACAAACTGAACAATGGAGCATATACCAACCCATAACCCCAATCCCTCCTCCATACCGGTAACCACTCCTCCACAACCCTTGCCCCGGAAGAGAAACTACCTTAGCCCGTTGAGTGGGGGCCTTATTTTGTTCTTGGATAACCTCCTATTTGGCTCAGAATTTTTTTCACTTGGGCTTAATTTACCACTAAGCATGGCCATAGGCTTTCTGGGTGCGGGCCTCGGTGTTTATTATATACAGCGAAAAAAAGAAGGAGACGCTGGAAAAACAAGCCTTCTCAAAGCTCTGATGGCAGGAGCCGTAACTGGATTCCCAACTTCCATCTCCGGCAGCATCGTTGGAACGGGCATTATGCTCCTTTCTGGCCTCTCTTGGCTGCGAAACAAAAAATGACCCATCGCCGTTAAGAACAGATATTACCTCCACCACACTTTTCAGATATATGACTGTTTTTAATCGGACCATTTCCGAAACTACTGGGCTTCGTTTTTCGCATAGATGGCTCCTTTATTTGGCATTAATTCTATTGGCAGGTACGGTTTTTTTTGCAAAAAATCTGGTAACATTCTTCCAGCCGAGCCAGCCTGTACACGTCATAATTGATCCCAACTATCCTATTAAAGACAACGACGGCAGACAGGTCATCAATGACACCTTTCCCCTGAAAACCAATTGGGAAGTAGCCAGACGGGTCTCGGAAATTCTGAACGATCGTTACAAAGTCTCGGTTTTGCTCTCGCGAAATGATATGGACGATCTTGTTTCTCCTGCAGATCGAGCGGCTGTGGCGAACCGAAACAAAGCCCTGCTATTGGTCCGTTTAGATGTAAATGCCAGTGTCGGAAGTGGTTATGCCGTCTTTTATGCCGATCGCTTCAAAACCGACAAAGCGGCTTCGCTCGGGCTTGTCGGGCTTAGCCAAAAAGCCGCCCACCTGTTAGACCGAAACCTTCGGGCTTCTCTGAAAGACATGATGGTGGCGAATGATGTGGCCCCGGAACGTGACATCCCCAGTGCAGCCATAGACCGGAGTTCTTGGTTTAGCGAAGTTCCTTCTGTTACAGTCCAAATGGCAACCCTTACCAATATGTTTGATGCCTTGTACATCAATTCTGAAATGGGCCAAAATAAAACCGCAGAGGTGATTGCCCACAGTATCGTAGCTTATCTCCGTGCTACCGGAGCCTATGTAGCCGCTCCATAAGTATAAAAGATATTCTTTATCAATGCCGAGAATTTTTGAAAGACACGCCAACGGCACAGACAATGTGTTGATTTTTGTGCACGTACGTTCAAAACGTGTAGCGTTTGGCCAGTTTGGATGTTGAGCACCCTGTCTTTGTCCCTTGTTCGAGGAAAAAATCTTATCGAAAACCAAGTGGCTACTCCTTGTATTCGTCCAATTGGTCGCATCAAACGGCCTTTTGGTCGCAAATCGCACAACATTTATGAACCTACCAGTGTTGTTCGCCGTCCATCTTGCAAAATCAAACCCAAACCAAAACGTAATATGAAACGTATCGTATCCCTACTGATATTGGTCTTTGCGCTGGCAGGCCCCATACACGCCCAGAATCCAGCAAGTGGCGCCAATGCTCCTAAAATCGGGAGAGTTAGTGGCGCTGTTGTAGATGCAGCCTCCAACCAACCCATTCCATTTGCAACCGTCGTGCTTCAAAAATCTAAGCCATCTCCTGCACGATTGGCCACCATGCCCAAAGAAATGCAAGAACGTATCCAAAATGCGCCTATAGACTCCTCGGTGGTCGCGGGTATGGTGTCCGACGAAAAAGGCCGTTTTAATTTAGAGAACCTACCTTACGGGATGTTTAAGCTCAAGATCAGTTTTATTGGATATAAAGCCGTCATCAAAACCGATTTGGCCCTCACGCCAAATCAAGCAGAAATTTCTTTGGGCACCATTGCTCTAACGGAAATCATCAATACCAAAGAAATCACCATTACGGCAGAACGAGATTTGGTACAGGTTGCCCCAGACCGTAAGATTTATAATATCGGAAAAGACCTTACGGCCACAGGAGGTAATGGCATAGATGTGATGCGCAACATCCCCTCGGTACAAGTGGACATGGATAACAACGTCTCGATGCGGGGAAGTGGAAATATTCAGGTTTTGATAGATGGCAAACCGTCTAACTTGCCTATCGCTACGCTCCTCGAACAAACCCCTTCGTCACAAATTGACCGTATCGAAATTATCACCAATCCTTCGGCAAAATATGATTCCGATTCTTCTGCAGGAATCATTAACATTGTCCTGAAACGTCCGAATCAAGCCGGATATAATGCCAGTATTTCCAGCAATATTGGCACAGGATTTAAGGAAAACTCCTTACGCACCTCCAATAATATTGCCCTGAATTACCGCGCACCCAAGTACAATGCTTTTGTTAATCTTGGGTATAACCGAATGGCAATGGGATTTGAAGGTTTTTCAACCCGTACCAATCTCACCAACGGCGTCGCATCTGCCATTATTCTACAAGACAGTGATGGATACCGCCTGTTTAATAACGGAAACTTCCGGGCAGGTTTCGACTATTTTTTTGATAACCGCACGTCCCTCAGTCTCTCTGGAGGATATAACCTACGGGATGGTGGTGGAAGATCCGTAACGGCTTATACCTTTATGGACGGTCAGAACAGCCTCACCGACCGTTACAACCGGGATACCGACAACGAGGGAGGCAATAATGGTTGGGAAACGGCCCTCGACTTTCGCAAAATCTTTGGAGGTGCAGGGCATGAACTTACCGCCAATGTTGGGTTTAATCGTGGTGAACAGGATGATCTCCAGACCTATTCAGAATATGATGTGGTGAATAACATTCCACAAACCGACCTTAGTCAACAACGAGATAACACGATTGGTAACGACCATTTGTTTACGGCCCAAACCGATTATACCCGCCCCCTCAGCAATGGCGGAAAGCTGGAATTAGGTTATAAATTTACCCAACGACATAACGACCAAGACTATCGTGCAACAGATTACTTGAACAACATATGGCAAAACAACCTTCTTCGTACCAATCAGTTTATTTTGGACGAAGACATTCATGCAGGCTATGCCATGTACACGGGCCTCATCGGAAAATTCGCTTATCAAGTAGGGATTAGGGCCGTGCAAACGTACCAACGCGGCAATCAAAAAACCACCGATCAGAAGTTCAACCAAAACTACTTTAACTTCTTCCCTACCCTGAACGTCCGACAAACACTCGCTTCTAAAAACGAAGTAACATTGGGCTATAGCCGCCGCCAGAACAGGCCCAATCGTTGGGCAATGAACCCCTTTCCGGATTATAGCGATCCCGTTAACATTCGCGTCGGGAATCCGCTGATCAAACCGGAATACGTAGATGCACTAGAATTAGGCCATATGTTGAATTTAAAAAAAGGCTCCCTAACTTCTACAATATTCTACCGCCACACCTCCGATCTCGTTTCTCCCATCAACCGATTGGGCGAAAACGGCATCAGTATTACCACATTCGAGAACCTAAAATCTGCTGATTCCTACGGATTGGAGTTTATTGCAACCAATCGTCTGTCCAAAGCCATAAACTTGACCACAAGCCTAAATGGCTATCGCCGGGAAGTGAGTGGAGTGTCCCAAAACACCAATAGCGGCTTTTCGTGGAGTGTCCGCGTAAATGCAAACCTAACCCTACCCTATGGTATCAATGGCCAAGTTTCATGGGATTATCAGGCGCCACAGCCCAGCGCACAGGGCACTATGCTAAGCCGCCAAAACACAGATGTTGGGTTAGCAAAAAGTTTCCTTAATAACTCGCTGATGGTCTCTCTACGTGGTTCCGACATCTTTGATCAGCGCCGTTTTGGCATGAACAATACCGATCCAAACTTCACCTATTCCTTTACCCGTCGTATGGTCAACCGCAATGTGACCCTTGGTGTAACCTGGAATATTGGTTCGAATGACCGTCAGAACAACCAACGTAATCGAAAAAAGAACTTAAACGAAGACGGCTCCGCCGGAGGCGATCAGTTCTAAACCCCACTACTTTGGGAAAGTGATGGGCCGTCTTTATGGACGGCCTTTCTTATTATGTATTCCCCCCCAGTTTATGGTTTTCGTTTTACGGCCTTATTTCCGTATCATGTACATAGCCTCCCGCAAAACTTCACCAAACGGGCACAATCATGAAAGGGTTTCGCTCCATCACCCTTAGGCTTTTACTCTTACTCCTGTTTTTAGGCGCAATAGAAGCCTTATTGGTGGCTTTCTTTGTACAGCGAGAGACCGAAAAAGCCTTTGAGCGCTATACACAAATAGACATTCAGAATCGGTTCATCACCAATGTGGCCGACTTTTACCGATCTACTGGTAGTTGGCGAGGCATTGAGGCAGCTTCTCAGTTTGGGGCAGGCGCACCTCATCCATTGGATCCGTCCACTCCTCATCAGCCACCTGACCCGCCCTACTTTTTGATAGATACCAAGCGACAAGTTTTAATCCCAACCACCAAATATCCACTTGGTAGCACGGTTCCGGCGTCACTACTCACTTCCGGAAAACCCATTTTGGTACGTGGATCATTTGTAGGAACCGCTTTACCCACCGGAGTCATACTCCCCCTACGCCCCGAAGATCACGACTATTTGGCCCGCATCCGCAACGCATTAATTTATGCAACCGGTGTGAGCGTGGTTGTAGCTTGGATGCTGGGCGCACTTTTGGCTGGTCGTATGACCAAACCATTGCGATTATTAACCCAAGCCACCCGACAACTCTCCTCCGGCGAACTCGGCACACAAGTGGAAGTACACGCCAACGATGAAGTGGGCGATGTTGCTCGCGCCTTTAACCGCATGAGTACCGAGCTGGAAAAAGCCAGAGCACTCCGCCACCAAATGACAGCCGATTTGGCCCACGACCTCCGAACACCACTTACGGTTCTATCCGGATATTTAGAGGCACTCAAAGACGGTGATTTAGCGCCCACCCCTGCCCGATTCGAGGCCATGTACACCGAAGCCAAACACCTCCAACGACTGATCGAAGACCTGCGTGTGATTTCTCTTGCCGATGCCGACGAACTGCCTCTGAACAAAACCGTAAAACGACCACATGAGTTATTGGAACGCGCCGCACGTGCCTTCGAGCAACAAGCAACCCTTCGGCAAATACAACTGAGCATACAAACAACACCGGACTTACCAGCCATTTTTGTGGATGAAGACCGAATAGCACAGGTTCTGGGCAATCTGGTGGGGAATGCTCTCCGCTACGCACCAACGGGCAGCGCGGTAGCGCTAACGGCAAACCAAGAAAGCCACTGGGTGGTCTTTACCGTAGCCGATACAGGTGAAGGAATCCCAAACGCACAACTTCCTTTTGTTTTTGACCGCTTTTATCGCGGCGATCCTGCACGGCAACAACCCCATCAATCCTCCGGCCTTGGACTGGCGATCGTGAAATCGGTAGTAGAGGCCCACAAAGGAAGGGTTCAGGTAGAAAGCCAGTCAGGACAAGGAACCCGTTTCCGGATTCTATTGCCCGCCATATAAAAAAAATCCGCACAGGGAAAACCATGCGGATGAAACGTGGATGTT
>DDTM01000002.1:0-491 GCA_002344075.1 Bacteroidetes bacterium UBA2364
CGATATAATAATAGCAGGATAATAATAGATTTGGTCGTATTTCCTATTACGATGCCGCCCCGATGGGGCTAGAATGTCTGAAAATATAGCTCCGTAGGAGCGGCATAATAATAGCGATATAATAATAGGTGGTTGTTTTATCGCATTGTCCATTTAGAGATATTGTGAAATTGTACCCATGTCTTTGTCTCCACGGCCAGAGCAGCACAACACCAACAATTCGTCGTGGTGCATGGTATCGGTGATTTTTGGAAGCAATGCAATGGCGTGCGCGGTTTCGAGTGCCGGAATGATGCCCTCTGTTTCAGCGAGGAGCCGTACCCCTGCAATGGCCTCAGCGTCCGTAATGGGATAATATTGAACCCTTCCTAAGTCTTTTAGATAAGCATGTTCTGGCCCGACGCCCGGATAATCCAAGCCGGCAGAAATGGAATGAGCCAGTTCTACTTGCCCTTGATCGTCTTGGAGCAATAAACTCATGGCGCCATGCA
>DDTM01000002.1:540-42124 GCA_002344075.1 Bacteroidetes bacterium UBA2364
CCCCCCCCCACACAGGCCACCAAGGCATCCGGCGTTTCGCGTCCTTCCACTGCCAACAGTTGTTTTCGGGTTTCCTCGCCAATCACACGGTGAAAATCCCGCACCATCATGGGGTATGGATGTGGCCCCACTACGGATCCAATGATATAAAAGGTGTCGTGTGGATTGCTCACCCAGTCTCGGATCGCTTCATTGGTGGCATCTTTCAGGGTTTGGCTTCCGGAAGTGGCCGGGCGCACTTCAGCCCCAAGCAAGCGCATTCGTTGAACATTAAGATTTTGTCGTTCGATGTCTTCTGCGCCCATATACACCACACACGTCATCCCAAACCGTGCACAAACGGTAGCAGTAGCGACCCCGTGTTGCCCAGCGCCTGTTTCGGCAATAATGCGGGTTTTACCCATTCTTCGGGCAAGCAAAATTTGACCTATCGCATTGTTAATTTTATGCGCACCTGTATGGCAAAGGTCTTCACGCTTTAAATAGATACGCGGCCCACCCATTCTTTCTGTTAAACGGGGTGCAAACGTAAGTGCCGTAGGACGTCCAACATATTCACGCAATAAGGAGTGATACATCTCTATAAATGCGGGATCGTTCTGCGCAGTTGCATAAGCAACTTTCAAGTCTGCCAAAACCGGATACAAGATTTCCGGAACAAAAGCGCCACCAAACCGGCCAAAATGACCATGTACATCGGGGGCAATATAGGACGTGGGCATATAATTGCATTAAAGATTTAAAGAACGGTTATACGCCCAAAGCAGCTTTTAAGGCGTTCAGTTCCTGCCGCAGTTCCGAGACCTCTGCCTCTAATTTATCTATTCGGTCGGCGTCTAACCCCATAGATGGTGAAACATGGTCAGCCTTTTCGTATTCCGATAGGTCTGGCATTCCGGCCATCAAATGTAAAAACCGGGCCTCCTTTCGACCGGGCCTTTTTGGCAATTGAACCACTAACGGTTCTTCACATGCAATCAGACGATTTAAGGCTTTTTCGGCTTGTTCCAGCGATTCGAAATGGAACATGGGTGTAGCATTTCCTTTGATTTCTCCCAAGGTTTGTTCTCCACGTAGCATAAGTACGGCCAAAATGCACAACTCCTGAGGATCAAGGTCTATAACGCGGTTCAGGCTCTGGCGATATTTATTTACCCTTCCGGAGGCCGAGTCTAATTGCACCAAGCGCTTGTGTTGTAACGCTTCGATGGCCGCATACACCGAGCGCTCGTCTAACTGCATGACGGGGTTTCGGCTTGTTTTTTGGTTACATGCCGCAACCAAAGAATTCAGGCTGAGCGGATAATTCTGCGGGGTTGTTCGGGCTTTTTCAATTAATGAAGCCAAGACCCGCACCTGAATGGCATCTAATTTTATTTCGGACAGATTCATGTTCCTCCTTCTGTTATGAACCGAAAAAGGCAGGTTTCACTCATAAGATACAGCAGAACATGGGCCAATGTGGAATAAGGTTTGGTTTGATCGCCAAATTTTGATAGAAGGCTACTTAATCATCCCCTCCCGAAGCCTCTCTGGCCCCTTCCACCCGCTGGGTAAAATAATGCGCACGGAGACGAACGGTATCTCGGAAAAAATCTATCCGTTCAACCTCTACCCTGTGGTAATCGATACCAGTACGCACCTTCAAATCTGCCAAGAGTTCGGCGCGTTTTTCCGGCGAAATCAGGTCAATACGTTCATATAAAATGACCTGATAACTTTCGTGCATAAGTTTATCCTGACGGTCTAAGGTCCAAACCAGCCCTAAAAGCAATCCATTCCCAAACAACAACAACATGTCTATCGCCGCCAGTGCATTCATCATTGCCAATGCAACCGCAACAAAAAAATAACCCATTTCCCGGATGTGAACCGTTACTGTTCGGTAGCGGATAATGGAGAATATGGCAAACAAGCCAAAAGCAAACCCCATCTCAAATTTTGAAGTACTTAGAAACAAACAAATAATAAAATTGGCAGCATTAAAGAGAAAAAAAGTGAACACAAAATCTTTATTTTTGTGCCTTGGATAATAGATTAAACGAACAATAATAAAAATAGAAGCCGCATTGAGTAATGCGCGGGCAAGGAACATGGACAAATCAGGTGTATGGATTTTAAAAAGCTCTTCCATCATAGAATCGTTTCAGGTTTAGGAAAACAGGCTTAAAAGCATTTTGGCGAAGTGTGGGAGTCGTAAGAGCCATCCCAATCGCATATTTCGAAAACGATTTTGGAGAAGCGCTCAATTGCCTAAGCACCTGCCGAATGGGGGTGTGGAGGTTGTTTCGGGGTTGCTTAACTTCTACAATAACGATTTCAGACAATTGAACAGATGCCCCATTTCGCAAAAAAAGCAATCCGGTATCTATCGTAACGCGCTCCTCGTGTTGACTTCCTGCCAAGGTGATCCGATCAAAGCGCGTCGTAAGTTGTGGATGGATTTCATGGTTCAGGGAAAAGGTATCTTGAATCAATGCTTCTTCAGCACGTTTCAGTTTTGTGGACAAATCCTCGCGCTTTAGGCGTATTTTTTCGGTCCTCGTACTAAATCTTTTTTGCTTCACCTCAAAATAAAACAAATCAGAAAGTACGTACTGACGTAAACGAATCTTAAGCCGATTGGGGCGGCCATTATGATGATGGTGGTAAAATTGCAAATCAGGCGTATCGAAATAACAGGACACGTATGGAAAAATTCGGTTTTTCCCAATCTCCAAAACACCGTAATCTTGCTGGATACGGCCCAGTACATCGGGCAATGCCGAGGAGGGAATCAGAAACTTGGTATCCACGCGGTTTTGAAGTGAGACCGCATCTAAGTCTCGAAGCGTTATGGGAAGAAAAGTCCTTAGCACAGACTGTAGCCCAGAATTATTGTCCGATACCAAGCCCGATCCCGCCAATGTGGGTGTAGGGTGTGTCATTTTTTTTGTAACGCCATTGCGCTATATAAAAGGTCTCAAGGGCAATGATCCGCGAAATCCGAACCTCAAATCCGGTTTTCCAACGAACCCGCTTAATGGATAACGCAGCATTCTCCATTAGCCAAAGCGGCTCCACTTCTGTTGTCCACCGCACCGGTCCCGTGTACCATTTTAATTCCGCACCGGGCCTAAACGTCCACTCTGCCGAAGTGTCTTCGGGTGTTAAATACCATTCATAGAGGGTTTTAGCGGTTGCTTTGTACCGGATACTTTGTACCCGTTTTTGTAACGCCACTTGGAAAGATGCACGCATACTTGTCTCTCCCAAACCCTTTTTGTACCGAAAATCAGCTCCGGTTTCAATCCATTTTTTAATTCTATACCCATAAGACCCTGTTAAATAGTGCGCATCCAAAACGGATCCTTGTTCTTTAAACCTCGTCTCATAGTCAAGTCCAACTTTTGATTTCGCGCCTATATTTGTGGCAAATACCGCCTTAGACCAAAATTGGCTGTCATCGGCTTGCGCAATCAGCAGCAAAGGGCTAAAAAGGAAATAGAGACCTACCACCGATCGCCCAGTTATCCTGAAGCAGTGCACGACAAAATGAATAATCATAAGCTAACAGATAAGGGACTTTTTTGTTGTCCATAGATAATAACGCCTACTTCATTGATAGGTAACAGTTTCATAATGAATTAGTGTAACTTGCATTTGATGGCAAATATTAAACGCCTTGGGTAATACGAAGTGGATTTATGGGATGTTCGCAGGCCATCCCGTACTTTGGTCGTATCTTATGGTCTCATTTTAGCATACAATCACCAAGCCTTTTTAGATATTTTGCTTGTATGAAGCGGTTATTGGATTATCCCTTAAGTGTCCTATACGGACTTTGGTTTCTTCTCGCGCTACTCATTTTCCACCCTTTGCAGATGTTTGCATATCATCTATTTGGCCAACGGGCACATCAACGGGTGGTGCATGTCTTAAATTTTTTCCTGTTACACGGCTTATACCTATTGGGGACGCGGCTATCTTTTAGCCGAATTCAAGCAACGCCCACAGATCGTCCGGTTATTTTTGTAGCCAATCACCAAAGTATGTTTGATATTATCGGCATGATTTGGTACTTGCGGGCAAATTTTCCGGTATTCGTTTCGAAAAAAGAATTGGCAAAAGGGATTCCCAGTATTTCATATAACCTACAAAAAAGCGGAGCTGCACTCATTGACCGCAAAGACTCGCGGCAGGCCATTACAGAAATTGTTCGCTTGGCCAAAATGATCGAAGAATCCAATTTTTCTGCTTGTATTTTCCCAGAAGGTACCCGTTCGCTTAAAGGCATGAAGCGGTTTTCGGCAGGAGGATTGGGCGCTTTAATGAAAAAGGCTCCCAGTGCACTTGTGGTGCCAGTGGCAATCAATGGAACAGGCAAACTCGATAGTTATAAATCCTTCCCATTCCGGAGTTTCCAGAAACTTTCTTGGAAAACCCTGAAACCCATCGAGCCGAAAGGAAAAACACCCGAAGAAATGGCACAACTCGCCGAAGACCAAATCCGCGCCGAACTGGACGACAGGCCCTGAGTTGGCTGGCAAAACGTATGAAAGAAACACGGGTTTTTCATCGGCATCCCGCTGCTTTTACCCCCTCCCAAATCTTTTACCGTATATTCTTTTTTAGCCCATTCACATTTCCTATACATCTATGGATAACGCTTCTATTTTTCGTGCTCTTTCCTTTGCAGCAGAAAAGCACCGCCATCAACGCCGTAAAGATGTAACAGCTTCCCCTTACATCAACCACCCCATTGCTGTTGCCTCGGTACTTGCCGTAGAAGCAGGCTTAGACGATCCGATTCTCCTGATGGCCGCTATTCTTCATGATACCGTAGAAGACACCGAAACCAATTTCGAGGAATTGTTAGACCACTTTGGAACCGAAGTTGCGGAATTGGTGCGCGAACTGACCGATGACAAATCATTGCCCAAAGAAATCCGAAAAACCCTTCAGGTAGAACACGCCCCACATCGCTCGCAAAAGGCCAAGTGCCTCAAAATGGCCGATAAGATCTGCAATATCCGTGATATTTTGGAACACCCTCCCGCCGGATGGTCCCCAGAACGTCGGCTTGCATACTTAGACTGGGCACACCGTGTGGTGAATGGATGCCGAGACGCACATCCAAAACTCTCCTACCTCTTCGACGAAGTTTATCAACAAGCCTTGAAGAATATTTCATAAACCATTAATAAATACTTTTCTAAGTAAACATTTCCTTACCGTAACACAAAACCATGAACTACCTTGTAACGGATCGGATGCAAAATCTGATCGCGCTTTGGGACGACACGGAAGATCGTCGTGTCACCTTCTTACGCTGTTATTCAATGATGACCCAAAACATGCTAACAGCGTTGGATAATAACAGATTTCAGGATGCGACATGGGTCTCACGACTCTTGACCAGATTTGCCGAGTATTACTTCGAAGCATTGGAGGCTTTTGAACGAAATCCACGTGAAAGCCCTGCCGCTTGGTATCTTGCCCATCAACACACCCATCTTCCGCAAACGCTTGCAGTACGCGACCTGCTCTTGGGCGTCAATGCCCATATCAATTACGATCTTGCGCTTACATTAGTCGAGTTAATGGATGGCGAGTGGGCCAATCAGAATACTTCATGGCGACTTGCCCGACGCGAAGACTACGACTTGGTGAATACGATCATTGCTGAAACCATTAATGCTGTCCAGTCAGACATATTAGCCGAACAGGACGAATGGACCGCTGTTGTGGACGCCATCATGGGGCCGATGGATGAATGGCTGATCTCACGGTTTGTTACCCATTGGCGGAATCAGGTCTGGGAGGATGCCGTTCAAATGCTCGAAGCACCATTGCAAAACCGGTTTCTAATGCAAATGGAATTAGAGAAAAGCGCCCTGAACCGTGCCAAAATCATTGCTCCCGCAGTGGAACAGTTTGTATAAAGTGAGCACTATAAAAAAAGGCTCCATGTGTGGAGCCTTTCCAATATTTGGGGTTCATAGTGCTTACTCAAAAGCGATTAGGCGGCCATAAATAAAATCAAACGAAAACGTTTTACTGACCGTCCTCCGTTCAATATATTCGGCAATTTGTTGAAGTCGTTTTGGAATACCCATGATTTTGTCCTGTGCTTTCCGTCCGGCTTCGCTCAGTCCCGTGAGGCGATCAATTTTCCAAAAAGACATCGCCTCTTCTACAATCTCCTTGTAGTCCCACGGTGTATAAATCCCCACGCGCCGAATCACATCAGCCATATCCTTAAAATTTGGCATTCGATACCCAGGCATATCAATGCTAGGCATAATCGCTAAAGCCGATTGGAGTGCACGATTGGGATCTATTTCTAATATTTTTTTAAATACATTTCTATAAAATTGAAAATGCTTGGCTTCATCGGCTGCAATATTTTTTGCAATGTTCTGGAAAACAGGCTCATCTTCTCCCACATATTTTGCCGTATTTCGGTGAGCATATTGTGTGGCCCGTTCCTGAAGCGATGTATAAACAAAAACCCGATATGGGTCTTTGTCCCAGTCTGGATTAAAGCCTGCCTCCTGATAAGCATATTGCATATACTCTACAACACCCCAATTTACAATCCGGGAATCGCGCATATAATCTCGGAGAATTGCGCCGTGTCGGTCTTCTTCAGCAGTCCAGAGGTTGTTCCAGCGTCCCCAAACACTCTCGTCGCCGAGATAGGTGGAGATGAGGCGGTGGAAGTGTGGCAAACCTTCTTCCGTCAAAAGGTTAACAATTAACGAGACACGCGCAGCATCTCCTAAAGACCGTGCACGTTCACGCAAGCGGTTATAAAATGTATCATTCTCAGGATCAACAGCTTTTTCGTCTGCCGGAAGAAAGTCCGACGAAAACCAAAGCCGCCTTTTTTGTAAGTGGAGTTGCATAAAGGCGTCCACGTCGGGTTCCAAAACTTTAAGAGCATCCATCTTATCCATAAGCGATGCTTCCTCAGCAAAACCAGTAGTTGAGGTGATAATTTCCATAAGGGTAAGGGTTGGGGTTGGGACTCAACATAATTGTTGATCTTGATAAGATCGGAAATATTGGCTTCTATAGCGAATAAAATGCGGTTAAGAGCAAGAACAGTGTTAAGCAATAAGGCAATCGCCCTTCTTTCAGATAGGTTTTAGCAAAGAATAATCCCGTTAATACAAACTGCCGTCGCTGCTTCCTATTTTGTACCTTGTTTTTACTTTTTCGAGAGAACCAATGTCGCAAAAAAATTATCACCTATGGCGGCCACACCCATGGCACGGGTTAGAGGCTGGGAAAAACGCACCGGATGTTGTGCAGGCTTATATAGAAATAACCCCTTTCGATCTCATCAAATATGAAGTGGATAAAAATACAGGGTATCTAAAAGTAGATCGCCCACAACGGACTTCTTCTCTTCCACCGACGTTATATGGCTTCATCCCACGCACGTATTGCGGAACACGTGTCAGCAATCTGGCGCCAGATGCCACTCATGGCGATGGTGATCCGCTCGATATTTGCGTCATCTCGGAGCGTCCTATCAATAAATCGGAAATTCTGCTCCATGCACGGGTCGTAGGGGGCTTACAGATGGTAGATAATGGAGAGGCCGACGATAAAATCATTGCCGTTTTAGACAATGACGAAGTTTGGGCCAATTGCCGGGACCTCGAAGACTTGCCTACCATGCTCGTAAACCGATTGGTCCACTATTTCACGACCTATAAATTGGTCCCGGGACAAGAAGTGCATGTGCATATTGCCAAACAATACGGCAGAGAAGAAGCGCATAAAGTCATTGAAGCTTCTATGGTGGACTACCAAGATATGTTTGGCCATTTGATGTTACACACCACGAACGGCTAAAACGATCTGAACGACAAAAGGACATTGTAGGTCTCTCAATGTCCTTTTTGTACAAACAATGTCTTTTTGTACAACGCTTAGCCTAAGAGTCCTTTACATAGCCCCTTGGCTTTGTTGGCGGCCCAGTGTCATGCTAAGGGTTACTTCGCGGCCTTCACGCCATACTGTAACCGTGATTTTCTCGCCCGCACGGTAGCCGGCCAATTGTAGTCCTGCTTCTTCCTGATTGGTTACTTTTTCTCCGTTGATGTTTAGAATCACGTCATTTGACTGGAAACCGGCTTTTGCAGCTGGTGAATTTCGTTGAACGCCCTTTACTAAAATCAGGCTGGGAATACCATATTGCTGGGCTACGTATGGATTCATGTCTTGGACCTGAAGTCCCGTATATACATCTCTTGCAACAGATCCTCGTTTTTTAAGTTGTCCGACAACTTCCTGTACTTTGTTTGCCGGAACAGCAAATCCCACCCCTACCGAGCCGCCAGATTGGGTATAAATAACGGTATTCACCCCAATCACCTGCCCTATTGCATTCATTAAAGGCCCTCCAGAGTTCCCAGAGTTGATCGAAGCATCGGTTTGGATCATCCCTTTATAAGAGTGGCCTTGTGTAGGCCCCAAATTCCGATTCACCCCACTCACCACCCCGACAGTCACCGTTGGTTGTGTAGCCTCAAACAGCCCGAAGGGATTTCCAAAGGCAATCACCCATTCTCCTACCATTACCTCATCCGAGTTTGCAAAGGACAAATAGGGTAAGGCTTTGTCGGTTTCCACCTTTAGCAAAGCCAAGTCCGTAATGCGGTCTGTGCCCACCAACTGGGCTTCACGTTTGGAGCCATCCGGAAAAGCAATGGTGATTTTGGTCGCATTGCCTGCCACATGGTCATTGGTCACAATGTAGCCATCCGGCGAAATCAAGAAACCAGAACCCAGGCTTTTAACTTCCTGATACTGCGGTTCGGTTCGGCCCCGGAAAAACTGTGAAAAGAAGGGATCGTTAAAAAACGGATCGCGGTATTCTCGAAGTTCTGTTACATTGATGCTCACTACCGCCGGAGAGACCACTTTTACGGCATTCGTAATGGCTGTTTGGCGGGATTGATCAATGTTCAGTGACGCACGGTCACGACTCGTTTGTTCCACTTGTTGCGGCTTGGCATCTTTAAATTGTTGTGACTGCGCCTGATCACGACAAGCAGAAAGCGTAAATATGCTCCCAAACAACAGGGCGGTTCTGAGCGTGAGTTGCATGGTTGTCCGGATCAATGTTTGAAGGTTCATGATACATTCGTTTTGAAGATCTTCTTACAACGTATAAACCCCAAAAAAAGTTTTACGTCCCCTCTTTTTTTCTATACAAAGAATTTAGGAAGCCCGAACCACTAAGTCCCAAAAATATCAGCCTGCTTGGGCAATGGTGTCAGCCCAAAATGGGCATACGCACGGGGCATGGCCACCCTCCCACGAGGGGTTCGGGCCATAAACCCTTCTAAGATCAGATAAGGCTCATACACCTCTTCCAAAGTGCCGGAGTCTTCACCAACGGCGACCGCAATGGTGGAAAGCCCCACAGGCCCTCCGTTAAATTTCTCCATCAATGAAAGCAAGATGCGTGCATCCATCTCGTCCAAACCCGCATCATCAACATCCAACGCATCTAACGCCAAACGTGCCACTTCGGTGGTAATGGTTCCATTATGTTCCACTTGTGCAAAATCGCGGGTACGCCGAAGGAGACGATTGGCAATTCGTGGGGTACCACGGCTTCGACGCGCAATCTCGAAAGCCCCCTCCTCGGTAATGGGCGCATTCAAAATCCGTGCAGCCCTCGTAACAATGGCCTGTAATAAAGATGTTTCATAATAATCATACCGAAAATCTATGCCAAACCGTGCCCGTAACGGAGCCGTCAACAATCCTTTTCGTGTCGTCGCACCAATCAGTGTAAACGGCGGTAGAGAAATCCGGACACTTCGGGCACTTGGGCCGGAATCCAGCAAAATATCTATGTGATAGTCTTCCATTGCAGAGTACAAATACTCTTCAACAACTGGACTTAGGCGATGGATTTCATCTATGAACAACACATCCCCTTCTTCCAAATTGGTAAGCAGACCAGCAATACTGGCGGCTTTGTCTAAGGCAGGCCCACTGGTCGCCTTTATTTGTGCCCCCAGTTCTGCCGCGATGATAGATGCCAATGTGGTTTTACCCAAGCCCGGCGGCCCCGAAAGTAGGACATGATCCAGTGCCTCACTCCGCTGAAGCGCCGCTGTTATAAAAACCCGCAAGTTTTGTTTGATTTTATCCTGTCCTACAAAATCATCCAACGACTGTGGCCGAATTTGTCGCTCAAAGTCCCGCTCAACGGGGCTTTCTGAAAATGCTGATACCGAATTTGACTTATTCATCAATTATTAAAAATGAGTTTATATCGGAGAAATACCCTTGCCTGCGCAGTGGTTAATTGTCTCTATAATAATAAAAAACAATGCCATAAAAAATATGTAAAGTCTTTTTATCATTTCAAATCCTTCCGGCAAATAGGCGAAAAAAGACTTTGATCTTGGCGTGTTTTTCGCTATCATGCAAAAAAAGGCATTATGTTTGTAGTAGATGACATTCTAATCTCCGACGAAGTTGCAGAAGCCCATTTTACATGCGATTTGGGAGGCTGCTTGGGCGCTTGTTGTGTACAAGGCGAGGAAGGCGCGCCTTTACTTCCCGAAGAACGTGGTATTCTCCAAAACCTTTTGCCCATCATAGAGCCACGACTCCGGCCCGAAGCCCGTGCTGTAATACAACGGGAAGGGGTATGGGAAGAAGTGGTTCCGGACCGATATGCCACTACTTGTGTAGATGGATCGGAATGTGTTTTTGTGTACTACGAAGGCCCAATCGCCAAATGCACCATCCAAAAAGCCTACCAAGAAGGGGAAGTGGACTGGCCCAAACCCGTTTCTTGCCATCTGTATCCAATCCGTGCAAGAAGATACGGCACGCAAGAAGTATTAAATTACGAGAAATGGGAAATTTGTGCGCCGGGTAGGAATTGCGGAAAAAAAACCGGCATCTATTTATCAGATTACCTTGCCGATCCACTCGTCCGGAAATATGGCGATATATGGTATCAGCATTTTAAGCAGGCTGCGGAAATGCGCAGATTAGAACTGGCACAGAAGACTTTATAGACCCATAAGACCACCATGACGAGAGTACGGTTAACCCAACAGCAGAAACTCCAGCAAAAACTATCCCCCCAGCAGATTCAATATATTAAACTGCTGCAATTGCCTACGTTGGCTTTAGAACAGCGTGTTAAGCAAGAAATAGAAATTAATCCGTTATTAGAGGAGGGGTTGAACGACGAAGAGCCGCGAAACGAGGAAAATGAAGAACGAAACGAAGAAAACGAAGGCGAAGGCGAATCGGTGACCGACGACTTTGACTGGGATGAATATTTAAACCCGGCAGATGAATTGTATGGTTATAAGGCAAATGTAGAAGGTAGTTCCGAAGAAGATTATGGTGAAATGCCTGCGCAATACTTTGCCAGCCTCTCAGAGCATCTCTTGGAACAAATTGGACACCAAGATTTTGACCGAAAGGAATACCTGATTGCTGAACAAATCATTGGCTCCATAGATGAAGATGGGTATCTCCGACGATCCCTCGAAGCCATTTCCGATGATGTGATGTTTAATTCCGGACTTATGCCTACCGAGGAAGAGGTGGAAGCGGTTCTATATAAAGTCCAACGATTCGACCCCGTCG
Organism: Bacteroidetes bacterium UBA2364; assembly: GCA_002344075.1. Classification (GTDB taxonomy): domain Bacteria; phylum Bacteroidota; class Rhodothermia; order Rhodothermales; family UBA2364; genus UBA2364. The sequence continues at coordinate 12,169 of DDTM01000002.1, forward strand.
GAATTGCCGCCAGAGACCTCCGCGAGTGCCTTCTGGTTCAACTCTATGTAATGCCCAATGATGAACCGGGATTAGAAGCCGCTATTCAGATGTTACGGAAGTGTTATCAACAATTTGCCATGAAACACTTTGATATCATCATGCGCCGCTTAGACATAGATGAGTCTGAACTTAAAGACGCTTATGATCTAATCAAACGTCTGAATCCCAAACCTGGCGAAGGTCTATTCCGTCCTTCTGAAAATTACATCACCCCCGATTTTATGGTGGAGTACACCGACGGGGAAATTGTCATTTCACTTAATGGCAAGAATCTGCCGCAACTGCGTATTTCAAGGGGATACCGCCAGATGTGGGAAACCTTGGCTTCCCGCAAAAAAACAGGGGGGTATAAAGACAAAAAAAGAACCGAGGACAACGAAACCCGAAAGTTTCTTAAATCAAAAATTGAATCGGCACGTTGGTTTATCAATTCCCTTAATCAACGACGTCAAACCATGTTGAAGGTCATGCAAGCCATCGTATTGCTACAAGAAGACTTTTTTAAGTTTGGCGAGGGACACCTAAAACCCATGATCCTAAAAGACATTGCCCAACAAATTGAAATGGATATTTCCACTGTCAGCCGGGTAGTCTCTAATAAGTATGTCCAAACCGAATGGGGTGTTTATGAACTGAAATACTTTTTCTCAGAAGGCTTGGCCACCGAAAGCGGTGAAGAGGTGTCTAATAAAGAAATCCGGTCGCTCATTCAACACATCATCGAGGCCGAAAACAAAGCAAAACCCCTCTCAGATCAGCGCCTGGTTGAACTTCTGGCCAAGAAGGGTTACCATATTGCACGAAGAACGGTCACAAAATACCGCGAACACATGAACATTCCGGTTGCACGACTCCGCAAACAAATTGTCTTATAAAACTTGTACCAAGATTCCTTTTAATCTGTGTCAGGGTTGTTTGCCTCATACAATACTTTTTACCTGTTTACCGGTACAAAATCGCACCCATAAACTGATTGTTGGCTGTAGTCAATACCTTCGCTTGCTTCACTCCACGTCGGGAAGCGGCCAATAGCGTACCAATAAAACTTGCGTTACCGCCCTTTAACTTTACTTCGCCCGATTGTACCATACGGATCAATGGGTTTAGTTGCATGGTCTCCAAAGAACCTATAAACGCTCCCAACGTTGCTTGAGCCACTTTCTCGATTTCGATGGCCGATATCAAAAGCAAATGACGGTTGTGCATCACTTCTCCCAAAGCATGGCCCAACTCCTCGGCAATGGATAAGCGGTTGCTACCTAGAATAATCGGTAAAACCTCTACAGTCTCCCGAACACCCAATAACGATCCTACCATCCGGATGATTGCCGGATTCTGGGTATGACCAATGTCTTCCGCAAAAAAGTCATCTTCTTCGTCACACAACTCATCCAATAGTTCGGTATTGATCGGGAGGTGTACATCTTGAATGGGAAAGGTGTCCCCATTATAGAGCGAAATCCGTCCGGTTTCTTGGCCTGTAAGATGCCCTATTACAACAGCAGTTGAAAAGTCTGCATTACGAATATACTCAAACAATCCGTATTCGATTTCTTCCTTTTCGGATATGTGATTGGTTGGTATGATTAATGCGACAATTTGCCCCAAATCTGCTTGTACGGATTTTATGTTTTTTTTCTTTGACACGTAAATATGGTTTAAGGTAAAGGGGATTTACACCTTAAAATACGCTATGGTTTGTATGAGGTACAAGGGAGGAAAACAAAAAGTGATGCCGCTGCGAGACGGTGAATTCAGAGATGCGGGCAGGTGATGGTTTTTTTAAATGAGAGGGCCAGTGTTGGGGCGGTTTGGGGAAGGGATTTGCGAAGGCTGTTGTGAACTTCCGCTTTTGATGGTTGATTTGCTGCCCGCTTAGATGGAAATACCGCAGCCGTTTGGTAGGCGTGAACCGGAAGCGCTTGCAACGCACCGGTCAGTTCATTAGGAGACGGGGCTGGTGATTCTTTCGATGAAAAGCGATCTAAAACCCAATAGAAACTTCCAAATGTGATCAGGATCACAATAACGGAAGCAACCAGATGAAAAGCAGGGGTATGCTCGGACGGAAGCGAAGTTGGTAATTCTTCCCGCATCATCTCGCAGGCCAGTTTATTACGCAATCGTGCTTGAAATCCTGGGGGCGCCATACAGCCACAATTTAGGCCACACATCATGGACCGAATTTCCTGCATCCGACGCACCTGATCGTGTAATTCGGGATGATCCCATAGATAAGCCTCAAACGCAGACCGGGTGTGAACATCCATTGTCTCGTCCACATAGTCCACCATAAATTCTTCTAACAAAGGGTCGTAGGCTTGGAAATTTTCCGGGTTGTATCTTTGGGACATAGGCCGGGAAACAAAAAAACGGGCTGTAAAAAGAAACACCAATGTTTTTGGGTAACATTGGTGTTCTTCTACTCGCAGGCATAAAAAAGGTTCTCTCTTTAATCGCCCGGAACATAAATATCTTTGAGCATTTGTTGCAACTTGGTACGACCACGGTTTATCCGGCTTTTAACGGTTCCCATTGGTAGGCCAGTGATCTCGGCTATTTCCTCATATGACAATTGTTGAATATCGCGCAGTACTACTACTTCTCGAAATTCATCAGGGATCTGTCGTAAGGTTTCCTGAACAAATTTGTCCTGCAACAAACTTTCCGTCTGAAGATCGGGGAGGTACGTTTCATCTGGGATTTCCACCTCATATTCTTCATCGTCGCGGTTTACCGACTGCAACGAATAGACCCGCCGACGCTTCCGTTTACGATACTCGGACCGGGCCAAGTTCCCCGCAATGGTATAGAGCCACGTAGAGTATTTGGCAATCCGACGATACGAATGACGATTGCGGTAAACCCGCAGAAACGTTTCCTGCAATAAGTCCTCACATTCCTTCATATCCCCTAAAAAGCGATATATATAATTAGAAAGGGGATCTTTATACCGTTGGACCAAGATCTCGAAAGCCTCTACACGACCATTCTGGAATTCGGCCATCAAATCCTCATCGCTCAGTTGTAAGAGCGGCTGGTACTGTTTGTTATTCAGGTTTGGCATATATCTTTATCCTGTTTTTCAGTAGAAGCACCTTTGGGTAGGTTATTTCCCTATTTACGAACGTTTCAGGGCTTAGTTTATTACATTTCGATTAGAGGCTACTACGTCTCGTCAAATGGTAATACCCTTGGAAGTCGTCTGATAGCCAATGGCGCGGGTGGTTGGGTGCGGAATAATTTTTAATAATAACAAATGTAAGATTAACTCGGGATTACGGGAAGACCCGCCTTTCAATTCGTAATCGGCAGCCAATAGCGCATTTAGGGCGCGGAGAATACTCGAATACGGATACTTACGGAGACTCATCACATATTCTTTGATGAAATAGGGTGAAATACCTACCCGCTCCGCCATTTGTTTATCCGACATATTCAGGTTTTGGCAACCCACAAGTTTCCAGAGTTTTTGGAAATAAGCACTTAGAATGGAAACCATCATCAGTGCTTCGCCAGCCCTGTTTGTTTTTTGTTGCAACATGTGTTCCACGATGTGCAGCGCTGCCAGGAAGTCAGCTTGGCCGACGGCTTTTTGCAACTCAAACACATTAAACTCCCGGGCATGTCCGCCAACATCTAATACATCATCTCGCGTAATTTCAGTCTTATGCCCCACATATGCCTGCAACTTATCCACTTCATTGGCCAATGTATGCAGGTTGTTGCCATTAAAATCCACCAGCATTTGTACCGCGTCTGGACGAATTTTTTTCCCCGTCTTGGATACTTGTTTTTGCACCCATCCACCCACCTGATTTTCTTTTATGGCCTTTAATTCTATGACAACAGACGAGGACTTCAGCGCCCGATAAGGGTTATTGGTTAAATTGGGTTTACTTCCACACAGCAACATCACCACTGTATCTGGATTGGGATTTTTGGCATAAGGGGCAAACACACTGTTATTGGCCATTTTCTCGAAGTCCCGAATAATGACCACGCGACGTTCAGCCATCATTGGATATCCCTGACAATATGACAGTGCTTGTGCGCCATCCACGTCCGATCCATACAATATATCTAAGTTAAAATCACGTTCATGTACAGCGAGTGCATGTTCCAGTAGGGTATTTTGTAACTCTGTCATGAGGAACTTCTCCTCGCCGAACACAAAATACAAAGGGCGGAAGTTTTTATGTGCAAAGGCTGTTAGGGCCTGTTCATAACTTATGTCTTGTGTCATCTTGCTCCACGCTTGGAAAACCGCCGCACAGGCGGGCGGCTTTACCCTGCCAGTTTAGAATGCAATGTACAACCAAATCTGACAATTTTAAGACCTGAAAAAGAAAAAAATGTTACACAGAATGGTATCAAAAACGCAAATAAACAAAGGTGGAGATTAGAAAGAAATTTTCAAGTTAAAGGCTGGTTTCACGCCGCTCCCATGGATCGAAGCATACATGCCCCCAGTCCCATCTATCAATTGGTCTAAATCATTTGTCGTATTGGTAAAATTAAGCAACTGACCCGTAAATTCATAGGTTCTGCCTTTATGATTTAAGCGCTTACCAACCGAAATATCTAGGCGGTGATAAGTATTCAAGCGTTCTATCGAGGGGCTACGAGATCTCCACATCTTTTCGGGATCCGTCATCGAAATGAGCGAAAACCCTTCGGTATGAACGGGGTATCCGGAGCGAATTTGACCGGAAAGGGTGGTTAGCCAACCATTCTTCCGATATTGCACCGCTGCATAAGCACTGTGGGGAGCGTCATAGCGGGCTGGAATCGAAAGGGTATGGCTTGCCTCCTTAAGTTGATAATAGGATCGTCCATACACATAGCCCATTGTCGCTGAATAATGGTTATTCAGATTCCAATATCCAGTTGATTCCAGACCAAATGCAAGATTTTGTCCCGGAATATATTTTTCCATCTGTTGACCCGCTTCAATCAAGGGCTCTTCCAAACCGTCCCGCACCCTGTAAGGCCGATCGGCAATGAGCAGATTACCCGACTTCCGCCAATAAGCCTCTATCTCCAAACGAAACGCGTGATGCAGCATCCATTCAACTCCGGCATTGGCCTGATGGCCATGACTGGGCCTTATAAATAATCGTCCCAAGTTGGCACATCCTCCGGACTCTACGCTATAGGCACAACCAAGACGATCTCGTAGGGTATGTAAATACTGGGCTTGTGAGCCGATTCCTGCTTTTAGTACCAAGTTTTCTGTAGGAGATAGTTTAGCAGAAAGTTGAGGAGAAAAAAAAGTATGGCGGTCAAAAATTCCAAAACGAATACCAGGAACTATTTGTAAATGCCCCAACTGTAATACATCTTCGCCAAAAACAAAGGCTTCCGTCGCCTTTTGGCTCGTATGATAGGGAAAATTTTTCTGATTCGGTGCAAAAGGTGATTTTTCTTTAGATACGCCAGAAATGGTATCCTCCGAAGGTAGTTCATTTATTCCAGACGCTGTATTGGTGATCATGCCCTGTAGTACACTTCCCAGCTCATGCCGGACCAACGCTGCCCCAACACGTGCGGTATGACGCCCACGCTGAACATCTGTCCGCACTTTGATCCCTGCCTCGGACTGTTCGTTTTCGTATGATGCCCGTTGATAAAACTCAAACGCCTCTACTGCATTTCCGGTTGTTTTTACAACCCCGATACGGTTCATCTCGGTCATTTTGTAGCCGGAATGATACAAAGCTACGGAAAGAATGATTTGGTTAGAAGGTAGAAACTGATACCGAATACCAGCCTGATGGCTTCGCCACCCATATGTCAAGCCTGAACTAAACCCTGTGCTATATTCGGGATTTTTCTTTAGCTGTGGAAAAAGTGACTCGTTTCCTTCCGCTGATAGCGCATCTGAACCCTGATAGAGATTAATTGATACCTGATGATACCGAGAGGGTCGGAAGCTAAACTTTGCAGTGGCATCTCCATAGCCATATTGGGCGGAAATGTTTTGTAATCGGTTTTTTTGTTGGATATAAAGGGTTTGCTGTTGACGCAACACGTCCTGAACCGAGTGTCGAAGCGCTAACATGCCCGATAGGCTGGCCAAAAGGGGCAACTCTGCACTTATTCGACCGCTGCTCTGGCTCAATCCAACCGAATAAGAGGGCTTGTTCCCTATCCCATCCTTAAGGCTTGTGGTTAATACGGAAGCAAGACGCCCACCAAACTCGGCAGGAATTAATCCCCTGTAGAGCGTAACCCCTTGTAACAAATCGGTTTGTGGAGTGGAAAAACCTCCAAAAGTACGACCGGGCGTGAAAAGAGGGATGTCATCCACCATATACCGAACCTGCCCCTCATCGGCCCCCCTTACAACCAAATCCCCATTTACTTCGGATGAACGTCCTACGCTTGCGAACCCGTCCAACACCTGAAACAAATCCTCTTGTCCCCGGAAAGCGCCTGCTTGCTCCAACTGGCGTGAAGAGAGGGTCAAGACGCCAGGGGTAGCTTTTTCTGATAGTCCTTCCGTTCGGTGTCCATCTACCACAAGTTGTGCTAAAGAAGTATTGGACGGAGACAACCTGATGTCTATGGGTTTTCCGGTTAGATCAACCTCAAGAATAACAGATTCATAACCCACATAAGACGCTCGTAATTCGATATTTTTATTAGAGATCTGATTAATCTTAAAGCGCCCTTCCCGATCTGTTGTTGTTCCACGTTGTGCGGATTCAATGATGATGCTCGCACCGATAAGGGTTTCGCCCGTAATGGCATCCCGAACGGTTCCGCTAGCTTCATATTGTGGGGGGGCTGTAGGTTGAATAAGTGGCGAAACCGCAGCAGGCACAATCACCCATTGCCGGGTGGAACCAGTACTTTTTGCAACAAGACCTGTTCCTTGTAGAATACAACGGAGTGCTCCCTCAGGTGCAAGCCCTTCAATCTGACATGTAGTACTTTTTCCCGCCAGCAATCCGGACGAAAAAACCACATCTAATCCGGTTTTGGAGCGGAGGGCGCGAAGTGCATCGGCCAAGGAACGGGAGTGCATTTGCTGTTGACTCCACAACAGAACCGGAGTCATCAGGAAGATGAAACCGAGAATCATGTTGCGATATACGGACGGAGTCTGCAAGCGATTTAATGCGGTTTAACGAACTTGTCAACCGTATTTCGAGAAACCTTTCGGATACGGTTTAACATGACGAAAGATAGTATCCGGATGATAGAGAAAAATCAAGGATCTTTCAACTAATTATGGCTGATTGGACAAAAAAATGTGCCGAATGGTTCACAGACTATTTCAATTCAAAAACAGTTTCTGACTTTTTCGTGACACTGCATTGCAAGGCAAGAGCCATTTTATTCAGAATGTCGCCAAGTTTTTCGTCGCGACCAAAGGTTCCTTCGATGGTTTCAAGGTTTAAACGATCGGCTACTTGGATGTTCACGTTGTAAGCTTTTTCGAGTTGAATCGCCGCATCCCATACGGAAGTACCCCGAAAGAAAAACTTTCCGGTCCATTCAAGCGCCTGTCCAAAATCCGCTTTTTGTGGTGCACTTGGTTCATTTTGCCCATCCACACGGCTTGTTTCGCCCGGAGCCAGTCTAACGACCAAGGCTTGATCGCGACGCGGCGCCAACATCACTTCGCCCTCCACCAAAACCACTTCAGTCCAAGATGGTGTGGTGTTCAGCGCAAAACTTGTTCCGACGACGGTGGTTACAGCATTTCCACTTTCGATGGTGAATAGTAGTTTCTGTTTTTGTATGTCAAAGAAAAACTTCCCCGCAACCCGAATTCTGCGGCTAAAATTATTACGTGTATATTGAAGCCAAGACGAGGGAAACAAGGTGGCTGTGCTCCCGTCTGGTAATTCGACTATTTGTGGCTCGGTAGTTTTGTTTTGGATGGTTTCTACATCATATGGGTTGGGCAAAACCGTCGTATAATCGTCCACCTTAGGACTCAGTGTGTAGGACAATACGGTCCGCAGTGCCCAGATTCCCGCCATGATAAGACCAACCGTCAGGATGACGCCCCCCCCCCACTTTGTTATCGGGTATCGAGAGAACCAATTTTGTGGTACCGATGTGGTTTGCGGGGCTTTTGCATTTGCAGGAATCGGTATGGTTTGGGCCATCCATTCAGAATCAAAATCTACTATTGCCGTCCGGATGCGGTTTATTACTAAGGGTAATGCCGCGATTTCACGAAAAGCCGTTTCCAAATGAGGCCGATTACGGGATAGTTTTTCGAGATCCTCAGGTGTTAAACTTTCTGGTGCTTCTATTTCCAGTGCATGTAGCACCAACACTTCTCCATCCGGTATATGCGTCATCAAGTGATGGCGCAAGCGGCGGGTAAATGCATCCCAATCCTTCGCAGCTGCGGCCAAGTCCGGCGACTCTTGTGCGGCTTTTAACCACTTTTCTCGTTCTTCACGGGATAGCTCATTCCAGAGTGGGATATATTGTAACAGTGCGTCCATAACAATGCTGATAAAGGAGACGATCGTAATGAAAGCCGTTAATTTGGTAAAAAGAGTAACAGAAAGACGCCTAAAGCTTGGGTTAGTAAGGCTCGGAGGCGATCAAACGCACGCTTCACCTGCATTTTGATCGCGGCTTCGGTGGTTCCTAACATTTGGGCAATTTCTTCGTAAGGATAACCCAGTTGTTTGAGTTCAATAATCTGTCGCGCTTTGGGCGTTAACTCATCTAAAACTTTTTGGAGGTCCATTTGTAATCCAACGTCTTCGGGCATGGTGGCACGGTCCGGCATTTCTTCAGGATCAAAAACCATTTCACGAATCCCATACCGCCCTCGGTATAAATCTTGCAATTCAAATAAGGCAGCCTTCATGGCAAATGCTTTAAAACGATCCACCTGTTGTAAATCCGGAAGGCTTCTATGAACCCGAACCAAGGTATTTTGCACAAGGTCTTCCACATGATCTTTCATGCCGATTTGACGCACAAAATAAGCCTGTAGTAGTGGGCGAAGCCTAGAAAAAATCAGGTTATTGGCGGCTTGGTTGCCAGTTCTGGCCTGTTCTATAAGTTCGGGAGGAAATGGATTGATCATGGGTACAGTACAAACGGAATAAAACAAAGACCCTGAGGTCTGATCTACCAATAACGCTCTTCGCGCCAAGGATCGGCACTCATGCTATAGCCATTCCGTTCCCAAAAACCAGGCCGATCTTGTTGCATGAATTCAAGGCCACTCAACCATTTTGCGCTTTTCCAGGCATATTTTTTGGGTATAACCAACCGCATAGGGAAACCATGTTCGGGGGTCAGACATTCACCATTGTGTCCATAGGCCAATAATACGTCGTCGTCATCGAGAACTTCCAGCGGCATATTGGTAGTATAACCGCCGTATGCATGGGCCATCACGTAACAGGCTTCGGGTAATATCTTAATCTGCTTCAGAACTTCCCGAATATGAACGCCCTTCCATACATTGTCTAATTGACTCCAGGTGGTCACACAATGGAAGTCTGTTTTCAATTCTATTTGTGGAAGCGACATCAGATCATCCCAAGTCAATGTTACTTCTGAAGCTACAGCACCAAAAATCTGCAATCTCCAGTCTTCCGTTTTAATCTTGGGCGTGCTTCCGTAGGTCAAGACTGGGAACTTCTGCGTGAGGAATTGGCCGGGAGGAATTCTACGGGCAACTTCTGCGGGGAGGGTTTTATTTTTCATTGATTCTCTTTTGCTGGAAACGATAAATCGGGCAAAGGGCTAAAAAGGCTGGGTTGCAAGGGCCAGCATTCCCAGCATCGTCCCGCCCTTCAGCAACGAACTGGTTCGCGCAGTCTGTTGTTCCTCTTGTTGCGCCAAGACATACGCCGCATAAATAAAAACCGCATTCGTCAACCCGATGATCATCAGATAAATGCCATTGTACTGCGCCCACAAATAAGGCAAAGGCGTAATAAGAACGGTTATACCTATACAAAAACTGGCCAAGATGCGGGTCGGAAGTTCCCCCCAAACGATGGGCAAGGTCCGTGCGCCTACTACTTGGTCTCCCGGCATATCTTGTATATCTTTCACCAGTTCCCGTGCCAAAGTTGCCCAAAAAGCAAACAATAAGGCCCACGCCACCCGTTGCACGCCACCCATGATCAGCGCACCATACCCAATGCCTAGCGATCCAATTCCTGCAACCATCAGATTACCCCAAAATGGCATTTTCTTAAACCAGCGGCTATACGCATACAACAAACCCACGCAAATCACTGCAATAAAAAGATGCATAACAGACACAATTACGGCCATGCCCATGCCGAAGAATGAAAGCGTCGCCCAAATCCACCAAGCTTCTTGGCGAGACAAAACACCTGAAGGCAGTGGGCGGTTGGGCCGGTTAATTCGGTCAATCTCTATATCGAAATAGTCGTTAATCGCATTCGATCCTGCACCAATGGCTGTTGCAGAACATGCCGCCCCAAGAACACTTAGACCACTCGACGCTTGCAGCATTGTTTGCCCTCCTTCCAACCAAGCCCCTATCCATACGCTGATCCAAAACATGAACGTATTTAATGGACGGCATAGCATGATCATTCCTTTTAATTTTGTTTTCATGAGGCTATTTCCTATTAATCGTAAGGACATTTCCGGCATACCACCAATTAGACAAGGTGTATTTATGCACCACTCAGGGCATACCCTGCAACTTTCCATAAGTGTGGGATATCCTGAAGCGCCACATTTCCACCAGAAATGATTACCCCAATCCGCTGACCAGGACGTACCACCTCCGCATGGAACAAACCCGCAGTTGCCAAGGCACCTGTTGGTTCCACCACCAATTTAAGGCGCTCCCACATAAAAAACATGGTACGGGCCAGTGCTTCATCGGATACGACCCGCATGTCGTCCACATAAGCCTGAATGAGGCCAAAGGTCAACGCGGAGGGTGCATGGGTTCGCGCACCATCTGCAATGGTATTAGGATTATGGACGGACTGGATGGTCCCCGTTTGAAAAGAACGGGTAACATCGTCTCCGGCAGCAGGCTCTATCCCTACTACACGACACTGGGGGTTCATTGTTTTTGCGGCGAGGGCACTTCCAGACAAAAGTCCTCCGCCACCCGTACAAACGATTAACACATCCAAAAGCCGGACTTCTTCGATTAATTCCCGTGTAGCCGTTCCCTGACCAGCAATCACATGGGGATGGTCAAAGGGTGGAATTAATGTACGGCCTGTTTCCTCTTGTAGATTTTTTGCCAATGCTTCACGGGTATGTTCGGAACGGTCATAGGCAATCACTTCGGCGCCATAACCACGTGTGGCCTCTATTTTCACTAAGGGAGCATCCGAAGGCATAATCACCGTGACCGGAATGCCTAAAATCTGACCTGCACTCGCCAATGCCTGGGCATGGTTTCCGGAGGAATAGGTCAATACTCCTTTTTCCCGTGCTTCTTCAGAGAGGGCAGCCAGTGCATTGAAAGCACCCCGAAACTTAAAAGAGCCTGTTCGTTGAAAGTTCTCACATTTAAAATAAACCTCGCAACCCGTTTTTCGATTGATAGTACGGGACATCTGAACGGGGGTCTTATGCGCAAATCCCCGAAGTCTTTGGGCTGCTTGTTCGATTTCTTGAAAGTTTACACGCATCTACAAATCCGGATATATGAAGTAAAAATTCAGTTTACGCAACCAAAACGTCGAGTGCAAGCCATTCCTTACTTTTCGTTTTGTGTTTGTAACCTTTTTGAAAACTGTTTCGTTTTGTCTTTATCTATGCCTTCATACAACGTAAAGAAACCCTAAATACAACGAGCAGGAGCACCATGAAACGTATTTTTCCTACCACATTATTCTTATTAACCCTTCTTTCGGGTGTCACGTTTGCACAATTCAGAGGAGCTAGCCAGTTTAAAATAGGCGCTGCTGGCTGGCGCGAAGATGGTGATCAAGTAGACGGAAGACTTTATTTGGTGGAGTATGACAAGCCCCTTACCCGAAAACTGGGCATTGCTCCTTCTGTCCAACTGGCCGTTCAGGACCACAATTTTGCCTCTTTCAAACGCCCAGATCACGTTTCTGCCAACCTCAATTTTTATTGGGCGCCCATTCGGACGTGGAAGCGATCCATCAAACTTGGGTATGGATTTTCGCGGCGCTACGACCAAAATCCTTCCAGTGGCGAAATTAAAGTGGACCTTGACGAATACAAAAAGGGCCGCAATTTTATGATCTCTTATGAAAGGCGTCTGGGCCACGATTGGGCAGTTGGTGCAAGGGGCTTGTTACAACGCTATAAAGACGACTACGAATTCTCTACATTGGGCGTTACATTGGGGTTTAGACTCTAATTTGTTCTGTTCAAATACCAACTTAGTCTGACCGTCTTCTAATGGTCCGGAAGGCTTCTTTGTCCACCGGACCATTGCCATTCTATACCATCTTTCCCTATCAATACCTTGCTCGTTTTCCCCTTATCCATGAGATTAAATTCGGTCCTGTTCTGTATTTGCTCTTATAAATGTGCGTATATTGTTTATCTTGTTTTAAATTTCCATTTCGACATGCAAAAGCACCTTTTATTTATATTCGTATGGGTTTTTATGCCCATTGTAACTACGGCACAAAGTTTAAACGTCACCATATCGGGCGGAGGCTCATCTCTCTTTGATCGGCGGGAGGTGGACTGTTGCGCCATACGGAAAACAGAACGTCGTGACAAACATCTCGTTATGCAGGCTATGGAAGTACCTGGTGTCACCGTTTCCTTGGCAGGCAAGCGGTTTTCTATCGGTTATGGTTTTCGATATTTTTTCCAGACCCAAAACCCTGCATTGCTTGGTAACAAAAACATAATCAAATACTTAGCATATGGTTATGGGGGCAACAGCAACGTAGAAGTAGCCTATAATCGGAAGTATTGGTCTATTCTGGGAACCGCAGGAGCAACCAGCCCCGGCCTTTCCGGATACTTAAATCATCTACACGTCTATGCAGGGTTGGGCGCAGAACTGAACATTCCTCTCGTAAAAGAAGAAGGTGGCAACCTTTCCTTGGTCATCCGGGGCGAGCAGCGTGCTCTAAACACCCTGAAACTTTTGGGGCACCTCAACGACCGATCGGGCTGGGACTTTAAAGGCATGCAACGTGTCCTCACTGTTGGGATACGGTTCAACATCAGTCCCGACGGGGTTTTACAACGGCGTCTGAGGGATGACCGGACCAAAATAGAGCGCCGCCAACAACAAAAACGCGAAGAAGACTCGATCTGATTCGCCGCTGGCTCTTAGCGACCAAAACGATAACGCATCAAAACGCCAAAGGTGGTGAAGTTTCCGTTGCCTTCTGTATTGTTATGAACAGCAATTTCTGGGATAAAGCGAAATCGGCCACGCCCCAATTCGCCACTCAGGAAAATACCCGTTCCCAAATTGGCATTTTCCAAATCTTCGGGTTTACCCGCAAAGAAGGAAAACCCACGTACACCTCCCCAAATCCGAGCAGTACCAACGGAAACATAAGGGATAAACGAACCCCAAACATATGTTTCCTGATCCGATTCACTGAAACTAAAGCCCCCACCTGCAAGCGCCACTGTTGCACCCACTGCTGCGCCCACCTTTCTGCCCGACCATACACGATACCGCGCATCTCCTCCCAAAACCCCAATGCCAAGCCGTGCACCCAATTGCAAACGGTCGGAAACCCCATGCTGAATTTGGACTTCCGGCAGCCCAAAAGCGCCATCATTTTCACCCGTAGTGTTCGAAACACCCAGTCCAGATGCACCGAAGCCTAAGGCCGTTTCCCCTTTTTCAAGTCCATATGGACCTTGAAAAGTGCTGAGAAACATACAGCCCGAAAGCAAACTTCCTGTAAGGAAAACAGCAATTGCATTAAAATATTTCATAAGAAAATGATTTAGATAAGTTATTGAGATAAAAAGGTTTATACCAAAACAAAGAGTTGTTTCTAAAAGACTTAACCATAGATGATCCAATAAGTATCTGACCGTAAAGCCAGACACGATTACATCAGTCATGAACCACCTAATACAGAAAGGAAATATCTATGACCCGATGTATATTTATAGGCGTTAGTTAGACTGGAATTTAAGATCACTTGTTCGGATACCATCCACTTCCATCACAATACGTTTGACTGCCGGCGATTGACGGATTTGCTGGAGTGCCGACGTACGTCTGGCCGGGCCGCTTACATTCCGTTGGTTAGGCTTTACCCTGTTGTTTTTAGGTTCGCGGACTTGATACAAGGGCCTCGCAACCGTTGGTGGCGTAATCCGAGGAAGTGGGCGCTCCACTTGAAGGCGGTTCCACAATTCCTGATCGTTCCGCTCGACTTTATAACCCAAGTCTTTGAGAAAGTTTATCTTATGTGGATAGGCGACCAAGGCATATACGCGATAATTACTGCCCATCGTACAAGGCAGTGTCGCTTTAAGAATTTGCGTTTCATTAAGCGCAGTGGAGGTATATTGCTCCGACACCGATTTAAAGACGGCCCGCACTTCGTTACTTTTGGAGTCATCTGTAAAGACCTCCCGTTCTACCGCTTCCACCCAGAGGTTCACCGTTTGTGCAATCTCGGTACGGGCACGACCAACCGCACGGTCTTTTGCCCAGTGGGGATCTTTGGATTCCCCCATACCCGGCTCTATCAGCCAGCCTTCCATTTTGGGTGGTGTCCGGAACCACTCTGGCTCTGTACAATCTTGGGCCAGTAACCCAACTGGCAATAACAATAATAATAAATATTTATACATGGCTGTTTTTACAAATCAACTATCATGCTTTTGTCTTTATAATACCCAATATACAAAAAAAAGTGCCCGCAGGATAACCAATAGGGGATGGTACAGTAGGTGAAACACAAAAACCTGCCTTCCATAGGAAAACAGGTTGTGTAATGTATTTGGTGGAGATGCCGGGAGTTGAACCCGGGTCCGAATGAGCCAACAATCCAAGCCTCTACATGTGTATCCGGCTTATTTGGGTCTCGCTTCCGGTCTTAGCCAGCCGACTAAGCCGGGCCGGAAGCCAGATCGGTTCATACGTGTGTCGCAGGTTCGATCTGCACCCTTGCACACGACTCATCAAAATATGATGCCGATTCGATTTACCGATGAGTAGGAAAACCGACCGACAGATGGAACTATGCTAACAACTAAGGTTAGGCAGCCATCGCGTAAGAATAATCGTTGGCGATTATTGTTTCCCAGCGTTTTTAACGTAGGCCACTGAGCAACTCGACACGCAGCCTGTTGTTTTTCTCACCCGTCGAAACCAAGTCATCCCCATACATACAAAGAACATTGGATCCGGATAACGTCAATACGTGGGTTTTTGTTTCAGAAAAATCGTGGAAGGCTTCAAACTTCTATTTCTTCAAACAACCTCCATATGTTTCCTCTTTACCGAGCATGTGGGTTATGTTTTTATAACCGTCGGTTTTTACTATTCCCCAAAGACGGAAAGTTGTATCTTCACCAAAAAACCAAAGACCATATGGCGCTCGTTGGAAAATCGGTTGAGGCTCTTACCGAAACAGATCTTTTAGACCTTATACGGGACGGGGTTAGAGAAAGCCGCGAATTGGATTTTAAGCAAGACTTGCGCCTGGTGACAGATAGCGAGAAAAAAGAATTTTTGGCGGATGTGGTCTCTTTTGCCAATGCTTCGGGCGGATTTCTGGTGTTTGGGATGTCGGAAGAAGGAGGAATTGCCAAAGACTTGATGGGGATGGACATTCCAGACGTAGAGGTATGGGTAAATGGCCTTGAAAGCATGATTCGGGATGCCATTCAGCCACGTATCACCGGCATCCGGTGCCATCCAATTCCGCTCTCAAATGGCCGGGTGGCAGCCGTGATACAAATCCCACGCAGTTGGGCACTTCCTCATGCCGTGACCCATACGGGCGCATTTCGATTTTATGCCCGCAATGCTTCGGGGAAATATCCGCTGGATGTTACAGACCTCCGTGCCCTTTTTGCCCTTTCGGAGGGTATCACCCATCAGTTACGGCAATTTCGGATGGAGCGCATTAGCCGGATTATGGCCAATGAAACCCCCGTTCGGCTCTTCGACGAACCCAAAATAGTGTTTCATTTATTGCCTCTAAATGCCTTTGATCCTTCGGCACAAGTAGATTTAGGCCAACATTCCGGATTGGTCCGAGACAAACTCAGCCTGTTATTAGGAGGAAGCCCCAAATATAGGTATAATTTTGATGGTTTTTTGGTTTATGCCCCCCGAAATGCCGAGCAAGAAACTGGGGCTTACACACAATTTTTCCGAAATGGGGCCATCGAATACACCGATGCCGTATTATTGACACAAGCATTAAATGAAAAACCCTTCTTAGACACCCAAATTTTTGAAGAAGCCATTCTTCGGGCGGTAACCGATAGTCGAACCCTTTACGAAGGCTTAAATGCAGCCCCTCCTTTTGTTGTGATGTTGTCTTTGATGGGCGTCCGTGGGCACTACATTGCCCTCAACAGCCGTAAAATACTGCCCGGCCACACCATAGACCGTGATGTATTGATGGTTCAAGAAGTGTTATTGGAAAGTTTTGAAGGCGAGGTGGATCGTGTCCTTAAGCCTTGTTTTGATGCCATTTGGCAGGCTGGCGGTTATCCGTATTCGATGCACTACATGATGGAAGGCAAACGGCGTGGAAGCAATTCAGGGGCATAACCTCCCATGAGCCATATGGCTTCTTTTTTGCGTTTAATCTACATGGTCTTTCCACTACAACTTTAAAAAGATCCCACCCACATGGCTTCCTCTCCCTTTTATATTTCCACATGCTTTACGCTGATGATGGCCTTGGCGATTCCTGCCTGCGACAGTGTAGAAGAAACCCTTTACTTCTTGGTTTTGCCAGGAAACACCTGGACCTACGACCGAACGAGCCGCTTTCCGAGTAATGGACAAGAGGTGCAATACAAGGGTGTTTCGGTATTTACGGTGGAGACATGTACGAATCAGGAAGGAGGCCGCACCTGCCAAATAACAGAGTCCTTTGAAGGAAAGCGCTTGGCCCGACCGATCGGCTCCACCTTGCCCGCTACCGAAAGTCCTACGACATTTACCAAAGAATGGTTTTTTACCACCACAAATGGCCAACTGACCATCTCGAATCAAGACCAATTAAGTTACGGTCCTTATGATATTCGGCTAAAAACCTATATTCCGAACGAGATCACTTTTGGGAATATCCATGATACCACTGGTCGGATTACCTTTCGTAAGAATACGGGCATCGTTCGCTGGGAAATTGACCTTGCCGCCTCTTCTACGGTATTCTATGGCTTTTCGATTGCGTTAAAAGAATCTTAGCCTCCGAACCACCCTGACAGCCCTTATAAACCCGTGATACACTTTTAAAAAGACCTCCGTCACCCTTATCTTACCACTTATTCGTTATTGGTTTATCCAAATCACCTCCTAACCTCAAACCACAGATTCATCATGCGTTTAGGTGCTTTCTCTATTAGTCTGAGTGTAAAAGATTTATCGGTTTCCAAGGCCTTTTACGAGCACTTGGGCTTCTCTGTTTTGGGCGGAAGTTTAGACCATAAATACTTGGTCATGAAGAACGGAAATGCCTTAATTGGCCTCTTTGAAGGCATGTTTGAAGGTAATCTCCTTACCTTTACCCCTGGATGGGACGAAGCAGCACAGCCGATGCCATCGTTTGACGATGTGCGTGACATCCAAAAACACCTCAAAGCAAATGGTATTTCTTTAGATACCGAGACCGATGAATCGGGAAATGGTCCGGCACATTTTGTATTGAAAGACCCCGATGGAAATACAATCCTGATAGATCAGCATGTTTGATCAGTGTAGATACAAGACTAAGGGATGATAAATGAACATCCCGCTACTTTTTGGGAAGCGGGATGCTTTTTAGATATACAGGACGATGCCCTAAAACAAAGTAGAGAGACGGTTTTTCCATTTACGCCCCCGTAGGACGTTACAACAGACGCCTCGCATGTGCCTCATGTTGACTTTAGGTATTTATAGACCATACCAGCCAATGCCGCGCCAACGACGGGAATCACAATGAACAGCCATAGTTGTGAAAGTGCCCAATCGCCCACAAAAATGGCTTGGCTAATGCTTCTCGCCGGATTAACGGACGTATTGGTTACGGGAATGCTGACCAAGTGAATCAGGGTTAGGGCAAGACCAATAGCCAGACCTGCAAAGCCACTGGGTGCTTGCTCATCTGTTGCTCCCAAGATGATGAACAAGAACATAAAAGTCATCACCAATTCGGTAACAAGAGCGGCCACCAAGCTGTATCCGCCAGGCGAGTGTTCTCCATAGCCATTGGCTGCAAATGAACCGATCTCGCTCCCATTCCCTGTAACAATCACAAAAAGGAGTCCTGCTGCGGCTATTCCGCCCAGTATCTGAGAAACCACGTAGGGCAAAATATCCTTCGCGGCTATTCTTCCACCCATCCATAACCCGATCGTGACAGCAGGATTCAGGTGTGCGCCGGAGATATGTCCAATAGAATAAGCCATGGTAACTACGGTCAAGCCAAATGCAAAGGATACGCCCACCAATCCGATGCCCACATCGGGGAAGCCAGCAGCCAATAATGCACTCCCACAACCGCCAAATACCAGCCAAAAGGTGCCGACAAATTCTGCTACATTTTTTTTCATTTTCCTTCTCCTTTATTATTGATATGTTCCTACTCGTAAGGCTTTTCGGAATACGCCCCGTTTTTTAGCGTGGGTTCTGGACGCCACGTACTTAACACTTTATGTGTGGTTGATGTACTTTTCTGCTCATGGGCTTGGGTCTCATCTGAATGATTTTAAACGGCATCAATAAAAAAATGCCTTATAGTCCTTTCTCATGGACAGCCAAGACAAACTCAATGGCCTTGCTGATTACATACTTTGAGAGATGATAATCTAAGATTTTATGAAGACTAAAGCAAGGCTAAAAGATACCTTACGCTACACAGAGAAGGAGGATTGCTTTGTTTGGCGGGATAGGACACTTTGAATCGCATGGAAGACCATGTTAGGCCATAGGATCAACACTATGGTATATAAAAAGCCGCCCAACGCCGTCGTAAATACGGCACCGAGCGGCTCTGTTTCACCAAACAGTTTCCTTCGAGGCATCAGAAGCCAAGCCCTACATGTACCCCTGCCATAAGGTGGTTTTCGTGCCCAATCATGTAACCAACTGTGGGACTTACATGAATGGGGCCAACCGGAATGTGATAGTGTACGTTTAATCCCGCGCCCAACTCCCATTCGTCGTGATGTTTCAGGTACATTGGATCCGCGCCAACGTGTAATTTTGGCGTCAGTTTATAGACCAAAGGCACTGATATCCCTTTTTGATCGTGGTCGGTCATGCCAACAAACCCAAGACCTACCCCAAATTTATCCCCCGTTCCCCGAAGGAAGCGTAAATAATGCACATGATACATCCAGCCCTCGCCCCCAATGGTTTTCATGATGCCCCCACCAATATGATTGGGATGCGCCATGTCGTGCTTATTGTGCTGGGCAAATGCGGCTGTACCAGAAAGCAAGCATACCGCAATGAATAGTATTTTTTTCATAAACATCTATTTTATTTTAGATTAAGGATGAGAAAAACGTTTATCCGAAAGGAACGTATCGTCTTTCAGGGTTTTCATAAAGGCAATCAAAGCACGCTTTTCGGCATCCGAAAGGACAATCCCCCGACGCCCATTCTGACTGAGCAACGGATCTAAATTTTCGGTTGCCTGCACACCACTGTTATAATGTTCCAACACGCGCTCCAACGAAGAAAACCGCCCGTCGTGCATATAAGGGGGGGATTCGGTGATGTTCCGAAGTGAAGGGACCTTAAACCGCAACCGATCTTCGTCGCGCAGGGTAATAAGCGCCCTCCCTAAATCGGGGTTTGGGGTGGGTTTTAGGCCATTGTTCCGGAAGCTCAGGTCTGTAAACAGCGGTGCTGGATGGCATGTGGCACATTTTAGGTTAAAGACCCGCAAACCTTCCTGTTCGTCGGCGGTAAAGGTTACACCAGCTTCTTTACGAATATAACGGTCATATTTGCTATTGGAGGATATCATCAACAGCATAAACTGTGAGAGTGATTTCAGGAAACGGGCTGTTGTTACCTCTTCGGTTCCATAAGCCGCCCGGAACATGGCAGGGTATTTACTGTCCTTGCGTAGTTTTTCCAGAATCCGATCTAAGGATTCGTCCATTTCGTTTGCATTCATGATGGCACTCGGCGGCTGCAAGTCCAAGTCATGTACCCCACCATCCCAGAAGAAATCGGAGTGCCAGGCCAAATTGAACAAAGCCGGTGCATTGCGCGTCCCCAAGCGGTCGTCTATTCCATGACTTACATCGTGGTCAAAATGCGAAAAGGCGGCCTCCTGTTGGTGACAATCGGCACAACTAATGGAGCCATCACGCGAGAGTTTACCATCATAGAAAAGGGATCGGCCCAATTCAAATCCGGCTTGGGTGATCGGGGTATTCTCGAAACGGTAGGCCGTAGCCGGAAAACCTTCAGGAGCCTTAAAGGTGTATTCTGTTGGTGTTTCCGGCTTCGGGTCCACAGTCGAGCAACCCGCGATCAGGAAGAGCATCCAGACGCGTTTCATGTGATTACAAGTTAGGGTACGTTGTTTTTCATGCTTACAAGCGCATATGCTTGGATATAATTTGCAGAGACATTCGCGCCTAATGGATTCACCATGATGACCGGATTTTCGGCCAGTTTCATGGTGTACTGTCCGGTAAATACCTTCAAGACATCCATTTTTACCTCAACCTGAGGTGTTTTATTTTTGCGCACCTTCAGCATATCGGTTCCAAAGGTCAGGGTACTGTTTTTCAGGTTGTTGATGGTTTTTACCGGTGGGGTTCCAAAGCCGCCGCCATATTGACCAATGTGGTAGCGGTAGTTGGTGGTTCCATCTGCGGCAGGCTTGGCCTGTGGGGAAGCGCCTTCCATTTTGAAAAAGATGTATCCGGAGTTCCAAGACCAATACATGCCTTTTGCTTTTCCGGCAATGTCGAGGTTTCCAGTCCGCTTGGAGACATCCATCGTATTACGCAAGCTGTCCACGCCAATCATGTATGTAAGGGATTTGTAATTGCCCGCCGGAACGTCGGTTAAGGTGAGGGTGAGGCTCGTCGGATCGGACTCGTCTAACAAGAAATAAGAAGATTCTTGTGGATATACCACCACTTTGCCTTCTTCGGTGGTAAGTTTGATGTTGCTTATGAAATACTTCAAGGTGGTCACGTTAAAGGTTTCACCTGCGGCATTCACATAGCTTCCGCTGTTTAGGGTAAGGTCTTTGTCTCCTACAACATTGTCGAAGACAACTTTCAGGGTTCCCTTGTCATCCACGTTAAAGCCATCACTTTCAAAAAGGTCGCAACCGGAGCCGGCGAATAAAAAGCAGGCAAACAATAAATACTGGAGTTTCATAGTTAAATCTTTTTGGATAATTAATTGGATAATTGAATGATATTTCTGAAACAATAAAAACCCATATGGATGTTTAAAAAACACCATCATAAATACCTTAATTCATGCACAATCAGCAGCACGGCGTTGGAATTATCCCATAAGCGATAAAACATACGTCCATGCCTCAAACTCGGCATTGGTCAGGTTATTGGGTTGATTCAACGAATGGGCCTAAATAGGCTTAGGCCAGAAGATTGGGTGGATGTGTAATATCTACGGGGGTTCCCTCAAGCGGATGTTCCTCGGCTTGAGGATGGCGGGATGGCGGGAGAGCACCCCCTATTTCCGGTAGCTCCTCGTTTCGAGGGGCCACATAAACTAAGCCGACAATTTGATGTTCAGTCGTGCTTTGTTGTTGTTTTTGTTGTTCTTGATCTGTTTTAATAAGGCGCTTCTTTAAGTAGCATTTACCGTTACACTTCATCTCCGGATTGCCACGATTGATGCACAGTACCTTACGTATATAATCCTGACGTCGCGAAAAGTCTAATTGCACCCACAACGGAACCAGCCCTTGTATGACCAACAAGAGTACGAGGGTTGGGGTGATAAATTCGCGGGTCGTTTGCATGAACAACAATATTGATAATGCTTAAAATTAAAAAACAAATGACCCATCCCCTATTCATTAAGATGATCTTTGGTTGAAGAATAATATAAACCCTGTTCTATTTACAAGACAAAACACCTCCCATAAGCCAATATTGTGAGTCATCTACAATAAAAAAAGCCCGATAATAATACCGGGCTTAGCACTTGAAAATAAGCCATTTATTGACGAATAAGTTTACCCGTCTGAACCTGACCATCCACCGAAAGGCGATAAATATACACGCCGACTGGCAGCAAGGCGGCATGGATGTCCACTTCATGCTGCCCATCTCCCCGTTGTTCATTCAAAACGGTTTGTACGGTTCTACCCAATACATCATGCAAGGTTAGTGTAATGTGTGCGGCTTTTCCGGTTGCAAAACGCAGCGTAGAAGTACCGACAAACGGGTTAGGATAAGGCTTCTCGACCACAAAAACAGCGGGTTGGGTATGGTCTGTTTCCCGTGCAGTAGCCGAGTTCCCTGTACCGGAAAGGCTCACATTCAGGGCACTGCCCGTAGATGGCGTGATGGTAAGCAGGCCATTATACGAGGTGATAGACGAAGGTGCAAATCGTACACGAACAGGCGTATAGCCATAGGCTGGAACGGATCCGTTGCTTCCAGAAACCACCTGAAAACCCGCACCAGAGAGTGAAGTGGTATAGGTAAAGGCGGCATTTCCCCGATTGATTACATTGATTTCTGCTTCTAAGGTTTGTGTCAGGCCAATTTCGCCAAAGTTTTCGGCGGTGGGCACGCTGGCGGGAAGGGCATTGCTGGGCGCACCCGTAGCCGTCCCGAAGAACGAAGAGATCCGGTTTACAAATTCAGGATGATCCACAAACGGATTGCGGTTGTTCTGGAAGTTCATAATGCCTGTATTGCGGGCCTTCTCTTTGGCATCGGGCAAGTCGTTTGCGTGCCATACACGGATGGCCGTTTCTTGTGCGGCGGTAAAAAAGCCGCCGAGGTTGCCATATCGTACCATAAAGTAAAACAACGAACGGGCGGTATTGCCTTTTTGTATGTCTCGTGGCTCATAAACATTGCTCAATAAATAGCTCCAATCCCCCGAACCGGCATTGCTACAGGTACCGTTTTGCGTAGGAATGTCTTTGTCGTGACACCTTACCCCAGCTCCTGTACGGTTTACATTCCCAAATGGAAAGTTGGAACGCTCATTATTGGCATCCACATCGGTGGGATAGAGGTGGTGAATATCCGAGACCATCGGATTATTCTCGTTAAAAAAGGACTGGGGCCACGTATGCTCGGTATTTATGTATTCGGGCGATGACGCGCTGGGTCGTGCGGTACTTGTGGACATCGTGATCAAGCGTCCGGTATAAATACACTCCAATGTCTTGGTTCCATTTCCGTTATTGATGGCATCCACCGACGTTCCAAACATGGCATCACGAGACGTATTGTAGCTATTGTTGGTATTGTTCTTGATGATGTTGTTCAATGCCGTTTTTAGGGCTTCTCCCCACAAGTCTTGGGTAGCGAGGTAATAATCGGTTTTGCTTCCGTAGTCCTCGTTATACACCGCACGGGCCGAGAGCGCCACCTCCACCACTTCGACACCGTTTTGCGCTTCGGCGGTGAGGATATCTTTATACGTCAGGTTTTCGGAGGATGAAAAAGAAACCGTGACCACCTGATTTCCGGAAGCCGAGAGAGTGAACGGTGTGGCAGGAGAAATCGTAAAATGTGTATCATAAACACTTATTTTTTCTACCGTTATAGGATCGCCTCCTGGATTAGACAAGGTAAAGGTTTTGTTGCAGGTGGTGTTAAAGGTGCAGTCGCCTATGTCTAAGGTGGTCAGATTGGCACTCAACATCGGACGGCTTTGTGCCCAAGCCGTTATAGGCAATAGGAAGCCGCATAAAACGAGGATTTTTTTATAAAGAACGTTCATGGGTATTCGGATTTAAAGAAAAGAAAAAGGCGTTTAAGGAGAACCCTAAAGATACAACATGGTTCTTCCGGTTAAACGCCTTGTACATAAAAGATAAAGCGGACTCATCAAAAATCCCAACGGCGGTTCGGATCTGTGGGTGGGGCTGGAACCCAAGAGGTATTGGGATTGGTGACCACTGGTGGATTCGGGTTGGCGGGTGGGCTGGCCCAGAAGTTTTGGCTCACCCAGCGCTTCAAGGCGGCCTCCGTCGTATCCCCAAACAAGCGTCCGGGACAAAAGGTGCCATTAACACCACCTGTATAACCCGGCGCATGACGATGCCCAAAAATCTGATCCGGACGAATGCGGTACGTACTGAGCATCCAGCGAATGAGGGAAATGGTAGCCGTTTGCTGGGCTGCGGTCATCACTTCGTTGCGTGCAGCCATCAGTTCAATCCCCAATGAGTTGGCATTTGCCCCCCGACAATGCCACGCCCGATCTGAGTCGCGCACCATCTGGTAAATTTTGCCGTCTTTGTTCACCAAATAATGTGCCGAACGCTGGGTCTTGGGGTTTTGGTATTGGGCAATGACCTGTGCCAGATTGGGGTTATCGGAGCAATGCAGGATGATGCGGGAAATGGTGGTTCCATTGCGAGACTCGGCATTGGGGCTTTCAAAAAAACCGGAAACAATGGGCTTGGTATAAGGCTCCGAGGTGCCCGGCCCCGCGTGGTCGTCTGGCGGGGTGGGTGGGGTGGGCTGAGAAACCATGCCCAATAATTGATGGGCCTCCGGAAGCAGGTTCAGAACTTTGTCCACATAGGCCGGATTGGTGGAATACCGAGGCGCAATGAAGTTAAGGTAGCTTTCTGCCGAGCGGGAATGTGCTTTCCAACCAAAATACGGTGAACGGTCCATAAACCTCCAAAAACCGCGGATAAACGCCAGATTGTCCGCAAAACCACAGTAATAATCCCCGCCATCACTGGCCATGTAAAAAACGGGAACCGCAAAACCCTGCATCTCGTTCCGAAACTTGAGGCCCGCATAGTTGAAGTATTGTTGCGAAAGCTGGGAAAAACCCCTGCCAGACTCCAAAATCCATTGGGCCAAAGAAACCGCTCGCAATTGCGGAAATTCCATAACAAAGGTCTTGTAATCGGTGGCCAAGGCAGCAAATCGGGGCGCATAGTTGGGCATAAGGCGAAAAGGCGTTTGATAGGTAAAAAGAGGCGTTTATCGAAAAACGAAGGAGCACCGCCTTCGGTTCCGAAAGAAGAAAATTTTACCCGACCTTTCGGCGTTCGCAGAACCCGAACGTCAGAAAGAGAAGAAATAACGGAAATCGCGAAAGCCGAAATATACGAAAAACGGAAATTTTTGCCGCGCAAAGCGCGGACTGATCCTGCCACCCCCACGACAATACCAAACCCCGCGTTTGTCAATATGCAAATTAAAAAATAATAAAATATTCATATTATAAAGCCTTGGCGAGACGGAAGCCTACAAAGTCGTTACGGAGGGTCGGGTGGTTGTTGTAGCGGTTAGCAGCCCGCAGGTTCTGCGGCCTGCCGCCCCACGAACCCCCACGAAACACCCGACTCGTATTTGAATTTTTAGTTAATTTTTGCATATCCACTTGACTATACCTGAGCTGCTTTACCCTGTTCCGGAATGCTGCATAATTGTCCGTCCATTCGCTGTTTGTCCATTCCAATACATTCCCGTGCATATCCCGCAGTCCCCAAGCATTGGGCAGCTTTTCCCCTACAGGATGGGTTGCCCCACCGCTATTGGCCCCATACCACGCATGGTCTTCTAGCGCCTTCTCGTTATCTCCAAAATAATACCGTGTGCTACTACCCGCTCGGCAGGCATATTCCCATTCTTCTTCCAGCGGCAAACGAAAGACCCCTAGACCCAACCCATTCAGTTGTGCGCAATACGCCTGGCACTCCTCCCAGGATACCTGCTCTACGGGACGGTTTTCGCCTGAAAAACGGCTTGGATTAGACCCCATAAGGGCTACCCACTGTGCCTGTGTAACGGGCGTTTCCCCCATCCAAAACGACCCCGGCGGGCAGTAACGGAACGCAAAGTCCACCCCTTTAATCGTCAGCACTTGGCGGTCGCCCGCTTTTGGGGGGGCTATGAGAGGAATAAAGCTGGTTTGATTGGGCAAGAGGTAGCCTTTTGCCTGCAAACCTTGCAGGGCGGCTTGCGCTTGGGGATCATCAGGGTTTTGAAAGGCTTGGGCAAAAAGCCGCAAGACCTGTAACGAAAAAGCGGCTTCGCTACGGTCTGGGGGCGCTTTTGGCGGGGCTTCGGTGAAGACTTGGGTGGCCAAGTAATCCAAGGTTTTGCCTAAGGCCATACGCAGTTTTTCATCTTGGTACAGGGCTTTGCCAAAATCTTCTAACAGCGACGGGGGAATGGTGGCCGTCCGCATCCAGTTAAGCTGTGTTAAGGTAAGGAGCGGCGCAAAACGGGCGAGGTCTTCTCCATCTTTTGGGGTGAGGGCTTGGCTTAGCGCCACCAAAACCTCCCAACGCAGTTCAAACGAGGTGGCCGTTAAGACAGCTACAAGGGTTTTCCCCAGCCACCGTTCCAAGTCGGGCAATTGGTCTAAGGCATAGCTGGGGGCTTTGGGGGCCCGCAGGCGGAAGGGGCTTTTGCGTTGGGAAACCCAAGCAGGGTCGGTTAAAGCGGCCAAGCTATGCAGAGAAGCGCTTATATGGCCTTCTGCTTCAGGATTTCGGTCTAAGAGTGGGAGGACAGGCAGGGTTTGGTGTACAATATCTTCGGGATAGCTCCAATAAGGGACGGGCTGGGGGCTTAAAACAAAACGGCGATCCCATTGGCTTAGCCCCGCCGCTAAATCGGGCTTCACCTCAAACTTATCTGGAAGAATCCATGTTTTTACATGCCCAAACACCAATAAAACGGCTTGGGAAAACTGCTGGTATAGGCTTGAGAGGGCATAAAACTGGGCGCTTTTCGGCGCATATACCCAAGTTGGGCTGTCTTGGTAATATAGTACCGTAAGCGAAACCCCTTCTTGTTGCAAGGCTTCGGCTAAGGCGCTGAGGGTGCGGGCAAAAAGGTCATGGGCCTGGTAGCATTCAATGAGAAAGAGGTAATGCGGGGCTTCTGGGACGGCTTTATAGACCAAACGAGGATAACCGGCTGCTTTGAGGGTGGCATGTACACTACGGCGCACATCCAAGGTCAATCGCTCGGTTTCTGTTTTACGGCGCAGGGCAAGGGCCACATTGAGAAATTCTTGATCGTGGGCGATGAGCTTGCTATTATCATGAAAGTTAAAGTCCGCTGGTGGGGAAAAGTCGGTTTCAAGGTCTATGGGTGGAAGGAAAGAAGAGGGTTGAGGTTTAGAAGCGGCGGGTTGTGGGGAGTCCGCTTTTTGTTTTTCTGGGTCTGGTTGCTTGTCTGGGCTAGGGGGACTTTGCCTTATTTCTTGGGCCTTGGGCTGGGCTTGCGTAACCGCTTCGGCGCGTTGTGCGGTATAGGCCTTTAGCAAGTGGTGCAACTGGCTTTGCTGGGTGGCACTCTCCGCCAAAATGGGGGTGAGATAGCCCGCCAAATCGCCCGAAACCTCGATGGGTAGGCGTAAGAAAAGGGATTGCACCTTGAGCTGCTGGGCTAAACTCAGGCTAAACCCTTCATCATGTAAGTAGCTAAAAAGGTCTTGTGGCATGGCTGCGCGATGGCTCATTGGGTTACGAACGTTTTGCACGCGCTAAGTCGTCTTGGTTTTTGAGTAAAACCCCCAAGTAAGGGGCAAGTAGCTCTTTTTCCAAGGTGGCGGCGGCTCCTCCCCAAAGTTCCTCTAAGCGCAAGGCTTCCAACCAGCCCAATAACTCGGAAGTACTGGGTTTTTTGAGGCGTGCTTTTTCGCGAAGGGCTAAGAAATAGTCTAAAAGCGCGGGCGGAACTTTTTCATTAAAATGTACTTTTGCAATTTCTTGTAAATCTGGCTTTTCTGGGAACGGCAAATGGTAAAAGATGCAGCGCCGTAAAAAAGCATCGGGCAACCCCTTTTCCGAATTACTGGTAAGAACCACCACCACCGGTTTCTCAGGGTCTTTTTTCAGGGTTTCGTTGGTTTCTTTGATGTCAAAGGCAAAGCGCTCCATCACATCCAATAAATCGTTGGGAAAGTCGCGGGGGGCTTTATCAATCTCGTCTATTAAAACCACATGGCTTCCCTGTACCAAGGTCTTGTTTTTGGGCCAATAAGCACGGGTTCGGTCGGTTGGATTGGTCAGGGCAATCGCCTGCCCCAGCGCGTTGAGCGTGATAAAATCCCGTGCGGCAAGGTCTTTATGGGGTTCCTTTAGGTGAGCGGCATGGAAATGCGCCAAGGCATCATAGGTATAGAGCAGGTCGGTTGCTACAGAACTTGTTTTGGCATTAAACACCAAGGGCTGGTCTGAATTAAAGTGGGGTTGCCCCTTTAATGCTTTGGCCAACCAATAGGCGGCTTGGGTTTTTCCACAGCCGGGTTCGCCCGTCAATAAGAGGGGCTGCCCTAAGGCCAAGGCGACTTTCACTGCTTTTTGCAAGCCTTCATCGGGCAGATAGCCTTGCGATTTTTGGCTAAACGCTTGAGGCGCGATCTTTTTTGGAATAAAGTCATTCATCATAAGTAGGTATTTTAGCGTCAAGGGCTTAGGTGTCATATTCCCGCTGGCGTGCAGAATGATCCGGCTGCATGGCGTAGGGGTTATAGTCTGCTCCCGTCAAAAGCTCAAGGACTTCTTGCATGGAAAAGGCTTCTTGGTGTTGAGGCACAACCTTCCATTTAGGCTCAAATCGTTGGTTACATAAAACAAAATGGTCAATATCTGTTCTCTCGACATTGGCAAGCGCCGGTAACCATTTGCCATACTTGACTGCTGGTTTTGTTTCTGCTTCAAATAACCAGATAAAACGCACCTTGTAAGTATCAACAAATTTTTGTTGCCAATCCTCATGCAGTTCGCTAATACATGAGGCAAGAAAGGGGCTAAAAGAGGGAATTTGAAAGACAAAGAAGTAAACATGATTCGCCCTCCCATTATCCATTTCGGTAAAATCATTAGAAGCGAAACAATTCTTCATCTCCTGCAATAAGCTAGCCAAGTGCGCTTTAGCGTTTAAGCCAGATCGCTGCTTATTACAGTAGATAGGTTTTACAACGGACTTTACAGTCTCGTTTGCAGGTTTACCAATAGCTTCACAAATGGTTGGAACCAGCGGGAGGTAGGCTTGATGAGGCATATGGCAAGCTTCGCCCCATAGCCCATAACTTTGAACGAGAGGAGCCTTCTTCTCATGCGAAGAAACGGCATTTATTTGTTTCACACGGTCGCAATGTGTTAGAATGCGTTCATGGGTATCCCCGCCCAGCAGAGGTTTCGCGCCCTCCTGTTCATGGCCAGACGAGGCACCTAGTTTCCCCGGTTCAAAGGGGCTTTTTTGTTAATCAAACCTGGTAATTCCGTCTCAACGAATTTAAATATGGCGGCATCAATGCTTTCATATGGATAGGGAAATATGTGAGTAAACGTTTTTTCAAACCAAGCAAGAGAGGTATGATCCA
This sequence comes from Bacteroidetes bacterium UBA2364, assembly GCA_002344075.1. GTDB lineage: Bacteria > Bacteroidota > Rhodothermia > Rhodothermales > UBA2364 > UBA2364. Next base: position 41,852 of record DDTM01000002.1, read on the forward strand.
CTTCTGAGGGCTTAACAGGGCGATTACATTGGTAAAGACAGGTCGTTGTCTTCGCATTTGGTTTTTTGCTAATGTCCAGCGCCAATTCAAACTCTTCTTGGGTGAACTGCCCTAGTTTCGTCCAATAAAGCACGATAACAGCATCACAGGTTCTGATAAAATCATTATAGTTGTCTTGGGTGCGATCCGTTCCACGAAGGCCTTGCGGCAAATCTTCCCAGCTTTTCACCTCTAGCTTAATGTTGTGTGCATCGCGTAGGTCGTTCGTTTTTT
>DDTM01000002.1:42189-58853 GCA_002344075.1 Bacteroidetes bacterium UBA2364
TTCGTTGGGGATCAGTTGTTTTTTGGTGGGCAAAACGGAAGGCCGTGATTTTTCAACTACTTCCTCCCTGACATTGATTTTGGCTTCCCACCATACAAAAATAAGCAAGATGGATGTCAATCCCAAAAAGGAAATAAGCCAAAAGTGGGTATAAGACAGTCGTATATATCCTGCAAATTGCGTCAATTCTTCTTTCAAGCCATCCGGTATCAACCCAGCGAAAACGCCCAGTACAACACCCAATAAAATGATGGCCATAGCAATACTTCCCCGCTTTCTATACGGATGTTGTCCAGTTTTTTTATTCTTTTTTGCCGTTTCGCTATCCGCAGGTTTTGTGATAAACCAATAAATAGGATTACTCATGGTCTCTAATTGGTGGAACCATCTTAAAATAAAGGTATTTCCTATGCTGTGCAACGTCTATGTAAGCGCCTTTGGGGTCTTGCACGAAAGGATTTGCCAATGGATGCGTTTATTTACAACTGGAATTCCACATTTAACCCTGCCCGCTTGCTGTAACTTGCACCTTCTTTTTCTAAAAACGACTATACACATGCCAGAAAACCGTTGGGTGGCTGTAAAACACCTTCTCCGCATCGAACAAGAGGGCGCCTACACGGCGCGATTACCGTTAGAGACCGAATCGGCGGGGGCACGACGACAGATTTCGGATTATATCGGCGGGGTAACGCGGCTCCGGCGGCGCTTGGATTTTTGGTTGGGGCAGTATTATACAGGAAAATTAGAAAAAATGGAGGCTCCGCTTCGGCAGCTCCTCCGCTTGGCAATGTATGAACTCACCGAGACCGAGCACCCACACTATGCCGTTTTGAACGAGGCTGTGCGTGTAGCCAAAAAGCACATCCGCCCCAGCGCTGGCCCCTTGGCCAATGGCATTCTACGGGCTTTTTTGCGGGATTTGGACCACTTGCCGAAACCGGAATCGGGGAAAAAACTGCACGATCTGGCGGTGTGGCATTCGCATCCCGATTGGTTGGTACGTCGTTGGCAGAAGGCATTTGGAGAACATTTGGAAGACCTTTTACGATGGAACAATGCCCGCCCGGTACATGGCTTGCGAATCAACCTACTTAAAACCACACCCGAAGCCTTCGACGAAGCGATCCAAAATGCAGGCATCGCCATCGAGGCCGGACAATATCTGCCATATTTCAGGAAAACGGTACACCTACAAGCCGTTTTAGTGGATGGATGGATAGAAAAAGGCGTTTGTGCAGTTCAAGACGAAGCCGCTGGATGGGTGGTTGCGGTCTTAGACCCTCAGCCGAATGAAGTGTTGGTGGACGCCTGTGCCGCACCCGGCGGAAAGAGCACCCATGCGGCCATGCGCATGTGCCAGACCGGACGCATTTTTGCCATCGACCGACATCCGCAGCGTACCCGTTTGATACAAGATGCGGCCAAAAAACAGGGCATTTCTACCATCGAGGCACTTGCTGCCGATTTTGAGGAGTGGGCGGCAACATCGGATGTACTGGCAGACCGCGTGTTATTGGATGTACCTTGCTCTGGAACAGGCGTTTTGTCCAAACGGGCGGATGCCCGATGGCAGCGGGCAGAAAAAGACCTTCAAGACTTGCTACAACGTCAAGAAAAGCTCTTAGATGCCGCTACCCAAACGGTCAAGGCAGGCGGCCTTTTGGTTTATAGTACTTGCTCCATCGAATACGAGGAAAACGAAGCCCAAGTAACCGCTTTTTTGCAACGTCACCCAAACTTTAGGCGGGAAGCCATTCCTGACCTCCCGCCCGAATTGCGAAATGCCCAAGGTGCATACCAGAGCCTGCCCTTTAAAAATGGGATGGATGGGGCCTATGCTGTCCGACTGCGCAAAACGGCCTCATGATTATCCTACTCCCATTCGGATGGGGCTGAGGTGTTCCCACTCCTCCTCCTCAAACAGACGGGATTTTACCACAAACCGAAGGCCGAGCGGAATTTCCAGCGAGAAACTGGCTCCGCGCCCCGGTGTTACGTCTATCTCCAATTGGGTGTGTTGCCAGTACTCGAACTGAAAGGCCGACATGTAAAAGTCGCACCCTTGAATTTGACCGAGCAATACATCCTGATCACCGATGAGCAGTTCCCCCGCGGCATAGCACATCGGGGCCGAACCATCGCAACATCCACCACTTTGGTGGAACATCAGTGGGCCATGCGCCGCTTTCAGGGTTTCAATAACGTCCATAGCAGCTTGGCTGGCAACAACTCTGGGGATCATAAAGGTTTCGATTTAAAGAATCAGAAGAAGCCCAAGGGGTTTTTGCTGTACGAAATCAGCATGTTCTTGGTTTGGCGATAATGTGCCAGCATCATTTTGTGGGTTTCACGCCCGATACCGGATTTTTTGTAGCCACCAAAAGGCGCATGGGCAGGATACGCATGGTAACAATTCACCCAAACCCGTCCGGCTTTAATGTGCCGTGCCATTTGATATGCTTGGTGCATATCGCGAGTCCAAACACCAGCACCCAAACCATACAAGGTGTCATTAGCAATTTCCAATGCCTCGGCCTCGTCTTTAAACGTGGTAACACAGACCACCGGGCCGAAAATTTCTTCTTGGAAGACCCGCATTTTGTTGTGGCCTTTCAGGATGGTAGGTTGAATATAATACCCATCTTCCAAATTTTCATGCTTCACCGCGCTACCTCCACACAACACTTCGGCCCCTTCTTCTTTCCCAATCTGGATGTAGTTCAGGATTTTCTCGTATTGGTCGTTCGAGGCTTGTGCGCCCATCATTGTTGAAGGGTCTAAGGGATGTCCCATTTTAACGGCCTGGGCACGCGCTACCACCCGCGCCATAAAGGCATCATAAATACTTTCTTCTACCAAAATCCGGGATGGACATGTACAGACCTCGCCTTGGTTTAAGGCAAACATCACGGCCCCTTCCAAGCATTTATCAAAGAAGTCATCATCGGCATCCATAACGCTTTTAAAGAAGATATTCGGCGATTTTCCGCCCAATTCCAGTGTTACCGGAATGATGTTTTGCGATGCATACTGCATAATCAGTCGTCCGGTCGTGGTTTCACCGGTAAACGCTACCTTTGCCACACGTGGACTGGATGCGAGCGGTTTTCCGGCCTCGATACCAAAGCCATTCACCACATTCAGCACACCCGCAGGCAAGAGGTGCTGGATCAGTTCCATCAAAACCAGAATGCCCGATGGCGTTTGTTCGGCGGGCTTCAGTACCACACAGTTTCCAGCGGCCAATGCAGGCGCCACTTTCCACGCGGCCATCAGAAGCGGGAAATTCCACGGGATGATTTGTCCTACAACTCCCAATGGCTCCGGAATATTCATGGAAACGGTCGTCGCGTCCAACTCGGCCACAGAACCTTCTTCGGCACGGATCACCCCGGCAAAATACCGAAAATGGTCTATCGCCAGCGGCAAATCGGCGGCACGGGTTTCGCGTAAGGGTTTGCCATTGTCCCAAGTTTCTACACGGGCCAATAACTCCAGATTCGCCTCCATCACATCAGCAATTTTCAGTAGGATATTGCTGCGTTCGGTTGCAGAACTGTTGTTCCACATGGGCGCAGCGGCATGGGCGGCGTCCAGTGCCAATTCAATGTCTTCGGCAGTAGAACGCGCCACACGGGTGAATACCTTACCATCTACCGGAGAAATGTTATCAAAATAGGCGCCTTTTACAGGTGCTACCCACTGACCGCCAATAAAGTTGTCGTAGTGGTCTTTAAATGCAGGAGGTGCAAGGGAAACAGAGACATCAGACATAACGTGTACCGATTAAAAGTTGAACGTCTAAAAGGGTTTAAAAATTCCCGTTTTATGGCGGGACTTACGTTAGAAACTAATGCAGAAAAACGTTTTCATGTTTGCACAATCCTGCCAAAGAGTTGAACGATCCTAACATCTTTTAAAAGAATGGTTTTATTTATCCATTTGCTGACGTAACTTACCTCACAATATGTAAACGCTTTCAGAATGAATACTTATCCCTTTGCACGCTATGAATATGCAGCTTTCTTCGGGCTATTATGATCGCCGTAAATTGGAAGCCCATGTAGAAAACCGAACAGTGTATTCGTTAGACAGGGCCGAATTAAATGTCTATGAAACCCACATGTTTGCCGATAAGGTAGAACTCACCTTCGATCATCCTGTTTTGGTTAGTATGTTGAGGGGTAAAAAAGTAATGCACCTACGCGATAGCAGCTTTGTTTTCGTCCCGGGCGAGTCGGTTGTTTTACCACCCGGCGAGGAAATGCAGATTGATTTTCCGGAAGCCACCGTAACCAACCCCACGCAATGTCTGGCCTTGACACTGGCGAATGAGTCTATTCTGGAAATGACTTCCTACCTGAATGAACAACATCCAAAGGCGGATGATTTTGCGCAGTGGACTTTCACTGAACGCAATTTTCACTTCACAAACGATACGGCCGTTAACCAGATTATTGCACGGATGATCTTCCTTTTCACCGAAAACCATCCTTCTAAAGATATTTTTGCGGATTTTATGCTGAAAGAATTGATCCTTCGCCTGATGCAGACCGAGGCCCGTCATATTTTATTGGAAAGTGCCGATGCCCTCCATCAAACCTCGCGGCTAGCATATGTGGTGAAGTACATTCGAGAACATCTGCACGAACCACTTACGGTACAAGCCTTAAGTGAAAAAGCCTGTATGAGCCAAACGCATTTTCACCGCTGTTTTAAACTGGAATTGGGCCTCTCGCCAGTTGATTTTATCAACTCCGAAAGAATCAGATTGGCCAAAAAACTCTTAAAAAACCAACAACATCGGATCACCGAGATTTGTTATTCATGCGGATTTAACAGTATATCCTACTTTAATAATGTTTTTCGACGTGCCACAGGCCATTCCCCTACGGCTTATCGGCGTCACCACCTAAGTTCCTTGGTTTAAAGGCTTAACGTCCCGTCAAACGGTCTATGGGCGTAGGCGATACGGTGGGCACATTCGGCGCTTCATGCGCTAACCGTCGGCTCACTTCCTCACGAATGGGTAAAAACAGTTCTGGATGCCCAGCATAATAAGTCATCCAAGCTTCAAAAACGGGCGGTGGAATGCGGTGGTCTTTTAGAAGAGAGTCTCGCATGGCGGGCTTCACGTCTCGCAAGGTCATCAAACGGGCTTCGGCCAATTCCAAATCCATCAAAATAGCGATGAGTTTTTCTTTTGGCAAAGGTTGACGGGGCGAGTCACTGGTTTTCCCACAGCCTGTCGCCATAATTAATAGCCCAAACCCGATAATAAAGTGAAGAAGCCTGCTTGTATTTGGCATTATACACCATATTTTAAGCCGCGAATAAAGTCCCCTACTTGTTGTAGCCGCTCCTCGGCATTCAACGGCGCCTCCCATAGCGCCTCCAAGCGGTTAATGAGGGCAGAACCTACGATAAAACCATCGGTTTGGGTCGCGAGTTGCATGGCATCTTGATGATTCCGAATTCCAAACCCAACCAATAATGGATTTTTCTTAACGAGTGGCCGAACCCGCTCTAAATAGGCGGAAACGGCATGGGTCGAGATATTGGTCCCTGTTAGTCCTGTTACCGAGACGGCATAGACAAAGCCATTGGTTTGTTCATCAATATAACGAACCCGCTCATCCGAAGTATTCGGCGCAATTAGGTTTACCCAAGCCAACCCATTTCCGTCGGCAGAAGCCCGTAGTTGATCGGCCTCATATGGCGGTAAATCCGGCAAAATCAGACCATCTACACCACTTTGGGCAGCGTCCCGACAAAATGCCGCAAGCCCGTAACGCATAATAGGGTTTACATAGCCCATGAGCAACAAGGGTGTTTCTGAGGATTTGCGGAAAGACTCGGCCACCCGAAAGGCATCCACCATTTTGGTTCCATGCCGTAAGGCCCGTTCACTGGAACGCTGGATGGGCAATCCCTCGGCCAAAGGGTCGCTAAATGGCATACCGAGTTCGATGAAGTCGGCACCATTTTCATCCACCACCCGCAACAAATCGCGGGTTGCGACGGGTTCGGGGAAACCATTTGTGACGAAAATTCCCATGGCTTTTTCGCCATTGTTGCGGCATTGAGCGAGGGTTTCTTGTAGTCGCTGGGTCATAAAAATGGTCTTTACAGCAATGTTTTATGGAACAAAAGGCTACGCGCCCACCTTCTGAAGCGCTGTTTGGGCTGCTAAAGTAAGCCTTCTGATTCCGGTTTTATGCTTCTTTTTGGGTTTTTCGAGATTCCTGTTGGGTTTCAGAAAGGCCCTCCACAAATGATTCCACACAAACCCATATTTAAACCAATGAAACGTCTGTTCTTCCTTTGCTTATACAGTTTTTTATTGGGGCCTGTCTTGTTGGTCGCCCAAGCCCCAATCCCGCCAGATAGCCTGCGAATGGCTTGGTTCAAAGATGCGAAATTGGGTATTTTTGTCCACTGGGGTATTTATAGTGTGGACGGTGTGGACGAATCCTGGTCTTTCTATAACCATTATTTGCCTTTCGAAACATACAGCGCCCAACGCAAACGCTTTACTGCCAACAAATACGACCCCGTTGCATGGGCCAAACTTTTTCGGGAAGCAGGCGCCCGATATGCCGTTCTTACTTCTAAACACCACGATGGCATGGCCCTCTGGGACTCACGCTTTGGGACGGAAAGCATGGTACAACAAACACCCGCCAAACGAGATTTGGTGACACCCTTTGTAAATGCCCTACGTGCAGAAAACCTGAAAGTGGGCTTGTATTTCTCTCTTATAGATTGGGCTTATCCCGATTATCCCGCCTTCCGAAAAAACGAAGTTCGATACGACCGCACCAAAGATCCGCAGCGCTGGCAACGATTCAGGGACTTTTACCAAGGCCAACTTTTTGAACTCTCCACCCAATTTAAGCCCGATTTATTTTGGTTTGATGGCGACTGGGAACACCCCGCCGAGGCTTGGGAAAGTGAAAAAGTGCGGGCCAAACTCTTTGCACAAAACCCAAATGTGATCTTAAACAGCCGCTTGGCCGGACATGGTGATTACGAAACACCAGAACAAGGTATTCCGATTGTCAAGCCTAAATCACCGTTTTGGGAACTATGCCTCACCGCAAATGACTCATGGGGCTATCAGGGAACAGACGAAAATTATAAAACCCCAGCAGAAATTATCCAAATTTTTAGTGAGGTCATCGGATTGGGCGGGAACCTGCTCCTCGCCTTTGGTCCAAAAGAAGATGGAACTTTTCGTTCGCAAGACCTGAACCTGATGAAAGAATTGGGGCGTTGGACCAAACGGAACGAGGAAGCAATTTATGGCACACGCGCCGGTTTGCCTTCAGGACATTTTCAGGGCGTCACAACGGTCTCTAAAGACCACAAAAAACTCTACCTATTCCTCACGGGCCGCCCCGCTTCCGGACAAGTAATGCTGCGCGGTATCGAAAGCAACATTGCCTTTATTCGGGTTTTGGGCAGCGGGCAAAAACTCTATGGCTGGCGTATGAAAGGCAAGCCGTGGTGGAGCGAAAAACCGGGATTTATTACCATTGACCTGCCAGAATCCACCCTCTTCGACCCATATCTGACCGTCGTTGCAATTGAATTTAAGGAACCTATCCGACTACACCGTGAGGATAAAGTTGGTTTATTGGAGTAAATTTACAAAATACCGCTTGAAGGATGGCTATCTTGTTGTTGTATCTCAGACTCCAACCTGCTATTACATGCCGAAATCGTCCATAAAAACCCTAATCATCCACTTTATTGTGGTTTATGTCATCTTTTTGACACTTTCCAGCATTCTGGGAGTTGTGATGCGGGGCCGTCCGCTCAATAGCCAAGACTTCATTGTAGGCGCTGTGGTTGCAGGCTTACTTGCTTTCCGGCGTTACCTCCGCGACAAAGCACTAAAAAAAGACAATACCCCTAAAACAGAGCAATAAGGGGTGCATTCCCAAAATGCCAATAGGCATTACGACGCACTTAGATTAGGTAAAAGCTTTACTTACCATCGAGAAACACTTCGTAGGAGCGATATCACAACAAAACCCGTAGGGCGGTATCATACGAGAATCGAGCAGGCCGCATAAAATGTGAAAGATGTGTTCACGAGGTGCTTTGGGAAGTTTTGCAATGCACCTCAGTAAGACGGATTCCAATTGGATAAAGCGGCTGTTTTTCGCTTGGCAAGTAGGGTTTTCAGGAAGGCCACCACATCGGGGTGCTGAGCAGCCACATCATGTAACTCGGCCAAATCCGTATCTAAATTATAGAGCGCAATCGGTGCATCAGGGTTTTTCATCCATCCCGTGCGGATGCCTTTCCATTTGCCCCATCGCACGGCCTGAATCCCGTTTTTGACTTCCGGAAACTCCCAGTATAACCATTCGTGCGTCTGTTGTATGCCTATACCTGTGAGTAAAGGCAAGAACGAGACGCCTTCTTGTACATTGCGTAATGGCTTTTGGATAAGTTCTGCAACCGTTGCGAATACGTCCCAGTTTGCTGCTACATGATCCGAGGTTGTGTTGGGCGCAATCACCCCTGGCCATCGGGCAATAAATGGAACCCGAATACCGCCTTCAAGAAGGTCTTGTTTATACCCACGCAACGGACCATTGGCCTCGAAGAAGTCAGGATCAAAACCGCCCATTTTGAAACTTGCCCCATTATCACTGGTAAATATAACTAAGGTATTTTGATCTAAGTCCAATTTTTTAAGGAGTTGCAACATCTTCCCAATTTGCTGATCCATTCGGGTAATCATGGCCGCATAAGCTGCTTTTGGCTTGGGATGCGGCAAGTATCCTTTATCGCCAATATACGGTATTTCTTCAAAAATCCCTTCATACTCGGCAATGGCTTCATCCGGCGCTTGCAGGGCCAAATGCGGCGCTGTATAGGGCAAATAGAGAAAAAAAGGTTGCTCTTGATGGGCCTCTATAAACCGTAGGGCTTCGGCGCCAAACATATCGGTGGCATAGTCCATACCTTTAAATAGCGCATACGCAGCGGGATCAGCAGGGTCTCCTTGCAATTTCTGATGTGGGCTAAAGTAGCCATTTTTTGTGGCCTCCCAGGTTTGATTCCGCCAAAAATGGGACGGATAAAAATTATGCGCTTGTTTCTGGTCTAAGAACCCATAGAAAAAATCAAAACCATGAAGATTCGGAATACCCGTTGTCTGAGGCCCGCCCAAGCCCCATTTCCCAATCAAACCAGTTGTATAGTCATACTGTTTTAGGAAACGGGCCACCGTTTCGGTACCGGGCGGTAGTGGAAACTGCCCGCGCTCCTCCTCATCACGAAAACCACCATACTCTTGGTTGCCCCGCACAACCGACTGCGCGGTCGAAAGCCCCGTGAGAAGTGTGCTCCGTGAAGGTGCACAAACGGTACTACCTGCATAAAATTGTGTAAATCGAATGCCTTCGTTTGCCATTTGGTCTAAATACGGTGTCCGAATTAATTTCTGACCATAGCTACCCAAACTTCCATAGCCAAGATCATCCGCCATGATGTAAATAACATTAGGCAAGCGGGCTTGTTTTCGAACCACCTTCCCAGAACACGAAAGCCCCGTGAGCAAAAATCCTCCTAAAAGGATATGTTGGATTAATTGTCGGATCATACATTTCGCCTAAAAATTGTGCCACTGCCTCCTCAAGTAAAAATACACAATCTGCAAGTACATACAATACCTTTCACCTTCACACGTTGTATTCTAAGCACATACTCATTGCCATATTCTTTCATCTTAGCCTAAACAACCATGAAAAACGTATTCTTTCTTCTCGTTTATCTCATCGCTTTGCCTGCCTTTGGCCAATCAAAAACCGAAGAACCTCCCTTTATAGATGTAACAGGAACCGCTGAAAAAGAGGTGATTCCAGATGAGATTTATATCTCCATTACCCTTCGCGAACGATATGAAGGCAAAACCAAAATCCCGATTGAGGTACAAGAAGAAAAGCTCAAAGACACCCTCCGAAGGCTAAACATCGGGCTTGATCAACTTTCGGTGGCAGGTGCAAATGCGGGCTATATACGGGTGAGCCGGAAAGCCAAAGACGTCATCACCCGAAAAGACTATGAATTAAAACTGAGCGATGCCGCCACCTTGGGCAAACTATTTGAAGCGCTGGACCAGATCGCCATTACCGATGCAGCGGTGTCGCGGGTGCATCACTCCAAAATGGACGAACTCCGTCGTGAAGTACGTATTCAAGCCATTAAAGCCGCCAAAGAAAAAGCCGATTACCTCCTTGCAGCCATTGGCGAACAAACCGGCAAACCATTGGTCGTACAAGAACGCGATGCCTTTGGCCCCATGCCCATGAGTAATGTTCAACACCGCATAAATGAAACCATTGCCGGCGTGATGGATGCCGTCGGAGGCGAAGATGAAATCCAGTTCAACAAAATTAAAATCCAGATGTCTATCTATGTTAAATTTGGCATTAAGTAGTATTTATATACCATTATAAATACTTAAAAATTATTCTATATCTTTACAAACCTATTACTCTCACTTGCCATTTCAGAGAAGGCATTTTCAGCTTCAGAAGATCCTTTCCATTAAGTATTTCAATTAGAAGAACAAACAAAGGCTTTCCCGTAGAATAGAGAAAGCCTTTGTTTGTTGAGACAGGAGTTGTACCTGTCCAATCCCACCATTATGTTGTTCGAGAAAGGAACGAGAAGAGAGGTCTCCGGAGACTGCGGTTCTGGTGATGTGGCTCCCCGTAGTCTCCCTTGTAATATAACAAAAAAAAGCGTGGGATACCACGTAATATCATTTTTGATCTCATTTTTTTAATATTGCTTGTCACTATGCAATAAATTTTGGATATAGGGGCTTAGAATAAAAAAACAACAATAAAAACGTCCTTTCAGTAACCTTTATGCAAACATCGTGGCATACATCAACTCTATAAATTGTACCGTTTCGCCTACATCATGTGTCCGGACCAATTTTGCGCCCTGATAGAGGGCAATTGCAGTCACGCCCAATGCTCCAAATAGCCGCTTTTCTGGTGGAAGCGGTGCCCCACTAGGATTCAACAATGTACCAATGGTACTCTTGCGCGAGACCCCAACCATTACTGGCGTACCCAACGCCAAAAGTGCTGGAATCCCTTTAATAAGCGCCAGATTCTCGGAGTGACTTTTCCCAAAACCAAAGCCGGGATCGGTAATAATTTGGGTAACACCTGCTTTTCGGGACTGCGCTACTGCAAGCCCCAATGCGGAACAAATATCTTGTACCAGATGAGGATTTTCGCCAGCATGTGGCATTTCGCCTGGTAAACCCACCGAGTGCATGAGAATTAAAGGGGCCTCATATCGGGCAGCAACAGAGGCCATTTCCGGATCAAATCGCAAAGCGGTAATATCATTCAAAATATCTGCCCCAACTTCCATTGCCGCGCCTGCCACGTCCGAGCGAAACGTATCAATAGATAAAATAGCTTCCGGAAAACGTAGTGTAATGGCCTCGACTACGGGCAGCAACCGCTTCTTTTCTTCTTCTGCTGTTATTAAAAGCGCTCCTTTTCCATATACAACGCCTTTCGGACGGGACGAAGCAGCCCCAATGTCTATTATTGCCGCTCCTTCTTTCAACATTTGCTCCGTCCGAAACAGAGCCGCCGACACCTCTTGATACCGCCCACCGTCGGAAAAAGAATCCGGAGTGACATTTAAAATACCCATTACGCTTGGCTTGGCTGTAATGCCCAGACATAACCCAGCTTTAGGGGCACGTACTTGTAGGAATTTATCTTGAGTTTCCATGATATTAAACATTTCGTTAAACGGTGCATCCTACACCCCACATGCAGACGCTGCAAAGAAAACCGCGCTAAAGTCACATATATACAAAAGTTTTTAGGTAGGAGGCGGAACTTAGCACAGGGTCTGGCGTCAATGGAGTTACCCATTTTTTGATGAATGCGATTTCATCTTTTTTGTAACGGTGCATTAAATTTATTAAATTAGCAGACTTGTATCCACCACAATTATAGATTCCGCAAACACGGATCATCTGCAAAAATGATAAGCCGCCGAAATCACCGTTACACCCACTAAACAGTTCAGAACAACCCATTATGTACGTTCCACGACAGCAGCGGATGTTGGATCAATACCTTCAGGAAATTGGCCAAATCCCGCTACTCTCCCCCGAAAAAGAGGTTGAGCTTGCACGACGGATCAAGGAGGGAGATCGCAAAGCCCTGCATGAATTGACCCGTGCCAATTTACGCTTTGTGGTTTCTGTTGCAAAAAAATATCAAGGACAAGGTCTTTCCCTTGCCGATCTGATCAACGAAGGGAACTACGGCCTAATCAAAGCAGCCCAACGATTCGACGAAACAAGAGGCTTTAAATTTATCTCTTATGCCGTTTGGTGGATTCGTCAGGCCATTCTACAGGCTCTTGCGGAACAAAGCCGTGTGGTTCGCTTGCCCCTCAACCGCATCGGAACCATCTCTAAAATCCGCAAAACGAGTGCTAAACTCGCCCAAATCCATGAGCGGGCCCCCAACTTTGAGGAACTGGCGATGGAATTAGGGGTGGATGTAGAGAAAATCCGTGAGGCTATGCAACACACGGGACGCCACCTCTCGATGGATGCACCTTTCAATGACGACGACGAAAACAGCCTGTTGGATGTGCTACCCCATGAAGACAGCCTGTCGCCAGATGAGACCCTCATGGACGAGTCGTTGAAAATAGACATTGAGCGTGCCCTCAGTATGCTACACCCACGCGAGGCCGAAATTACCCGCCTCTATTTTGGTATCGGGCGTGAACACCCCCTTACTTTAGAAGAAATTGGCCAACGGTTTAACCTGACCCGCGAACGGGTACGTCAAATTAAGGAGAAAGCCCTGCGTAAATTGCGTCAAAAGCACCGTCGCGAAGAACTTCAGATGCACATTGGTTGATTTTTGCGGTTTTTACAGCCTTTCATGAAGGTCCGCTTCGGTTTGGAGTGGGCCTTTTTTGTATGCATACAGGCTAATCGAACGGCCGCCGCAGTTCATTCCCGCAATACCCAATTTATTAGGGTTGTTCTTGCTTCGACGCTTAAGGGCTGGCTGGCTCCGGTTTTGTCATCCACTTGCACGATCACCGTTTCGGCATCGGCCACGCATTCATTTTGCTGAAACAATGCCTGATACAATACCATTGAGCTATTGCCAATCTTCCTCAAACCTGTTCCGATTTCCACCTGTCCGGGCCACTTGATTTCCCGTTTAAAATTTAAGCGAAGTGCCGCAATCACAAAACTGGCGCCATCGCTAAGAATAGGAAATTCCGGGTTATACAGAACTTCCACACGCCCCGTCTCTAAAAAAGTTGAAAACGCTGCATTGTTTACGTGCCCTTGCCGATCGGTATCATTATATCGGATTTTGTCGAAGGTCTTTAAAGGGAATTTTTCTAACCCTAATTTTGCTTTTTCCATATGCGATAAATTATGGGTAAAATAATAAATTTCGGCGTTATATCTGAGGCCATGATGGAGTATAGCATTTAATAAACAGCATCATGTATGAAAAAATCACAGGAACTGCTGTTCGAGATAGTCCTGTACCATAGTTTGACCACGTCAAAAAAGCAAGTGTTCTGATATAAATAGGTTCTTCGAAATAACCCAAGTTGATTGTGTTTCACCGTTTTAATTTACTGTGCTGGATGCGTATATTTTAGGTTTAATAACTGATGTTACGCAGCCGTAGGGCAATAGAGTTACAAGCGGGTGTATTTCAAAAATGTCAATCCGACATACGACGCACCTTAGATTCGGTAACATCTTTGCCTATCGTTGAGAAAACCTCCGTAAGAGCGACATCATAATAGAACCGATCTCGCCGGCATAAAATGTGAAAGAGGTGTTCACGCGGTATTTTGGGGAATCTTGAAGTGCATCCGTTCTTTAGAAGCACAAAGCTCCAATTTTACACTTCAGCCCGCCTGACGCAAAACCCGTGTTAGCGGTTCGTTGTTCTTTCCGATTTAAGTTGTTTGTCATTATTTTGAGTCTTCAAACCATTTTACAATTGATGGCATATTTCTCTCGAAGCCACCAGGAATAAAGAAGTTAAGTAGTCCACACCTCTCATTTGTTCGGTTTGCGAAGTCGTGAGCAGTTTTGGCTGGTATTCTTAAAAAGGTTCCTTTCTCAACGTCAACCCATTTGTCACCTACGAGTATTGATACAATACCTTCAATGCCATAAAATACTTCGTCATTGTCTTCGTGTTGATGTGCACCAGGTCCGTCTGAGTTTGGTTCGAGCCACCACTCAGAAATGCTGTATTTGTTTGCCGTCTCATTTTCGTCTGCCTTAAATACCGCAGTCATCGTCCCGCAGTTGTAAACTCTTCCTTCTCCTTTCTTAAGAAGAAGCGTGTCTGTTTCTTTATGTTTATGTTCCATAATCAGTATTAATAATCTTTTTATGTTAGGGTTTGAAAAATCTAATGAGCCAGATAAAACTTGCCAAATACAAAAGTCTTTGGGCAATGCCTTGATAATCTTTCACTAGTCCAAATGATGCAGAAAGTCCAACTACCAAAATGAAAAAAGTAAAATGTATCCATTTTTCGCTTTTGTCAGCCGAATTTAATAGTTGCACTAAAATTCCAAGTGTAAAAGCCATACCTGCAATTTGAGCCAATACTGAATGAATATTCGCTTCGGTTGCAGAATAATTATTTACATTGAAGAATGGTTGCGTACAGAAAATGCCTGTCAAGCCAACACACAAACCATAAATTAAAATTGGTGTTGACTGCCAAGTTAAACCGTTGGCTAAAATTCCTGCCGATAATGTCAGCCCAAACGCTAAAAACCCAAATTGCATAATTAGTTTTCTGTCATAGCCTTGTGAACCCAAGTCGCTAATCGTATTTTTTGTCCAGTCGTAACTGTTAGTTGAAAATATATGAGCAACCACAATTGCCAACACGAAAAGTGCTGTTGATACGATGTTGTAATTGCTTTTTAGCATATCCATTTTCTTTATTACTACTTTGGCCTGGGTGTCACTCAACAATGACCGCTAACGTTCTCACACTTGGCGTTCGGACGGGTTTCGGAGCACAAAACTGTCAACCAACACTGAACTTAAATAGAAGCACAAAGCGCCAAGTTTGCGCGTCAGCCCGTCTGAGGCAAAACCCGTGTTATAGGGCGTCTTTCTATTCAAATTGTTTGTCAATTTGCTCTCTGTCATAGTCAAGTATCCAGTCGTTATGTTTCTTGTAAATTGGTCGTAAGATTTCTTTGTCAGCCGAAACAATGTCAAGACCTCTATCGTCATACATATGAAAAATAAATTTCTTGTCAATATTCACAAAATAGATTTCTTTGTCAGTTAAAAATCCGTTTTGGCCAAGTCGTGGTTGTCTTTGTGGAAAGTCATTATGTCCAATTGCTGTTAGAATATTTTTATAGTCAATTCTGTCAGCAGTTAATTTAATAATTGCAATATTTCTTATATCAAATTTGCCGCCTGATTCATAAAGTTGGAATTCTTTTGAGTAACTTATTTCGGTCTTTTCTAAACTGTCAATTTGTTTAAATGTAAAGTTTGAAAACCTTATTTTTCTACGCTTGTATTTGTAGTCCATAAAAACCAAAAACACTTTGTCAGAATTGTCAAATGCAGTTTGAAAAATTGTCGAAGCTCGTCTTGTTACTTCTTGAAAATATTCGCCCATGCCTGTTTCTCCAACTTGTAAGTCAAAACGAAGTCCCAAGTTCCAACTATAAAACAAAGGTTTCCGTAATCTTAGTCCTTTGAAATTATCGTTTAAAAATTTTCTATATTCTTGCTTTGTTGTCAAGTTGTTGTCGTATTTTAAAATGCCCACAACGGTTTACGGATTGGCGTAGTGGCAGATTTTTAGCACAAAAGTTCAATCGAAGNNAAAACTGTCATACGAAGCACTGAAGCCGCCATTACGCGAAACCCCTGTTAGCGGTAGTTACTTTATCATTCCAATTAAGTTTGCTAAAGTGTTTGAAAAATTATGAGAAATAATTGGTAGTAATATACTTTTTGTCTTGATAGTCATATAACTCCATAATGTCCCAAGAATAAATGTTTTTACAAAATAGAGAAGATTAAATGCTAGGTGTCACTCTTTGTCAGACTGCAATGAGTGACTTATACCAAAAAGAATGCCGGCTATCCAAATAGAAGGNNGTATTAATTACAGCTTTACCAAATACTAATTTTTTGCATAAAAGTTGAATATGACCCCAAAATTATACTTCTGTATGCCATTTCTTCGTCAATACCTGGCAGTGTCTCTTGAAATAAGAGAGTTTCTATGTCCCATTTTTGGTTATAAAACAGTATTCCTTCAAGCATTGAAATAATTAACAGAATAATTATATTTTATTTTAAATATTTCTTCTAAGGGTTGAAATTTATATATAACTCTTGTTCAAAATTTTGTTTAAATTTGTAATAAAAAAGTATAGAAAATAAAATAGCTAAAAGTTTGCCCAACCAATTCCAATTTAAATTATCGATTTACATCCAAGAAATGTAACTTGGGGTTAGTAAGGCAATCTTGTAAATAAAAAAAGGTTGATTACTATTTCTTTTCCCATTTTTATTTTAGTGTAAAAACTTAGGCAGCCTGAAA
>DDTM01000127.1:0-11275 GCA_002344075.1 Bacteroidetes bacterium UBA2364
TTACGAAGTTACCAAAAGGCTTACGATTGGTTGCGAGACATCAGGTTGAGCTACCCCAATATGTTGGTCCATTGGTCAATCAGTAAATTCTGAATGATTGTATGTCAAGAGCCGTGTGAGTCGAGAGGTTCACGCACGGTTCTGTGAGAGGCTTGAGCTGAAATGCTCTTGCCTACTTGACCCCGAGGCTGTTATCGGCTATTATAGGGGACAGCACTAACCCATAATTGACAGCCCAAAACAATGGAACCTTGCTCAATCAACTCGCTGAGTAAACCAAAATAACGGTCTATCAAGTCAAACACAGATTGCTTGATGATGATCTTCCCTCATAAATGGTCAACCGAATCCTTCTATTCGTCTGACGTTTACAAAAGTCCAATTAGTTTTCTTGCTAAAAGTATTGACAACCATATTGTGTTTTTGTAAATTCTTTTCAATTCTTTTCAATTCTTTTCAATTCTTTTCAATCTAAAATGGAGGTGTATTATGCTCAAAAAAACAATCCTAATGGTCGCCCTCTGTAGTACGCTCTTTGTTCCTGTAGGTGCAAAACCAACATGTGTATCCCAAGGAACAAGAACTGGTGGTGGGGCATACGATAATGGTTGTCACATTGTCGTTAGGCAATATTATGAATTGGAGTCTCCCAATATGTGGGGAGTAAGCTACTGGGAGAGTACCCGTTTTTGTGCGGGATACCCTCCTCAGTTTTTTTCTGGTTCAGGTGAGTACCATTCTTCAGGCCATCTAACAAATGTAGGTTCAACATGTCCCTTTTATTAAGATCAACAGCATGTAATACACATATTACAATATGTAATACACATGTCACTATTTAAATTAAACGTATAGAATCATGAAAAATTTATTATTGTTTATTGTTGTGCTTTTCGTGCTACCTGCTTGTTCCGACAATTTGGGGCCATCGAGCAACTTGGTAAAAAAAACCTCCGCTGAGCCGACCGAAGTTAAACGGAGTCTAATCGCAGTTCCCGTCTTAAACTTAACCCCAGAAGAGCAACTATCTATGTCTAATGTATGGGGAGAGGGCACCCAGTTGGGTAGAGAACTTGTGGCGTTACATAAAAAAGGGGTTTCTCTTGGTTATATTTGTACGAAAGCCGACAAAATACTGATAGAACATGCAAAAAAGCCTTACCCATATCTTGTCCAACAAGAGATTTCTAGTGTAATGGTTAATTTGCTGGTTGAAAACGAATTGGATGCGCAAACTACAAATGCATTACGTAACTATACCAAAATCTTGGTGGATAACAACAATCCCAACTTGCCTCTTTTGCGCAAATCTTTTATAAAATTAAAGGATTACTGGGAGGTGGGTGAAGCCACTCGCTACCAAAAAAAGGCCATCGAAGATGCGAGAGCATGGCTATCCATGGAAGAAAAAAGAAAGCTTATGAAAACAGAAGGATGTAAGGATTGCCCTAAAGAGATTCAGGAAGGTCATGATTTGGAAAATGCTGCCACCGAGAAAAGTAACGCAGACATCAAAGCAGCCATAGACCAATTGGCGCTATAATCCTTATTCGTGACACCGCCTATTTCCATACGGCTTCTCCACAAACGGAGGAGCCGCATTTTTTCCTGCCGTCTTTCTAAGATGCTACCAAAGCGCATCGCTCCATATGATTTAACCGGAACTTGGCGGGAACGCAGGCGGGAAAACCGTATTTTTTTGTTATGGTTCCAATTAATCTCCAGCTTTGGCAGTCGGAAGGATTCTTAAATGAATGCTCCGATGTTTTTTTATCGTTATGATCAGCACCAACAATCTTTCATTGCGTTTTGGCAAGCGCATCTTGTTCGAGGATGTAAACCTCAAATTTGTCGAAGGCAATTGCTACGGCATCATTGGCGCAAATGGCTCAGGTAAATCCACCTTTCTAAAGATTTTGTCTGGCGAGGTTACACCCACGACAGGATCGGTGGACATTACCAAGGGGCAGCGGATGGCCGTTTTGAAGCAAAATCACTTTGAATTTAACGAGTTTCAGGTATTGGAAACGGTGATTATGGGGCATAAGCCGCTGTATGACATCATGAAGGAAAAAGATGCTCTTTATGCCAAGCCAGACTTTAGCGACGAAGACGGGATGCGGGCAGGGGAATTGGAAGCCCTCTTTGCCGAAATGGATGGTTGGAATGCCGAAAGCGATGCCGCAACCCTCCTCTCGAATTTGGGTGTACCCGTAGAAAATCATGATCGCCGGATGGAAGAGTTGGATGGCAACCAAAAAGTACGGGTTCTTTTGGCGCAAGCACTTTTTGGCAATCCGGATATTCTGCTTTTGGACGAGCCAACCAACGAAATTGACTTGGATGCCACCATGTGGTTGGAGGATTTTCTCGCCGATTATCCGAATGTGGTGTTGGTGGTGAGTCACGACCGTCACTTCTTAGACTCGGTTTGTACCCACGTGGTGGATATTGATTATGGCAAAATGACGCCATACACCGGAAACTATACATTTTGGTATGAGTCTTCGCAATTAGCTTTAAAACTCCGAACAGAACAAAACAAACGTGCGGAAGAAAAAGTCAAGGAATTACAAGAGTTTATCCGGCGTTTCTCGGCGAATGCCTCTAAATCCAAACAGGCTACTAGCCGTAAGAAACTGTTAGACAAGATCAAGGTGGAAGACATTCGCCCGTCTTCACGCAAATATCCCGCTATTCTGCTCAATAACATGGTTCGCGAACTGGGAGATCGTGTGCTCAAAACGGAGCATTTGGGCGCAGTTCAAAATGGCGAAGTGCTATTTAATGATGTAACTATCGAGGTACAAAAGGGCGATAAAATTGCCCTCCTCTCGCGTAACAGTTTGGCCACAACGGCCTTTTACGAAATCTTAACGGGCCGTAATACAGATTTTATCGGAGAATTTCAGTTTGGTGTAACCGTCACCACTTCTTATGTACCGATAGACAACGCACCTTATTTCGAAGGGATAAACTTGAGTTTGGTGGATTGGCTCCGGCAATACTCCGAGGACAAAGACGAAACATTCGTGCGTGGTTTTTTGGGGCGGATGTTGTTTTCTGGCGACGAAGCCCTAAAACAAGCCAAGGTCCTCTCCGGAGGTGAAAAAATGCGGTGTATGTTCTCGCGCATGCAGCTCCAGCGAGGCAATGTATTATTGTTCGATGAACCAACAAACCACTTGGATTTGGAGTCTATTACCTCCCTAAATAATGCCCTCCAAGAGTTTCCCAGCACCATCCTCTTGACCTCGAAAGACCATACATTGGTACAAACGGTGGCCAATAGAATTATCGAACTTACACCAAGTGGGGTAATTGATAAATGGATGCCATTTGATGAATATATCTCCGATCCGGTCATTAAAGCCCTCCGCGACGAAATGTATGCAACGGCAACGGCCTAAGAAACCTACCTTGTGAAACACAGGCCGGCGCATGATTTCCGGCCTTTTTCATTCCCTCCTCTTTTTCGAACGAAATACAAGCACACATATCCCACAAGACAGGGTTAATGCCTATCTTATAAGTTTATCCATGACCTTTAGCAGCCGATTTCTGTGAAGCCCTATACCCTTTTTTCCGATACACCTTCTGTTCAGGAACCAAGCCAAGATGCAGCTCAAGCTATTCTGAGCGGCCTAAATACCAGTCAAAGACAAGCCGTCGAAGCCTCCGATGGCCCTGTAATGATTATTGCTGGGGCGGGATCTGGCAAGACCAGAACCCTGATGCACCGTATTGCTTACCTGCTGGCCCTTCGGAAAGCATGGCCAAGCCAAATTTTGGCACTTACATTTACGAACAAAGCAGCCCGTGAAATGCGCGAGCGTATTGGTAAATTGGTGGGTGAAGACAAAGCCAAGGAACTATGGATGGGTACTTTTCACTCGGTTTTCTCCAGAATCTTGCGTCGCGAAGCCAATAGAATTGGATATAACCAAGATTTTTCTATCTATGACACCGATGATGCCCAAGGCGTGATTAAAGGGTTGATGACCGCAATGGCCATTGATGCCAAAGCCGTTTCGCCAAGGGCGATTTTGCACAAAATATCGTCTGCGAAAAACCAACTTATCCGTCCAGCAGATTATGGCCGATACGTGAATGGGGTGGTGGACGAGGCCGCCGCGCGCCTGTATCAACCCTATCAAGACCAATTGCGCCGTAATAATGCAATGGATTTTGATGATTTGCTCATTAAACCGATTGAGTTGTTTCAGAAGCACCCAGACATTTTGGCGCGTTATCAGGAACGGTGGAAATATTTGCATATTGATGAATACCAAGACACCAACCATGCACAATATGTGATTACCCGCATGTTGGCAGCAACCCATAAAAATATCTGTGTGGTAGGTGACGACGCACAATCCATCTATGCCTTTAGGGGGGCAGACATTACCAATATCCTCGACTTTCAAAAAGATTACCCACAAGCCGTAATTGTCCGTTTGGAACAAAATTACCGTTCCACCAAAAAAATCTTGCAATTGGCGGATTCAATCATCAAGAAAAACAAAGACCAGATAGACAAAACCCTTTGGACAGACAACAGTTCTGGTGATGATATTACGTTGTTAGAAGCCCTTTCGGAGAAAGACGAGGCAACCAAGGTGGAACAAAACATCCGCCATATTCACCTGAACTACGGCTTGCCGTATCGTTCATTTGCGATTTTGTATCGAACCAATGCCCAGTCTCGTTCACTGGAGGACGCTTTGCGACGAGGCGGGCTTCCATACAAAATTTATGGCGGCATCAACTTTTACCAGCGCAAGGAAATAAAGGATGCCGTTGCTTATCTGCGTCTGGTGGTTAATCCAACGGATAATGAGAGCCTAAAGCGGGTGATAAATTACCCCACTCGCGGCATTGGTGCCAAGTCCATGGAACGGGTGGCGGAAGTGGCACATAAAGAGGGATTGGCCTATTGGCACGTATTGGAAAAACTAAGTCAGTTGGGTTTTCCGCCAGCAGCACATCAGGCATTGGATAAATTTCGGTTTATGATCGGTAAATATGCCGCTCACCTCAGTAGCCTTCCCGCTGCCGAACTTGCACGGGAACTATTGGCAGAGGCGGGATTGATGCAAGAACTGCGGCAGGAAAATACGGTAGAAGCCTTGGCACGATGGGAGAACGTGCAGGAACTCTTGAATGCAATTGCGGAATATGAGCAGGAATTCATCGATGACGGTAATGGAACGATTGTACTGAGCCGTTTTTTACAAGAAGTTTCGCTCTTGACTGATGCCGACAACGACGAGGGCAACGACAACAAAGTGACGCTCATGACGCTTCATGCCTCCAAAGGATTAGAATTCCCAATCGTTTTCTTGACTGGGCTGGAAGAAAATCTTTTTCCTCTACCACAAGCTGCTGCCGATCCTAAACAGTTGGAAGAAGAACGGCGATTGTTTTACGTAGGCATTACACGGGCACAAGAAAAGTTGTATCTGGCCTTTGCCCGAACGCGGTTTAAATATGGAAAATGGGAAGACAGCCTCCGAAGCCGCTTTTTAGACGAGTTGGATGCGTCTGTACTCAAGACGGAAGGTGGAGGCCGTTGGAGTTCACAAAAAGCAACGGGTATTCGTACAACCGCAACTGAAGCCGGACGGTGGCGGAGTGGCCCCACACAAGGGAACAGTTACCGTGTTTCGGCTATGAATACACCGCCCCCCCTTAAAGCAACGCCCAAGCCTCCCCAGGGGCGTCGTATGGTTTACGATGAGGAATATACCGCCTCGCAACCCATTGTGCCCGGACAAAAGGTGTATCATGAGTCGTTTGGAACGGGGAAGGTCATTGCCATAGAAGGTGTGGGCGATCAAGCAAAAGCAACGGTTTTTTTCCGTGAGGTCGGGCAGAAAAAACTGGTTCTTCGCTTTGCCAAACTACAAGTGGTAGAATAATACCAAACCCGAATGATGTATGAACTCCGTCTTTTTGGTCATATCGAAACAATTTGGCCATAGAATGGGGTTTTTTTGTGCGATCATTTGGTTTTCGATGACAAGTGGTTGCCAAACGATGGATATGGCTCGCCAGACGGAAGCCATTTACTTGGCTATAGAACAAGAAGATTGGGAAACGGCGCAGCATTTGCTAAGGCATGTGGAACGCGGAGAAAACACACCACCCGAAGTTTGGTTGGTACGCGCAATTTTTGAACGCACCAAACCGCCCAAGCCGGATTGGTTTCGGGCAAGTCGTGCGGTGCTGAATGGCATAGAGAAAGCCCCGAACCACATCGCCCTAAGAATAGAACGGTTACGGCAGTTACGATCGGGCGATCCCTTTTTTGGTTCTGATTTTTCTACTGACTTTGCTCTGGTGGATGCCGCAGATGTGGTTTTACGCATAGTACCTTCGGAGCCTTTTGCACTCGAAAGCCGCGCCATTGGGTTGTGGCGGCAGTTTCGAGATGCCGGACATGTCTTGCTCCCAGAGCAAAAAGTGAAGGACTTGGCCACAAAAACTCGTGAAGCGCTTGAAAATGCCTTTCTTGCAGGAGCCAAACACCCTGACCTTGTTATGGCATTAACAGGCTTTTATGCGCAACAAGCCATAGAAACACCTCTTTTAGATCGGCTGTGCAACGAATGGCTTGCCCAAAAACAGCCTTATTATGCGCAGGCCATTCGGCTAATTGTGGCCACCAAACAAGGGCGATTTGCAGAAGCCGATACCCTCGTGAATCGTTTTAAATGGCTTGCCCCACCTGCTGTAAAAGAGGCACTTATCCGGATAGAACCGTTATTAAATGAAGGTGAAAGAGTGGCTTTTCAGGCAGATAGTACCGCCTTTGCACAGCATTTTTGGCAGACACGAGACCCGCGAAACCTGACTTCATTTTCTGAACGTTGGATTGAACATGTGATGCGGGTGGCATATGCGGATCTTTTCGGTTGGCTGGGTACAGAAAAAGGCGAAGTAGTCATTCGGTACGGTTTACCGCTTACGGCGCATCGGCAGGAAGAACCGGATAAAGAAGGGTGGGATATTGGACGTACTGCTGGCGTTGAGATATGGCAATATGAGACATTTTCCTTTGGTTTTTTGGCGCTCCTCCGGCAAATGCAAAACCTCGCCACGCTCTCTGAAGACCACCGCCCGTCAAAAGGAGAACAGGAAGTACTACGCGAGCAAACACAGGCAAACGGTTCGTTTGTGATGACAAGTGATCTGCGGTATTTTCGAACGCCAACTGGCGAAACAGAGGCGATTTATAGTTTGGGCTTGCCTATTGCTCAGGCCGGCAAACCTTCAACGGACCTAAAATCGGGCCTTTTTTGGCGGCAAAACCACCAAGTGGTCTTCTCGACGGTTTTGCCCATTCCGACAGACACTACCCTAAGTCCATTTATTCGGTTAGACCAACAAACTATTTTTGTGGTTGCACACACCTTTCAGCCACCTAAAGGCCACTTTGACGTGCAAGGCGAAGTACTGCAAAACGGCATATTTGGACGTTCTTCCAGCAAAACCGAAGTTCCCAACTTCCCACCAAATGATTTTATTTTGAGTGATTTGGTATTGGCTTATCAACTCCAAGACACCCAAATGGGACGCTTGCTACTAAATCGGGGTGGCTACGCCTTTCAACCCGCCCCACTTCCTGTTTTCAGGAAAACATCGTCCGTTTATTTCTATCTTGAAGCCTATAATCTGCCACAAAACGAAGCAGGTGAATGTCCTTACACCATAGAGGCCCAACTAAAACCCGAAACACGAAGAGGCGGAAAAGAAGACGTTTTGGCATTTTTGCAAACGGCATTTACCAAGCCGGCATTGGGGAGTTCTGTACAGTTCTCTGGCATGGCTTCTACACCTGTCGAGGCCATTGGACTCGGTTTGGAAACCCATGATCTACCAAGCGGGTTGTATATTCTGACTGTTCGTGTACGTTCCAGTGGACAAGAACGCATCCAAACTCGCAAATTGACCTTAGAATGATGCACAAAAATGAGCAAACGCGCTGGGCAGCCTTTAAAATGGCTTGCACCACTTTACCAGACGGAATTTTGTTTACGGATGCACTCACATGCACACTCTACGCCTCGGATGCAAGCATGTACCAAATTCAACCGTTAGCGGTATTGATTCCCAAAACCCAAGAACAAGTTCAATTTGCCATTCGAGCAGCCATCCAAACAGGCATCCCCATTATTGGACGTGGGAGCGGTACGTCATTGGCCGGGCAAGCCATTGGCCAAGGCTTGGTGATAGATTTTAGCAAGTACCTAAACCGAATACTACATTTTGATCTTGAAAAGCGACAAATTACCGTAGAGCCGGGCGTGATTTTGGATGACTTAAACCGATTTTTAGCACCTCACGGCCTACTTTTTGGGCCAGATCCGGCTTCTGCAAGCCGGGCAACGCTCGGTGGGATGACGGCCACCAATGCTACCGGAACGCACTCCACCGCGTATGGTTCGATGGTGGATCATCTTGTGTCAGCTAAATTGATTTTGCACGATGGTCAAGTGGTATTGCTTCAGGAACTTACTCCTCGTCAGCTCCAAATCAAACAAAAACAAGAAGATGAAGAGGGGAAACTTTATCAGAAAGTTTGCCGGATTTTGCAGGAAAAAGAACATATTATCCGACGTAACACCCCCAAGCATTGGCGGCGACAAGGGGGCTATCGGGTGGAACGACTCTTAGATGAACCGTTTAATCTGGCAAAACTTTTGTGTGGTGCAGAAGGAACACTGGGAATTGTCATGGAGATTACACTGGCTTTGGTAAAAAAACCTCGTTTTACAGCGATGGCCATTGCCCACTTTAATGACCGGATGGCGGCACTTCGGGCCACACCCGCCTTACTCACAACCAATCCCTATGCCATTGAATTGCTGGACCATCACGCCTTAGACCGCTGTCGCGAAGTGCCGGATTATGCTCCACGCCTGACGTTTGTGGAAGGAAATCCCCTTGCCTTACTCATGACAGAAGTGATCGGCGAAACATCCGAAGCCTGTGCCAAGAAATTAAGCCAGGTGGTAGAAATAAGCCAAAAGCAATTAGGATGTATCGCGGTCACACTTGCCCAAAGTGCGGCTGAATTATCGAATGTGTGCGAGGTTCGTAAAGCAGGACTCGGCTTGGTGATGGGTGTACGAGGTGCTTTGAAACCCTTGCCATTCATAGAAGATGCAGCCGTTCCTGTCGAACATTTGGCCGATTATATAACGGAACTTGAAGCGGTTTTGGCCGAAACCCAAACCCAAGCTACGATGTATGGCCATGCCTCGGCAGGATGTTTGCACGTCCGACCGTATGTGAATCCTCATTCTGAACTGGGCCTGACTCGGATGAAACGTCTCGCAATGGCCTCTGCGGAGTTTGCCAAAAGATATGGAGGTGTCATTTCCTCCGAACATGGTGATGGATTGGTACGGGGTTGGCTTGCAGCGTCGTTTTTTGGTACGGAATTATATGAAGTCTATCAAGAAGTGAAACAAGCATTTGATCCACAAAACCTATTTAATCCTGGCAAAAAAACCAATTCACCACCTTTTACAGAAAGTTTAAGAACGACCTCCATCAAAAAAAATGCCCACATGCCCTTGGATTTTTCGGAAGAAGGGGGCTTTGAGGCCGCTACCGAGCTTTGTAATGGTGCTGGCGTCTGTCGAAAATTACAGATAGGAACCATGTGTCCATCTTTCCGTGCCACCCGCGACGAATTGCATAGTACACGCGGACGCGCCAATATGTTACGCGCTGCCCTTTCGGGTTCACTGGCCTTAGACGGCCCCGAAGTGAAGGCCGCCATGGATTTATGCATCTCTTGTAAGGCCTGCAAAGCCGAATGCCCTTCTTCGGTGGATATGGCCAAACTCAAATTGGCGTGGCTAAACATCTATTTTCGTACCCATAAAGCCCCACTCCGGGATAGGATGATGGCGGCCCTACCTCGGATCGCACCGTTGTTGAGTGGTAAGCCATCTTCGGTTGTAAATCATATTGGAAAATCAACTATAATCCGTAAGAGGCTTTATAAATTAGCAAATATTGATCCTAATGTACCACTGCCTGAATTTTCTTCTCGGCCTTTCCAATCCTCGGAAGCCTCAATAAGACCCCATTCGCCGGATTTGGTGCTTTTTGTGGACACGTTTAATACACACTTCACGCCAGATGTGACGCGGGATGCGCTTTGGTTGCTTGAACAGATGGAACTGCGCCCTTTGGTCGTTACCCGTCTGTGCTGTGGTCGGACGTATTTATCTAAAGGGCTGACGGAACCCGTTCTAAGGTTTGGTAAAGACTTATTGGACCAACTGGCCCCGTATGCGGAAAAGAGCATTCCACTCGTAGGCTTAGAACCAAGTTGCATCCTTACGCTTAAGGACGAATATCCTGCACTTTTTTCGGCACACCCCGCAGTGCAGCATATTGCCCGATATGCCATGACATTTGACTTCTTTCTATCACAAACTCATATTTTGAATAAACTTAAGCTCCTAACTTGGCCAACTAAAATGCCCGCGATTTCCATTCATGGTCATTGCCATCAAAAAGCCATAGAAGGTACTTCGGCCATCAAACAGGTTCTGGATGCCATCCCGCACTTGGTAGGCAATATTCCTGAAACGGGTTGTTGCGGAATGGCCGGATCTTTTGGCTACGAGGCCGAACATGCGGCATTATCCCTGAAAATGGCCCAAGACACATTGATTCCTGCAATCCACCAATCTCCTGAAGCACAGTGGGTGGCCTGTGGAACCTCATGCCAACACCAGATCAAACGGATAACGGGAAAAACCACGCTTCATACAGCACAAGTTTTAGCCCGTTTATTGCGGAGAACATAACATATAAAACCTCTTATGAAAACAGCCAGAGAAAGCAGTAACTTCAAGTTTTTAACAAAAAAATGCATTGTATTACAAGGCGTCGAATGATATATACCAAGCCATAGCCGCACCTGTATTGACAGACATTCTGAAGGTAAAAGGCTTCCGATTCATCGGCGAACCTTTCCGGTGTGGGTTCCGAAGGTGGATTCGCTGGTGGTTACATTGTGGGTGAAGGCACACCTGAGCACATCGCAACCCTTCCCCAAAACCACCACAGAGCACTTTTTGAGGGACGTGCTGGGGAAATGGAAGAAAGCCCATATCTCAAAGTGAATGGGCTTTCTTGGAGAGAATAGTTACTCGATTTTTTATCAGTCCAACATCAATTTTATGTTGAGTCTTTGCTAATTTCAACTGCCCGCTTTTTTCCTGCCCAAGCCTAAATGTCTATGAAT
>DDTM01000127.1:11313-15613 GCA_002344075.1 Bacteroidetes bacterium UBA2364
TGTCTTGGGGTCAGTGTAGGTGAAGTCAGGGGCAATGTATTTGTAGGAATTAGACATACGCTTTTTGTTTGGAAAATGCCACAAGTTCTGTAAGTGATATTTTCCCAACCAAATAGTCCCTTATGATTTCAATACCTTTTGGTGTCGGTTTAAATCCTTCAAACATATTACTCCCTAAGGCACTTGCGGTGCTTTCTAAGGTTTTCAGGTCCGAAAACTTAACTCCCATAGTTGTCAGATTGTTTTTGTCTATTTCTGTCGTGTTGAAGATGCTTTTCAGTCTTAAATACCCTTCAAATTTACAAAATGTTTAGGTTAAATCACTTGTTTTAAGTCGTTTTAAAATGGCTTAACGGTTTGGGGCTTTGCGTTCGTGCGGGATTTCGGACGACAAAACTGTCAACCTACCACAAAACTCCAATTGAAAAACTGAACTTGAATTTAAACACTTCACCGCGCATGACGCCAAACGCATGTTAGGCAATCGTGCTTCTTTTTCGTCCGCTTGTTTGTCGGTCGTTTTGGTCGTGCGGTTGGACAGACACACGCTGCCGCCAAGCTTGGTTTGAGCGTTGGCATTATTCGTTTAGTTTTCTATATATTTTTCTCATCATTAATTCTTTCACTAAGTCACCAAACATTTTGTCTTCAAGTATTTTTTCAAATATTTCTTGGTTCTGGTCCATGCGACCAATGAGTTTGTCAATAAACTTGTCGTTGAAAGCGAATTTAAATGTGTCAATTTTATTTACTCTTGCTTGTGTCTGCAAGGTTTCATCATCCATTAATTCGGCTTCTATTTGGTCAAAGAAAAGTTTGTCTGCTTCTTCAAATTCTGTCCCAAAACGGTCATTGAGAACGTTGATGATTTCAGAAAGTAAAGCTTCTTCGTCTTTGGCACGTTTGAGACCCGCTTCAGTTGTTCCACTTAGTTCGCCTTCTTCACCTTTTTGTAATTCGATTGAACCTTCTTTTATCTTTTGTAAACGGTAATATTCCAAAGCCACTTCATCATCTAAATGCAATGATTCAGATAGTTCTCGTTTTGGAAGTCTGGTTTGAAGTAGTTTAGCATAAGCATAAAATTTTTCAAATTCAGAATCAATAAAAGGCATTATTTGAGAAAGAAACGCATATAAGTTTGTCCATGTCCGTAAGCCCTTTTTGAACTCGTCTTGTTTTTCTTCTTCTTCAATAGCCTTAAATCTATCAACCGCTGGGTCTGTGAAAGCGTACAAGTGTTTTTGATGCTTAGGGTTGTTCAACTTTGTCTTTGGGTCAAAATAAACATTAGCAAAGGCTTCAATTTCTTGAGTCCAATACACTTGAAATTCATCTAACCTTGCTTTCAAGTCATACAAATGGTTAATGTCGGTCTCTTCGGTTACAGAAGTTATTTCGTAGTAGGGCTGAAACGAATCTAAAATGGTTTGTCTGTCATTAGCAAAATCCAAAATAAAAGTATCTTCCTTGCCTTGATGCATTCTATTGAGACGAGAAAGTGTTTGCACTGCTTTAACACCTGAAAGCTTTTTATCTACATACATGGTATGAAGTAAAGGTTGGTCAAATCCAGTTTGGTACTTATCAGCAACAATCAAGATTTTATATTCATCTCTATCAAATATAGTTGGCAACTCTTTTTCGCTGTAACCTGTCATTTCAGGTTCTGAAACGCCATCAAGTGCATTGTCATCAATTACTTTTCCTGAAAACGCAACTAAAATTTTGATTTCGTTTTGATAACCTTTGGTCTTAATATATTTTCCAACTTCTTCATAATAGCGTTTAGCATGCAATCTTGAACCACAAACCAGCATTGCTTTTGCCTTGCCTCCGATTTTCTTGGAAACAATATTTCGGAAATGCTCAATAATTATTTCCGTTTTCTGAGCCAAATTGTGAGGATGCAATGAAACAAACTTACCAATGGCTTTAGCCGCCTTTTTCTTATTCAGATTTGGGTCATCTTCAATTGCTTTGGTCAGTTTAAAGTAGAGTTCATAGGTGGTGTAGCTTTGTAATACGTCCAAAATGAAACCTTCCTCAATGGCTTGTCGCATGGAATATAAATGGAAAGGTTTTGGTTTGCCTTCCGAATCTTTATCTCCAAAAACTTGTAATGTTTTATATTTTGGTGTTGCTGTAAATGCAAAAAATGAAATATTGGGTTGTTGTCCTCTTGCTGCTGCCGACCTCTCAATTTGTTCTCTTACAAAATCGTCTCCTGTGTAGTCATTATCTTCATTTTCCTTAAGAGCATCTTCAAGAGACGCAGCATGTTGCGTCTTTGCAGAAGCCAACACTTCTTTGAGTTTTTTACTTGCTTCTCCACCTTGTGAACTGTGAGCTTCATCTATGATGACCGCATATTTTCTTTCGGGCAATTCTCCCACTTTGTCCACTACAAAAGGGAATTTCTGTAAAGTGGTAATGATGATGTTGGTGCCATAACCCAATGCAGAAGCCAATTGAGAACTGTCTTTGTCTATTTTTTGAACTACGCCTGTTTTATGCTCAAATTGATAAATGGTGTTTTGCAATTGTTGGTCAAGTACTTTTCTATCCGTTACTACTATTACAGAATCAAAAATTCGCTCGTCTATTGCGTTATGCAAACTTGATAAGCGATAAGCCAACCAAGCAATGGAATTACTTTTACCTGAACCTGCGGAATGTTGTATCAGATAGTTTTTGCCAATTCCAACTTGTAAAACATTATCGCCAATGCTTCTTACTGCATCTAATTGATGGTATCTTGGAAAAATTAGTTTTTCTTTCTTGTAGATTTTGCCTTCAACCTCAATTTCTTCGGTTTGCAAATGCACAAAACGCTGAATGATTTCCATCCAACTGTCTTTTTGCAAAATGTTCTCCCATAAATAAGCGGTTCGGTAGCCATCAGGATTTTGCGGATTGCCTTTACCATTGTTGGCTCCTTTGTTGAAGGGTAGCCAATAGGTTTTGCTGCCGTCCAACTTGGTGGTCATAAACACTTCGTCCTGATCAACGGCAAAGTGCACCAAACATCTTTTCTTGAAAGCAAAAAGGATTTCCCGATTGTCTCTTGTGGTGCTGTATTGCTTTAAGGCATTGCCCACATTCTGCCCTGTAAACTGGTTTTTGAGTTCTAAAGTAGCAACTGGAATACCATTCAGCGAGAGTAAAACATCAACCGAATTTTTGTTTTTGGTGCTGTAATAGATTTGGCGATAAACTTTAAGATTGTTCTTATTGTATAAATCAACCGCATCAGGATTTAATCCCGAAGCAGGTTGAAAAAATGCCATTTGAAAACGGACTCCATAATCCACAAATCCATTGCGCAGCACATCTAAACTGCCCCGCAAGTCCAATTCTTTGTACAATCGCTGAATAACCCGATTGTCAGCATCTGCACCATGAATAGCAGAAATTTTTTCCCAACGTTTGGGTTGTGATTCTTGCAAAAATTTAATCACCTCATATTTGAACATACCCAATTCAGGGCTGTAGTCTGGTGCATTGCCTTCGGTGTAACCACCTTGCTCGGTTAAGGACTGCACCAAGGCCGTTTCAAATGTATTTTCAGTGGTGATGCTCATACTGTATAAAATTTATCTTCTTGCCAATTGGCAGGATTGTTTACGATGTAATCCGAAATGCGTTGATATTCCGCATCGTCGCGGATGATATGGTCATGAAAACGGGTTTGCCAACCATTTTCCAACCCCAATCGGTTGGCGTGTTTGGTTACGGCAGATTTGTAGGAACGTATAATGGTAGAAATGGAATTTGATTTTGGGGAAATTGCCGCCATTTTTTCATTAAATTTTGGTTGTTGCGATTGTTGCGATTGTTGCAATTGTTGCAATTGTAGAGACGTTGCATGCAACGTCTCTACCACGTTATCGTTATCGTTATCGTTATCGTTTCCTGAACCGGAATCGGCAACCGATTGAACGTTATTATTCCCCCCATCCGGTTTATCCAATATCAATATCCCGTGAATATGATTGGGCATCACCACAAAATCCCCCAATTCCACAAATTTTGAATGATTGGGGATTTCGTGCCATAGAATATCGGCAATCACCCCCACGGACGACAGTACCATTTTCCCATCATTGATTTCCCCGAAAAAATGTTCCCGGTTTTGGGTACAGATGGTGATGAAATACGCACCATTCCAGCCGTAATCCCACCATTGGGCACGGGCTGAGGCGATGCGGTATTTATTTTTGTATTTGCCCATGTTTCATTGTAATTGCGGTTGTTGCGTTGTTGTTGTAGAGACGTTGCATGCAACGTCTCTACAACA
>DDTM01000127.1:15758-23779 GCA_002344075.1 Bacteroidetes bacterium UBA2364
CAACAACAACAACAACAACAACGCAACGTTTTTACGGTACGATACCCTGTTTTCACGTTACCCTGATTTTCCCCGTTACCACCTCGCTGATCAATGCCGTGCGGTATTCGGTCAATAATTCAATCAGTTTTTCGGTTTTGGTTTTTTTGGCATCTATGCGGGCACATTCGGTTTCGATGTGGCGGACGATGGATTGTTGTTCTTCGAGGGGTGGAACAACTGTGTACATTTCTTTTAGATTATCGGTATTAAATCTAAAAACCTTTATACCTCTTGCGAATTTTCTTAGCTGAACACAAAATACCTTCGAAGAATAGAACAAGTACTTGCCTAAAACAGAAGAAACAATCGGTCTTAATAATATCTGTTCTCCTCCCAACAGTCCTAAATCTTGCCGAGCATAAAAACACGAATGACCTAAATCCTCTAAGGTTTCAGACGTTGATATAAGAATAACGTCTCCAAATTGTACGATTTGGTTTGATTTATAGAATTCACTATTTATATAAAAA
The DNA here is from genome assembly GCA_002344075.1 of Bacteroidetes bacterium UBA2364. Classification (GTDB taxonomy): domain Bacteria; phylum Bacteroidota; class Rhodothermia; order Rhodothermales; family UBA2364; genus UBA2364. The sequence continues at coordinate 16,271 of DDTM01000127.1, forward strand.
CTAAAGGAATCATTTACTTCATTAACTTTGTAGGTTTTACCGTACTGTAATGCTACGTATTCGCCAGCATCAAGCAATTCATCTTTTTTAAACCCCGTGTTACCTCTAACAATATTAGCAATACGATCAATTCTCTTCACCTCCCAATGCTCCGGAATGTCCCCCAACCATTCAATCCCTGAATCTTTCATAGGCACATCAGGGTTGATGCCTGCCTGCGCAGCTGCTTCGGCAGGCAGGCCTTTGGTAACGGCTTGGTTGATGATGGCGGTTTTTTCTTCTTCGTAGAGTTCGAGCAGGCGTTTTTTATCGGCTATCAGTTCGTCTATCTCGGCTGTTTTGCGGTCAAGGTAGGCGGCAATGGCGGTTTGTTCTTGGGGTGGTGGTAACGGAAAACGAATATCCCTGAGTTGACCTGAATAAATATGAACAACTATTTCTCCTTTTGATAACTTAGCTTTTTGCTCATTTACTTTATACGAATTGAATAAGTATGACAAAAAAATACTATCGTTTTGCTTTTGCCTAAATACAATCACATCGCCACTTGCATAAGCTTCACCTTCTCCCAAATAACAAATGCATTTACCTATTTCGTCAGGAGTTTCACCCGAAGCAGCAAAAAGAAGATCTCCTTTTTCGATTGGAAATGAATTTTGAGCAATTTCAATTGGGATGTGTCTTTCTAATCTTGCAGTTTTTAATTCGTATTTGGTATATATGTCACCATAGAGCAATACAGGGATGCCATCAATCGATAAATCACCCTTAGAAACACCTTTCCCTTTGAAAAATTTACCGTTGAAAGCTAAACGTAACTTTTTCCAATGGCTCGGGATTTCCCCAATCCATTCAATACCAGAATCTTTGTAGGAATCGTATTTTCTCATTTGTCTGAACCTTGATTCGATTGATGGTCTTGATTACTTGATTTTTGATTTAGGTTCAAGACTTTATTGTTATGTACTCTCTTAAATTGAAGACTTTTGGCTCCAAAATTCAAAAGCAAACCTATTTCCATTTTATAAGCTTCTAAATAGTTCATGGCTTGGGCTAAATGAACATCTTCCAAATTGATAATGGCTTTTATCTCCACCATAATTTTTTCTTGCACAAAAAAATCCACTCTGCGGGTACCTATATCAAAGCCTTTGTATTGCAACGGCATTTCCTTTTCTCTTTCATGGTTGATACTATTTAGGTTTAATTCAATGGATAAGGCCCTTTGATAAACCACTTCCTGAAACCCATTGCCCAAGTGTTTATACACTTCCATAGCACAACCGATGATTTTATGTGTTAAATCTTCATGTTTCATAATCAAGCAATCATTAAATCCTTATAAATCATGGTTCAAGACATTTTTCTCCAATTCTAAAGTTTTTTCTTCCAAAGCCAAAATATCGGCTTTGATGTCTGCCAAGGGTCTCAGTGGCTTGAACTCATAGAAATACTTGGTAAAGTTGATTTCGTAGCCAATTTTGGTTTTGCTGTGGTCTATCCATGCTCCCGCCTGCCGTTCCATGGACTTTACCTTTCCTAAATCAAATTGTTTTTTAAACCATTCGCGTCCTCTGCCAGATTTTAAATAATCTTCTCTTTTTACCGCTTCTTCTCTTGTGTCAAAAACTTCCCAATGAACAAGTTCAACAGGCAAATTCTTTGCTGTCCAACTTACTTCTCCTTTTTCGTGTTCCTTAAGCCTTCTATGAATATCGTTTGTTTGCCCTTTGTAGAATGATCCATCACTACACTTCAAAACATACGCACAATAATCACCAGATTCCGGCAATGGGGCGGGCAGGTCGGGTAGGTGGGGCTTTACTTCGGCATCAAAGTATTCTTCGATGGTTTGTTTGCGGAAAGGAGACGCAGCATGCTGCGTCTTTACAAGAAAGGGGATGTTTTCATAATCACGTAAAGAAGTATCGGGCTTGGGTTGTCCTTTGCTTTTTACCACTTGTGGAGATGGAGCATGCTCCGTCTTTACTTTTAGTGGCTGTTCAACCGTAATTCTCCAATAGCCAAAGAACTCGTTGGGCAAAATTTGGCAAAACTCGTTTTCTTCAAAATTGCCGTAGAGTTGGGTAATGAAGCCAATGCCTTTTTCATTTCCGTTTTCGGCAATTTTCTTGCGTTTGTTGCCCAGGCTTCTGTCCATTTTTTGCCAAAAGCGGTTTTCCTTTTGCAGGGACGTTGCATGCAACGTCCCTGCATTAGCACCCGTACCTGTGGCGTTTATCAATTGCACTTTGCCCCTTCGCTCTGCACTTTTGTTATTGGTCACAATCCAGATGTAAGTGCTGATGCCCGTGTTGTAAAAGAGCTGGTCGGGTAGGGCAATCACGGCTTCCAGCCAGTCATTTTCGATAATCCATCTTCTGATATTGCTTTCTCCGCTTTCAGCAGCACCGGTAAACAAGGGCGAGCCATTAAATACAATACCAATACGCGTGCCTCCCGACCTGTCTGCCGACGAGGCAGGTTTCATTTTGGAAATCATGTGTTGCAAGAAAAGTAAAGAGCCATCATTGATTCTAGGCAAACCCGCACCAAAACGTCCGCTCATACCTTTGTTGTCTGCTTCGGCTTTGATGATTTTTTCGGCTTTTTTCCAGTCCACACCAAAAGGCGGATTGGAAAGCATGTAATCAAACTTCTCTTCTTCCAGTCCGTCCACTGTGAAAGTGTTACCAAACTTGATGTTGCTTGGGTTTTGCCCTTTAATCAACATATCCGATTTACAGATGGCATACGATTCAGGATTAATTTCCTGTCCGAACACTTTGAGTTCTGCTTTAGGGTTGAGTTCTTTTACATACTGTTCGCCCACGGAAAGCATACCGCCCGTTCCGCAAGCTGGGTCATACAGCGTTTTTACAATGCCGTCTTTGGTAAGGATGTCTTTGTCTTCAATGAACAGCACGTTTACCATCAAGCGAATGACCTCTCTTGGCGTAAAGTGTTCCCCTGCCGTTTCATTGGATTGTTCTGCAAATTTTCTGATAAGTTCTTCAAACGTGTAACCCATTTCCATGGAATCCATGTCAGTCAAGTCAATCTCTTGAAATGCTTTGACAACTCTGAAAAGAATATCCGTTTTCGGATCGTCCAGGCGGTCAATCTGGTCGTCAAAATTGAAGTACTCAATGATTTCCCTTGCACTCGTGGAAAATCCGTTGATGTAGTTCCTGAGATTTATTGCCACATTATCAGAGTCGGCAATCAGCTTGTCAAAGTTGAATTGGCTTCTGTTGTGGAAGTTGAAACCTGCAATCTTATTGAGAGCAATATCCTTTGCACTTTCTTTTAGCGAATCTACTTTAGGCAGGTAGTCCAGTACTTTCTGTTTGGTCGGTTCGAGTACACAGTCCAGTCGTCTTAGCACAGTCATTGGAAGTATTACCTTTCCATAGTCAGACTGTTTATAGTCGCCTCTTAATAGGTCTGCCACTTTCCAAATCAGGTCTGCTTTCTCTTTAAAATTTTTCATTTATCGTTTTTATCTTTTGTCAATGTTAATATTTTGTTTCTGTCTAGCGTTGTCAAAAATTACTCACAAATTTTTCAATTTTTATTGGTGTTCGTGAATCGCTTCGCTTATTTCAAGCTCTTTTGGTTTTTTGTTTGGGCTTTGCGTGTCGGCAAAAACCAAATGTGCTTGAATGTGCGGCTGGCTTTTCAGCATGTTTCCTAACGGTTTGCAGATTTGCGATGGGCGGGCTTTTCACCACTAATGTTTATGTGGAACACAAAACTTTCGGCTACCACAAAACTGTCTGCGGAGCACGAAACCCCTGCTTGCGTGTAGGTGATGTTGTGCAACGTTTTCTATCCTTTAAATGCTTTTTCGAAATCCTGAATAATCATCTTACTCATCTTCATCATCGCTCCAATTACTCGATGTTTTTGTTCGGGCGTTCCAGCCTTCATCATTTCTATAAATCTTTCCGGCACTATTTGCCAAGAAACACCATACTTGTCTTTGCACCAACTGCAATTTCCTTCACTTCCTCCGTTAGAGGTTAATTCGTTCCACAGTCGGTCAACTTCATTTTGGTCATCACAGAGAACATAAAATGAAACCGCTTCGTTAAATTTGAATTGAGGTCCGCCATTTAGTGCGATAAAGTTTATTCCGTCAAGTTCAAATTCGATTACTGTTCCACCGTCTGATGTGATTTTTGAGTTGGCAAAAATTGAGCAGTAAAATTCTACAGCTTCTTTCGCTTGGTTGTTAAACCATAAGTAAGGTGTGATTTTTTGAAATTTCATTTTTTTAGTAGTTGAATTCTATATTTAATCATTTGCTCAATCAGTTCTTTTGGCAATGGTTTGTCCAATGGAAACTGAACTGAACCTTTGGCTCTTTTGTATTCGGTCAATTGCGGGTCAAACTTTTCCATAGTTGTCGGGTGAGGATAAAGTCCAACGTGATTTTTATATCCTGCAATCATAATTTGTTGTTCCCTTCTTCCATTTTCGACTAAGGCATACGCAGGAATGTTATAGTTCAACAATTCAGTTGCATTCGGTTCCGCATTTAAAATACACTCTCTTAATTCCAACAAAGCTTTTCTTACTTTTTCGGGTTGGGATTCGAAGTATTCGTCAACGGTCGTAAATTCGGTTTTTCCAATCATTATTCTTTGTTTCAGTTTTTTCTTAAAATGTTGCACAACGGAAAAATGTTTACGAAGGGCGGGATTAAATAGCACTNNCGCACAAAGTTTATAGAAAGCACAAAAGCCTAAATTACGCACATTAGCCCGTCTTTTCGCAAACATAATGTTGTGGGCTGTTCTTATATTTCGTAATCATTTATATCAAGGGTTCTTTTTTCATCGTAGTTTTTCTTCCATATCTCTTTATTTAGTCTACCCGCTGTCAAGTTTGCTATTAGAAAATCTACCCATGCTTCCTGATATAGGTAATCGTTGTGGGCTTCATCATAATGGCAATATTTCGTATTAGTTTCAAAAGGGTCTTGGTCGTTTACAAATTCTTTGTAAGGTCTAATCTTAAATATGGCTAAAATATTTTTATGGTCTGCTTGATTGATTTTAAAAGGTGAGTGACTATTAACCTTATTGATAACTTTTCCTGGCTTCAATTTTCCTGGATTGATGGCTTCTGTTTTAACAACTCTATCCTTAATTATAGTAGTAAGTTTCTCATATTTTTCTTTGTCTTCTTCGGAAAGAGAGTTCCAATTTACAAATTCAATTGCTAAGTCGTTTCTACCTGTATTAGAAATTTTAGGAACTTGCATAAGTTTAATACTAAACTCTTGTGTATTAAAAATATCTTCTTTCAGTCCTTGCCTGTACTTTTTTATGAAATCAATTATTTCTCTGTACTCAGATGATAGAATTTGTTTACTCGCTTCTTGTTGCTTTGTTGTTCTCAACCTTGAAAATTGCAGGGAAAAAGCCAAACTTTCATTAATAGCATACTCTTGTCCAAATAATTTAATTAACTCATTTTCATAATTATACAATAACGATTGACACTCTCCGAAAATCATTATGCCGATTTCGTCTTTGTGGATTGTTCTGTGTTCAATTTTATTTCGTAACTTTATAAAGAACTCTAAATTTGATTTAACAGCATCAGTTAATAACCCATATTCTTTGATACAAGTTTTTAATTCCCAAGCCTTCTTTTCTCCGTCAATTACTTTATATCGTCCATTTTTTTCCTTATAAAAATAAGTTTCACTTATTGTTTGGTGAAAATGTGCTTGCAAAAGTCTCGTCCACGCCATTACCATATGAGCAATAAAACTTTCTACTCTGAAAGTTGCACGAGGTTTATTGTAAATCTCAACTGCTAATAATGCACAGTCAATAGAACTCTCTAACAAAGATTTCGTTTTCCCTTTTCTAAGTCCCATTTTATGCTGTTTTTGTTTTAGAATAGCCCACAACGGTTGGCTTGCCGCCTGTGCGCCCTGCGTTGGGTTTGAGCGTTGGCTTTTGGGGCGCATGGACGGCAAGCCGTTGTTATCCCATTTCATTACCTATTTCGTTGACTGTCATATAGTTAAATTCATTTTCTCGGCGTACTGCTTTTCCCAAACGAGCGTTCCGGGAAACTTCCGGTTCAATCTTTCCTGTTCGACTTTGGCAACGTCCGAGCGTGATTCAGCCTTTTTCAGCAACGTGACCAACGTGTTCAGGGTAGGCTCAAAACCGCTATCTTTCATTTCTTTGTATATCTTTTCGCTGTCCTGGTAATCGTTTGCCGTCGCAATAAGCGAGTTGTACGTCACCACGTTTGGCACAACGTTTTTCTGTTCCATTTCCTCCAAAATTATCCGTCCTTCTTGTGTCCCGCTTGCCATAGAAATCAGTCCGTTGTAAGTCTGCGTGTTCGGCTGAACGTTGTACTTGTGCATCATTTTTATTATTTCCCTCCCTTCCGCAACGGTCGTGCAAAAGGGCATGAAACCGTTCAGGGTATAGGTGTTCGGTCGAAGCCCTTCCCGGAGCATCAAATCGTAAATTTCCTTTGCTTCGTTTTGATATTCTGCCTGTGAGATGCGGATGTTGTAAGTAGTCGTGTTCGGCTTGATGCCGAAGTCCCGGAACTTTTTTAGTATGATTTTCGACTGTTCGGGCGACTGGCAGAGTTGCAGATGGGCGTTCAAAATGTCGGTCGTGGGCGGGATGTCGTCGTTGTTGTATTTCTCTCCGGTTCTCATCGCCAAAGCCCATGCTTCTTCCCCGGAAAGAAGTTTGTCCTTTCTGTCCTGTCTGATTTTAAGTATTTTGTCCCTCCATTGGTTTTGAACCATTATGACGTTGGGCTGCGTCATTATTATTTTTATTTTTTTATTATTTTTCTGTCTGATTTTTCTGTTTGTTCAGTTTAGTTGAATGGCTGTTTCGTTGTTGGAAAAAGTGGCTCCCTTCATCATCTGCATCATCGGCACGTTGCACTCCTCCGGGGTGCATTGGAAACGCTCACCGTTCGGCAGGAAGAAGTCCGCCCAAACGTGCAGGTCGTTCCTTTTTTGGGCTTTGTTCTCAACGCTGACGATTTTCAGCACGATGCGGTCGTTCCTTGTGTCCACCACCGTAAAGCCGTTGTCGAAGCGGTTGATGGCGTAAAATTTCGCCTTCGCCCCGCTGAAACTGCCGTCCTTGAGGGAGGCGTCGAGCGTGCCGCTGGGCGAGAAGATGTCGAAGTTCACCTTTCTCCCGGTCTTGTCGTCGCCGCTGACGCTCATCACCGATTGCTCGCCGAAGGCTATCGTCCGCTTGCAGTTGATGAAATAACTGCCGCCGATTTTAAGCGATACGTCGCTGTTCTGCGCTGCCGCAATTGTTGTCAGCATGACCCCAAAAGCCAGCAAAAGAATTGGCTTTATTATATTTTTCATTTTATATTTATTTATTTCTTTCTTTTTGGTTTTTTCAGTTTGGGATAACTTATTTATATCTGCCCTTTTCGCGTTTTTTGTCGTACTTTTCGGTAAAAAGAGCGTCGAGGGGGCTACGGATA
>DDTM01000018.1 GCA_002344075.1 Bacteroidetes bacterium UBA2364
TAGCAACAAATGAGGTTGTAGCAATAGATCTTCCTCCCAGAAAGAAAAAAGACAAACCAAAAAAACCTGACCATCTAAAAGAAGTGGAAGATCTGGATGCAGACCAAGACGGGCCTAAGCTCATTAAGTCTGATCGCTATATTCTTGAAGGTCCTAAGGTTCTTGGAAGGGTCAATCTGGCTACACTACAAGATGTGGAACCTGGTACTAAACGGAAAAAGCGGAAGCGCAAAGGCAAATCCGATGAACCGTTGAAACCAGCTAAGCCAGTAACAGGTGGCTCTGTTACGACAGGAGATGGTGCTAAAAAATCTACGACACATGCTAACACTACTTCTTCGGCCAATGCTTCTGCAAAAGCCAAAAAGAAAAAGGCTAAATTACCAGTGGTAAGCCAAGAAGAGGTAAAAGAAGCGATTTTGCAAACCAAAACAGGGATGCAACGCCAAGGTACCAAAGAACGTCAAGGCGCACGCCTGCGGCGCCGCGAAAAACGGGTAGAACGCGCTGAAATACGAGAGCAAGAATTGGCTGCACAAGAGGCCTCTGAACGCAGGTTGCGCGTGGTAGAATATGTTTCGGCGAACGAACTGGCAAACATGATGGATGTATCGGTGACCGAAGTTATTTCCACATGTTTGGAACTTGGCTTGATGGTTTCGATCAACCAACGGTTAGAAGCAGATACCATTCAGTTGATCGCCGAAGAATTTGGGGTTGAAATTGAATTTGTAACCGATGTCGCTTCCGATGAAATTGCCCTTCAGGACGATGAAGAACAGGACTTACTGCCTCGTGCTCCGGTAGTCACGATTATGGGCCACGTAGATCATGGAAAAACATCTCTGTTGGACTATATCCGCCGGACAAATGTCGTAAAATCTGAAGCTGGTGGAATCACCCAGCACATTGGTGCTTATTCGGTCACCCTGCCCACAGGTCAGATGATCTCATTCTTGGACACACCAGGCCACGAAGCCTTTACGGCCATGCGTGCTCGTGGTGCACAAGTCACAGATATTGTGGTGTTGGTGGTCGCAGCGGATGACGGGGTTATGCCACAAACCATCGAGGCCATAAATCATGCACATGCTGCTGGCGTTCCTCTGATTATCGCGGTGAATAAAATTGACAAAGATGGCGCAAATCCGCAGCGCGTTATGCAGGAACTGACACAATATAATGTGGTTGTGGAGGCATACGGCGGGAATGTGCAACACAGCGAGATTTCTGCCAAACAAGGAATCAATATTGATGGCCTCCTTCAACAAATTGTAGATGAAGCCGAATTATTGGACTTAAAAGCCAATCCGAACAGAAATGCAGATGGGACGATTGTGGAAAGCCGGGTTGATAAAGGCCGTGGAATTGTTGCAACAGTATTGGTACAACGAGGCACCCTGAAAGTGGGGGATGTGTTTGTTGCGGGCGCCTTTACCGGAAAAGTACGGGCGATGTTCGACGAAACAGAGAATCGCATCAAATCTGCAGGCCCTTCCAAGCCCGCACTGATTGTTGGATTTAATGGCCCGCCAGATGTAGGAGACCGCTTTGTGGTTCTGGATGACGAACGCGAGGCAAAGGAAATTGCGAATAAACGTCAACAAATTGCCCGTGAACAAAGCATGCGTCAGAAAAAACACCTGACCTTGGATGAAATTGGACGACGTTTGGCGTTGGGCGACTTTAAAGAACTGAACCTGATCATTAAGGCCGATGTAGGCGGATCTGTTCAAGCCCTAACCGATTCGCTCCTAAAACTTTCAACGGAAGAAGTACAGGTTCGCATCATTCACAGTGCTGTTGGGGCGGTGACTGAAAGCGATGTCCTCTTGGCTTCAACATCGGATGCGGTTATCATTGGTTTCCAGGTGCGTCCAGCTTCCCCGCAGGTCCGTAGGGTTCTGGAGCAAGAACAAATTGACTTCCGGACTTATTCCGTGATCTACGATGCTATCGAGGATGTACGTGATGCCCTTGAGGGCCTGTTATCGCCCGAGTTAAGTGATAAGACATTGGGCACTGCCCAGGTGCGGGAAGTATTCCAAGTACCCAAAGTGGGCATTATTGCAGGCTGTATGGTCACTGAAGGCAAGATTATGCGTAAAGATGCCGTTCGCCTTGTGCGCGATGGTGTGGTCATCTGGTCTGGAAAAATGGCTTCCCTGCGACGCTTCAAAGACCCCGTCAACGAGGTCAATACGGGGTATGAGTGCGGTATCGGCTTGGAAGGAGGGCAAGATATCAAGATCGGCGACCTAATCGAAACGTTTGAGGTGATTTCTACCAAGAGAAGACTCGCTGCCCGATAAACGCTTTTGATAATAAAGAAGCCTCCAAAAATGGGGGCTTCTTTGTTTGTACAAAAAAGCGAGGTACCGTATGCCTTCCCAGAAAATCCTATGATTGAAAACATCTCGTTTCTTTTGGGAATGCTGGAATAAGTTTTTCTTCAAAAGAATTGATTTTACACCCTAAAACACGTGTTAGAGAACTTGGTCTCCTCTCGTAAGCATAACTGATTAAAAGCCTTCATGCGAAAAGCCGAATTCTGGAAAGTCGTTAAGAACGATAAAATGGACAGGTCTAAAAAAGGCTCTTACTGTGCTCATAATTCAAGTGTTATTTTTGGTGAACACCCAAGAATGTGTAGTAACTTACATTGCTAAACCTTGACGACGATTTACCTGTTCCCAATAATATGGGAAAGAGGTTTCTGATTTTCCCGTGACCAAATTCAAAAAAAACCGCATTCTGATGATTGTTCCACGGATTCCGCCGGATGTGGGGGAAGTAGCGGAGCTTTGTCACGACATGGCACACTCTTTCCATCAAGATGCGTTTGACGTAGCCGTTCTTGCAGCATCCGACTCGGTTGAGCAGGACGCCCCGCCCACCATTTATAATCGGCTATCCGTTACAGATATTGAACCCCTTAGAGAACCGCTCCTGTTTCAGTTCGTACAAGATGCAGGCCATAGCTTGACGGCAACGCTTAAAAAAACAGAGGCTCCTCCACGCCCCTTCGACCTTATTTGGGTAATTGGGCCAGAATTGAAAGCTCTCAATTACGCATTGCGAATGAAGAAGAAATATGGAATCCCTGTTTGGCTTCATGCGATGGGTGGGGGCCGCATTATTTTTCCCGGTAATATAGGGCAAGGCATCAAGGCCAGAATGCAGGCCCAAACCGTACAACGTCTCATTGATCAAGTGGATGTAGTGAGTGCCTGTGGTTTTGAGGCCATAAAACGCTATCGTGCCTGCACCACAAAAAATCAACCGGTTATCCGCCTCCATCCCTGGATTCCCTCATCCTTACCCATCGAGACGAGAGGTGTTGTACGAACAGCTATGCAAAAAACCGTCCGCCTTTTGATTGCAGGAGAATGGGATGAAAAGCAAGACGTATTGCGGTTTTGCAAACGCCTTCGTCCTTCAACGGCAGATTTCAGGCTCAATATCCTGACTACAGGAGAGAAAGCCGCACTGCTCCACAATTGGGTACATGCAGAAAAAGATCCTCGCTTTACGGTAACTGACTACCCTTTAACTGGCATTACAGCAGAAACTTGGGCCAACACAGACCTTTTTGTGATTCCCCAAAAAACCATGTCGGAGGATATTTTTCTGCCCACCCTATACCACACCGCTCTCTATAGGCAAGTACCAATTCTGGGGGTTTCGGATGAACGTACAGAACTGTTCAAGGAACTGAACGAAAATTTGGCTGGCCCCGTATATACATGGGAGCAAATGGACGAAGTGGATGCACTTCTTCAGGTTCTACCTGAATATCCAGGAATGTTGCACCATTGGCGAGAAAATGCAGCGCGTTTTAGTGAAAGCCGTAGTCAAAAAGCGGTAATGAAACGATATAAAAAAATTGCACACACCATTTGTGGCTGATAAACCCTACACAAAATGTTTGTCTCTGGATCTAAAGGCAGTTTGATAATGGTAGGAGACCGGGTACTCATTGAGCCAGAGGAGGAATCATCAGAAACCTCTTCAGGCTTATTGCTTCCTGCGTCGGTTAAGGAAAAAGAACGTCTCAGAGGCGGTCGGGTGGTGGCCGTTGGACCTGGGTATGCAATTCCAAATCCGGAATATTCCGATGAAGACGCCTGGATGCACGAAAAAAGTGAGGTCAGATACCTATCGCTGCAAGCAAAAATGGGAGATTATGCCTATTTTTTGCGAAAGGATGCCATCGAACTCAGTTTAGACGGCAAAACCTATCTCATTATCCCACATCATGCCATATTGGCGTTGATCCGAAACCAGCCAGATGAACGGGATTTGTACAAAGGATGACGTACACCTAAAATTGCGCCAATCGCTCAGCATAATCCGCCATCCGTAAGGCTTGGATTATGCCCTCGATATTTCCATCCACAATGGTCTGTAGGGCATAATTCTTGGCAGCTCCCTCCAATCGGTGGTCGGTTACACGGGCTTGAGGCCAATTGTAGGTACGAATCTTGTCGGAACGATCCCCCGTACCCACCAAACTCCTACGATGTTCAGTACGTTCTGCGTTCCGTTTGGCCAATTCGAGGTCAAATAACCGAGACCGTAAAACCTTCATTGCTTTGTCTTTATTTTTGTGCTGACTTTTTTCATCCTGACAAGTAACAACCAGACCTGTTGGCAGGTGCGTAATACGGATGGCCGATTCGGTACGGTTAACGTGTTGTCCCCCAGCCCCACTGGCCCTCATGGTATCAATCCGTAATTCTTCTTCGTTAATCTGAACATCCACCTCTTCCGCCTCTGGTAAAACAGCAACCGTAGCAGCAGACGTATGAATTCGCCCACTCGACTCTGTGGCAGGAACCCGTTGTACACGGTGTACACCACTCTCGAAACGCATCATCCCAAACGCATCTACCCCTTCAAGTCCAAAAACCACCTCCTTAAACCCACCCATCGTACCTGAATTTTCATCAATCAATTCCACTTTCCAACCTTTTTTTTCAGCAAAACGAGTGTACATACGAAACAAATCTCCTGCAAAAAGCGATGCTTCGTCTCCACCAGTACCTGCCCGAATTTCCACAATACAGTTTTTAGAATCTTCTGGATCCTGCGGAATTAATTGATAGCTTAGCTCTTCTTCAATCTTTGGTAGCTGTTCCTCGGCGGCAGACAATTCAAAACGCGCCAATTGGGTCAATTCCTCATCCTCATCTGCTCGGATCATGTCTTTTAGCTCATCAATACTGTCTTTTAGGCCGTGATACCTTTCAATAATCTGAACCAATGCCTCTAATTCTCGATGCTCTTTTCCCAATTGTGCCATTAGGGCAACATTGGTCGCAACCGCCGGATCGGCCAACTGTTCCGATACTTTATTAAACTTTTCCTGTATCTCGGTTAATTTTTCTGGTTGTATCATATGGTTTTGGATGCATTAATGAAAAGTGAGTATCATTATACCGAACATTTGTTTCAATTTGAGAATCTTAATCTTCTAATCATTAAACCATCTTCAGTTCTCAGGCATTTAAAGGGTAAATACCCACACCACAGCCCTCACGACTGTTCTTTCTAAGAGCATTTTTTTGTAATGCCTGCTCGTTTTCTTCTTTGGAGCGATCTGGCATACTTTGTGCTGTAGTGGTGGACAACTGCGATGTTAAACCAAACGATCCTTATGCGCCTGCGCTTGTCCTCCGCACTCATGGTCTGGCTTCTTTCATGTAGTATCGGTGCTTTCGTGCTCGATACATATGCCACCAGGCCCCTCCCCATACTTGTCGAATCGTTTCGGAGCGAAGGTATGACCGATGAACAAGTAGTTCAAAAAGCCATGCGGACTGCTCGTGAACAATCTGCCAACTGGTGGTGGGTTCATGACCGCAAAGCCACATTGGTTTTTGCCAAAACCCGTTCCTACGATCCAACTGTATATAAAACGCTTCCGATGGCTTTTCTTTTCGAGAACACGCCAGACATAACCATTTCGAAGGCTTCACTTTGAGCGTTAGGAACGTTGATTGTCATAAAAAAGGGCTGACCTGCTATAAGGTTTCGCCCCTTTTTATTTTATAGAAAAACCATTTAACTAAAAGTTAAAATTCCCATTTCGATTGTTTTGTACCCCCGTAATGCCAGCAGCACTAACGGCATTCGCAAGGTTTTTCCATTCGGCGGAATTCCACGTGTCTCGGTGAATCCGTACTATTCTGGCTTGTGACCTACGGAAAGGGGTGGGGGTATTTAATGCCGCCTGAATCAATCCATTGGCAATCACTCCCAACTTATCCTTGTTTTCTTGTGTGAATCCAAAACGACCAATAGCAGAAACCAAGTTATCATATTCGTAATCCAGTTCTGTTTTCTCGCCTGTTTTGGCAGGGTCCAAAAACGTGGTATGATCGAACCGAAATGTTACGCGCTCATCAAGAATAGTCGGGTCTATGCGCTCCAAAATATCTGCTGCCCCCGATGGCAGGAAAAAGCGGATCCGGTCTCCATTCGATGCATACTTACGCAATACCAGATTACCACTCTGCGGCACATCGTCCGAGGCATAGTCCGGCAAACCAAAATGAGGATTTAGTTCCCGAAACCTTTGATACAACGTATTATTGGGTGTACCATACCCCCAGTTCATTTGTTTTCCACCATGGTTTTCTAAAACGGTCAGCAAATCAGCGAGGGTGATGGTTGTGCCGTCGGATACCTGCACCAAATCCGCCCGAAGCGTTTTGGAAGGCTCTATACGTAGTTTTTCAACTGCACGCATAGAGCCATACAGTGAAGGGACATAGCCTTGCGAATACGTTTTAAAGGAGGAATTCCGGCTTACAATTGGAAATCCAGTGGTCAATCCCCAAATAAATGCCTGAGCAACGGAATTGGTAGGCATTCGCTCGGTGCGGTTCTGTAAATAAAATTGGTACACCCTAAAGATGTTGCCTGGCCCGGTATGATAAGCGGAAACCCCGGGAATTTCGTGGCCAACCGCATTGGAATAGGCCCTGACCAGTGTCGCAGAAGCTTCCATCGTCAGCAGTGGATGCCGCTCTTCACGTACTTTCAGCAAGCCGCCTTGAATATTTTTGATGTCGTATTGCTCGATATCGAATGTGCGTAATAAACTGGGCATAAACTGATAGCGCCCTCTCGCCCCTACACTGGAAACAAGCCAGTCTTGATTAAACGTTTCGACCGTCCCAATTTCCGTTACGAGCGTACTAAGTCCCAGCCGCTGGGCCAAACGAAGTTCGTAGGTAATCAGGTTTTCTTCTCTCCGACGTGCTTCAAGAACCTGATTTTTTCGCCCCCAACGGGTTTGAATATCTGTGGCCGCATATCCTTTTGTGCGATACCGTTCTTTGATTTTTCGACCTATTTTTTCACGTTCCCGATCTACTTCGTCCCAAACCATCCAGCCGCGATCGGCATACACCTGTTTTAGGCTATCCAGCGTTACCACCTCGATGGTATTGTCGTTTTTATCCATAATTCGGATGGTGAAATTATCGTCCTCGCCCTGGCGTGTTGCAAAAATATTCAGGAGGCTCGAAAACTTCTGGTAAGTCTCACTTCCAATGGCCGCAAAATTGGAAACCATTCGATTTTTATCTGCGGGATCCTCGCCTGGAAACAAGCCCGGAAACGCCTGATCCGGATGATTATTCAGGTCTTTTAAATTAAACGGGCGACGCGGCATAGATGTATAAAGTGCGGTCACCGAATCTGGAGACAACCCTCTTAGTTTTTCGGCCAATGGGTCTCGGACCGCATAGTCGGCCATAGCATTTCCGTCTAAAAGTAGGCAGGTGAATAAAAAAATGCCTACTCCCACCAATGCAGGGCCAGCAATATGCTGTTTTATTGCCCACCATTGTTTTATGCTCACCCATCTATCCGATTTTTTATCAGACACTTGAGTAGTGGCCGTTTGTTGCGGCGTTGGTTGTTGTTCGTGCATCATAAGGTATCAAGCTTATTACAGTTCATCCGCTCCATTGCCTGAAGGCGAGAATGATTAACCAAATTCACAAATAGGATGCGGGTATCATCCGGCGCACGTTCAGGATGGAATTGTACTCCTAAAATGGGTTTTTCCACATGTTCTATCGCCTCCACAACCCCATCTGGTGCAAACGCCACCGCCTTGTATCCATCACCAGTGCGGGCAATTGCCTGAATATGGCGCGTATTTACTTCACAGACAGTTTTTCCCAATTCGCGTGCAAGACGTGAATCTGATTGAATGGTTAATAAATGACGATCTGCACCTCGCCGGTTGGAATGAACCCCAGCACCGGGCAATTGTTTTTGGACATCGGCATAAATAGTACCTCCACCAAGCATATTCAGCAATTGCATCCCATAACAAATACCCAAGATTGGCTTTCCGGTTCCTAAAAAATATTGTACAAATCGTTTATCCCATTCTCGTCGGGCAGGATGTGTTTCGGATAAATCCTCCGGTAATCTGCCTACCAATCCATCGCTTATTGCTGGCCCTCCAGTAATGACCAAGCCATCCAGTCTGGCTGTTAATGCTTGAATTAAATTCTCGTCTTCTAAGATGGGAACAATCCACGGCAAACCACCTGCCTCAGCAACGGCCTGAATATATACCCTTGCCACTTGTTGCTCATCAGACAGAAAAGAAGTGGTAATCCCAATTACTGGAGCAGACCCAGACATGTAAGCGTTTGGTTTTGCGGACATTCAAGGGGCTTATTGGTGAAGATAACGAAATAATCCCTTGAATTTAGTGCCCAATGAATGTTTTTTGTTGTGTTCCACTAAAACTGCCCAATGTTTCTTAGAGCGGATTGCTGATATAGTCCCCCCCTCGGCACGTCTTGAGGTAGTTCAAACTACGAACTTGCCCTGTCATTTCGAGCATATCTTTATACACAGGGTCGTGCCAACCTTCGATGTCTATACTTCCTTCAAAGCCCCCCAGCCGAAGTTCTGTAATCACATCATGCCAGTTACAATCCCCAAAACCTGGTGTTCTATGAAATGCAAAAGGTACGGTGCCATGAATACCATGAGTTGCGAGAACGTCCTTCCGGATGGTGGCACACTTGCCGTGTACATGGAAAATCCGGTTCGACCATTGCCGGATTTGCGGAACTGGATCTAAAAGCGCAATCATCTGATGGCAAGGCTCCCACTCTAATCCCAAGTTTTCATTTTTTACCGCATTGAACATACGCTCCCAATGCTCGGGATGATGTGCAATATTCCAATCCCCAGTATGCCAAGTACCATCCATTGCACAATTTTCAAATGCCAGGCGGACACCAAAATCCTCCGCTAAGTTTGCAAGTGGCGAAAAAACCTGGTTGAATTTTGGTAAAGACGCCTCAATAGGTTGGTTGCGCATGCGTCCCGTAAATCCACAAACGACATCTGTTCCAAATAGATGAGCATGGCGGATAAGCTGTTCCCAGCCAACGCGGGTCTCCTCATCTTCCGGCCCTTCCTCCAACGGATTGCCATAAATGCCAAGTGAACTAATCACTGCTCCGGTTCCCGATAAAAGTTCCCGTAGCTCCGTTGCCAGTTGCGTCAGGTCTGTGTCTCCCAGCGTTCGCCACCAGGTAAGTTCAAAACTTTCAAAGCCATGCGGTAGTATTTGACGGATATAAGACACCGGATGATTGGCTCCAGAGACCAGAGTGCCGATTCGGATACCCAGTTCAGGCGTAAACATGATCGTATATTTTTGATAAATGATAAATGATAAATGATAAAATATAAAAGTACAACAAATTTACTTCGGTTCACGTTGTGGACTTTGGTATCTTCTACGAAAAACAACGCGCCTAATGATGTTTCATCAAAATGTCCGACTTCTAATACTTTTTTTGTTTTTCTTCCCTGTCGGCATTTCCAGTGCACAAAATTTTTCGGGAAGGGTCATAGACGCAGAAACACGCAAGCCCTTAAATGCCGCTTCCGTCTTGATCGAGGGCCAATTTAGCGGCCTCAAGACCGACGAAAACGGACGTTTCTTCATTCAGGTGAATCGCATCCCCTTTACATTAGTGATCCGGTATGTGGGCTATGAATCTGCAAAACTCATTTTCCCAAGGCTTCCTTCACAACCAATTATCGTCCAGCTCCGTCCAGTCAGTGTGCCTTTAGAAGTGGAGATTTCAGGCGAGGACCCTGCAGTAGGCATTATGCGCAACGTGATTGCCCGAAAAAGCCAGTTTTATGAATCGTGGGCAACCTATCAGGCAGAAATGTATGCCCGTTTTTCTCTTTGGGCTGGCCAAGAACTCGTCCAAATCAAAGAATCTAATGCGGATGTCTATGGGTATGGTGGTTCCGAATTCAAAGAGTGGGTCCGTGCGTATCGAAACATCCCACAAACCGAAGAATCTTTCCGCTTTGCAGACCGCGAGCCGATGATCAATTTCTACAACGATTTGGTTTTGGTACAAGGCCGTTACCTACCCGGACCCACTCACCCGCGTGCCTTAACCTTATACAAATTCCGCCTTGGTAAAAAAACGACCACCCATCAAGGCGAACAGGCAGAAATATTTTTCACTCCCGCACAATCCGAGGTAGCATCATTTTCCGGAAACCTGACTGTTGACCTAAATGACTATGTACTAACTGAAATTTATGCACGTCCATATCAGTTGACGACGGATGGTGTAGTGAAAGATTATGAGGCCACCTATCGGCAAAAATTTGAAACTTGGCTTTTGGATGTACAGGTTCCCGTAACCCTTGATATAGAGGGCCGTGTTCTCATGGGCAAAGCGGGTGTACGGTATCCTTTGGTCCGATTTAAACAGCAAAACAAATTATTTAACATCCGATTGAATGAGCCTATTCCAGACTCGCTCATGCAGAAAGCAGGTATTTCATTTACAGAACCTGGCGCAGGACGCAGAACACCGTTACTTCGCCGCATTCAGGACGTTCTTCCTTATGATGCAGAGCAGTATGCATTTGCATCACGTGCGGATACCCGCCTCTCCTTGTCTTCCCAAATTAAAGCAGATGGTTTTTTAGCACCGTACTTGGGAGAGTCGGTCGTAAACAAACCTATGAATACAGGTGAAAGAATTTTAGAAACCGTGAGTAAAGTATTACCCTTTCTGGGTTTAGGAGGACTTAATGCAGCCATGCCCAACCTTCGATGGAAACCTAAAGATGTATTTGCAGAGCTCGAACTTGTGCGCGGTTTGGGGGTGCGTGTATGGGCTGACCAATTCCCTATCTTGAAGGAAAACAAATTCGATGCCTCCAGATACTGGCGGCTTAAAAGTAACCTCATGCTTGGAGAACGTACCCCACAATCTACCCATTCAGCTGTGCACAACCTTATTCAAAGCCCATTCGATGCAACCAAAGATCGTTGTCTGGTGGCCCATGTCTTAGAGCACGGCTTTAAAGCCCCTTTTTGGAAGAGGTATGGAAACACCTCTTCTTTAGGCTTGAGCCTCCAATACAATGCCTCTTCATCCATTCCGGGTAAATGGCCTTTGTCAAATGACCAAAAACCTGCATATCAATCACAAAGAAGCAGTTATCTACAATGGTTACTGACAGACAAATGTCTTTATTAATATTTTCGGATGTATAATCTCGTAGGATTGGTGGAATGGCGCGTTCGGTGTACCTGTACATCTGGCTGGAGCGCTATCAATCGAGACACAACCAATTCCTCGGTAATCCATTCACTTTCATAATGCCCCACATCTGCCAATGCCATACGCGGCTTGCCCCGATCATCTAGGACCTCAAAATTAAGATGGTAGGTTAAATCTCCTGTAATGTACAAGTCGGCATCTGAGCGTTGGGCCAAAGCAATAAAACTACCCCCTGAGCCGCCACAAACCGCAACTTTCTTGATCGGCATTTCAGCATTGCCTACCACTCTAATGGCACGTGTCTTTAGTCGTTCACATATAATTTCCAAGTATTTATCCAAAGTGATGGTCTCCTGTAGTTCACCAATAGCCCCTAAACCGTAATTCTGAGAAGGTTGTAATGCAGGGAAAACGTGGTAGGCAACCTCTTCATAGGGATGAGCCGATTGGATAGCATGTAGCACACCATGAAGTCGCCATTTTTCAACCTGACACTCAATTCGTATTTCCGGTTCTGCATGTAGCTTGCCCTCAGTTCCCACAAAAGGCTTGGCAGCCATTCTTGGCCGAAAGTACCCCGTTCCTTTAGAAGAGAATGCACAGGCGTCATAATTACCAATAAGACCTGCCCCAGCCGAGGCCATTGCCAACTGTACCGATTCTGCATGGGCTTCTGGGACATATACCACAAGGACTTGCAAAACATCTTCCTTCTGATCCAAAAACTGTACATTTCTAAGACCTAACAGACCCGCAAGTGCAAAAGAAACCCCATTTCGGGCATTATCAAGATTGGTGTGAAGTGCATAATGAGCTAATTTTGACTCGGCGAGACGAAGCGCCAAACCGGGAACATAGCTCATATCCGTAAGATGTCTTATCGGGCGAAAAATATTAGGGTGATGTGTAACAATCAAATTCGCACCCACCTCAAGGGCTTCATCAATGACATCATGGGTTAGATCCAACGCCACCAAAACCCCTGATACTGGCGTATTCATCCGCCCAACCTGAAGTCCAACATTATCATAAGATTCTGCAACTGCGCGGGGTGCCCAATTTTCGAGTGAATAGGCAACTTCTTTTATCGTGATCATCATCGCATCTTTTTTACTAAAAGAAATCAAGATACTATCGGATCGCTTCCGCTTGCAATGGCATCAGGCAGCTTGTGTCATTAGATATGCACCATACGGACGAAGCGGTAAACCGGACTTTGAGGCCACACGCCAATTGGTATGGGCCTCGGTAGAACATACATCGCACGCCCCTAAATTAATTCTTCCCCGCTCGCTGAATAAATTGGGGAATTTTCCTGCTACAAAAGCGACAAAGGCGTCTGGTTGTTCGTAAACGGCTTGTTCATCAGCAAATATCAACGCATCAAGCCCATAATCGTCTGCGATGACCTGAATCGCCTGATCATCCATTGGTTCAGGCCCAATAAGCAGACCTATATTTTGGTAATGAGAAGACAATTGGCTTAATGCAAATGGCGTATCTGTCCGCCAAGAAGCCAGCCGTCGAAGAACTGTCTGTGGCTTGAGATGTTTTCTTAGTATCCAAAAAACATCCTCAGACAATACCTCGCCAGCAGGTGCAGGAAAAGTATATTGGCAAACTGCTTCGACAAGAAGGGCAGGATTAGATACAAAATGTGCAGATAAAGGGTGTAAGGTTGACATCGGGACCTCCTATAAATTTTATCTTGATGTTGATCTATGATAAATTTGGAGATATGCCAACGTATTGTCACAGTGTCACAACTGTTTTACATATTCTTTTTGAGCGTTTCATCTGGGATTTTTGCCAATGCCATGCCCTCTTCTTCGTCCACACGACGCAAGAGTATCCAGCCCAAGGCAAAAAGTACAATAAGAACCGCAATACCAGCACGTTGCGGTGCAAAAGGTGCTTTCCCAGCAAAGAGTTGTTCAACCAAAATGGTCACATTTCCAAATAGGAATGGCCCCAAGAACGAAGTAGCCTTACCGGAAAAAGCAAAAAAGCCATAGAATTCACTTTCTTTTTCTGGTGGTACAAAGCGTCCCATTAAAGAGCGGCTTGCCGACTGATTGGGTCCTGCAAATATTCCCACCAAAATTCCAGCAATCCAAAAGGTAGTTTTATCTGGTGCAACAGTGGCCAAAGTGACCGCAATCAGTAAGCCCCAGATACTATAGGAAATGGTTTTTTTACCTCCCAGTTTATCATCTAAGAATCCAAATAAGGCTGCCCCAATACCTGCCATCACATTCAAAACAATCCCAAAGACCATAATTTCTTCGGTGCTGAAGTGTAGCACAACCGTTGCATAAACGGCACCCATCGAAAAAATAGTGACCAAAGCATCGTTATAAAACAGATTGGCAATTAGAAAACGAACCAATTGACGGTACTTTTTGATTTCGCCTGCCGTCTCCTTAATGCGTTGATACGATTCGGCAATCAAATTTACATCTTTGGTGTTGGTTCTATACTTTCCAGGCTCTTTTACCCAAATGAAAATGGGGATACAAAAGAGGAGCATCCATACCCCTACCAATAGATTGGTGGCACGGATATGTTCGGAAGCTTCTGTACTAAAACCGAACCAAGGTGCTTCTGGTTGAATGAAACCCACCAATGCCAGTATCATGCACAATAACCCTCCTACGTATCCAAACCCCCAACCAAGCCCAGAAATCCGGCCAATTTTTTCGGCTGGTGCGATGTCTGGTAAAAAAGAATTGTAAAAGGAGCATCCTAACTCGAAGGCGATATTGCCCACAATAAACCAAAATAGCGCGGTAAAGGCTGCATGTGGCAAGCCGTGTTCGTGTTGCCATTCGTATGGTTTTTGAAAATATAACATAAAGGAGGCCAGAACACAGATAAGAGTAGCAACAAGTAGAAACGCCTTGCGCTTATTCGTCCGATCTGCTGCGGCGCCAAGTAGCGGCGACAACAATGCTACCGTTACGGCGGTAAAAGAAACCCCAATGGACCATAACCAAGTTCCATCTAACTCGGAAGCAGCCATTACCTTGGCATAATACGTGGCATAAATAAAGGTAACGATCAGGGTTGTAAAGGCCGAGTTTCCAAAATCATAGAAATACCAAGCCCAAACCGCCTTCCGGTTGTGGTTTACATTTTCTGCCATAACCTGTTTATTTAATATGTGAAGAAAAACGAAAGGTACTGCAAATGTTAATTCAGAACAAAGCCTTTTCTATCTTCGTGTCAAAAGATTGCGTTTCGGTAACGATTTCGGTTATCTTCTTTTTTTTGCCCTCGTAGCTCAGGTGAATAGAGCAAGCGTTTCCTAAACGCTAGGTCGCTGGTTTGAGTCCAGCCGAGGGCACAACGAAAAGCCCCGGCAGTCAGAGATGATTATCGGGGTTTTTTCTATTTCTGTAAAAAGAAGTTTATCCCTCTTTTGCCTTTCGCTGCAAAAAGGAAAGTTGCATCATCGCCTCGATCGGCGTGAGGCGGTTCAGGTCAATTTCTAAGAGTAGTTCCTTAATTTCAGAGGCAACAGGGTCGGCATCCGAGAAAAGACTCATTTGAGAAAAACTGGAGACTGGTACCTGACTTGCTCGAACGTGTTGAAGTTTGGGGCCTATGGTCCTGGTTTCGCTGCTTGGCTCAACGGTAGGCTCAGCGCGGTCAAGATTGGAAACGGGAACTTGGTTGGCCACAGTAAGAGGCTCTTCAGACGGAGGATTGGACAAAGGTCCATCTAAATAATCATCAATCTGCGATGAACGATTAATTGTTTGTAGTCTCACATCCCCGAAAGACCTCTCGGCCAATTCTGTCACCTCCAATCGTTGGGCTTCTAAGCTCTGTAAAATCTCCTTCGCCCTATCAATAACGGGCATGGGCAATCCTGCCATACGAGCAACCTCAATACCGTAGCTAGAATCGGCCCCACCCGGCACAAGTTTTCGGAGAAAAATAACCCGCCCATTGTGTTCCTGTACCTGTACCCGTGCATTCCGAATCCGTTCACAGCGATCCGCAAGTGCATTTAGTTCGTGGTAATGGGTTGCAAAAAGTGTTCTTGCAGCAATAGCCGGGTTATCATGAATATACTCGGCAATGGCCCAAGCAATAGACATACCATCGAATGTACTTGTTCCACGTCCTACTTCATCCAATAAGATCAATGACTTAGGCGAAGCATTATTCAAAATATTCGCTGTTTCATTCATTTCCACCAAGAAGGTGCTCTCTCCTGCCGCAAGGTTATCAGAAGCTCCCACACGGGTAAATATTTTATCTACAACTCCAACCGATGCATGGCTGGCCGGAACAAAACTACCCACCTGTGCAAGCAAGACGATCAGGGCGGTTTGTCTTAAAATCACACTTTTACCAGCCATATTGGGTCCGGTTATCATCAACATTTGTGCTTCCCCGCTCGATAGTCGAACGGAGTTTGGGATAAATGGTTCACCTGGCGGCAAGGTTCGCTCCACAACTGGATGTCGGCCCTCCACAATGTCTAATTTCTCTCCGTCATGGACCTTCGGTCTGGTGTATCCATACCTCGCAGCCACCTCAGCCAGCGAGGCAAAACAATCCAACATCGCCAATAACTGGGCATTTTTCTGGATAGATTCGGTTTCTTCGGCAATGGCCAAGCGCAATTCATTAAAAAGTACTTGCTCCAAACCACTGATTTTTTCCTCGGCAGTCAGGATTTTTTCCTCATACTCCTTCAGTGCAGGTGTGATATACCGCTCGGCATTGACGAGGGTTTGTTTACGAATATAATCTGCTGGAACTTTATCTTTATGCGCATTGGTGATCTCGATATAATATCCAAAAACATTGTTAAAGCTGACTTTAAGCGAGGGGATTCCGGTTCTTTCGATTTCTTTTTGACGCATCTCGGAAAGCCAATCTTTGCCAGAGGTGGCAATCCGCCGCAATTCATCCAGTTCTGAATGAAAACCAGTTCGAAACATCCCCCCCTCGGTGATAGATGCTGGTGCATCTTCCATCAGTGCATCGTCTAAGCGATCTACAACCTCGGCACACAATAACAGATGGTCTCCTAAGCCACGCAAAGAAGTGGTTTTGGCTGTTCTTAAAAGGGTTTTGAGTGATGGAATTTGCCTCAAGGTCAATTTGAGGTACACCAATTCTCGCGGCGTGGCACGTGCTGTACTGATTTTAGCAATAATCCGCTCCAAGTCCCCAACTTGTGCCAGTTCGTCTCGAATATATTGTCGCAAGGAGTGGTTTTCGACCAATTCTCCTACGGCATCCAGTCGTTTACCAATGTTCTCAATATTTCGCAATGGACGCACCAACCACTTCCTCAACAGCCGGCCTCCTGGCGGAGTTTGGGTATGGTCTAATATCTGAATCAACGAGCCATCACGCCCTCCATCCTGCATCGAAGCAACCAACTCAAGATTTCGTTTGGTTTGAGGATCCAGCGAG
Source organism: Bacteroidetes bacterium UBA2364 (assembly GCA_002344075.1). GTDB lineage: Bacteria > Bacteroidota > Rhodothermia > Rhodothermales > UBA2364 > UBA2364. The sequence goes on from DDTM01000018.1 coordinate 17,034, forward strand.
ATATAGTCTTCATTTGAAAAGCGAATCAATCGGCGGATGTGTGGTAATTTTCCTTTTTGGGTTTCGTTCAGATAATGCAGTACCACCCCGGCGGCAATGACCCCCAATGGCATATTTTCGATACCAAAACCTTTCAACGAGTGTGTTTTAAAGTGCCGAAGCAATACCTCATGGGCAAAATCAGCACCAAACGCCCAGTCCTCCATGGGAGTGGCGGTAAAGGATAATTTAGGCAACGTTTGCAACAGTGCTTTCGCCCGTTTATCATACAGCAATTCGGCAGGAGAAATCGTTTGTAATAATTCGTGCAACTGCGACTCTGGGACCTCGGCAGTCGCAAACTCACCCGTTGTGGCATCTACAAACGAGAAGCCCACCCACCCCCGGTTTGCCCGATCTTGGCCCCAATGTACTGCTGCCAAATAATGAGATCTTTTAGGATCAAGTAGCCGATCACTGAACGCCACACCCGGTGTCACCACTTCAGTAACGTCTCGCTTTACCACCACTTTAGCCAATTTAGGGTCTTCCAATTGTTCACAAATAGCGACACGATGACCCGCAGCCACCAGTTTGGGCAAATATTGGTCTAATGCCTTATAAGGAAACCCTGCTAAATCTATCTCCGACGCTTTGCCATTGGCCCTTTTGGTGAGGGTAATACCCAGAACACCGCTGGCAATCCGCGCATCTTCATCAAACGTTTCGTAGAAATCACCCATCCGATACAACAAGATGGCATTGGGATTCCGTTCTTTAATCTTCCAGTATTGCCGCATCAGCGGCGTGGCGTCTTTATCGTTCCACTTCTTCTTCTCGGCCATTTTGAGTTAAGTTTTGGATTGGGTCAATTGTGTTAAGATACAAAATCCGTACAAAGCCGTTGCCAGAAATGATTCGAGAATACTAAACAAGACATGGGGGTTCGATGACAGTTATTGCGATATCGCCCCTACGGGGCTTTTATTGTGTATCTCTACTTCGGTATAAGGCTCATCTGGTGCATTTCAAAACGTCCCAAGCCAGACAGACGGCACCTCTTTTGTAGGCTATGTAATATAAGTGCATAGCATGAGTATTGATATTTTGAAACACCCCAATGATAAGCCTGCCTTTTCTATTCAAATTCTTTCATAGCAATATGCCAAGCCCCTTCAACTGGGGTGTGTTTAGCAGGAATAATGGCCCAAGAGACTAGTTTTGCAGCTAAGATTTCATGCAATTGATTTCGATAAAACTCATTATTATATAGTCCTCCAATAAATGAGACCTGATGCTCTAATTGTGTATTGTAGCGGTGTGCCAGTCGGTAAATGTGCGCAACAATTCCATTGGCTTGTTGGTAAATAATGTCCACAGCAGGCGCATCTCCCATTTCGGCGGCCTCAAGCACCAATGGAGCAATATGCTGAATAGGGCGCTGGCTGCGATAGACATAATCCAGCAACGTGGCACGATTCGACATTTGAAGCCGTTCTGCAAACAACTGCCTCAACAACGGGTGCTCTTGCTCATCCATTGCATGTGCCACAGCCTTAAGACCGGCCAACCCGATAGCCATACCACTCCCTTCATCTCCAATCAGATACCCCCATGCACCTGTGTTTACCAAACGGCCTTCGCGGGTTTTGCCAAGCACATTTGAACCCGTCCCTACAATTGTGAGCAAGCCACTTTCCCCCTCTAATGCACCTTCAAGGGCAATATTGGCATCGTTTAGCAATCGAAAGGGTAAACCAAGTGCTTCCGAAACCTCCCGTTCGAGAACAGGGGTGAGGGCATTGGGCATATCCGAAGTCCCTGCTCCGGCTGCTCCGGCACAAATTCCCCCAACCCGAAGATCAGGGAATGCCTCGATTGCGCGGGTAACCAACGAAAGGAGAATTTCTTTCGCTCGTTCTTTGGAAATCCGATAAAGATTAATTCCGGCATCCGAGATCGTAAAGTCACGCTTTTTATCTGGCGTTGCCCCCCAAAGGACGGTTTTGGTGCCCCCCGCATCAATACCAAAATAGACATTTTGCATGGTATGTATATATTTATTCTGCTGATATCAAGAGTGTTTTACCAATCACTTCGACGTCTCGGCGCGAATCCAATTCAATGTATTGCTGACGATCAGGGATACTATACCGCGAGAGCATTTCTTCGTGAATCAGGTTGGCCCTTTGGATCATCCATGATTCTGAACTTCGATTCGCAAACCAACCCTCCCAAACCGAAGGAGATGGTAAATCGGTCAGCATTCGGGTTGCACGCCACTGAAGGGTGGTTGGATGACCAGAATGTGCCACCCGAACAGATGCAAAACGGGTTTGTGCGAGGTTGTGTCTGGACAAAGGAATAAATTGAGCCGACCAGATTGGATAATATACCACCCCTGCCTGAGTAAGCCCCCATTGGAAGGAGCTAAAATCGCGGGGTGAGCTTTCCTTGTCCTTAAAACGACTGACCACCTTAATCAGGGTTTTTTTAAGTTTCGAGCTATTTTCTGCCGTTTTAGCCGAATCTGCACCCGCAAACATTGTCGAGTCTGGTTTAGGTATAAAGGACCATCCCCTGTAATATTCAGCCATCCATGCATCAAAGACGGAGGCTGCAATGCTTTCGTTGCTAAAATCAAACTTCCAATTACGAAGGTACGTAAGGGCATCCTTCGCTGCATAGGTCAGATCTTTCCGTTTTTCCATCATACCCAAAAGACCCTTCACAGCCGGACGAACAAATGGGCTATAGGTATCCTGAAATTTTCCTAAGAATTGCTCAGGCAATAGCCCACTGGAGAGAACCTGCCGAAGACGAGTCGCGGAATGACTGGCCCAAGGGGTATCTGAAATTAACAAGCCACCCGGCAATTCTTCTCGAACCAATGGGTTCCCACGTACCGACCATCTCCCGTCTTGGGTTAATAGAAGGCCATTTCCCTTGAATAAGTGGAAGTTCACCCCTGTAGTATCACCCATCAACAAGTTCCTAAAGGCACTTTGATCACTTAGTGAGCGGAATCCAGGCCAATTCAACTTCCAGACAAAACCAACGGTAGTATCTCGCTCAACCAGCAAGGTATCCCGAACCAATTTTTTGTATTTCTTTTTAAAGGACTCTGGCAAGAAGAAAGAATTCCCATTACTCCTGATGGTAATCAAAGATTCATTACCTTCCATATCCCTGACCACCCGATTTTCCGGCGCAACGAGGCTATCTGCTCCGGCGGGTAGGCGCTCTGCTGAAAAAGGACTGGTTAGAAGGAAATACCAAGACAACCGTTCATTACGCCCAGAAGGAAATAACAGGGTTCCGGGCACACTCACTACTTGGTTTTGCCCGATACCCCATTCGAGAATAGCTTCTTGAATCAAAGGCCACGCACTCGCCCCATATACATGGCGATGGAAAAAGTAGGTATCTCGGCTTTGACGAGTTACCCAAGCCAAACCATACTCAAAACCATGCAACCGCAGAAATTGCTTCACAACCTTCTGCTCGGCCATAAATTTTTCAAAAATCGGCTGTAGTGTATCCGCCGGAGTTTTTTTATACGGTTCAGTGCCAATCCAAGCCAACAAATGCTCTACGGCCAAACTGTGCCACGGCTCCCAGCGCTTAGGCTTAAGCCCCGAAAGCAATAAATCGTCATTGACCTGTTCGTTTGGATGTTCTAAAACAGCATTAACTCCATTAGAATAGGCAATCAAACGATTTTTTTCTTCTGGTTTTAATTGTCGGTAAGCCGCATAAGCCAACCTTCCAATGCCCAAAGTTTTGGATACACGGTCTATGATCGCCGTAGAATCTCCGGGAAACCATTGCCCCAATTCACCAAGGGCCACTTGTCTCCACACAGACATCGGTAACGCATGGCGCAACGCATGGCTATAGCCAAGACCTGCCAAGCCATCGTTTTCAGAGGAAGCCCGAATGACCGGAATACGGTCTTTTCGCCATTCAACCGAGACATTACCCCGTAAGTTGGTAATTTTGACCTGAGCGCTGTAGTCGGTTCTAAATCCATACGAAAACCAAAAGGAGATCCCCAGTATAAAGAGACCAGCAATGGCTATGAGCAGCGATAAGGCAATAATATTTCTGAACCTATAAAACAACACAGTTAACTTGGTTTGATCAGAATTATAGAAATCTTTATTGATTTTTAAGGCGGAGCCAGTGCTCGAAAGCAAACCGATCCATCGCGTTCAGACATAGATCGGTAGTCAGCCCGGCTTTTCGAGCTACTTCAATACCCCAGAACACATCTTGCAGCCCTTCTATCGAATGCGCATCGGGGTTAATGGCGATGAAAACCCCTTTTTCCAAGGCATAAGGTATCCACGCCCAGTCCAAATCCAAGCGATAAGGATTTGCATTTAGCTCGATGGCGACACCATTGGCGGCACAGGCATCAATTATTTTATGATGATGCACCGGATATCCTTCTCTGGCCAACAACAAGCGTCCGGTAGGATGCCCCAGTATGGTGGTATAAGGATTTTCGATCGCGGTAATCAGCCGCTGTGTGGCTACGGCCTCTGTCATATTAAAGCCATTATGGATACTCGCCACCACCAAGTCAAAAGAAGTCAACACCTCGTCGGGGTAATCTAACGAACCATCGTTCAAAATATCACTTTCGATTCCCGAAAAAATGCGGAAGTTCGTTCCCTTTGCTGCATATGCGGCATTTCGATCGGCAATTTCACGCTGTTGTTCCATAACCCGTTCTATGCTCATTCCATTGGCCACTGCCAAAGAACGGCTATGGTCACACGCGCCATAGTATTCCAAGCCTAAATGCCGCGCAGTTTCGGCCATTTTTTCCAAAGAATGCGCACCATCACTATAGGTAGAATGGTTGTGTAAGGTTCCTCGAAGGTCGCTAACTTCTATGAGTTTGGGCAACGTATTTGTTTCAGCCCAAGACAAAGCGGATGCCAAATCGCGCAACTCCGGAGATACAAAAGCCAATCCAGCCCTTTGGAATAACTTCTCTTCCACTTCTACCTCTGGAAGCCCACCCATTTTTTGTATCATTGCTTCAACAAAACGTTGCGGCCCCGTTCTCACGAGGCATTCAGTACCAAAAGCGGCCTCTGGAATCCATACCACCTCCACCTCAAAACCATCTTCGAGGTTAAACCGCCATGTATGTGGATTTGTTTGCCGCACCGGAATCCCGATAGCCTCAAATGCAGGAGCAATTACAGCCTCCGAGGTTGCCTGAATTAATACCGCAAGTTCCGAGATTGTTGGCATTTTTCGGCGAAAATCTCCGGTCATCACACACACTTCGATGCCAGATTGTTGTTCAAGTGCGTCCAACAAGGGCATCAACATACGATAAACCGTAGCATACCGCCGTTGGGCACGGTAAGACTCTAAGCGCAGGGTACTTTCCAAGAGTTGTTCCTGCGATTTTTTACCAAATCCCTCTGCATTTACCAACCGATTTTCCCGTGCCGCAACTGCCAATTCGCCAACAGAAGTAATGCCCAATGATTGCCATAAACTCCGAACCTTTTTAACGCCAAGTCCTTTTATTTGAAGCAATTCAGGCAAGCCGGGAGGGAGTTTAGCCACCAATTCCGCCCGCTGCGGCAACGATCCGGTATCCAATAAAACTTCAATGTCTTTGGCGAGTCCACTACCAATACCCTGCACCCCTGTCAATGCGCCCGCCGTCGCTAAGTCTTTTACCTGCTCTGGCAACCGTTGTAAAAGACGGGCTGCATTCGCAAAAGCCCTCGCCCGAAACGGATTCCCCCCCGTAAGTTCCAACAGATCCGCCACTTCCTGTAAAGACTTGGCAATTTGTTTATTCGTCATGACAAACAGTTTGTGAGGAAGCAACAATTATTTGGTAAATTGTGTATCTTCTTTGTTTAATCTTTGCTCAGATGAATTACTGGCTGGGCCAAACAATCTAAAGCCAACTGTTTGAACCAGCAACAAATTAAGAAAAACTTGCCCTGCACCACAGAACAAGTCCTTTTCTTTTCCGTAATTCCTGAACAATTTTGTTCTTTAGGGGAAAGACGACAAGCCAGATAACGTCTTTTCTCCATTCCGTTCATCAATCTTTACCAAAATGATGTACGAAACCTTGCACGTCGTACCAGAGACGCTGGAAGAGGTTTTGGCGACCTTTCGTGTCTTGCCACAAACCAGTATCATTATTCCTACCCTAAACGAGGAGAAAATTTTAAAAAATTTACTCCACTCTTTCCCACCGGAAATGAGACGACGTTTGGGCCTCGAAGTTATCGTTTCTGACGGCGGCTCTACCGACAAGACCGTCGAAATTGCTCGGAAATATGCCGACAAAGTGGTTGAACACACCGATGCTCGCCCACAAACGATTTCTGAAGGCCGCAATGCAGGTGCAGCAGTAGCACAAGGTGATGTCTTGATCTTTTTTAATGCAGATGTCCGTTTCCCTGTACGGATGGAACCATTCTTGCGGGAATTAACCGAAGCTGCAGGCATAGAAGGAGCCGCAACCTGCCGAGTAACGGTCCATCCGGAAGAAGCCAATTGGAAAGATCATTTGGTCTTGGGCAGTTGTAATGCCTATTTCTGGTTTCTGAATAGAATCGGATTAGGTATGGGACGCGGCGAGTGCCACGCCATTGCCGCCCGAACATTCAGGCTACTGGGTGGTTATAGGACAGACTTGGTTGCCGGAGAAGATTTTGATTTATTTAAGCGGATTGCACACCACGCCAGACAACAAAACAAAGCAGGCATCCGTTTTCTTTGGCAGTGGACGCTTTACGAAGACCCACGACGGTATCGGGCTATTGGATATGCCCGCACCATGCTCAAGTGGTTCCAGAATGCGGCCTCCATCACGCTTTTTAACCGGTCAGTCTCTAAAGAATGGACACCATTCCGGTAAAGGCTGTTACTTTACAGATGAAAGAACGTCTAAACTGAAGCACTATTTTCGGCTTGTATTCAGGCACAAAACAATATCTACATAACCATTTTTCACTTTGAAAATCCATATGCGCTTAACCAAAAAATTTTCTTACATCGGAGCCGGTATCCTCATTGCAGGCTTTTTCTTTGGAATGGGTATTCAAAAAGTCTTTTCCGGAGACGATGTGGTCCAAAGTCTGCAAAAACTGGATCAAGCATTTTCACTAATCAACCAGCAATATGTGGATGATGTGGATTCGGGCAAACTTGCCGAAAATGCAATCGAAGGGATGCTGAAGGGTTTAGATCCCCATTCCGTATATATTGATGCCAAACGCATGAAGCGCGTCCGCGAAGAATTTGATGCGTCCTTTGAGGGCATTGGTATTTTCTTTGACTTCGTGGATGAAACCTTGATGGTACAACAAGTGATTTCGGATGGACCTTCCGAAAAAGCTGGTCTAAAGGCAGGTGACTTCATCATGATGGTGGATGACAAAGAAACCAAAGGCTGGAAAAATGAAGACGTGCAAGCCCATCTTAAAGGTCCCAAAGGGACGAAGGTGACGCTCAAAATCCGTCGAAATGGCGTGGATACACCCTTAACATTTGACATCACCCGCGATACCATACCGTTTTATACGGTCACAGCTAAGCACATGATAGACGATAAGACTGGGTATATCAACCTTGAGCGCTTCGCTCGCACTTCTTATCAGGAAGTGGCGGAAGCAATGAATCAATTACGTGGTTTAGGGATGGAGCGCCTCGTGCTGGATTTACGTAACAACCGAGGAGGTTACATGGAAATGGCCGTCCGAATTGTGGATGAATTACTCCCTGCAAATAAAATGATTGTCTATACCAAGAGTCGTATCCAGTCCTTTAATGAGCAATACCGCTCGACTTCTCGGGGTAGCTTTGAAAAAATGCCCGTCATTGTCTTGGTTAACTCCGGATCGGCTTCTGCCAGCGAGATTGTTGCAGGGGCGCTTCAAGATCACGACCGCGCCCTTGTAGTGGGTGAGCGGACATTTGGAAAAGGATTGGTGCAGCGCCAGTTTGAATTATTGGATGGATCGGTTATGCAAATGACCATTTCTCGGTATTTCACTCCTTCAGGACGACTCATTCAAACACCCTACGCCGATGGAGACCAAGAAGCCTACTATAAATCCAAATTAGACATCGAACGGAAGAACAAGGGTGTTCTACGAAAAGAGGATCTGATTTCTCAGGCGCCAGATTCTCTTAAATACAAAACCACTAACGGACGCACGGTTCTGGGCGGCGGAGGTATTTTACCAGATATTATCCTTCCTGACTCGCTGGGGATGCCCAAACCCCTTGTTATTGCCCTCATTCGGAATAGCGTGGAAGACGATTTTACAGGACACTGGCTGAACCAACATCCGGAATTCAGAACCCAATGGACCTCTAAGAAGAATGATTTCATTACAAACTTCCGGATTACGGATGCCATGTTGAATGAATTCTGGAGCTATACTACCAATAAAAAAGGCTTTAAGTTTATTGAAAACAATAAATCTGTCACCCTAAATACGGCTGATGAAAAACGTAAGACCTTTACTAAAAAAGAACAGTTAGAGAACCGAGAGGTGGTTGAGGTGCGTATTAAGGCTTTACTTGCCCGTCGTCTTTGGGATTTGGATGCGTCCGTGCAAGTTTTTCATAAGTTAGACCTAACATTAGCCGAAGCCCTAAGGAATTGGGACAAAGCTTCTAATTTTGCTCAATCCTATCGTTAGGCGCCTCAGGGATTTAATGTTTGAAGGCTCCTTTACGGGGCCTTTTTTATTCCCTAACCGCTTTCACTGATATTTGCCAAAATCACGTGGCCTAAGCGGTTATATTGCACAACTCTTCCCCTGCTTTTATTTCATTTATTACTCTTTATCCCTGATGGCACACAAAGTAGTCCTCATTCCCGGTGATGGTATTGGTCCTGAAATCACTGAAGCCGCTTTAGACGTTTTAGCCGCAACTGGCGTCCCCATTACTTGGGTATTGGAAGAAGAAGCTGGCATGCGTTCCATAGAAGCAGGGGGCGAACCCTTGCCCGAAAAAGTGATCAATAGCATCAAGACCCATAAGGTAGCACTAAAAGGCCCTATTACCACCCCTGTTGGCGGTGGCTTTAAAAGTGTAAACGTATCGTTGCGCCAAGCCTTAGACCTCTATGCAAACGTTCGGCCCAGTTATAGCTTACCGGGCATCAAAACCGCTTTCCAACATGTGGATATGGTACTTTTCCGTGAGAATACGGAAGGACTGTACATTGGAGAAGAAAAATATGATGCAGAGACGGGCGTGGCCGAAGCCATTGCACGAGTTACCAAAAAAGGATCCGAAAGAATCATCCGGTATGCATTTGAATATGCCAAATTCAATGAACGTGGCAAGGTTTCATTGGTTCATAAAGCCAATATTCTGAAAAAAACTTCGGGACTGTTTTTGGAGTTAGGGCGCGAGATTGCAAAAGAATACCCAGAAATCCGCTTTGAAGAAGTAATCGTGGACAATATGTGTATGCAGATGGTAACCAATCCAGAACGATACGACTGTATTGTCACGACCAATTTGTTTGGCGATATCTTAAGTGATCTTGCGGCTGGACTGGTTGGAGGACTCGGCATTGTACCCGGAGCAAACATTGGCAGAGAGTATGCCGTTTTCGAGTCGGTACATGGCTCTGCACCCGATATTGCCGGACAAAACAAAGCAAATCCTACGGCGTTGATCCGTTCGGCAGAGATGATGCTTCGCCACTTGGGTGAACACTTTGCCGCAGATGCCCTCCGCAAAAGCCTTTTTGAGATTTTCCGACGCGGAGAATTCCGCACAGCAGATTTGGGCGGCTCCACCCCTACCAACGAGTTTGGAAAGCGTGTCGCCGAGAAAGTAGCGAAAAATATTGCCAAACCACGTTGGCGTACCCAAGTATAATCACTCAATGACTACCCCTCACCCCTAAATTCTTCCTATATGTGGCAACGCATTCAAACGGTCTATCTGATACTTTCCGTTGTATTACTTTCTTTAATTCCAGCGTTTCAGTTCCCGCTAACGTTCAACCAACCGTTTTATTGGGGTGGTATGATCGTCGCGGCAGTTTCCATGATTTTGGCAATCTGGGGTATTGCTCAGTTCCAAAATCGTAAACAACAAATGAGTACCGTTCGGATGGCCGCCATTACGGCGCTTCTGGCCGTTGGATGTGCAAAAGTGGTGTATTTACTGACGACTCCACAAGCCCAGTGGATGACATTTACGCAAAACCCGGCCATTCTTTGGGGGATTGGTGGGGCTTTCTTAGGCTTTATTTTCCAACTCTTGGCGCTACGTGCCATTCGTAAAGACGAGTCATTGGTACGATCAATGGATCGTTTGCGATGAAACCACCCCGGCATTTATACACCATTTTGGCATTGGGTGTATTGTGTATTGCAAGTAGCTCCATATTAATTCGGTATATTTCGGGAGAAGCGAGTGGATTAACGGTCGCCACGTATCGGACGGTTCTGGCGGCCCTTTTTTTACTGCCCTTTTCGTCCCGTGTTTGGCCAGAAATCAAAGCGTTGCCCTCATCACACAAAGGTATGATTGGGTTTTCCGGCGTTTTGTTAGGACTCCACTTCGTCACATGGATAAGTTCCTTATACTACACCACCGTCGCCAGCTCTACCGTTTTGGTGAACACCTCACCACTTTTCATCGCCATTGCATCGTTTTTTATACTCGGAGAACGTCTGCATAAACGTTTGGTTGTGGGCATTTTATTGGGTCTTATAGGTGCTACATTAATCGCTTTCGGAGACATGACCAATCAAAATTTCCCTCATGCTACGTTCGGGAATGGCTTGGCACTTTTGGGTATGGTCACGGTTAGTGGCTATATGATGGTCGGGCGGGCAGTGCGCCAAAATGGAATTTCGTGGTTAGGATATGTTTTTCCCGTGTATTTAATTTCTGCAATAACGGTTTTAGTGTGTGCCTTGCTTTTGCACAGCAACCTCGTTGTCTCATGGACGGTCTTGGGTATTTGTGTGCTAATGGCTCTTGGCCCCCAAATTGCAGGTCATGGTGCGATGAATTATGCCGTCCGTTACCTCCCACCCGCTTTTGTCACATTGGTCATCTTGGTCGAGCCAGTCCTTTCTTCGCTACTGACCTTCCTTATTTGGGGCGAAATACCGAGTCTGCTTTCCCTCGCAGGTATGTCGGTGGTGCTCGCCTCGTTGATGGTTGCGCTGAAAGGAGCACGCACATAATGCACGCCACGTTTTACGAAGAAATTGCGACAATGCGGTTATGACACTGAATTTTGGTTGGTTCAAACGCCAAAACGAACTCAGTACCCCAGCCGCATGGTAACGACGTCTAAATCTTCTGGATGACCAATGACGGTTAGTTCATCTCCCACGCGGATACGGGTGAAGCCATTGGGTACCATCACGGCCTCGTCGCGGATCACATCCAGCAGAAGCACATCTGCCGGAAGGCGTAAATCTCGGACTAAGGTATCATCCACACTGCTATTGGTCACCTTAATTTGTCGGATTTGCCGTTGGGTATCTTCATGCATCAAAAGGGCAGTTGATTGAGGCGCCACAACCGCTTGTTGGATCAGGTTAACCATGGCTGAGGTCTGATCCAAAACAAATACATTGAGTGCATGGAATTGTTCTGCCACCGAAGCAGAGTGTAGGCGAACGATGAGCCGGATATCCGATTCTTCGCGCACCCATTTACAAGCCCGCAAGTTTTCACGATCGGTCTCTAACATGATCACAAAGGCATCTGGGGTTTTGGCAAGAAGCCGCTCGATGGCCTGTTTGCTCAAAAAAGACATATGCTGCACTTCTATTCCGGCTTGAATGGATTTCCCCGACACCAATTGTACCCGAACAGAATCGGCGTCGCACATGAACACCTGCCATCCACTTTGTACCAACTGACGTGCCAATGTAATAGACTGCCCATCTATCCCCAAAATGACGGCTCGTCGCTGACTTGGACTTTCCTTCACATCCATTGGCTCATTGGCTTCACCCACCATCCGGAGCACATTTTTGAGAAAGAGCGGGCCAAAAATCTCGTTCAGCAAAATCACCGAGACGATCAGGGTTTGGAAAGCAATGCCCAATTTCGGGAAGTGCATGGCCGCCTCTGCCGAAAGCCCCAGCGCAATGCCTGCTTGTGTGATAAATGCCATCCAAGACATGGTGCTAAACTGCTTTGGCGCATGGGCCAATCGCCCCCCAAGATTCGATCCTATATAAATACTCAATGCGCGGGTAACAAACAAAAGGGCTGCAAAAGGCAACATGGCCCAAAGTAAGGATGCTTCGAGTACCAAGCCTGTTAGCGTGAAAAACGCCACATAAACCGGAACACTCAGATCGTGCAACAATTCCTCAAACAAATCTCGGTGTACTGTAAAGTTGGTCACATAAATCCCAGCGATCATTGCCGTCAATAGCGGCTCAATATGTATCGGAAAAGGCCCCTGAACGATGGTATAGCCCTTAATGGTTTTCGACATCCAAAAAATCGCATAGCCTAAAAACAAAATGAGTGCCATTTTACTGGCATTCGGAATCCGGAATAACAAGACTTGTTTCAAGGCAAATCCGGTGAGGTATCCAACACCCAGAGCAAGCGCTAAATCTAATATAATCAATAAAATAAACCGAAGATCAATGCTCTTGCTTGCATCCAACAGCGGTTCTACAAAGTTCACACTGAGGGCAAAACAAAAAACAATGGCCACATCTATTACCACTGTAACACTCAGTGCCGTCCGTGTAAAAGGTCCTTTTGCACGGACTTCTTTTATGACAGCAATGGTTGATGGAGGTGATAAAGCCAATAGAATAGTAGCCCCCAACAAGGCAACAGCCCATTTTGAAGGAGCATCAAAACCTTGTGTAAAAGGAATGTAGTGACTCAGAAAAAAGATGAGTGGACTTCCCACCAAAAGCATCACGCTGATGATTCCAGCCGAAATCAGGACGATTGTTTTGACCTGTTTCCGGAGTTCTCTCAAATAAAGCTCACTCCCCGCAATAAACGCAATCAGCCCCAGAGCCGCTTGATTGATAAAGAGCAGGGACGCATTCGCTTCGTGGGGCAACAGGCCCAATCCCGAAGATCCAACCAAAGCCCCTGCAAATAAATAACCGGTGATATAGGGCAACCGAAAAGCCGAAAACAACTTTCCGATGTAGTGTGCAGAAAAGCACAATACAATAAACGATAAAATGTATTGGAGGTTGATCGGCATTGGAAACATCGTGAGGTTAGCGAAAGATACGTCAAATGCGCCGATAAAACACGCTATGCTAAGGCAATGTTGTAGGCAAGCATAGATGACCGAGCTACCCAAACCTTTTATCATCTTTGATTCTTTGGCCCCAGACACATAAATCTTGCAAAATAGGAGACAGGCTTTTACCGAAATCTGTTAGGCTGTATTCTACTCTTGGCGGAACTTCCTTATATACTTCCCTATGAATTAATCCATCATTTTCTAGTTCACGAAGTTGTTGGGTGAGCATTTTTTGTGTTATATCGCCACAGATGAGTTTCTTAAGTTCGCCAAAACGTTTTTCACCTGTGAAAAGATGTCCCAAAATGACAACTTTCCATTTCCCGCCAATGACATTCATTGCAGTTGTTAGTGGGCAATCAAAGTATTTTTGAGAATTTTCAATTCTTCGTTTCATATAAATTATTGATTTTCAACATTAGTTACTTTTAGGTAAGTATAGCACTTTAAAGTACCTACTTGCTAAAGTAATACTAATATACGATATTTGCAATATCAATTTATAAAATCAAAAATAATGATAAGCAAGTTCAGTATTCAACTTATGGTATTCACAGTTCTTTCTGTAATATTTTTCGGTTGCGAGACAGTTAAACAAGCAAGAAAAATGGAACAAAATTTTTCAGGAATTGTCGTTTTTGGCGATGGCTTAAACGATATGGGCAAATGGGGCGAACTTACCAACTATCAATATCCACCAGCCGAAGTTGGCTTTTATGAAAGCCGTTGGACTAACGGAAAAGTGTGGGTTGAGCATTTTGCAGAAAGTCTAGAATTACCTATTTCATTAGACAACAATTTTGCAATGGGCGGTGCAACCACAGGTTTATACAACATAAATGAGCCTTTAAAACCTGTCTTAAAGTTAGATGATAAAACACCACTTTTGGGAATGTTGGCCCAGGTGCAAACTTATCTTTCTTCAAATCCTAAAATTGACGACAATACCTTGTTTGTACTTTGGGCAGGCGGACACGATATTGGAAATTATTTGGAATACGGACAGCCCGATTTGGCACAATATCCACCTGCCAACAATTACAAGCAAGCCATTGAACTTTTGGTAAAAGCAGGAGCAAAAAATATTTTTGTAGGTACTATGCCCGATATGGGTTATAGTCCAGGCTATTTTGGTACAGACAAACAAGCCAAGGCTTCTGAACTTTGCCAAAACTTGAACAATGGACTTCAAGAAATAGAAGATGGTTACAAAAACACACCGGTAAAATTTTTCAAATTTGATGGTGCAGCCGTTTTTACGAAAGTTGGAATGAACCCTTCTGAATATGGCATCAAATACACAGATGCTTATTTACCAATGAACATCATCAACTTTATGAATCCTTTGGAAAAAACAAATATAGTAATTCCAAATAAGGATAAAGGATTGAATCCTGATGAATTTATGAATTGGTGGGCAGTTTCGGCAAGTGCAAAAGTTCATAGAATTATCGCAGACGAGGCAGTAAGATTTACATTAAACAATAAGTAATTTTCAAGTTATGAAGCGATTATATTTCAAAAGCACAAAGCAAATTATAGCAGTTGCGTTAAGTTGGATTTCAGTAATGATCTTGCTTCAGGCATATTTTATTCCCGAGTTTGATAAACTTACTGGTCAAAAGTTACTTGATTTTTCTGAATTCAAGTTCGATACAATCAATCAAATTGTATCGAACTTTGGTGATGCTGGTGTTAATTTATATTTTAAAATACAATTTTTTGATTTCTTATCCCCCTTATTATTAGGGCTTTTGT
>DDTM01000060.1 GCA_002344075.1 Bacteroidetes bacterium UBA2364
GTTTAAATTATGATTTTAATGTTAAATTAAATAACATTAAAATCATAATTTAAACATTAATAATAAACATAGAAATCAAATAGATCAATCTTGCCTAATTATGTAAATATTAAAAATAAAACTATTTTGCTAAATAACATCGAATTTATTTTCATTTTAAAACAATATAAACTAATCCGATAATGAAAAATATTTATGTCTTTTGCTTTTTTTTCTTCTTTACCTTTGGCTGTGATGGCGGAACGATTGAATTAAAAATCCCTGCGCCCACACCAAAATTGGCTATTTATTGTACGTTTTCACCGGATAGAGATTGGGAAATATGGGTAAATAGTACACAGGCTTTTGGTAATTCAGACCCTGATACATGGAAGTATGTTGAGAATGCAGTTGTGGAAATTTGGGAAAATAGTCATAAGGTTGCGAAACTTAATCATAAATTAAATAATATCTATGCAGCACAAGGCATTAAACCAGTTGTTGGTAAAAGATACACCCTTAAAGTGTCCGCGCCCGGCTATCCACCCATTACTGCTATTAGCGAAGTGCCACTGCCTATACCCATTATAAAAACAGTATTTAAGGACGGGGAGAACAATGGTAAGCACATGGGTTATCAAATAACATTCAAAGATCCGGCAGGCACAAATAATTATTATGAATTACATGCTGCCACAACTCCTGATGCACAGCCATCGTTTAATCAATATCATCGTATTCAAACCGAGGACCCCTCAATAAGTGGAAATGAATTACTCGGCATCATTTTAGACAACTTAGAATATAGAGCCAAATTTTCTGATGACCGATTTGATGGACAAACGTATAGCATTGACTTTACTTCAGATAGAATAGAAGCTTATAGTTATTTTGTGCAATTAGACCATCTAAGCAAAGAATTGTATCGTTATTATGAATCTAAAAGAATATACGACCTGAACGCAGATCGTCCTTTTTCAGAATCGAGTCGTATATTTAGCAATATTCAGGGTGGCGTAGGTATTTTTGCAGGATATAGTTTTTCTAATTCAGAACATTATATCGTAGATGAACTTAATATTTCTAAAATAAGCGGAGCTTATCATGCTACACAGTTTAATTTTTCTAACAATAGTCTAAGAGAAGACCTATTAAAAAATGGTGCATTGTTAAATCTAAAACTAAATGAAGATTATACATACGAAGGAACTTACGTAATCCCACGCACAGCGAACCCAAAGGAAGACTCGGATATGAAAGGTATTATTTCTGGTTCTTGGAAAAATATTGGAAATGATATTGAATTAAGCTCATTCCCAATTACCAGTTTTTATGAGACACTAACTCGAACATGGAAATATTCAAAAAACACAATATCAGTAGGCATTAGTTCTCACTTTGGAACTCTTGATATTATTTTAAATAAATAACAAAATTCACATACAGAATATATTCATTAACTATTATGATCTTTATGCGAGTAAAGAATTTTTTTATTTATCTTGTCGTAACTTATTTCATTTTTGATTCGGTTACTTTTGCCCAATCAATTAATGGATATATTCAGGATGCTACTACTAGTGAGCACCTTATTGGCGCAACGATCCAAAATATGACGAGTAAATTAGGCCGAGTAACCAATCAATATGGTTATTTTTCTTTGCCTACTACTCAGTTTCCCGTAAAAATCCGAATATCTTTTGTTGGTTATAGGGACACATTGATGACAATAAAAGATATGCCTAAAGAAGTGATCCGTATAGCGTTAACACCTCAGGTTTTCCATAACGAAGTTGAAATAACAGGAAGTTCTTCTGAAAACCTGAGCATATTGAATATACCTGTTTCACAAATTAAGGAGATGCCCCTTTTACTGGGGGAAAGCGATATCCTAAAGGCATATCAATTGATGCCGGGGGTTAAGACAGGCTTAGAAGGCACTTCGGGGATGTATGTGCGTGGCGGAAGCCCCGATCAAAACCTAATTCTTTTAGATGGTGCGCCTGTTTACAATGCAAGCCACTTATTTGGCTTTTTCTCCATTTTTAATACTGATGCCATCCAGCACACAGAACTTATCAAAGGTGGATTTCCAGCACGATACGGAGGCCGGCTTTCATCTGTGCTGGAAGTCAATATGAAAGAAGGAAATGCACAAAAGTTTAAAGCGAATGTTGGCATTGGCATTTTAGATGCGAAAACACTGGTTGAAGGCCCTCTTATTAAGGACAAAGCTTCGTTTATGGTCTCTGCTCGAAAAACGTATGCAGATGTATTACTTAATGCGTTTAATCAATTATTCCGAAAAGAAGTGACTGCTGCGAGGCAAGGTTACGGGTTTTATGATGCTAACGCTAAGTTTAATTATTTGATAAATCCCCAAAATCGTATATTTCTTAGTTATTATGGCGGTGACGATTTATTGTACTCTCATGGCAATGGAGAGGTTGTTGGTGAGAAAGGTTATACAGAGAAAGGGAAAGAAGATTTGTCCTTAGGGTGGGGAAATCAGACGGGTACGCTACGGTGGGTTTATGTTCCAAGCGCTTCATGGTTCGGCTCTTTCTTGGCATACTATACCCAATTTCGTTTTCGAACCTACATGTTTAAATTATCCGATTATTATTCACCACAAAATGAATTGATTAAACATCGTTTAGGTGAGCAAGAATTACAGGCTTCTGTTAAAGATTGGGGACTTAAAAGCGACTGGCAACACAATATAGGTGCAAGACATCACCTTCGCTTTGGTGTTGCAGGCGTACTACATCATTTTGATCCTCAGAAAAGCGAAAGCCGAACCGAATCTTTAACCCAAAGGAATCAATCTGTATTCAATGCAGAACCTGTTTATGGTACAGTTTTTAATATATATATGGAAGATGAATGGCAAATTATACCTACATTGAAAGCCAACTTAGGTGGTCATGCGTCTATTTTTAGGGTAAGAAATAAAAATTACTCATCTTTTCAGCCTCGTTTTTCTGCAACGTGGCAGCCTCAGAAACAATGGACAATAAATGCCACATATGCTGTTATGCAACAATATATCCATCTCCTAACCAATTCTGGTGTTGGTTTGCCCAATGATATATGGGTTCCGGCTACCGACAAGATAGCCCCCCAAGAGGCATGGCAAACTTCCATTGGAGCCGGTTATAAATGGAAAAACGGGCAGTATTCTATACAAATAGAAGGGTTTTATAAATCTATGCAAAACCTGATTGCATATCGTGAAGGTGCCTCCTTGTTCGACACCAAAACAAATTGGGAAGCATTGCTCCTACAGGGCAAAGGGCAAAGCTATGGTGTAGAATGGATGTTACAAAAACACCAAGGCCGATTAACAGGTTGGATTGGTTATACTTGGTCGCGCACATTACGTCAATTTGACGAGCTAAATGATGGGTTGGCCTTTCCTTATCGGTATGATCGTATTCACGATGCCTCGGTGGTGGCCAATTATAAACTCAATAAAAAACTGAAAATTGCGGCCACCTTTGTCTATGGAACGGGTATTGCAATTACCTTGCCAGTAGGTTGGTATCACGTTTCGTTAAATCCAGTCGAGTACATAGAAGGCTGGAATCAATTTCGACTACCCGCCACCCATCGCTTAGATATTGGGGGTATTTTAGAACGTAAACACAAAAACCGAAATGCACAACTCTATTTGGGATTATACAATGCCTATAATCGTAAAAATCCTTTTGCGGTGGTGCGAGAACAAGGGACATTCGAAAGCTTTTTTAGGATTAAATACCTGTTTCCCATTTTACCCTTTATTCGTTATGAAATGCAGTTGATGTAGGGAAAGAGACATAGATCAATAAAAAATGAAAAGCCTCATACTTGCGCATTATTCAGGGACGCAGATTTCTGGTCAAATCCTTACAAAGCATTTTGTAAACCTAAAAAACGGAGATACGGTTTCTTGTAATAGCCAACAAGTTGAATGGTGGTATTAATGCACTAATTGCTACAAAAAACAGTTTATTCAAGATGATTTTCATGGATGTTAAGCAATACAACATCCATGAAAACTTAATTTGTAGCAAACATGAAAGTCATTGTATCCATTTTATTTTTTGTAGTTCCTTTCTGTTTTGGGCAACAAGAGCGCTTTGTTTTTAGTGGCTATGTTCAAGAAGCCAAGTCGGCGGAGCGCTTAATAGGAGCGACGGTTTGGGTGCCAGCCTTAAAAATTGGCACAACAACCAATAAGCAAGGTTTTTTTAGCCTAAAACTTCCTTCCGATTCTCTTACCATTCTTTTCTCCTTTGTAGGATTTACATCTGTAAAACTTCAGGTGAGCGGAAAGCGTGATTCATCTGTAACCGTTTCTCTAAAGCCCTTACCTAAAGTTGCCGAAGTTGAGATTTTGGCTCTTAAAAGCGAAGATCAACGTACACAAATTAGCGCCATCGAAATCCCCGTCGTACAGATCAGGCAAGCCCCTGCTTTGATGGGCGAGTCGGACGTATTTAAGGTATTGCAACTTATGCCGGGGATTAAGGGGGGGATGGAAGGCTCCAGTAATTTTTATGTACGGGGGGGTGGAGCAGAGCAAAATCTGATTTTGTTAGATGATGTGCCGATCTATAATCCCTTTCATTTATTAGGTTTTATGTCTGTTTTCAATCCTAGTACGTTGAAAAAAGTTGAAATCTATAAAGGGGGCTTCCCCGCACGGTATGGTGGCAGGTTGTCTTCAGTTTTGGACATGACCATGAAAGAAGGAAATTTAGAGTCCCACCAAGCAGAGGCAAATATTGGGGTTATCAGTAGCAATCTGGCGATAGAAGGACCTATCCTGAAGCAGAAAGTATCCTATCTTGTTGGCGGGCGGATTTCATACCTTGATGTATGGTTAAATACTTTTAGTAAGAGCGCACCAAATGAACCCCGTCCCTCTTATGCGCTTCATGATTTAAACGCTAAAGTTAGTGCCGATTTAAGCCATAAAGATCGCTTGCAATTTAGTGCTTACCAAGGAAAAGACCGATATAAATTGACC
>DDTM01000070.1:0-142 GCA_002344075.1 Bacteroidetes bacterium UBA2364
ACTACTGTTTTCCACTACCAAAAATTTTTGTAAAAACTTAGGCATGGAACCAAAGTCTATGTAAATTTGTTTTGGTGTAATCAATTGGTTCATGGATTTATCAAACGACATATCGGTCTTAAAGGGTTTAGTGGTTTCCTTG
>DDTM01000070.1:208-9325 GCA_002344075.1 Bacteroidetes bacterium UBA2364
ACCTGGGTAGCCTAAGAATCCGGCCCAAAAGAACGGTGCTCAGGTTGGTCACAAAGGTAAGACGCTCGAAATGGTATCGAATCCGGATGCGATATTAACGCTTTTGATAAAAAAACTATCGTTTTTCAGGCTGCCTAAGTTTTTACAATTTATGTATTGAATGTGATGAGCACTTTTTGTAATGTGTAAGCCTAACTTCGGATGATTTAAACGGCATAACTGCTTCATTCATTTAGCAAATTCGTACTGCCATCCTTTTGGAAGTCCAAATAGAAATTGTTATGATCCGCTACAAGCTGTTACAGTTCAGTTTTATCCTATTCACAGGGGTTGCAAGTGTTTGGGCACAGCCGAACACGCGAGGAAGCGGCCCGCCCAACGTTGTTTCTTCAACACCGCAGGACACCTCCTTGTTTTCTTCAAACCGATATGTGAATCGCGCCCTCATTATTGCCAATAACGATTATCCCAAGATGAACGGGTCTAAGCGGAAACTGCCGGGTGTAGAACAGGATGTGCCTGCACTTAAAGCGTTTTTTGAAAAACAGAAATTTCAGGTTAAGGTTCTGAATAATCTGACCGGATCTGAATTGAACGATGAAATAGGGAATTTTCTGGTGGAAAACGATGTCGAAAACGCCCGTCTATTGATTTGGTTTGCCGGACATGGTCATACCTTAGAAGAGGTGGGGCGTAAGATGGGGTATCTCGTAGGGGTGGACGGTGACATTCCTGACCAGAAAAACACTGAGGCTGTCCGTGCATTCAAAAAAGCAGCGGTCGAACTCAGTGCGATCCAAAATAAAACCCTAACTAACCGAAATGCCCTCCATGTGTTGTTTGTGTTTGATTCCTGCTTTTCAGGACTTGCTGCTAGAGGTACCGAAAATAGTGAACCGTCTTATATCCAAGCTAAACTGTCTGGAAGGGCACGCCAGTATATAACGGCAGGAAATGATAAGCAACTGGTGAATGACCAAAGCCCATTGCGTACCTTTTTTATCAAAGCCATTCAGGAAGGTGCGGCCGATACGAATTTGCGGGACGGATATGTGACTTTTTCTGAATTAAGCGGATATTTAGAAACCAAAGTTAGCCAATTAACACACGACCCCTCATCTGGTTTGTATCCCCAAGACCCCCAATGGGGGGATTTCCTAGACCAAAACCTCAACAATGGTGATTTTGTGTTTAAAGTCGAAAATTATGTACCTCTCCCGTCAGTGCCTGTCCTCACCGAGAGAACGTGTGAAAGTCCTGTGATCAATATGCTCTCCCTACCTAACGTCATCAAGGTAAAAAAGGAAGTGACCATGCGGGCAGATTTTGGGGGAACCAATCCGCAGTTCGAATGGCATTTTGGAGATGAGGCTCCGAAAATTGGATCTAATTTTATTAGGCATACGTACACCAAACCCGGTCAATATACCCTCAGGATTGTAGCGAAAAATGAATGTGGCGAAGACCAGTACAGCAGCCCGATTCAGGTGCAAAACGTCTGCACTGGTTTATACTGCGGGGTTGGTAAATGGATGATTCGGACGCTTGTGGGGTCTGGTGCAGCCTTTGCGGCTTGTAGAGGTGCCGGACGGTGTGGCGCTAATTCCGGCGTGGCACGACCGCCTGTCCCACCGGGTAACTAAGATTGTTTTCTACCATATTATCATTTTGTATCCGTATGGAAACACGTAAGTTTTTAGATGAGGCATTGGTTGTGCTTCGTGATGCGCTTCAAACCTTTTTCCGAAGTTGGTGGCAGGATCCGAATGGGCAGCAATGGTTTAAAAAAGCGACTTCAAAAATGAAATACGCTTCGGGCGAAGATCGTCAATCAATGAACGAAGCAGATGTGTTGGTGCTGTTGAATATCCTCACCAACTTATGGGAGAGTGATTTTGGTCCACGATTAGACCCTTTAATCAAAAAACAAAAACAACACAATTATAAAACCTTTAGAGGCAAAGTTGAACTCCTAAAACAGTATCGTCATGACCATGCACATATGAATGAGTATGATATCCGAGAGGTTCTGCATCGGGTACAGGACATTCATACGGTAATTGCGGTTCTTGAAGATTATACTCCGGACATACAACACCATGTAGAAAAAATGTCGGCAATAGAAGAACAAGTAGAAAATGCTTGGTTTGGAGCAAAAAAACAAAAGCATGAAGCCCATGAACAGGGGGCTGGTGCAAATATTCCTGAACAATCTACCGATGCACCCGTACAGGCGCCACCGGAAGCAGAGGATACAGGGATTCCGGATACCGAAGAGGCGATAACGCCAGAACAGCACATGCAAGACGAGGCTTTTTCGGAAACACCAATTGAAGACCAGAATGCCCCGACAGAGGTTGGCGCAGACGTAAAGCAGGAAGAAGCAGTGCATAACCCAGAAGATTTAGGTGCATCGCCCATGCCTGAAACGCCGCCTATTTCACCCAATATGCCAATAGGATCAGAAGAACACGAGCCTACAACGCAGCAATCCGTTCCCCCCATGCAAAAGAAGGGCTTTTTCAGTAGATTTTTTGGTAGCAGACGGGAACCCGAACAAGAGACCGTAACTCCCCCGCCGCCGTCCAAAAAACATGACCTTTTGGCATTGCGTAATCAAATCTTAGACGATTTGATAAACGTACTCCGCGAGGCAAAAAATCCGAATCAGGCAACGTTTAAGGCCATTCATGTTTTGGTTTGGGCAGCAGAAGCATTAAATCTTTATGAGGATTACTTCATCACGCATGGACGGGATAATATCGGGTTACCATATCGTTTGGGTGAAAGTGGATTAACGGCATGGATGGATTTTCCAATCGAGTTTAAAATTGTATCCGATTTGCAGGCTTCCTCAGCACCTGTCCAAAATATGTTCCGGAGCAAAGGATTCTATATAGATACGGTTGGGTCTAATAGCCCTCAAATACCGCATGGGCAACAAGTCGTCTCTGGCACATGCACGTTAGAGGTTGTCGTAGGTACGTTAGTGAGCAGACGCAAGACGTTTGTGTTTAACCAGCCACAAATTATTAATATTGGGCGGAAAAGGGAGGTGACGGAAAGAGGCATTATAGTGAGACAGAATCATATTGCATTTCAAGATACTTCCAATCAAAAAGTGATTCATAAAAAACATGCCCAAATTAAATTCGATACCACTAAGGGCGGGTTTGTGTTGGTTGCAGAAGGCGAGAATCCCGTAGCGATATGGCGGGCAACGACAGGCGTACCTATCTATGCGGACAGAAATGGGGTTCTTTTAGTGAACGGTGACGTCATCCAACTTTCTGTTACAAATGTCGCAACAATTAAATTCACCCAAACAATAGACCCAAATGCCTAGAATTGAACCAAGGTACATCCTGCGCGAACTATTAAAAGCCATGATTGAACAAGCAGAGGTCTTGTACCAGAATGCTCTTGTCCCGTATCGTTACGACATTCGGCTTAATAGGCAGGATTATGAACACGTGAGCAGATTCATCAGCCACTTGAAACGAGACGCCATTGAGGTGCTGAATGAACAGTATAAGAGGTTAAGCAACTTGAAAAAAACAGATGATGTACCCCCGTTACAAGAGCAAAAACAAGAAACTCCAAAGGCAATCCCAAGCATTTTGGGAAGGGCTGCCAAGTGGCTTACAATGGAAGCCACGCCTGATCAAAACGAGCCTGTTGAAACATGGAGACAAAACAAGGAGGATTTGTTCCCGGTTGACCTTTATGCAAAGCTAATGGATACCAAACCCTTTCGGAATAAAGCGTTTTATGTTGAGATTGCACCTGATGATGCATTAGAAGAAGGGATCTGTAAAATTGAAATTTTTTTCGATCCGGATAATAATGACCGAAGCACCATTTTGTTGTACCAAGTGAATAGCGATGAACGCCCCCAAATTAAGAAGAGCGCAAGTAGGAAGAGCAGGGCGCCTTCCCAACCTAAGCCGGGAGCAAGTGTGGCGCCTACGATCATTATGCCTATAAAAAGTGATTCTGAGCAGGATACCCCCCACAAGAATACCCCTTATGCCAAGGTCGTATTGATGCACCCCCAAGCCAAGAAGCCCATTATATTGAAAAAAGAGACCAGTTTCGGGCGCCAAAATTGTCAACCTCCTGCCGATATTGATCTCGGGGCAACCGAAAATATTTCCGGTATTCACTTCCTGATCCGGTACAACCACGACACTCGGCAGGCTGAAATCAAAGACATAAGCCATCCCCAATTGCACACGTGGGTAAATGGGACAGAGGTTACACCGAGCCGAGATGCGCAAAAAGGTGATTTAGATATTTGGTATCCGCTGCCCCCAGAGGCAACCATTCATGCTGGCTACGACCAATCCGGTGTCGCAGTGCAATTTCAGTTATTATAACCCACATGAAGTAAAACGTTATGAATAAGTTCTTGAAAACCGTTCTTGCACCTGCCTTAGTTGTGTTGCTGGCGTTCGTTCTGATTATTGGCTTACGCCATTATTTGTTATATTATTTTAAGTTCTTATTTTTACTGATTTTATTGGTCGTAGTTTTGGGGTTTTGGTTTGCGTATTGGCAGGAAGTTAGAAGCTATTCTACTACGGAGCGGAAATCATGACGACGACCTTTCATACGCATTGCCTGACCGGATACGGACTTACCCATCCAGGACTTCAGCACTTCGACAACGAAGATGCATTTGTGATAGATGAGGAACGGCAGATCTACGCCGTTATTGATGGTGTTGGGGGGGCTTCTGCGGGTGAAATTGCTGCTTCAATTACCGAAAATGTGATTCGGGATGCCGTGTTTTCTCCGGGTGATTTGGAACTGGAACTCCGGCGAACCTTGGTTAGGGCAAACAATGAAATCATCCGGCAGGCAGCACTTAATCCAGAGTGGAAGGGAATGGGTTGTGTGGTTACGTTGTGCTGCGTTCATGAAGATCAACTTTGGGTGGCACATGTAGGCGATACCCGTTTGTACAAGATTACACAGGAAGAAATCACTAAACTGACTAAAGACCACTCGCCTGTAGGAGCGTTAGAAGATGCTGGTGAAATAACGGAAGATCAGGCCTTGATGCACCCCTACCGAAATGTAGTCCATCGGATGCTGGGGGCCAAGATGTTAAATCCAGAAGATAACGTTTGGATAGATGTTACCATCTTTGAAATCCCTGACGGCACCCATTTTTTACTCTGCTCGGATGGGTTAACGGATTTAGTCTCCCAGAAAGAAATTCTTGACCTCGTTAATGAGGCTGGGCAAACGGTGCATCAGATTTGTAATGCTCTGGTTACACGCGCCAATATGTACGGCGGGAAGGATAATATAACGGTGGTTTTACTTTCGCCCAATATCGCCTACGCTCGTCCAAGTAAGCCCGCTATAAGTCCGCCTGCCAAACCCGAATCGCTGATCCTTCCGTCCGCCACAACGTACGAACCCCAAGCCGAAAATCCTTCTACGGAACCCGCAACTCAGCCGAAGGATGATGCTACGAATAGATGGATTAAACAAGGCACGTTTTGGTGGGGCTTTCTGGCTGGGAGTATGACGATGGCGATGATTGGTGGGCTTTTTTATTATGCAGCACCTCTTTGGCATTTCTTCACGCATTTACGCTGATTATACATAATAATTGTAATTGATTTTCTGAAATATCTTTTCTATCCTGAAAGCACGATTTATTATGCCTTTGTCTAAATCTAAAGGCAAAACGATTGGATATTATGCTTTAGAACCTATGTCATTTTAGAATCTTCATGTTACATGATCAGTCTGTAATAATTTATCCATCTTTTCTTTACCGTTATGCGCACATTATTCAATGTTTTCCTGATTTCATGGGGGATACTCTTTCTTTCGGAGACCCCAGTATGGGCACAGACGGACTCTACCGCAACGTCACGTAGTGGTGAAGGTTCGCCCGTTACGATCAGTACTCGGGCAAAGGCAACTTTGTCGGAGCCAGACCTCTCACCATATCGGGAGAAGTATGCACTGTTGGTTGGGATTAACAACTATCGGGATTCTACCTATCGTCCGCTTATGTATGCCGTAAAAGACGCCCTAACCATGCGCGACATCTTGACGGGGCGTTTTGGGTATAAGCCGGAGAATATAACGGTTCTCCTGAATGAGGAAGCAACCAAAGTTCGAATTGAACAGGCAATTGAGCGTTTTAGCGATACTCATTCGGCTTTAAGCACGGATAGTGTTGCGGTAAATGCCCAGCTGCTGATCTACTTTGCGGGTCATGGTGATACAGCCGGGCGTAGCGGAAACCAGATGGGCTATGTGATTGCGTATGACACCTCGCCCTTGTCCCCGATGTCTTCCGGCATCAGGATGGATGCTTTCCGGTCTTATACAGAACATTTTATCCCGAAACATGTGTTGTTTTTGATGGATACTTGTTATGGTGGTTTGGCAACTGTGCGAGGAGGAAGTACTGCCGAAACCCGTGCTGGGGATATTTTTATCCGCAATATCTGGAATCTGAAGGGGCGTGAAATCATCACGGCAGGTGGCCCCAAAGAAATGGTGGTGGAGTCTGATGACTGGGAGCATAGCGCCTTCATGAGGGTTCTGGTGGATGCCCTGCAATATGGGAAAGCCGATAAAAATGGTGATAACCTCATTCCTGTTCAGGAGTTGTTTGGCTATATCACCACTTTTGTTCCGTACTACGCCGAGCAAAAAGGGGGCAAACAAACCCCCAATATGGGTGCGTATTCACCAGATCAGGGCACATTCATTTTTGAACTGGAGCCGGGGCGCTTAGATAATGCCCTGATGAGTGGAAGCAGGATCTCTAACGGGGATTTGACGGAGAATGTGTTCCTGCCGAAACTGGTGGTGAAAACGAATGTGGATAACGCCCGTGTGTTTATTGATGGAACTGAATTGGGGTTTACATCAAACAATATTTGGGAACATCGGGTAAAGCCGGGTTTGCATGTGCTGGAAGTCCGGAAAGGTGATAAATACCGAGCGAATAAGCAGGAGTTTGAAATCAAACCGGACATAGACTTGCCTTTAGAAGTGAATCTGGAACGGATGACTACATTGGTTAATTTTAAAGTGAGTCCTGCCCATGCGAGTATCACCATTAATAACAATGACCTGATCGGGAGTGGCAATACATCTAAGGAATTCACGAAAGGTCGTTATACCTTTACCGTGGATGCTGCAGGTTATAAGCCCAAAGAAGTGGTGGTTAACCTGACGGAGGATGAACAAACCTTTACAGTTGAACTGGATAAAATTGTGATGGTTCTATCTTTGTATTCGTTGCCGGATATGGCGGATGTCATGCTGGATGGTAAGCCCTTGGGTAAAACGCCTTTGCAGAATGTTGAATTGGGGTATGGGGAACACCAGTTTATTGTGTCGAAAGATAAAGACTATACGTCCAAAATGGAGAAAGTGGTCGTTCAAGAATCGGGTGTGGGGACAAAAGTGATTCGCTTAGAAACCACACCCCAATTTGATGCGCGGAAACTGTTTAACAAAGATCGTATTGGTTACATCCGTAGCGCATTGGTACGAGGTGCGCTGGGCTTCAGCTTGTATCGGTGGGGGTATCCTGCTGCCCGTAAATTATATGAGGAAAACAATACCGAACAAAAGGAAACGCTGAAATATGTGCAGTATCTGCCTATTGGTATTGGTGCAATACTGGGCATCGCGTCTTTTACCAGTATGAAAAAGGCGATTACCCTAAACTATACCAAGTACTTAGAACAGGCACTATCTAAAAAGATCAGTGTAACCCTTGAACCACAGGTGTTGGGCGCCAGCCTAACCGTGCGCTTGTAGCCAGAAAGAATCGGGGGTAGTCGGGCGGGTTGCCCCCGGTTTGGGTTTTTTAAGCCGTCTTTATAACATTCAAAATAAGAAAAATATGTTGGCTCGATATTGGTTTCTGGTTGTCCTATGGTTGATGCAGGGAGGCATTCCGATGGTGTGGGCGCAACAACGTGGGGTGCCCGTCTCCATTAAAAATGAAGCAGGTAAGTCTGTCATTTCCTACACAGAAAGCCATGCTTTGTTGATTGGCGTAAGTCAGTATGATAAAGGCTGGCCGGCTCTGCCGGGCGTATCCGAAGACTTGGACTCTGTAAAAGCGGTATTGGAATACCAAAAGTTTAATTCCGTTACGGTTTTGAAAAACCCTAGCAAAGCCGAGCTTACCCAAGGGATGAGTGCCTTTATCAATACATACGGGCTTCAACGCGATAAACGGTTGGTGATCTGGGTTGCCGGGCACGGGATTACCCATGTGCCCACACGCGGCGACAGTCTGGGTTACTTCGTGCCTAAAGATGCGCCCGTCTATCAGCGCGATCACGATAATCAGCGCAATCACGATAATCAGGGCTTTTTTGAAAAGGCCATTCCTCTAACGCAGTTTGATGCATGGGCTTCTGAAATACTGGCCTCGCACGTGCTTTTGGTATTTGATGCCTGTTTTGCTGGAAACATCATAGAGAAGATACGGGGTGGTCCGTCGTCAATGCCTGAGGCCATTAGCGAACGGCTCAATAAACCCGTACGGCTGTACATGACCAGTGGTAGTGCGCAAGAGACGGTACCCGATGAAAGCGAGTTCCGCAAAGGGTTCTGTGCGGCATTACGTGGGCAGGCTGGAGGTGCTGAAGCGGATGGTTATCTAACAGGTACGGAACTGGGGGAATACCTTTACAATAGGGTACTTAATAAGGTGGGGCGGCACCCACAGTTCGGCAAAGACAAACGGCGCGCCGACCAAGGGGATATTGTTTTTGTAACGGTTCGCCCAGCCGTTCCGCCCCAAAACCGTCCAAACCTTGAACCTTGGGTTGCCCAAGCCAACTTAGAGACCCAGTGGAGCAACTGGCAACAGGACATGAGGGCGTCTTTTGCCCAAGTAAAGGAGATAGACCAAGGGAAAGCTTCAGCAGCAACCAAACAACAGGCTTGGGAGCAATTTTTAAATGGATTTAAAGTAAATAACCCCTACAGCAACGAGGATGAGACGCTTCGCGGAAACGCATTGGGTCGCCGCGATTATTGGGCAACGTACAAGTCGTCTCCTGTGATGACGGCTATCACGGTTCCGGATGTGATCAAAGCGGGTGAGTTGGA
>DDTM01000098.1 GCA_002344075.1 Bacteroidetes bacterium UBA2364
TTTTCTTTAATGGACACCCCTCAAAAATAAATAGCAAGATGCTGTACTGATTGTCGGGTAAAGTACATCAACGGTATAAAAGTATAATTTAATAGAAAGGCGTACAAAACAATAAATAAATCATATTACACATGAGAAAACATATTTTAGGCTTCATCGCCATGTGTCTTATCACTATGCTTCAATTAGCATGGGGTCAATCCAAAGTCAGCGCCATCGAGGCGCGGTTGTTTTATAACGAAGACAAGGAGATGAGCGAGGTCAAGGTATCTGGGGGTTTCTCTGAGAATGTAATCGGTAATCCTGATATTTCACTTTGGAACACCATCATCGGCGAAGGATCTGCCGAGGGCTACTCACACCAAACAATTGTGGTGGTGACGGTCTCGGTCAAGGGTGCTTCCAACCAAGATCAAGCATTGCAGTTTACCGCTCGTGCAGGTAATAAGGTAATAAAGACCGAGAAACGCATGTTTTCGGTAATTGGCGAGAATACATCTCATAAACTATTGTTTTTATTGAATGATACTGGCTGTGAAGAAATCAGTATTTCCGCTTCATTGGTCAAAGCGGGGAAAAGCATCTCTTCTATGAACAAAAAAATTCCATTTACTTGTGGTGAATAAGATGCATGACATTAACTATTACCATACGTTTATTAAAACAGCTCCCGATTGTCCGGTTATGACTGCACAAGAACCTTCCACGCGAAACGGGAAGGCCACCATTGCACGTATCCAGTTTGATCTGATCGCAACATCTCCTTACGTTTATACGCAAGAAGACATCCTGTTCGAGACACACTTACGGCATAAAGGCTTGGCAGACGCCCTCTCGGAGCAGGAGAAGGCTGAGTTACGAGAGGTGTTTTTTAGCAAACCGATGGCTTGTTTGCGGGCCTCTCCATTGCCCAAGCAGTTTGGCTGGGGAATTCATTTCGACGAGGCCGGACGAACAGCCTTGGTTGCTATGGAGGATGAATTATACCAACAACTTTCTGAAATGCCGCCCGAAGGACTTACTTGTCTGAACGCAATGCGCAATAAACGGGGTGGGTAGTGGAAGGGTGTAACCATTTGGCACACGGGCGGTCTTGCTTCCGTGTCGTTCCATTAAACCCTATATGTTATGCAAAAGGCCCTTTTGATAACCATTTGGTGTTTGGGGATGCTGTTTTGCGCCCCGTCTTCATTCGCACAGCCTGGCTTGTCCGACGAACAAGCCATTCGGGCTGTGTGGGAGCAATACCGATTGGCGTGGTTGAAAAACGATCCGGCGACTGTGATGGCCTCTTTCGAGGAAGAGGCACGGATATCCCCAGATGGTCTTGTACCGATAAAAGGCTTCGCTAATATTCAAGCCTATTGGTTTCCTCAAGACGGCTCCGAAACCCATATCCACGCCTTTGACCTTGAAGTAATCTCGGTTAAGGTGGAGCAAAACATGGCTTTTACCTCGCAGAAAACACGCTTAGATTGGACGTATTTGAAGGATGGAAACGCCATGGCACAGGCACAATCTGGCTGGGCATCGGCGGTTTTACGGCGACAAAGCAATGGGATCTGGAAAATTTGGCGACTACAATGGACAAACTATGAAGTATTTCCGGGCGCTGTACCCGAATTACTGGCCCCTGCCATCAATAGCCCTGATCCAGAATTTGCAGCTACAATCTCGCCGGATGGCCACTGGCTTTTCTTTAACAGAACTGCGCCGGATCGTAGCCGTTTTTACTGGTTAACTTCCGAGAAAACCAGTACAGGATGGGGTACAGCACGCCTTTTCCCTCACAACGACACCACATTTATGGACATAGATCCCGCTTTTTTACCCGATGGACGTACCGTCATTTTCTCGTCTAATCGCCCTGTGAAAGGGAACGAGAAAAAAAACTTCGACCTCTGGCAATCTACGCTACGAAATGGGCAATGGGGCCCGCCTAAACCAGTATCGCCTGTTCTGAATAGCAAAGACGACGAGATTTATTCCACCCTCACCCATGACGGTGTCCTTTATTTTTCGAGATTTGTGGGGAATAAAGCCCAGATTTACCGCTCGATTTTCCGAAATGGGCGTTATCAGCCGCCAGAAGGGGTTGTTATTCCCGGAACTGAAGCCGTCTCCATCATCAATCCTGCTATTTCTCCTGATGGAAGATGGTTGGTCTTTGCTTCTAGTGGCTTAACAGGAAAAGGCAGTGGAGACCTATATGCCACCAAGCAAATCGGGGCAAATCGCTGGTCACCACCCCTTAATCTTTCGCGCATAAACTCCACTTATGCCGATTTTGCGCCCTCCTTCTCACCCGATGGCAAAACGCTACTCTTTACATCTGAAAGGCCGGGTATTGTGAAAGACGCTCCCAAAGACAAACGACGGCCAGGAGATTTGTACCAGATTCCCTTTAGTGCCTTACTTCCAGACCTAAAGCATGAATAAGAAGATTCTTAAGAAGGCTTCGCTGGGATCTCTGCCTTACTGTGATGTATTTGGAATACAAATTTTGAACGGCGTTTGTATTTTTGAGTGTACCTGTGGGCTATATTGCGCCTTTTCGGGCTATTTAGTTCATTCAAACACCATACCATGACACCCGCAGATCTGCAACATTTTTTACACAACCTTATTGCCCAAGATCTCCATCTGAGCGTCATGATTTGGGGCGCACCCGGCATTGGGAAATCCAGTATTGTGGCACAAGTTGCCGATACGCATCAGTTTCCCCTTATAGATGTCCGTCTTAGTCAATTGGCTCCGACCGATTTACGCGGCCTTCCGGTTGCCGAAAACGGTGTTTCGCGGTGGTATCCACCAGAATTTCTGCCCATAGAAGGTGCTGGTATCTTGTTCTTAGACGAATTAAACTTGGCGCCACCCATCATGCAAGGTATGGCGCAACAGTTGATTTTGGATCGGAAAGTGGGAAGCTACGAGGTTCCTGATGGCTGGTTTATTTGGGCTGCCGGAAACCGAAAAGAAGACCGTGCTGCCATTTTTGATATGCCTACCCCTTTGGCCAATCGGTTCTTGCACCTCGAAGTGCGGGTGGATTTTGAATCCTTCAAGCGGTTTGCATTTTCTGGAAGGATCCACGAGCAGGTTTTGGCCTTTTTAGCCTTTAGGACAGAATTGTTACACAAAATGGACACCGTGCGTCCAGCGTGGCCCTCGCCCCGTTCGTGGGAGATGGCGAGTCGCTTGCACCGTGCCGGATTATCCGTAACACCTGCCGTTGGAGAAGCCGCCGGAGCCGAGTTTGCCACTTTTGTACGTCTCTACGAAACCTTGCCGGATCTCGATGCCATTATTCGGGGGGATGGAGAACATCTTGCGGTTCCGACAGAAGCATCTGCCCGATATGCAACCGTGATCGGATTGGTGGTTCGGGCGGAAAATGCCACACAGGGTTACCATGCTTTTGCATGGTTGTCTGAACAGGCCGGAGCCGAATGGATACAACTCTTTGCCACAGACCTGATCAGGGCGTTCCGGCAACGGGGGTTATTGGGGGAACTGGCCCATTTGGCACAAAAAGACGTGCGATTACAGCAGGCCATGCGTACTTATATGGGGCTGGTAGGACGCTAAGAGGCACTCGAAAAGGGCTGGTACGAACGAGCAATCGAAAGCATTCTTCAATATATCATCCACCAATTTGCGCTCGTCCGCACTACCTTATTAGGACAAGCCAAAATGCGCAATGATTCGTGTTGCTACTTCCTCTGGACTTAGATGGGTATTATTGATTTTAAGATAGTTCGGTCGTTTAAATTCGTTCTCATAAGAGTTAAATCGGTATGTCGCTTCGTGCTCAAGAAGAATTTTCTCGGAGGCTTTGGTATCTCGTTTTGTTGGCTTGTCTCGTAGCCGTTCTTCCGTCTTATTGCGTCGTAGCCGTTCAGCAAGATCTGCTTCAAGTTCTACGTAGAAAATGTCGGCATCTACGTCTTTAAAAACCTGTACAATCTCATCTACATAAGCTTCTTCAGAATCCAAGCCAAATGCCCAAACAAAGGTAAAAATCAAGCCTTTCAGATCGCTTTTGGCAACACTTTCAAAAATTGACCAACGGAATAAGCGGACTAAATGGTTATGGGCTTCAGTGCCGAAATCAAAAAATGGGACCACCAGTTCGATGGTCATGTGGTTATGGAACAGTTTAAGTCCGGTTCTTTTCTCCAATGCCCTGCCAATAGTCATTTTCCCGACTGCTGGTGGACCAAACAGGATGATGAGTTGCATAAAAGTCAAAAACGTCTAAGAGGTAGTCAAACCCAGCGTTCAGCTTTTTTGTCCTAAAATCTGGGCATAACGTTTGGTATCGCGGATCACCTTCTCGGCCTCAGACAGGAAAGGATCGTTCACCATCTGGGCTTTGATTTGTGCAACAGGGCCGTAGTAACGTGCAAGAATCGCTAACCGGAGCAAGAGTTTCAGTCGCGGAGCATTTCGGGTAAAATCGTCGTTTTTCTCACGGTTGATTTGGTTAAGCAAAGACTGGGCTTGTGAACTCGAACGTGTATAACCCGCCTTCGTTAGTTCCGCCTGAAGTTTTTCGAGAGATTTTTCCGACTTGGTTTTATAAGAGAAATTTTGGCTGTTCAACCATTGCCTGAACTCATTCAACAAGCCATCAGTTACATCAAAATTAGCTGCAATCGTGGGCCTATTGGCTGCAAATTGGTTGGCAAAGAACAAAAAAGCGGACCGCCGTTGCAGGGCTTGCTCCAACTCGGTGGTGGTCCCCATTTTCACGGGCAAATCAGGATCAATTCCCTTCCCGTCCTTCACCATTCGTCCAGCCTTGGTTTTAAAAGATTTGCGCAGAGAGTCTGGTACCGCTACTGGCTCGCCGTCTTCGTCGACGTCTGAGTAATTTAACGCCTGAATACACCGCCCACTGGGTGTATAATACTTGGCACTTGTGAACTTCATCGAGGTATTATATACCAATGGTTTTACAGCCTGCACCAGCCCTTTTCCAAAGGAAGTTTCTCCGATAATTACGCCACGATCTAAATCTTGAATAGCGCCAGAAACCACCTCGCTGGCCGAGGCGCTTGTCCGATCCAACAAAATGGTCAGCGGTGTATTGGGCAAAATTGGCGGGACGGCACTCTTAACCAATTGCTCCGAAGTTGCCAATCGGCCTTTTGTAGAGACAATAGGAGAGCCTTCCGGCACAAAGAGCGAGGTAATCATAATGGCTTGGTCCAATAATCCTCCCGGATTGCCGCGCAGGTCTAATACCAGCCCTTTTAATTTATTTGTATTTTTCAGGCTAAGTACCGCCTCTTTAACTTCGCGTGCACAGTCGCGGCCAAATTGTGCAAGTTTGATGTATCCAATGCCACGTGTCGTATCGTCTGCTACAAAACCGGCATGGGTTACGTTTTTAAGTTCCAATTTCTTACGGAGAAGGGAGAAACTAAGCAATTCGGTTTCGCCTTGGCGTTCGATTCCAACGGTAAGTGCAGAGCCTGGTTCGCCATTGAGCAACGAAGCGATTTCCCGGATGGTTTGTCCCACAGTGGGTTTTCCATTGATGTGTATAATGGCATCTCCCACACGAATACCTTGCTCGGCGGCACTGTATCCTTCCAAGAGTTCCACCACCGTCACCTTTCCTTCACGCATCCCTATGGCCGCACCTACTGTCCCAAGGCCGCCCCGCATTTGCAATTCGGCATCCTCGTTGTCGGCCTCATCAAAAAAGACCGTATAAGGGTCAAGCGAACGCATCATTTCGTTCACCCCTTTACGCAATAATTTTTCGGGGTCCACGGGGTCCACATAACCAGTTGCCAATTCTTCGTAAATCTTTCCGAAGATGGTGAAGTTTTTTTTGAGCTGGAAAAACAGATCGTCATTCCGAAAACCCACAAACAACAACGCACATGTGGGAATGAGTACCAACCAGACACGCAGGTATTTCATGAGCAAAACAGGATTAGGTTATGGATATACAAAAGACGTTATCCGAATCATAAACGTAACAAATATCTTGCCTAAGGCATTGTACCGTCTGAAAAAGTTAGGCGAGGGCTTTTCGGGTAGCCTCTTCTTCTTTTTTGTTTACGTAAGCCGAAATTTGGATAGACAATTCGTAGAGAAGCATCAGCGGAATGGCCACGATGATCTGCGAAATCATATCGGTGGAGGGTGTAATGAGTGCCGCTAAGATCAGAATCACGACCAACGCCATCCGCCGCTGTCGTCTCAGTA
This sequence comes from Bacteroidetes bacterium UBA2364, assembly GCA_002344075.1. Taxonomy (GTDB): domain Bacteria; phylum Bacteroidota; class Rhodothermia; order Rhodothermales; family UBA2364; genus UBA2364. The sequence continues at coordinate 6,226 of DDTM01000098.1, forward strand.
AATCGGGCGTAACAATTCTGAGTTTAGAAAGGGCATATACCACCACTGGCAGTTCAAACAACATCCCCGTTCCCATAATCGAAGCAAAAAGCATGTCGAAATAGGCGGAGATATCAAATTGGTTGGTAATGGTCTCAGAGATAGAAAAACGGGCAAAAAACTGAAGGGACATCGGCATCAGAACCGAATACCCAAAGACAACGCCCAGAATGAAAAAGAAGGTCACAAACCAAGCTACAAACCGCATTCCAGATTTTTCGTGCGGGTACAGGCCCGGCTCAATGAACCGCCAAAATTGGTAAATCACCACTGGTAACCCCAGTGTAAGTCCCGCAATAAAGATGGTCCCCCAATATGCAAAAAACTGGCCCGTGATGGTGCGGTTTTGTAAATCTATCGAGGGAATTGTTAAACCCAGCCATTGATAGACAAAAAAATCTGATCGTGCAGGACCTAATAACAACTGGTGCATCACAAACTCAGAGAAAATCCCACACACCACCATTCCGGCCACAATGCCTGCCCCACCCTTGATAATATGCCAGCGCAATTCCTCCAAATGATCCAAAAAGCCCATTTCCGGTCCGCCTTCTGAGTGCGAGACGTTCACAGGCGCTGGGAGGCCATCACCTTGAGTAGGCTTGAGGTGTTTTTTGGAGCGAGAGAGAAGCCGGAGCATAATAAGTCGGTATATGGAAAAACAAAACGGAGACCCAAGAAGGGGCTGGAACTTACGTATTCTCGAAGCACAAAAAAACGCCCTCTAATGGGCTTGGTTCCTTTTCCGGCGATTGTTCACGCGATTGTAGGCCCGATACGCCCAATCAGGAATGGGGTATCTACAACAAAACCCCCTTCTCTCATCCGAAAAGAGGGTGCTTGATTGACTATGGCTGTATCATGCGCCTATGCTAGGCCAAACATACCAGCAAATTTCATCGCCATCGGCATGGAGCCAGAAAACTGGAGTTTACGCTGCATAATCATGGCCATTGGGTTGGCCTCGCGGTTCACTAATTTTAACCAATCCTCCGAAGCACAGGTCATGGTCAGTTCCGGCGATTCGTGCGTGCCCTCGTGAAGGGCGACCGTCTGATTTTTGATATCTAACCACCAGTTCCCGCCTTCGTCTCCGGTGTAGTGAATCTGAATGACGGCATCAACGCCTTCAGCTTTATCAGGTCGGAAACTTTTAGGCATGGAAGCAACTACGTCTTGGATGTTTTCAAATTTACGTGCCATGTGAGTTCTAAATCTAATTAACAGTGTTAAGATGTAAAATACAAAATTCATTCCGTAAAGAAAAGGGCTTCTGACGCTTTGCGTTAAAAAAAACCTTTTCAAAAACCCCCATCCATTCCGAGAAGCAATATTCTTTTAAGAAACCCCATAGATTGTGCACAAGATAGAGCGTAGTTTATGACACATAACGCCCTGTCGCAACTTTCGAGGGTACTTACTCGTTCATCAAAGTATGGGAAGCGTCTCAGTATTATTGCATCCGAGCGTTTTTATTTTGCACAACATACCGCGTTTTATTAACGTCGCCTGTTATGGATAAACAGCAAATTTTTCAGGAACCTGCTGCCCGCTATCCGGCTGCATTGCCCCTTAGAACCCTACTAAATGGCAAGTATGCAGTGGGTTCGGTCTTGGGCGTTGGTGGTTTTAGCATCACTTATTTGGCTTGGGACGAGGTTTTGCACATCCCTGTGGCCATCAAAGAGTTTCTACCGGCGGGAATGGCTGTTCGCGATGCGGATCAACTTACCCTTCATCCAAACCGACCGGAAGAATTCCAGTTTGGCTTAGATCGTTTCCTCAACGAAGCCCGAACCTTGGCACAATTAACGCATTACAATATTGTTCGGGTTCGCGATTTTTTTGAATCAAATGGTACGGCTTATTTCATCATGGACTACTATGAAGGGCAAACCCTCGAAGAGTTTATGGTGGCCCGTGGTGGACGGTTGCCTGAAGAATTGGTGGCCAATCTTTTTATTCCGCTTTTGGATGGTCTGCGCGAGGCGCATCGGAAAGGCATTTTACACCGAGACATTAAACCTGCCAATATTTATTTGGCTAAATTGGATACGGGCAATGTCAGGCCTATTCTATTAGACTTTGGGGCGGCCCGGTTTGCTATTGGGGAGCGAAGCAAGAACATTTCGATGATTGTTACGCCCGGTTATGCCCCCTACGAGCAATACCAAAGCAAAGGGAATTTAGGTCCATGGACAGATGTGTATGGTGCTGCTGCAACCATGTATCATGCCACAACAGGCATACAACCTCCACCTGCCACCGACCGGATGTTGCGTGACGAGTTGGAATCACCGGAACGTATGGGACTTACAGCCCGTTTTTCCGGCATTCTATCAAGGGGCCTGTCCATCCATCCGCAAGAGCGTTTCCCGGATGCTGCCGTGTTTCAGGATGCTTTGTTGGGCGAACCTATCATACCCGCAGGCCAGACCAGTCTTGCCGGAATGCAGAGCCCTCCTCAACCCATAGCGCCTTCTGCTTTTCCGGACATGGATGACCCAAACGCCACAAGAAGGGTTTCTATACCCGCCGGGCAGCCTGTAGGCGCTACCCGTCCAGTGGTGGCGGCTCCAGTAGGTGCGACCCGTCCGGTGCGTCCGGTAGAACCTGTCACAACACCCAATCGGGCTTTGAGGGCGGAGCCAGAGCCAAAAGGATTTCGTTGGTGGATTCCCGTCCTCATGTTTTTGGTTTTGGGTGGCATGGGCTATGTTGCCTATGAATACGTTCTCCCCAACATTGTGGCCACTCCCGAAAAACTATATGAGGAATACAAAAAAGACGGCGACACCTTTTTGGCGAACAAGGACTATGCCAATGCGCTCAGAAGTTTTGAAGCAGCACTGGAAAAACAAGATACACCCTATGTACGTGATCGCATCAAAATGCTAAGTACCTATCAGACAGCCTTGAGTGAAGGTGATGCGCAAAGTGGTGAAGCATGGTTTGCTAAAGCCATTGAGTCTTATGAAAAAGCACAACAAACCATTCCCGACTCCCCAGAGGTGGCACAACGGCTACAAAAGGCCCGCCAAGGACTTAATGCCATGACACAACGTGCCAGGGCCTTTGCCGAGCAATACCTGAATGTGCTGAATGGTGGAGATTCGTCTGAGATCTATAATTTATATGACGATACAGTAGATTATCTGGGGCGTGGAACCCTAAAGCGCGAAGACATAAAAACCGCTTTGGCCGAAGACATGAACCAATATACCAATGCGTCTTATGAAATTGTCTCACCTATTGAAGTGGAAGCCTCCACCGGGCTGAACCGCTACAAAGTCTTGTTTGACCTGGCCTTTTCGGGGGATAATGTAACCGATGGTGTACGCCGGAGTTTTAGGCAAAAGAAACGTTTTACCCTCAATTGGCGAGGTGATCGCTTTGTCGTAACCTACGAACGTGGAAGCATGTTGGAGCAACAAGAAGATTCATTGCCAGATGAGGCCCCCCCTCCAGATAACAATGCACCCGGTAAAGTTTTCGATTTCTAAAACAGGTGCATAAAGGCCGTACTGGATTTTCTGTTGTGGGCTGGAACCAACGGCGGGGTTACATTGTAGAAAAGTATCCCTTAAGGGAATAACCAATTTTTCCAACTCATTGCTTGCGCGGCTTCCCTCGTCATCCTAATGGCGGGGGAAAGTCGTTTATAGACCATATAGAGCAAAACATTTTAACCTTTCGTGATCTTTGAACCTCAAAAACACCCATTCATCCACACAAAATCCCCATTCATCTAAAACGATTTTGGTACGAAATTGGAAATGTAGTATTTTGGTAATACATCATCTACTCATAACCTGATACGACCCACTGGTATGCAGTACAAAGGAGATACTTGGCGAGTCATCGCCTGCTTAAGACCATAAAATGATCATGACAGCCCTTGAAAAATACCCCTGTTTACAGGAAAGCGCGTTTTTAATATCCCTGATCAGCCAGTCAGTTTACACCAACATGGCCCTCGAAACGCAAGACGTCTCCCGCGCACAAATCATCTCTATAGTCACTTCTTTGGTCGAATCCACACTCAAGGAGATGGAGGTCTTCGCGGATTAAGTTTTTAAGTGGTTCCATATTCCCTTCATCGGCTGCACGCATGGCCGCAATATACAACGGTCGGTTAATGCCTCGGCGATGACCCAATAAAACGGGTGCATACCCTTGTTTGAGTGCCACCAAATTGGTGATGAGCCGCGACATTCTTCCGTTACCATTCATAAAGGGGTGGATGTAGATAAATTGGTAATGGGCATAGGCCAGCGTCTCCACCAAATCGCCCTCGGTTCGGATAATGCCAATCTTAAAGTTCAGGTTGTCTAAAAACTGATACAAAAGATGGAGGACATTTTTGGAGGCGGGAGGCGTAATGTTCCCGAAAATCACTTGCACCTTTCGCCATTGACCAGCCCACTCATAGAGGTGACCAAAGGCCATATGGTGCAGTTTTAAGAGGAGCGAGATATTGATTTGTTCGTCCAGATCGTGCTTGGTAAACAGATAGACTTCTGCTTTTGCAATCCCCTTCGCCTCTTCAACATTGATAGCTGTCAGGTCTGTAATGCCCAACAGGTTGTGATCTGGCCCTGATTGGTAGATTGTTTCATCTTCCATAGGCGGTTGCGTTTGGGTGAGCCATAATATACGATTGCATTTTTCGGAAAAACCCTTTCAAGTATAAAAAAAGATACAAGGAACGGTTTTTTTTACCATCTTTGGAATGGATCTTTTGTATGTTAGACACCATTCAGGTACACCTGTTCTAATATCTTTTTTAGATTCCCGAAAACACCAACTTCATGCGCTACGGAAAAATTACAGGCTGGGGCAAATACGTGCCAGAAAAAGTAATGAATAATGCAGATTTTGCTGCACTTATAGACACCAGCGACGATTGGATTGTCCAACGGACAGGTATTCGCAGGCGCCATGTGGCTGCGGAAACTGACCAATGCTCTACCATGGCCACCGAAGCCGGAAAACGTGCGTTGGCGCAAGCAGGACTGGCCCCCGCCGATTTAGACCTTATCATCGTGGCGACCTCTTCGCCGGACTTCATGACGCCACCCGTTTCCAGTCAGGTTCAGGCACAACTTGGTGCGCATCATGTGGGCGCCTTTACCATGTCGGTGGCCTGTCCGGGCTTTGTGTATGCGCTCATTACGGCAAATCAGTTTATTGCTTCCGGCGCCCTTCGCAATATCTTGGTGATTGGCGTGGAACTAATCACTAGAATGTTAGACTGGGAGGACCGAAATACGGCGGTTTTGTTTGGCGATGGGGCTGGTGCTGTGGTTTTACAGGCGGCAGACGAGGTGTGTGGCGTGCGTTCTTTTGTGATGGGATCGGATGGTGAAGGGTATGAACATATCATCCACCCATCAGGTGGAACTGCTTGCCCGCCTACCGCTGAACGCTTGGCCAACCGCGAAGGATATATCAAAATGAATGGTCGCGAGGTTTTTAAGTTTGCCAGTCGAAAAATGCCCGAGGCCGTCATAGAAGTGGTTCATAAAGCCGGATTAACCTTAGACGATTTGGATCTTTTAATTCCCCATCAAGCAAATGCACGTATCATCGAGGCCGCTGCCCATATGGCAAAATTACCTCCGGAAAAAGTATTCATGAATGTACACGAATACGGCAATACATCGGCTGCCTCTGTCCCTATTGCGTTTTGCGAGGCCATCGAGGCCGGACGAGTACACCGAGGCGATGTCTTATGTATGGTGGCCTTCGGTGCAGGACTCACATGGGCTTCAGCAGTGGTACAAATGGGGAAAGATGTGCCCGGACTTCCGGAACGCGGTTCCTGAATACACAAGACACTATGAAATTGGGCAAATGGGGTAGTCTTAGTAACATAAGTTCCATCCTAAAGGGGTATGGTTGCATCCATAGGCTTTATTTGCTTATGCCCACTTCTTTTTTTTGTCTTCTGATCTGCATTGGGCCTCAGAATGCGTTATCTTGGCTATACAGCGACCTGCTATTCCGGACAATTGATACCGGAAACAAAAATTCACCTTCACGCGCATCATTTAATCACCAATCACCATGAGCTGGAGCCTCGACAAAACAGGCGCAAGATTCGATGTTGTCTTGCATGCCACAGAACAAATGAAGTTCGACAATTTTCAAAACGCCGTAAACTGGGGAAGCCATCCAAAAGATGCTGCTACCGGATTTGATTATGACTTCAAATGTCTTTATGACGATGTGTATCAAATCCGACTGAGCCAGAAAAACCGCGCCACTTTCCGGGTGGACGAAAAGCGTAAGGTATGCGTCATCCTGCAAGTGGGTGGACATACCTAATGACTGAAATGTATTCTTACGCCCACCTTACGAGCTGTAGGGTGGGCTTTTTTTATGACCTCCAATGCCCCACTGCTTACACCTTAATAAATGGAGTTAGACCAATACAAGAAAGTGGGATTGGATCAATATAAGGTGTACCGAACCTCCTTTGGTTCTTTTGGGATACACACATCAATACCTTATTTTACCATCCACATAAGTGTAAGATGTGTCTTTGCTGGAGTTGTTAGAAAATCAATCCAAATAAACCATGATTTCATTTCAATACGAGCCACTGGTGCTCCAATTTCGTCATCCCTTCGGTATTTCACGTTGGACACGCACCGAGACCACCAGTGTTATTGTACGTATCCTACACGACGGTATCGAGGGCGTCGGCGAAGGATCGCCTAATGCACGCTACGGTGAAACGTATGACTCGGCCAGTCACTTTCTTAGCCATTTAGATCTTACCGGATTTGATTCTCCTGCCGAAATTCCTGCCATCATGGCCTATGTAGATGCTTTGGCGCCGGGCGAATGGTCGGCAAAAGCAGCGTTAGATGCTGCCTTGCACGACTGGTGGGCCAAGTCAATCGGCCTTCCGCTCTACAAAGCATGGGGTATCGCCGAACAAAACCGACTGATAACCTCGTTTACCATCGGAATAGATACGACCGAGGTGATGGTCCGTAAAACACAGGAGGCCTCTCCATATGGCATTCTGAAGGTGAAGGTGGGCACAGATCGAGACCAAGAAACCATTGCCGCAATCCGCAGCGTGACGGATAAACCCATACGTGTAGATGCAAACGAAGGCTGGAAAACCAAAGAAGAAGCCTTGGAACGGATCGAATGGTTGGCCTCGGAAGGGGTTGAGTTTGTAGAGCAGCCCATGCCAGCAGCCCAACTGATGGAGATGCCTTGGTTGAAAGTGCGGTCGCCGCTGCCGCTGATTGCCGATGAAAATTGTGGCCGATTGCACGATGTGGATTCCTTACAAGATGCTTTTCATGGGATTAACATTAAAATAGACAAATCTGGTGGGTTGCTTGAGGGGCGTAAAATGGCCTTACGTGCACGAGAACTGGGGCTTTCGGTGATGATCGGTTGCATGTCTTCGTCGTCGGTGGCCATCTCTGCTGCGGCACATTTAGCACTTATGGCAGATTATGCGGACTTAGACGGGCATCTTTTGGTTGGCAACGATCCCTATGAAGGCATTCAGGTGGAAGAGGGGCGTTTGTTGCTGCCAGATTGGCCCGGTCTTGGGGTGCGGCTTCGTAGCTGATCATCTGGCTTGCCAATCCAGATCAGAGTTTACCAATCATGGCCCTGATGCGCAATTCCCAAACCTTCAGGGCCGCTTCACGCATGATGGCCTTGCTCATTTTTGAAAGACCCTCGCTCCGTTCCGTGAATATAACGGGCACCTCTTTGATACGATACCCCGCCTGCCACGTCCGGTAGTGCATCTCAATTTGAAACGAATAACCATTAGATTTTACACGTTCCAAGTTGATGTTTTCCAGAACCTTGCGTGAAAAACATTTGAAGCCAGCCGTGGCATCCTTGATGGGCATACGGGTGATAATGCGGGTGTAAATACTGGCTCCATACGAAATAATGAGACGAATCAGCGGCCAGTTTATAATCCGAATACCACCAATATATCGTGAACCGATGGCAAGATCGCATTGATCCGTCCACACGGCCTCCACCAAGCGCGACAAATCTGCCGGATTGTGGGAAAAATCGGCATCCATCTCACAGATACAATCGAAGTGACGCTCCAAGGCAAACTGGAACCCGGTGCGATATGCCGTTCCGAGACCTTGTTTTCCTACACGTTCTATCAAAAAAATACGCTCTGGGTACTCTTTTTGGAGCACACTAACCAGATCAGCCGTTCCATCAGGGGATCCGTCATCCACTACCAAAACAGAAAAGCCCTCAGGTAGATGCAAAACCTGAAGTAGTATGGCCTCTATGTTGCGGGCTTCATTATAGGTTGGAATGATCACTAAAGGCTGCAAGGCGGAAGCAGGCATGGGTTAAATAGGGCCAATAAAAATACGCCTAAAAATATATTTTTTCAAAATAATTCGGTATTCAAAGACTGGTTTGGTTTATCATATTGGTGGTGTTGTACAACGATGGCGCAAGGTCTCATGGCATCGCCTTGTGTAGTTCTTGATAAACACTTTAACAAGCATTTAAGTACAGCGCATGAGGCCCCTTGCCTGTCCGGTTTATGATGTATAACAACACCACGTCCCACCACCTGAAAACGGGTATGGCAGCGATTTTGGAAGCCATATAAAAAAAGCCAGCGTCTTAAAACGCCGGCTTTTTCCATTTTTATCCCGTTTAGGCGGAAATCACCACGAAAGCGGATCGTTGCCGCGCAGTAGTTCTTGCTTGCGGCGTTCAATCATTTCGCGTTTGGCGCGCTCGCGGGTACGGAGTTGATCCCGTTCTGTATTTAACTCTTCTTCGAGGCGAGACACTTTTTTGCGACGTGCTTCAATTTTTTTGTCAAAGATCTCGTTCAACTTTACATCCAGTTCACGCTCTAATCCCGCCTTTTCATTGTCCTTTGCATTTTTGATTTGGCGCGACAAATCACGGGCTTCGCGTTCCATACGGGCCAATTCGGCAAATTCGTTCCCTCTCAATTCCTCGATATTAATCCGTACATCTTCCATCACATCGCCCAACGGACTTTCGCGAAAGAAAAATTCGCCTTTCGGCATCGCCATTTTGAATTGATGTAGCGGTTCCTTACGATCCCAACGGAACGCCCGGAAACGCGGTATTTCCTCTATTTCTTCTTCCTTTCCATCGGCAGATTTACGTTTCCAACGATACACCTGATTACCCCCTTCGTCTTCTTCTGGCATAACCCAGACTCCCCCTTTTCCATCGGCATCAATGGTCACTTCCACCTCATTTTCTCCCATTGTCTTGGCTCCCGCCTTGGGACGCGCTGTAACGGTTACACGACGTTCTGTTGATTCGTCGGTAGTTGTGTCTTCCACTTTAAATTGGTTGTAGAGTTCTTTGTCCTCGGCACTGGCTTCCTCGATAGGCTTGCCATTTAGTAAAACCTTGCCATCTTTTTCCACCACTTCGATTTTGCGTTCTTCACCATTTTCCACAATGCGGATAACACTTCTGGATTCTTTACGTTCTTTGGGTGCAGGTTTTTGCGCGGTAACGGGTAAGGCCAAGAAACCGCTGGCAATTAGGGCAACGCCTAAAAAACGTTTAAGGAATGGGTTAGACATAGGGTTTTAACCTCCTGTTTTGTTTTGGTGTGAAATTGGGTGGATATAATGAATGTGGCACACTCTCCTTAATCATGAGACCTCGGAGAGTGTGAAATTGGGTGGCAAAACGTGATCAGGGCCTATTGGCCTTGTAATAATTCTTCTAATCGTTGTTGGATGATACGCTCACGGGCCATTTCTTTGTCGCGAAGGCGCGAGCGAAGCAAGATCAATTGGTTGTTTAACTGCTGAATTTCGTCGCGCTGGTTCTCTAAACGCAAATCAAAGATATTACCAAGTGTTTTGCGCAATTCGTTCATCATCTGAGACCGCTGTTCGCTCTCGGCAGAGAGCCGGATTTTGACTGCCAGCCGCTGGGACTGTAGTTCCAGCCATTGCTCACGTTGAAAGCGCTGATACAAATCGGGCGATTCATTTCGTAGGAAATATAATTGTTTCGTACTCTCCAATGGGGTCATCATAGATTGTAATTGCCCAAACTGTTCGGTTTGCTGATCCAAAAAAGAACCAAATTCTGCTTCATTTTTGAACTGACGTGTCATGGCCAACAAACTACCACCTTCTACGGTAAACATTTTGTTGTTGATTTGAATAACGGGTGCAACGCCCACCGAAAACATATACTCCACATCTAATCCACGTAAATCTAATTCCGTAGGCAGTTGCGAACCTCTGAGTTGTTTTCCGTTCAGAAAAGCTTTTCCATCTCGAATCACAAATGTTTGCATTTGAGTGGGGCTTATCTGAGAAGCAGGCTCTCGGGTTGCACGCGAGGAGGCCGGTTGCGGATTTTGGGCCAGTGTAAATATGGGCAACCACATCAACAAACAAGTTGGTACGAGGTGGCGAGGCTTAAAAAAACGTTTCATAGGGTTTAAAACCGTATAAAAGGAGGTTTATGCAAATATGTTTAAAATTAGCGCGGATTTACCTTCCGGTTTTGTGCGGCATCGTTTCTGGTCAATTCTAATGGTACGGGCGAATTTCCCCAGTCATCTTCCACCCGAGCTTCCAAGTGTTCTACCCGTTGCGAGATGGTACTAAACACGGGGCGCTCGTCCCAAGAAAACACACGTTCCGAGACAGGTGGTTCGTAGATCTCCAATTGTTGACCATCCAAGCCAGCCATAGCATCATTCGACGACAAGAACGTGCGAAGGGAGAAAAACCCTCCAATGACCACCAATACCACACTTGCTGCCACTGCCCAGCGTGCTGTCGATTTTTGTAAAATATTGTTTCTTAAGAATACAAACCGAGCGCGGGGCTGACTGGCTTTTGCGGCATTCAGGATGGTTTGGAGTACCTTCGGACTGGGCTGTGGCCGTGTGCGGGGTTGCTCCAAAAATGTTTTGGTTGTCAGGAGCGCGTGATATTCTTTACGATGGGCCTCGTCCTTCAGAATTGCGTCTGCGGGATGGTGGTTCTGATTATAAAGCAGCTCTATGACAGGTAGTGCAGCTTCCGGAGAAAGGCCAGAAGCGTCTTGGGCAGCAGTCTTGGCGTGCGTCATCAGGTTTGCAAGAATCGTCGGATCAGGACCAGGCTGGGGCGGTAAACGGTCTAATACCGATTTTACCATTAGCAACGTATCCAACTCTGGGCGCAAGGCAGGGTCTTCTGTCAACGGTTCGGCAGGATCCGCTTCACCGTAAAGGCGCTGTATCAATTGTAACCGTTTGTCCATAGTGGTTGTGGTGAGATTTGGGTGCGTGGTGTCCATGGGGGGAGTAATGGTGCCCACATTTATTCGTGCAGGTCCACCAATTCTGGCTTCCCCATTCGTTTCATGATTTTTTGCAAGTTCAACAATGCGTATCGCATCCGTCCTAACGCCGTATTGATGGAACAATCGGTTAAGGCTGCAATTTCCTTAAAACTTAGTCCGGTTTCATGGCGCATAAGCAACACTTCGCGTTGTTCGGATGGTAGTTGGGCAATACAGGCATCCAGCCATTCGCGTTGTTCCTGATTGAGCATGAGTTCCACCGCATTGGGGGCATCATCCGAAAGGCGATCCCAAAAATTGTTTTCGTCATCATCGGGGTCTGCTACGTCTTTCCACTTTTTGCGGGTACGCAGATAATCAAGGGTGGTATTACGGGCAATCCGAATAACCCAATAAATAAAGCGGCCTTGTTGTTGATACGACCCACGACGCTCCTGCAACGCGGAAATGACGCGCAGAAAAGTGTCTTGAAATAAGTCGTTGGCGATGTTTACGTCCTTTACCATGCCCATCAGATAGCTAAAAACGCGCTCCTGATGACGACTGAGGAGTAAACCGAAGGCCCGCTCGTCTCCTTTTTCAAGGTATGCGGCTACCAGTTCTTCATCCGACCAAGTCATGTGCTACGATGTTCTTAGGGGTTGGTCGTGGATGCAGTTTCCTGCACTTTATGTTTGAAACGCAGGATGATATGGGCTTATTGTGCGAGCACATAAATTTTTATTGTATCGGGGGCCACCTATCCGAATGTGAGCATAGGCAGGGCGTGACGTTTCATGGTGATTGTCAGAAAAGTTTGTCTTGTTTTTCACCTGCGTTGCCCTATCGAAAAATGAGGTAGAAGACCCAGAAATGCAAAAACATAACCACTGCAAAGGCAATAAGATACCACGGCCATTGCCCAATGATAAACGGATTTTTGGCTGTTGGTGGACGACAAAGGAACATGTAATTACATTGGTGCCGCCAATTGATTAGGCCGACCACAATTCCGCAAATAAAAAGCCATCCTCCGGCTTCGAGCCATGACCATGGGCGGAGTTCCATGCTGCGTGCATAGGTGAGGAACATAGGACCCAGTATTAGCCCAGTATGTGAGACATAAAACTCAATCAAGAAAAAAAATTGCGTTCCTTGTGTAAATTGTGGTGTTAGTAGCGCATGTAGTGCCCCAGTCATTCCCCAATACAAAGCAATTTCGTGTATCAACTGGTTTTCTGAAACCAAGGCCCATCCCGTAAAAAAGGCCGTGATGTCGCACAATTGAAGCGGAAGCCCATAGCGCCAATCCCACTGTTTTTTAAGGGCATGTACAATTGGTGGCAAGACAGCCCAAACCAAAATCCACCAACCCAAGACCTGTCCAGCAAACCGTGTTTGCTCGGAAGGAACCTGCATCAGCACGAGTAAACTAAGGCCCGTAATAGCGAGGGTAAGCCCGGAAGTTCGCCACCAAAATCCACTAAATATCTTGGCTGTGGCTTCTTGCATCTCGTCGTCTCCCTGACGTAGGGTAATGTCGTCGTTCATATTCTTTCGGGGAATGCAATATCAAAAATAGGAATCAGAATTTACAAACGAATCACACAAAAATTACGGGATTACAAGGGAGGAAAAAGATTTGTTCACGCTGATCAAGGGATTCTTAGGAGAATACAATGCAAAAACGAATGTGGTAATAAATTTGGCACTGTATTTTCTTACAAAATAAGGAGAACCTTTTCCTCAGCGACCTCGACCATGAGACGAACTCTCTTTTTACTTTTGGGATATTTGGGGGCGTTTCTCGCGCTCCCTCTTGCCACACAAGCACAAGGCTTGCGCATTGTTGGTGCGGTATATGATGCCTCGACGGGTCTTCCGCTCAAGGCACGTGTTTTCTTACAACCAGGTGGACAAAGTGCTAATACGGATGAACGTGGGAACTATACTTTTTCACGGATCCGGGCCGGGAACTATACGCTAAGCGTCAACTTGTCGAGCTACGACCCGATCAGCAAGACGGTTATGGTCAAAACTACAGACGTTTTGGCGGACCTCGGCCTTCGCCCCATTGGCAGGGTAAGTTTATCCGATGTACCCATAAAACCACGCGAGACGGCCAATCCAGACATTCGTCCGGTACCGAGACCATCCATACCCGTTCTCTCGCCATCTGCACAACCCACTACGCCGAATTTGAATCCGGGTGATCCCATAAAACCTTCTGCATTGGGCTATTTTGGCTTGGCCCAGCGATTACAAGCGTCTTGCCCAGATTTGTGGGTGATGTCTTCGTCTGGTAGCCAGAGCAGTGGACTTTTTATGGCGTTCAGGAATGGTGGTGGGCTGACGGCTACGGCACCACCACTTGTTTTTGTTGATGGAATACGGTTGGAAAACGAAGCGTATGGCTTTCTGGAACTGGGTGGAGAACGTGTTTCGGCACTCACGGATTTAAGGGCCGAAGACATTGAAGAGGTCACTTGTCTTTCTGGACCGGCTGCATCTGCGCGATTGGGCGTGTCTGCAGGTGCAGGGGCCATTCTCTTGACAACGCGATCCGGAAAACCAAGCGAAACACATGCCAGCTATCATGCCCACCTGGGGCAGAATCGCTTAAGGACGCCTTTTGACTTCTCCACCGCATCGAATCCAGATGCCGCCAATACAGGATTGAGAAATGGGGTTATTATACGTCACAATCTGCGGTTTGAAGGAGGGCGCGGCGACACACAGTATTTTGCTAGTGGCTATGTGGGTCGCTCGGATGGGACTATGCTTAACGATGGCTTGCGCGAACGTGGTGCCCGTTTACATCTCGTTACCCGACCATTTCCTACATTACGACTTACCTCGATGCTTGCCCATAGTCAAGCAGAGACGGGGTCGCCTCAAGGCGGCGCCAGTGTTTATGGCTATCTCCTGAATACCACTGGAACCAATGCTGCCTATAGCCTTGCAGACAGCAGCCTTATACGGCGATTCACAACATTACATGAGCAGCGACGAATATTGGCATATATAAGCGCTGAATTAGAGCCTATTCCCCATGTGTTCGTTCGTGGTAAGATGGGTTACGAAGGCACTGATTTGCAAGGAGCGCAAAATCGCCCACCCAATGCAAGAGTGGGTATTGGTCTGGTACGAAGGTCTGTCATCAGCCGAAAGTCGGCGGCATTTACTTATGAAGCTTCACTACGTCACATTTACGATAAACTAAGCGGCTTTTCTGCTTCAACAGAAGCCGGAATTCGGGCATATGACCTCAATTCCTACCACTTATTGATTACCAAAGATGGATTCACAGAGGGTGATCCTACCAATGTAGGAACAGGCCGCGATGTGATCGCAAACGAAGAAGTGCGTAGTGGCGAACGTGAAATGGGCATTTTTATACAAGAAGATGTGATATGGCAAAACGGGATACGGCTCCGGCTGGGCCTTTCCTACGATGATGCCGACCGAATTGGGAATAAGGTGAAATGGAGTGTTTTTCCCTTCGCCCGATTAACTTATCCGGTAAACCTTTCCTTCTTATCCAAAAGCCAAAACACTATTTATCTGTCTTATGGTGAAGCCGGAAATCTGCCCAATGCCTTGGATGCCAAAGGAACTTTTTGGGTTAGTGTACCGGGTGGGTTTGGCAATGGGTGGGTGGTTTCTTCTGTCGGAAATGATGCCCTTAAACCGGAACGTATTCGAGAATTGGAGTTTGGTTTTACAAGTAAATGGTTAGATAAATTGGATTTTAATACATTAATCTATCGCCAACACATAACCGATGCGGTGGTTTATGCCTTGCCTGTGCCCTCTTCTGGATTGGGGAATGTTTTACTACCCCAGAATGGCGGTGCCTCGGTGGGGTATGGCGTGACTGCACGAATGATCAGTGCCTTGTTCCAGTCTTCCGAAACTGGGATATGGCTTACAATGGGCGTTCATGGGCAACGCAACCGCGTAGAGACCCTCGGCGACACACCGGATATATTTGATGCCAATAAACTCAATGTAATCAAGCCCGGATTGGCGCGGCTGTCATTTTATGCACCTGTTGTGGTGGCTGCAGCATTTGACCCACTCACCCAAAAGTATCTTCATCCGGTTACTGCAACGCCGGGCACAATCTATAATGGAAAAACGGTGGATGCAAGCGGGAACGCTTTTTTGGGAAATGCACAACCTGCATGGACCGCCACAGTCGAGTTAAACGCGCAATGGCGGAACTGGCAGATGGGAGCCACAGTCGAAGGGGTACAGGGCGTCGCTGTTTATAACGGTTCGCGGCACTTTCGGATAAGTGAAAACGGTGACCAAGCCATAAACATAGCACGTGCACAAATTGGACTGGCGGTGCGTAATGATGTTACACCGCTGCTTCCCGGTACAGAAGCCTACAACCAAGCAGCCCTCCTTGTTGCCCGAGCGGATCCGAACTATGCGGGAAACTTCGTAGAACGGGCTGATTATGTACGGCTTTCGACAGTGCAGTTGCGTTATAACCACACCCGCCCTCACGCCAAACGTGGTGAAGGGCACCTAAAACGCTTCACGCTGGGCCTACATATCACCCAATTAGGGCTGTTTTCTCGGTATAGTGGCTCAGATCCAACGGTTCGCATCTTCGGTTCTCGAACCTATTCATGGGGGCAAGAACGCTTTACTTCCCCACAAAACCGTGCGATTTTATTCTCGGCTGGTCTGGGTCTTTAACCATATTCCCCTTTCCTTCATCAAGAATCATACACACATCCGGAACGTTCTGCCTTTTCGATACGTAGGGTAAAGAGCGCCTGCTTGTTGTATTCAGGCCATTCGTTGTGTTCCCTTCTTCTAAACCTCTAAAATAGAACGCTTATGGTTAAAAGATTAATCCATCCTTTTATTCATCCCATTAAAGAGTGGTCAGAAGATGGGAAATTGTCTGGGATTTTACTGGTTCTGGCCACAGTGGTATCTATTACCCTAACCAATAGCGCCTTTGGAGCAGTATATCAACAGTTCTGGCAGATTCAGGTGGGAGCTGGTATGCTCGAAAAATCTCTTGGTCACTGGATTAATGATGGCCTGATGGTCTTGTTTTTCTTTTTGGTGGGATTGGAAATCAAAAGGGAGTTATTACAAGGTGAGTTATCGGATACCCAAAAGGCCCTATTACCTGCAATGGCGGCAGTTGGTGGCTTGGTGATACCTGCGCTTATTTTTACGGGATTCAATTGGGGTTCGCCGTATATGGCTGGTTGGGCCATTCCAACGGCCACCGATATTGCCTTTTCTTTGGGGGTTTTATCTCTGCTTGGGAAACGGGCTCCATTGGCCTTAAAGGTTTTTCTCACGGCACTTGCTATTATAGACGACCTTGCAGCCATTCTCATTATTGCGGTGTTCTATTCGTCAGGTATCCAATTTGGGATGTTGGCGCTTGCCGTTTTGGTAATGGGAGTGCTGTTTCTCTTGAATAAAGGGGGCGTTAAACAAATGACTCCTTATGCCATCCTGGGAATAATCCTTTGGTTTCTTATTCTAAAGTCCGGCATCCATGCAACCATTGCAGGGGTTCTATTGGCCCTTACCATCCCACTTGCAAAGGTGGAGGATTTAGAACATGCGTTACACAAACCGGTGTATTATGGAATTCTACCCGTTTTTGCCTTAGCTAATACGGCGATTCTAATTCCCTTTGATGAATTGGGTATGGTATTTAGTAGCCTCAGCTATGGTATTGTCTTCGGGCTGATGATTGGCAAGCCAGTTGGTATTTTAGGAATGACCTATCTTTCTGTAAAATTAGGGCTTACCAAACAACCGCAAAATGCGTCTTGGTATCAAATTGCCGGATTAGGCTTTACAGCTGGAATTGGGTTTACGATGTCCCTCTTTATTGCTTCGCTTTCTTTTTCAGAAGGAGCCATGCTCAATGTGGCAAAACTCGCCATCCTCATCGGCTCGGTGTTATCTGCTTTGTTCGGATTATTGATCTTATCGTTGGCTGCAAATCCTTCGTCGGATGACGACGAAATAGACACATTCGTGCATTGATAAAAGGAAAAGGTCTTAATTTATATGGCCTCGTTGTTTTTGATACGACGGGGCCTTTTTTATAGTTTGGACTGAATCTGCTGTTTCACCGTTTTAATTAACTGTGCTGGATGCGTATGTTTCGGGATTAATAACTGATACCACGCAACCGTTGGGCAATAGAGTTCAAGCGGCGGTATTTCAAGAATACCAATAGACCTTAGATTCGGTGAAATCTTTACTTACTGTCGAGAACAGCTCCGTAGGGGCGACATCATACGAGAATACACCTGCTCGGCATGAAAAGTGAAAGAAGTGTTCACACGGTATTTAAGGAAGTTTTGAAACGCACCCTTCACGCCCCAATACCCCCGAATTTCATAACATATTTCATTTCTTTCTTTATGAAACGCACCACCTTAATGTAGATCTTGGAATAACTTTCTGAAAAATTCCCCGCTTAAAAAGTTGTACCCTTACCTTTGACCCTGTTATATTGTAGGCAGCCAATTGTTTGGGCAAATT
>DDTM01000061.1 GCA_002344075.1 Bacteroidetes bacterium UBA2364
AGTCTTAATCAATCCATTTAATCACTTAGGGCAAAAAATCATTACGCCCTTTTTGTCATGTACTTAGCTTAAAATTATTACGAACCAGCACGTTTGGTGATAAAGCTATCGTTATCGGGCGTATGATCGGCCTTATGCTGTTTCAATACACGAAGGCTAAATACCAAAATAGCTATCGGAAATAACCAGAAAATGAAGGTCCAAAAAATAGGACTATTCTTATTTAATAGTATAGAGCTAATCAGTGTTAATAGCATCCAGATAAACATCAACGTATATATCCAATAGATGTGTTTTGAAGGGAAGCGAGGTTGGATATAAGTGAAAATAATAAACCAAGTAAAAAAAATAAAAGTATCCGATAGCGTAAAAAGAATAAGAGGATCTATTGTCCAATCGTTATTCGACCACTTCCACACAAAATGAGCTAGGGCAAGCGTGCCAAGCACCCAGTACATTTTATAGAGGAGTTTATTTTGGGTTTTTGACTTTTGTGTGGTTTTTGTCAACATCGTATGTTTAGATTGAAGAATTATAGTTATGAATGGCTATAGATTAGAGGCACACTTTAATACAACTTATATGTATAAAAGTGTACCCTAAATAGTAGAATGAAGCTGGGTACAAAGCGTTCTATGTATGCTATTTATTTGGTCAAAATATTTAAGAGAATTAACTACATCTATCTACACAATTATAATAATGCCATATCTCTTTAAGTACTGCTAAAGCTGACACCCCCATTGATGCTCCAACGCAAGCACCTGCAAGAGGTCCGGCTGCAGCACATCCTAGCATGCCGACTAACCGCTCTCCTCCTATCCATAATAAATCCGCAGCCAGATCTCTCTTGCAATTATCTTTGCATGATCTGTCTGTTTTACTCAATGTCTTACTTCCTTCAGGAATTGCGAAGAGTTGTTTTATGTAAATCCGTCGAGCTTCGGATGTCATGCTTTCCATTTCTGGATGCTTCTTGGTTATTGCCTTCGAAGCCTCTAAAATTTGCGCCCATTCACCATTTGTAATAAGACCAACTGTTAAAGCTTCCATATCTTGCTCATCTTGCTTTTTACCAAGACTATTCTGACGCTCATGTTCAATCTGTATCTGGCTTGACATGGATAAAATTGTTTCCTTTGAGTAATGAGAAGAGCGAAAATAAATATTTGAAGCTATTGCTGAAGCTTTTTCAAAAGCTTCAAAAGAGGTCATTTGCTTTTTATTCTGCATATCATCACATCCTGTGAATGAGATTGATAGCACAACCATAACAACGCTAAACAACCAAAAATACATCTTTTTCATNNATGTAAAAACTTAGGCACACCATCCAAGTTCATGTGAATTTGTATTAGATGCAATCATCTGGTTTATGAATGTCGGTTTGTCCGCTTTGGTTTTCAGCGAGATAGCAGCGAACGCAGACAACCTTCTCTGGTTATTGATTTTTTTGTATGCCCTTTGGTATTTTGCTTTATTTAATTTAGATTGAATCTAAACAAACAAGAATCATTATAACGACCGTACTGTCATGAAGCAATACATCTTATTTATAGGCCTAAGCCTCGTTCTTATGTCCGGCTGTAAGCCCGGCGGCACTCAAACAACCGATGAAAAAAACTTAGTCCTTTACGCCGGACGCGGTAAAGAATTGGTGGATGGTATCATCGAGCGCTTCATGAAGGAGTCCGGGATTAATGTACAGATCAAATATGGCAAAACGGCAGAATTGGCACTGATGCTCCAACAAGAAGGCGTCAATAGCCCTGCGGATATTTTTTGGGCACAAGACGCCGGCTCTTTGGGCGCAGTCATGAAAGCCGGACTATTGGCTGAGCTTCCACAAGAGCTCACGGAAGCGGTCGCTCAAACTTTCCGGAACCCACACCATCAATGGGTGGCCCTTACTGGACGTGCTCGCACTTTAGCGTACTCGCTTAAACGGGTTTCTGCTGCCGATCTGCCACAAAGTATCTTTGATCTGTCTAACCCGAAATGGAAGGGGAAAATTGCTTGGTCTCCCGACAATGCCTCGTTTCAGTCTTTTGTAACAGCACTCCGCAAAACACAGGGCGAAGAAAAAGCCCGCGATTGGCTCTTGGCCATGAAAGCCAATGAACCCAAAGCCTATGCCAATAATGCGGCCATTATAGAAGCGATCGCTGCCGGAGAAGCCGATCTGGGCTTGCCCAATCATTATTATTTATTATCTTTTACCGATAAAGACCCTAAGTATCCCGTAGGGCAAACGGTTTTCAAAGCGGGTGATGCCGGAAATCTGGTGAATGTTTCGGGTGCGGGCATACTCAAATCTGGCAAAAACCCAGAGGCTGCAAAAGCCTTTCTCAAGTTCATTTTGTCGCAAGCGGGACAAACCTACATGGCCAACGACGAATTTGAATACCCCGTTACGGAGGGCGTAAAACGCCATCCTAATTTGATGTCAATGGACGAATTGGGTAAACTAAAACCATCGGTTGACCTTAATTCACTCTCAGACTTAGAAGGAACCCTTACCTTGCTCAAGGTCATCGGTATTTTATAAGCAAAACTATGCAAAACCGGAGCCGTTCCCCCATCTGGTTGTTTTCCGCATTACTCACGGCGGGTATGCTGCTCCCTTTGCTCTTTTTACTGCTCAATGCCCTTCGAGCAGATGAAGCCACGTTGGCCGAAGTATTCACGGCGCGGACGTGGCTGTTGTTTCGGGATACCTTACTGCTCATGTTGGCAGTAGTGGCCTTCGTAATGGTTTTGGCATTCCCACTTGCTTGGATTACAACCCGCACCAATATGCCCGGCAGGCAAATACTTACTTGGCTGGGGGCTTTGCCGCTCGCTTTTCCCGGATATGTGATGGCGTATGCCCTTTTGGCGATTGGTGGGGACTATGGGATGTCTGCTCAACTACTCAATATTTCGATCCCGCGTTTTTACGGATTTTGGGGCGCCTGTCTTGCCCTTACGATCACTTTGTATCCTTATCTTTTTTTAAACTTACGTACGGCCCTGCTCGGTTTAGATCCTTCAATTGAAGAAAGTGCGCGATCGTTGGGCATGAGCGTCCAACAGTCTTGGTTTCGAATCATCCTGCCGCAATTACGTCCAGCACTCTTGTCTGGCAGTCTCTTGGTGGCACTCCATGTTTTAGGGGATTTTGGGGTGGTTTCGCTGATGCGTTATCGCACCTTTAGTTTTGTATTGTATCAAGCCACCGAGATGAGTAATCCGGTAGCGGTTGCATGTTTGGCCCTAATACCACTCGGTATAACCTTGATTTTATTGTGGATAGAATCCCGGCAACTCAAAGAACTCCGCTTAGACACCTCTTCCCGTGCCACCAAGCGCCGTTTCAGGTTACACGAAATAGGGTACTTCCGATGGCTTGCTTGGGCCGTTTCCGGCATAATGGCGTTTATAACGGTGGTTCTGCCCCTTTTGTGTATTGGATTTTGGGGCCTCCAATCGCGTGATACGACCCAATGGAAGGATTTATTGACCTCGCTATGGGCATCAACTTCTGTGGCCCTGCCCTCTGCCGTTAGCGGTGCTTTGTTTGCGCTTTTACTGGCGTATGGCGCAGTTCGGTATCCCTCTTTCCAAACCCGCTTATTCGAGCGACTGGCCTATATGGGTTATGCCACACCACCTGTGGTATTTGGTTTGGCCTTTATCGCCTTTGCCCTGGGGGCCGTTCCTTTTTTATACCAAACCATGATTCTATTGGTATTCGCCTATGTATTTCATGCACTTGCCGAGGCGATTGGCCCTGTACGTTCTTCACTTTTTCAAGCATCCCCTCGGATTCAAGAAGCCGCACGTTCATTGGGCGTTTCAGGATTTTCGGCATTCCGGAAGGTGACACTACCCCTACTTAAACGGGGCTTGCTAATGAGCATGGCTTTCGTCTTTTTGTCTATCATGAAGGAATTGCCCATCACCCTCTTATTGGCCCCTATCGGCTTTGAGTCTCTTGCCATGAATGTCTGGCAATATACCACAACCGCCAATTTTGCCGCCGCTGCGCCATATGCCCTCGCCATCGTAACGCTTTCTTCCATCTTTGTAGGCCTACTCCTCCACCGCGAAAAAGCCTGACCGAATGAAATTTAAATGATTCAACAACTGATTGGTTACATTATGGTCATCTACAAGGCTAAATTACAAGTTCGTTAAAAACATCTTCTTTTTATGGACACAACGCCCCTGTTACTGGTACAAGACCTACATAAGTGTTATTGTCCTGCCGAAGGCAAGGTGGTAACGCAGGTTTCTTTTGCGGTGCAAGAAGAAGAGATTTTCGCCCTATTAGGTCCAAGCGGTTGCGGTAAAACAACTATTCTACGAATGATTGGAGGGTTTGAACGACCCGACCAAGGACGGATCCTACTTAAAAACCGTATCCTTTCGGATGCACATACGTGGGTAAGACCAGAAAAGCGCGGCGTTGGCTTTGTTTTTCAGGAATATGCCCTATTCCCGCATTTAGATGTGCGGGCAAATGTAATGTTTGGCTTGCATCACCTCCCCAAGTCCGACCGCCCCGACCGCGCCGACGAAATGCTCCGGCTTGTTGGCTTGCAAAAGTTGGCGCACAGAAAACCACACGAACTTTCCGGCGGACAACAACAACGGGTAGCCCTTGCACGTGCTATGGCGCCCAAACCACAACTCATTCTATTAGACGAACCCTTCTCGAATTTAGACGCCGTCCTCCGCAACGAAACCCGCGACGAATTGCGGCTTTTGCTGAAAAAAGCCAACATGAGCGCTATCTTGGTCACACACGACCAAGAAGAAGCGTTTTCATTTGCAGACAGAATCGGTGTGGTGCAAGAAGGTCACCTCGAACAATTGGGTACTCCAGAGGAACTCTATTACGAACCTAACACCTTATTCGTTGCCCAGTTTCTCGGTAAGACCAACCTATTCTTTTCTGAGGCAGCCGGAAATACAGCCCAAAGCCCAGTTGGAACCATTTCCCTGAAGCGTGCCGCCAAAGGAGATGTTTTGGTCGCACTCCGGCCAGAACACTTAGACATCCGTTTGGTGAACGAAAATGATCCCATCCATGCGGAAATCATTTCTAAGGATTTCCGTGGCCACGACATCACCTACCGCCTCCGCCAAAAAGAGCTAGAATTTCTGGTACATACCGATAATCGGCACCACTTTAATGTTGGCGATCGGGTTTCGGTAAAACCTATTGAGCCGGGTGTAGTTCTCAAACGCGCTTAAATCATCACGCTAAAATGCCAAGCCCAACGACGGTTCATGCGTTAACTGTCCGTGAATAGTAAACACCTATGCCCTATTTCTGTAAACGGCGTGAACCTTCCAAATGGTTTCGGGTTTTTTAACCTTTACATGCACCGATATTCCCAAACCCCGCCCATGAATTCCCCTTCCATCCATACCCTTGGCGAATTAAAAAAGTCCGGATACGTCTTCCGAACAGTGAAAGAAGAACTACGCCACAACCTGATCCTAAAGCTCAAGGCAAAACAACCCGTCTTCGAGGGGATGATTGGCTATGAACGAACCGTCATTCCGCAAATTCAAAATGCACTTCTTGCCCGTCATGATCTCATCCTGCTGGGACTACGTGGGCAAGGCAAGACTAGGATCATCCGGATGCTGGCTTCGCTCTTAGATGAATACATTCCTCTTATCGAAGGCAGCGAACTCAATGAAAACCCACTCCACCCGCTCACAAAATATGGCAAATCGGTTGTTGCCGAAAAAGGAGACAAAACACCTATCTCGTGGCTACGCCGCTCCGAACGATACACCGAAAAACTTGCCACCCCAGATACCAATATGGCAGATCTGATCGGAGATATTGACCCCATCAAAGCTGCTACCCGCCGTTTGACCTATGCCGATGAAGAAGTGATCCATTTTGGATTAATCCCAAGGGCCAATAGGGGAATCTTTGCTATCAATGAATTACCAGACCTCCAGCCACGGATCCAAGTGGGGCTTCTGAACATTATGGAAGAACAAGATGTGCAGATACGGGGATTTAACCTACGTATTCCGCTGGATCTGCTATTGGTTTTCACCGCGAATCCAGAAGATTACACCAATCGTGGTAGCATCATTACCCCCCTCAAAGACCGGATTGACAGCCAGATCATTACCCACTATCCCAAAAACTTAGAAACGGGAATTGAAATTACTCGCCAAGAAGCCTGGCAAGAACGCGGCGGCGTGCAAGTAGAGGTTCCACACTTCTTTCGGGAAATCATTGAACAAGTGGCTTTTGAGGCCCGTACCAGCGAATACATAGACCAAAAGTCTGGTGTTTCGGTTCGGATGACCCGCTCCGCACTCGAAGCCCTAATTTCGGCTGCCGAAAGACGTGCCCTCTTCCACCATGAACACCAAACTACTGTACGGATTTCGGATTTGTTGCAGGTTGAACCTGCCATCACCGGAAAAGTGGAGTTGGTATATGAAGGGGAGCAAGAAGGTGCACAAAGTGTGGCCCGATTACTCATCGGAAAAGCCGTAAAGGCCATTTTTCTGCGCTATTTCCCTGATCCAGTAGATAAGAAGTTAGGAAAAGCCGCTTATAAAGAAATACTGAATTGGTTTGCGAAAGGAAATAGTCTTACTTTTCGTCACGACATGAGCCAGCCAGATTACCATAAAGTCCTTACCAATATTCACGGACTCGGTGAGCTGGTACAAAAAACCGTCCACACCCATCGGGAGGCGGAAAAACTGGTGATGATGGAATGGGTGCTGGAAGCGTTGCACCAACACTCACTTGTTGGAAAAGACTATTCAGAGTTCTTTGCTTCCTATAACGACATCGTGGGGTCTATGCTATCCGGTCTTGGGAATTTATCGGACGATGACGACGAAGATTGGGACAACGACACCTATCGCCGCCCCCGAAAATAACGGCTATGTAGGCATTTGACGTACAAGACATTGCGCAAAAGCCTATTGGACAAACTTCAATTAACTGAATACCTTAACCAATTAATGCTTATTGTCTCTAAACGAGGCAACCCTCTTACTCTTAAAACACAAAATCTCATGCAAGAAAAACTCAACCGCAGAGACTTCTTATTCAAGGCTGCCATGGTTGGCGCTGTCGCACCTGCCTTAGCAGGAACTTTGGCTGCCTGTGGTGGCGGTGGCGACACTGCCGCAGCAGGTTGTAATGACACAACTGGCCTTGCTCCTGCGGACATCACCATGCGTCAAACTCTGAAGTATGTAGATGCAACAACAGATCCAGCGAAAGCTTGTGACGGTTGTCAACTCTATATTGCAGCAACCGGTGGTGCGGCTTGCGGCAAATGTAGTGTGGTAAAAGGACCTATTGCACCCAAAGGCTATTGCACCAGTTGGGTTAAAAAAGCTTAATCATAGCCGATTCCATAAACCTGTTTTCCCTGCCCGGAGGACGGGTTTTTTGATGTGTTAAAAATAATGCCTATTTAGACTAATTCCAAATAAAAAAATCCCCACAATCCCTTTTCCAAAAATCACTTTCTCCCAGATTCAGATATAAAACCACATATAACCCCTTTACCCAACCCGTCGGTTATACTTCTTTACGCCCCTTTAACAATACCGCGCAGAAGCTTCTTGGTACAATACATGAACCTATGGAGTTCAGCAGGCCGTACTCTACGTATCGTATCAATCATCCAACATTCAACCGTTGTTGTTTGGAACATACCTCGGAAAGCTATGTGGCAGAATGTCGGTCGGGTATATCATCGGTTTTGTGAATGCCAAGCCAAATCAAGTTCACATAATGGTTTTAGGTTGCATTTCCACGCTGTTCTAACCAACCTACCACATATTTTCCAAGCAAGTCAAACTCTACATTCACCATCGTACCCACTTGCCAGTCTGATACCACTGTATGATGAAAGGTATAGGGAATAATTCCGACCGTTAAGACCTCTTCTGACAAGCGTGCCACCGTCAGACTGATTCCATCAATGGCAATAGAGCCTCGCGGGATCACCATTGCGCCATATTGCGGCCCAAAACGCATGGTAAACAGCCATCCAGTTTCTTCTGAGACCACGCTTTCTATAATTCCTGTTGTATCCACATGCCCTTGAACGATATGACCATCCAATCGCGCAGACAATAACATGGCCCGTTCCAGATTCACCCGTTGTCCCACCTTCCATCCGTCCAAGGTGGTTTTACGCAAGGTCTCTTCGATCGCTTCTACGAAAAACACTTGTTCTTCGAGCGCCACAACCGTTAGGCAAACCCCATTACAGGCGATGCTCTGATCCACTTTAAGCATTGGTGCTACTCCGGATTGAATCCCAAAACGGCGCCCGCCACCCAGCTCGGTGATGCTTTGAACGGCTCCAACGTTTTCGATAATGCCTGTGAACATGAGATAAGTCTTGCAATTTTATGGATTAAACGTAAACGATTTGGCAAAGGGTTTTGTCGCTCCCGGCTCAAAAATATGAAGGATCACTTCCTTACTTGGCTTTAACACGTCGGCAAGTGGCTCCAGATTAAACGCAAGGGTTTCATAAATCATTGCCTCGCAAAAGTCGCCATTGGCGTTATGTGTGAGGAAGATGCTGTTTTGAGGAGGCAAAGACTTGGCAATGGCCGGGCTTCCGGCAAGCCCCCAAACATGGGTTTGGCATCCACCAGCACTGGCCACCTTAAGGGTTAAGGTACGGCCTTTCAAAGACACTTCCTCAATACTTGCTATGTCATGCGGTAAGTCTTCCGGATTTAGGTGGTTGTACACCTGGATTTTGTGGGATTCTTGCAAACTTCTGCCCGAAATGGGAAACGGTTCATCTGATACTACGGGCGAACAATCTTTGACACCCAAACACAGACCCGGCACGTCGCATGAAGTGAAGACCAAAGTCGAAAACAGGAGTACAACAGCGGTTTTCATAGCAATATTCCAATTAAAAGATCCGAAGCTATTTTAAGGGAGTACACCGCTTGGGGGGACTTCAACCAATCAAACCCCAATGGGCAATGTGTCGCGCCCATATTGCTTCATTCTGTTCCACGATACGCACCAATTGTACGCCTCCAAAACACCATCCACGTAGCTACCTGTGGTTACAGGAATACCCAATGCTTTCACCGATTCGTGGGCATTCGCAGGTGCAAAAGGAAACCCGACCCGTTTGAGCGCCCCAATGTCCATCCCAGCATCTCCGATATAGGCCATTTTGTGCAATGGAATACCTGTTATCTGCGAAAGCCACAAGAGTCCATCGGCCTTTGTAGTCGCTTTCGGGATTACATCTACCGAATAAGGGGTTTGAAAGGCTATCAACTTCGGGTAATTCTGGAGAATATGTTGCTCAACAATCGGGAAGAAATCGGCCAGAGCGGCTCGGTCTGGACAAACCACGCCCGCTTGTGTACGCTTTCCATAATCATAAGCGATAAGGGACCCTATAATCGCTTGTTGAAGCCAGCGTTGGACTTCCTGAATCTCCAGACTCAACCCCTCCTCAAAAGCGGGATGCCATTGCACTTGCCCGGTCGAGAGGTGGAACATACCAGCGCCCCCTTCAAAGAGCACAGGCTGTGTCAACCCATATAGTTGGGCCATTGCCTCTACATATGGGCCGGATCTACCGGAACAAAGCGACCATTCCGGAAGGACACATTCGGTTCGGGAGCGATCCGAGAAAGAGGCAATGGTTTGAAAAGCCGTGAGATTATGACGCAGATACACTTCCGAGAGGCATCCATCAATATCCGAGATAAAAAGCTCGATCATGCAGTAATTAACCCAGATTTCCTTCGTCCTTCGAAAGTGCTTCTGCCAGCACAAGAATGAGTTCATCCGACATACCGGTAGAGCTAAACCCTCCGTCGTGGAAGAGGTTTTGCATCGTCACCATCCGTGTAAGGTCCGAAAGTAACGAAACCGTATAATCCGCACAAGAAGCCGCATCGGCATTGCCCAATGGCGATACGCGGTTTGCGAACTCAAACATGGCATCGAAGCCTTTAAGACCTTGTCCTGCAACCGTAATGGTTGGGCTTTGAGAAATGGTGTTCACTCGGATCTTCCGCTTACCGAGGTTGTAGCCGTAGGTACGTGCAATAGACTCCAAGAGCGCCTTTGCATCATTCATCTCGGAGTATTTTGAGAAAGTACGCTGCGCGCCAATATAGCTTAGCGCCACCACCGAAGATCCGTCTGCCAATGCTTCGGTATCCAAAGAAGCGCGGATGACACGGTGCAGGCTAATTGCAGAAATATCCAACGTTTTGTGCATGTTTTCATAGTCCAACTCGGTATAAGCAAGCCCTTTACGAATGTTAATGCTTTGCCCGATAGCATGGACGATAAAATCAATTTGTCCACCAAAATGGGACTTTGTTTCTTCGAAAAGTGTCTTCAGGTCTTCATCACTGGTGGCATCCGCATAAATAACAGGGCTATTTCCTGTTATCTCAGACAGTTTGGTTAAATTTCCAAATCGCTTCGTAACGGGCGCATTAGAAAGCACAAACTGCGCCCCTTCCCGATGGGCCGCCTCGGCAATGGCCCAAGCAATGGAGGTTTCAATCATGGCACCAAAGATGACGCCCTTTTTTCCTTTTAAGAGTCCGTAACTCATAATCTGTTATACTTGAGGGGGATTGGGTGTACGCCGAGAAGTTACGATCAACTGTATCCCGGACACAGAAAACAGCCCAAACACACAAAAAAGGTGATACAAAACGACTTTTTACCGTTTAAAAACATGCTTAAAAGCTTTTCTTATAAGACAGGCAACATCCTATAAAAATTTAGCCTTGGGCGGCTTTATTCGTCTGGAGGATTCGCCGAGGCGTCTCCAAGAAACCAAAACCATTTTGTTTACAATGTACTTATGCGCGGGCAGGTGTATAAGATAACCACTTTTCGAGCGAAGCGATGATTTGTTCCTGTGAAAAAGGTTTAGGCACAAAGTCGGTGTAGCCAGCATCACGACAAATTTCACGATGGCGCTTAAACACATAGCCACTCAGGGCAATAATTGGAAGGTGCGGATGGGTGCGCCTCAATTCCAGAACAGCCTCATCTCCGTCCATACCCTCGCCAAATCCAACATCCATGATTACCGCATCTGGCGGATTTGAACGGACATAGTTTATGGCCTCTTCAGCAGAAGCCAATGTAACGACTTCATACTGGTCTTTCAGAAAAAAATACAGCAATCGGCGAAGGAAAGGATCGTCATCCACAGCCAAAATTTTCATATTATTGGAATCGTTATAAGAGGGCTACATGTAAATAGTGCAATAATCATACCGAAAAAAAACAATCATCCTGTACATAAAAAAGCCCCTTTCATAAAAAAGAGGCTATCATCAAAACCGAGATTAAAGGCTTTATTTGATCAACATCATCCGCTTAGAAATTCGTTGTCCACCCGATTCCAACGTATAGAAGTATAAGCCACTCGGCCAGTTTTGGGCCTGTAGTTGCACTGAATACACTCCGGCTACTTGCTGCTGATTTACTACATTCTCCACCAACCTTCCTAATGTATCATAAACAGTTAGTTTCACATATCCCGATTTAGGCAATGTATATTGAAAACTCGTTTCCGGATTAAAGGGATTGGGATAATTCTGCGATAACACGATACGATCAGGCAAATTTGTTTCGCTATCCACTGCCGAGATTTTACGGATTAAAAATGTAGCCCGAATGGGAAGGGTGGCATTGCTGACCGTTAGGGAAGCAGAAAGTACGGTACCATTTAATGCCCGCCATGCTTTGGAAGCACCCATAAAAAAGGACGTATTTTCGCCACTGAAATATGAGGCTGCAACTAACATGTAATTTAAGTCGCTCCCGGCCTCTCTATACCCAACAAATACGGTGTCTGGCAGGGCACTTAATTGTGCGGCATAAGGAACCAAGTCTATTTCAAAAAAATTAAACCCAACGCGAGGGACATCATACGCACGCGGGTCGGTAACGTCCAATTCAAACAATACATCGCCGGGTAATCCCTTTCCATTACTTTTCCAAACTGTTAATTTCACATCTCTTGGTGCATCCGTAGAAAGCCCAAAACTGGTATCTTGGCTCCGGTAGTACGGCGATAAAGACACTTTTTGTAGTTGTGTGGCATTTAAAGGTTTGATAAAACGGGTTGCAAGGGCATTGCTTTCATTGCCACCAAGAGAAAAGAAAAAATACGACCCTGAATCGGGGTCTTGATAAACCAAAGTATTTTCACCATACTTAAGCTCATTTGAAGTCGTTGCAAGTTCTGCCGACCATGACGTGACAAACCGAACAGCAGGCGTGTATCCCGCGCTTCGGCTGGGGTTTGCATTGCTAATAATGAGCGCCACCGAGGTAAATTCTCCGGAAATAGTCTCGGAAGCGGCCCCCAAGGTCAGGTCTTTTACTTCCGTAACGCCGCCCACAGGTTTCAAAATGAGACGAGCACGGGTAACGCCCCGATAGTCGCTGAGCGTTCCGCCTGCATCCGCTACGGGGTCTATCTGGATTTTAAAGTCTTTCACCGTATTCCACCGAAAATAAGCCACGCCACCGGGCTGTATTTTGGTCGTGGTTTGGGTTTTTTCGGTTCCAACCCCGCCATCAAAATCACCATCGTAACTCACGTTTCGGAAAAAACTCCGGCGGTATCGGTTTTGATAGCCAAATCGCGGGTCTAAGGTGTAGGAATTTACCAAATTGGCGGTGTGCCAGTTGTGTACCAAGGTTTCTAAACTAAGATTATTAGGCGTTTTCCCGAGTACATTGCGGTATCCGGTGATGCCAGTGGCGGTGTCTTGGGTCAAACCTCCGGTTAAGGTTGCACCAAT
This sequence comes from Bacteroidetes bacterium UBA2364, assembly GCA_002344075.1. GTDB lineage: Bacteria > Bacteroidota > Rhodothermia > Rhodothermales > UBA2364 > UBA2364. The sequence continues at coordinate 12,829 of DDTM01000061.1, forward strand.
TTGCTCGGCCATATAGGTAGTAAACAAGCCCGCTCGTTGATAGTCATTCTGGGTAAGGTTGTCATCTCCGGAAGACAAAGAGCGCCAATCCAACAGATAAACATTGTTTTCGGCCACTTGCGAAAACCCGATGGTTGGAATAGAAAAAGTACTGAGGTAGTAGATTAGTCGTCCAGAAAAGCCATTATACAATTCTGCCCACTCTGAAAGACCCTCGTCCACAAAAGTAACTTCGAGGTTGTCGTAGTTGATACGGATTAAGTGCTGGTACTCGTGTGCAGCGGTAGCCATCAGTTCTGGAATCCCATTACCTAAACTGGGATAGGTATCTAAGTGGATAATGTCGCGGTTATTGCCATTGCCACCCGATCCGGGCAAGTCTTGTGGCGAAACATATCCCGCTATCGCAGAAGCGTTCCCTTCTGGGTCATAATTATCGGGGATGTTGTATAGCAACGCATCTAACTTCCCGTCATTATCGCTATTGGGAGGCTGGCCAAACAATTCTTGATCGGCTTGAATAATGCCTTTAGTCGTAAATGCAGGCGTTTTAGCCGTCATATAAGCCACTACCGAGTCTAAAGCCGTACTCCGAATACGTTTTGCAGCAATTTCGTCCAATTCCACCCAAAAATTAGCAAGGTCATGTATTCTCTCTAAACGAAATTTCAGGGTGATGTTGCGGTTATTCTTGAAGTCTCGTACCCGAAATGCAAGGGTATCTCCTAGTTTAGCTGGGGATTCTTTTTTAAGTAAAGCCTGCCCGCCATTTTTTTTCCACTCCCGAAATCCGGCAAGGGTACGTTGTCCCTCTTCGCTGTTCACCAACTGATCGGTAATATGCAGATTTTTAGCCATTCTCGCATTAGGCAACCCCATTTCTGCTTTTTTAGCCAAAACAGTTGGGTTCCCTGGTAGCGGTAGGAGTTGTTCTTGTGCAAAAGCCGTACTCGCCCCTCCACCAAGCAAACAAATTAGGAAGAACGCTTTTTTCAACATGTCATTTTGTTTTTTTGATTAAAAATGGTAAGATACTCCACATTCACGAATTTGCTACCACCGCCACCATATTTTGATCTATAGAGCCGCCAGAAACGCTAAGAACGCCACAGAAACGAATGGATGTGACCAACCCAATAAGCCGAATACCACAAAATTATCTTTACCCATAAATATTCGTTTAATGACAAAAGCCCACGATACTAAACCGCAGGCTTTTGTTTTGAAGAAATATCAAGATTTATTTCACCAACATCAGTTTTCCTGATCGAATTTGCTCGCCGATCGCAAGTTTGTAGAAATAGACACCACTTGCAAAAGAAGTGGCCTGCCACATCACTTGATGTACGCCTTGAGGTTGTTTCTGATTCACCAATACCGACACTTCGCGCCCTGTAACATCGTAAACCGTGAGGCGCACATTCGCTTCTTGTGGCAAGTTGTACGACAGTGTGGTACTTGGATTAAACGGATTCGGATATGCGGTGATTTGCACCGTTTCGTTTGTGTTCAATGCCGTCGTTGTTTCGGGTTCATCGCTCATCACCTCATTCATGCTATTCGGCGCTTTTGTTTCGCCGAGTGCGGCCAAAAACATATCCAAATCTTGTTTTTGGCGCTCGTCTTGCGGTTTCGCATTTGCCAACGTCGCTTTTGCCTTGCTGTCATCGCCTATTTGACGGTACAACTGCGCCATACTGAGTTGCGCATAGAAACCTGCTATGCCTTTATCCCCATTGGCAAGCGTTTTCAGTGTATTGATGGCATCGGCTGTTTTGCCTTCACTTGCGTCTAAAAGAGCAGATGCTTCCAATGCCGTTAGATACAATGGATCGTTTTTCTTGAGCTTTTGTGTTACAAAGCCGCGTTGTTGCGCTCCTTTTTGGTATTGCGTCGAAAGTTGCCCAATCTGCGTAAGTGCCATTTGTGCTTCGGGGATCTTGCCACTATTGACCACGACTTGCAGGTCGGCGAGCGCTTCCTCGATTTTACCTACGCCCGCTTTGCCGAGTGCCGAAAGCAACGAAACATCGGTGGCTTTGTCGCCACTTGCCGAGAAATTAATACCCATGCCACGCACTTGTGTGCTTGTTTCATTGGCGCGTGCGAGTGCGGTGCTAACGCCTGCACAATTGGGTGCGCCCATTGAACCGTTGTAGTAGATAGGCGATCCGCTCATCGTCGGCGAATTGCTCCAATAATTGCTATTGGCATAGATGTATCCGCCACCAAAGGCTTCTAAGGACGAACTTGCGCTATCGCAAAAATGATTGTGCGAGCCATAACCATAGTACAAGCCACCAAGAATAGCACCGTTATAACCTGCACTTAATTTGCCACCTTTAATTTTATCGTTGCCCAATGTAGCGGTCGTGTTCGCGGTGTACAACGCGGTACTGCCATTCGCTTGGATAATTTGGCTATTGCTTACATACACAGGCAAGCCATACGTTTTGATCGCGGTATCGGACGCACTCTTGATCTTAGAATTGTTGATATTGATGGTATTGCTACCGCCGTATTGATTGGCAGAAATTGCTGATTTTACGCCGCCCGAAGGTACGTCTATCTCGCTATTGTTAAATGTTACGCTTGCACTATTCACACTTAGTGCTGCGCCACCCCAACCGCTGACTTGTAGAATTTTACTCTGATCGAAGGTCGCACTGCTGCCGTAATTCATGTAAATGCCGCCCCATGTGCCAATTCCTTTTCCTGCCATTGTGGTGTTTCTGATGTTAATGCCTGTTCCGTTCAAAAACAGTTGCGAGTTGGTGTCAAAAGACAAGGTGGAAGCTGTTCCCAATGTACCAATGGTAGGCGAACCTGTTAGTGTAAATGATCCATTCAGTTCGGCATTGCTTGCTCTTCGGATGTTTCGAGGATCGTTGTTGAAGTTATAAAAAGTAGAAAGCACTTTGTTTGTACTTGTACTTGCTAAGTAATTGCTCCATACATTAAAGTTAAAGCTATCGCCTGATTTTACAATGTCAGTAATAGCAACTCTTTGGTCTAAGTTTGAAGCATGAAAATTTTGTGTAACTACCGAGAAAGGGGAATATACATCGCCTGGAATGTAGCCGCCATGCCGTTTATTTAGAACACCTGGACCTCTTCTATTTCGCCCAATGCCGCCATTAGGCATGGATGCAAATCCCCAAATACTAAAAGGATCATTACATAAAGCAGAACCGTCATTTGCTTTGTATATGTAGACTCCTTCATCTGGTAAATAATAGTCTGCACCATCGCCATCATCTTCACCAATTACTCCTTGAATTGACGCTCTATCAAGAATAGAAATTCGTTGTCGTGCTTCTACCACAATATCTCCACACTTATTTGTTGATCCGTTTCTTATCCAAAGTACATCATTAGAAGTAAAATCAGATGTTGTTGGCTCTATCAAACTGTATACGGAATTATTTGTAATGCTATTTATATCCACATACTGAATATTTGCCCAACCGAGTTTAATGCGATCTGGGGCGCTGAAAGCTAAGTCGTGTCCTCCTCCTGTAATACTAAAATGGTCTACCCAATCTGAGTTTAAGGGCGTTGATTCTGTTCCATCTGCATGATATACAAATTGATGATGTGCAATTTCGTGGATTGTAGTACGCATTACTTTTTTCTTTTGTTGTCCTACAACAAGTACACCAGAGCCGCCAAGATAATCGCCTTTAATTTCTTTATTTCCTAACTTTAATGCAGGAAATCCAGTAGCAAAAAGGTTTCCTCTACTTAAGCCGGCATAACTAAACTCTTGTTGTGAGAATATAAGTCCATTTGCAAATCTATAAATCAATACAACCATATCAAATACCCCATCAGCCGTTCTATTGGCAGCGGGATGTCCGTTTCCATTTTGGTATTCGTCCCAATAAGAAGCAGAAAAATCAATGCCAACAGGATTATCTCGGACATACTTGATAATTTCATATCCAATTTTATCGCCAGGATATTGAAAAGGAGATGGAGAATTTACATAATCTGTTCTATTCAAAGATGTAACATAAGTGTGCGGCCACACTCTACCTCTAACCGTAAATTTGCCATTTGAGATTTTATTATAATAATCGGTCAAGGAATTCGCTGTAATGACACTACTATTTGGCATATCAACCAATCCGTTTTGCGCCCAAGCAGGCAATTGGCGCATATGCGTAGGATCTGTTCCATTTGCAGGTAAGTTAGCAGGCCATTCAGAAGTAGCATTCTCTGTCCAAGACTGATAACCTCCAACTTGCCAACTATCTTGATTTAAAGTACCATTGGGTGCACAATTATTGTACATTACACCAGAAAACGTAGGTTGTCCAGTAGTGCTATTATATCCTGTGAATTGACGACAGTCTTGGTATGTATCATCCTTAAACTGTACAAAGATAAACAAAGCATTGATATTGCCTGTGCGAGGCACATAATCTAACGTTCCACCAATTATGTTTGAGGAATTAGCAGATAATAAACTGTAACCATTGCTTGTTGGAGGTTTTGTACCGCATTGAGCGTCAAGGCTTTGAGGAAGATAATAAAGCACAATGACAAAAAGTACTTTTGAGATTAAAGATTTCATAATTACCTCCTTTTGTAGATGGTTTAGTGGTTAATAATAAGTGGTAATTTGAAAATTTCTTTTGAGTTGGTAATAGTTATGATGTAATACCCACTGGGAAAATGGCTTAAATTTATGGGAAATAGATTTTTTCCAGAAAAAGAGTACATATCCTTGAATGTTTGAAGTTGTTGCCCTGTTAAATTCCAAATATCTACTTTGAAAGTATCATTTTGTATAGCATTCCACTCTATAAGTGCAGAACTTTGAGAGGGATTTGGGTATAAAGAAAAACGTATCTTAGAAAAAATGGTTTCGGATGGTTCGTTTGAAGTACCAAGAACGACAGAAATACTATTACTGGATGACCATTCACTTGTTTGAGTTGGGCTTATGGCTCTCACACGCCATTTATAAATGATTTTATCAGAATTCCTAAAAGAAACAAGTCTGATTAAGTCAGCCGTTTCTATCTGATAATACAATTTTGCAAAATTATCTTCTGATTTTGAAACTTGTAATTCGTATGCAGTTGCGGTTTCAACTTTATTCCAACTAAAAGGTATAAATGGGAATTCTCCGCTCAAACTTGCCTCTATACTGTTTAGCGGTTTCAAATTCGTAGGCGCAGGCAATCCACTTTGCGCGTAAATCGGCACAGTCCACAGCCAGCAAGTAAGCAAGAAGTATTTTTTCATGGTCGTATTGGTTTAGTGATAAGTTACAGAAGAATAATTGGCATTTATTAACAAAACGCTTAACAAAATGCTTAACAAAATTCGTAGCGTTAAAATTCGTCGGTATTTTGTGGCATTTCAACGCATGAGGCTATACATTTTTTGCGATATGCGTCTGGCGGCATTCCAAATCGGCGCGTAAATGCCATATTGAAGGCACAATGCGTTTTGTAACCCACCGAAAGCGCGATCTCGGCAATCATTTCGTCTGTTTCACGGAGCAACATTTCGGCAAGCGTAAGGCGATGCTGCTGTACATATTTGTGCGGCGTTNNAAAGGCACTCGTGTATGACGAGTGTTTCATCGAAAAGGGCCAAACTTGTCCTCGTAGAAGAAAACGACCATTTGACATTTGGTTATAATACTCGGTTAAAGAATTTGGGGTTATCGTCGTTGAATTAATGCTGTCAATAAAACCATTTCTTGCCCAAGCAGGTAAACGGCGCATATGGGCTGGGTCAGAACCTTCGTTTGGTAAATCAGCAGGCCATTCAGAAACAGGGTCTGAATCCCAAGATTGATACCCTCCAATTTGCCAACTATCAGGATTTAGCGTACCATTAGGCGCACAATTATTGTAAGAAACATCATTGAACAACGGTCTTCCATCAGAAGAATCGTATCCTGTGAATTGCCGGCAGTCTTTATAAATGTCATCTTTGCTTTGGACAAAAACGATTAGAGCGTTGTGTGTTCCGCTAACAGGGTAGTTAAGTTCTGCCCCACCAACATTGTTATTGTTACTTATTGAATTCTGACTATAAGAGGCATTATAGCTTGGGGTTAAAGAATTGTTGAGATGGTCAAATGCACATTGAGAAAAAACCATCAGGCTACTTGCCAAATTTGCAAGGAGTATTTAAAAAAAGAGGGTAAGTTTTTTCATTGTCTTGGATTTAGTGGTGGTATGAAATAATAAAAGAATTTGTAAAAAAATCAGATTGAATAACCAAAATGTAAGAAGCCTTCGATAAATTTTTAGACATCCAATCTATTGTAGTGTCTTGGTGTAAAATGCCTTGATGAATGGTTGTAATATGCCGCCCAAGTAGATCATATAAATCTATCTGAACAGAAGTTGGTTTAGATATCTGGATAGGGATAGAAAGTTGATTCGAAAATGGATTAGGGTAAGGAGCTTGGATTTCATGCGTTTTCGGTGCCTCATTCTCATTACTAATGGCCATCGCCAAAAATATTGAACGAGTTTCAGACCAATCACTTTCAAGATTGGTTATTGTGTTTATAGATTTAACGCGCCAAGTTGAAAAAGCAGAATAACGGAAAACTTTTGATTTATGATACAAACTGTCTAATGTAATTTGTGTGTCTGATGTAATTCGATCTACAATGAGCGTTTTGAAACTTAGGCTATCTTTATGCATCTGAAAACGATAGTGGCTCGCTTCTGACACCTTAACCCATTTGAACTCAATAGGTATATTTAGAAGCTCAGGGAAATATGCAAGGATTGCAATAACCTTCTGTTTTTCAGGGCTAATGAGTTGCGGCGCAGGCAATCCACTTTGCGCGTAAATCGGCACAGTCCACAGCCAGCAAGTAAGCAAGAAGTATTTTTTCATGGTCGTATTGGTTTAGTGATAAGTTACAGAAGAATAATTGGCATTTATTAACAAAACGCTTAACAAAATCTGTAGCGTTAAAATTCGTCGGTATTTTGTGGCATTTCAACGCATGAGGCTATACATTTTTTGCGATATGCGTCTGGCGGCATTCCAAATCGGCGCGTAAATGCCATATTGAAGGCACAATGCGTTTTGTAACCCACCGAAAGCGCGATCTCGGCAATCATTTCGTCTGTTTCACGGAGCAACATTTCGGCAAGCGTAAGGCGATGATGCTGTACATATTTGTGCGGCGTTTTGCC
>DDTM01000020.1 GCA_002344075.1 Bacteroidetes bacterium UBA2364
AAAAAACCTAATTATTGACTGTATTCTCCATGAATTAGACATTGCAAATGGACGCCTTTTTCTTAGGATGTTGATAAAACATGAATTTAGTTCCATTTTCTTTACCAGAAGCGGTTTCGTCCGATTGCTTAACAGTGTCAAGATTTGACTCTTGATGATCAGTAGCTTAACTTAACAGATCTACAAACCTTTTACAACACAGCAAAAAACCTTTCGGAGGTTCTATCCATGGATATCGAAGCCAAAGTAAAATCCATTATTGTTGAAAAATTGGGCGTTGACGAAGATAGCATTGAACTAACGCACTCTTTCACAAATGATCTGGGCGCGGATTCCCTTGACACCGTTGAACTGATCATGGAGTTTGAAAAAGAATTCAATCTTACCATTACGGACGAAGATGCCGAGAGCATTGCCACCGTAGGTGCAGCGATTGATTACCTGCAATCCAAGGTAGGCGCCTAAGCGTTCTCTAATGCTATAGTTGCTAATCCCGATATGCTTTCATATCGGGATTTTTTTGTCTCTATTGAAGCCTTTTGACCATTGAAGAGCATTTAGTCTAATGGCCAAAAGACAGAAAATCGTAGTGCTTGTGCAGGTAGCGGAAAAGTGGGTACGAGATAGGTTCCGGGAAAAAAAGAGAAACCCGCGAGCAGGTTTTCCGCAGCGAAGTGAAGAGTGGCGGTTCGGATTTGTGCCTCCGCGGCCACATCTATTAGAACAGCAGTGGGCACGGCAGGATACTCCTCCGGCACCACTCCCCAAAGATCCAACCGGTTGGACCATCCGAGGCCCTCATGTGCGGTATAATAACGCATTTGTAGGTATGTTTTGGCAATCAGATCTTGTTCAAACCCTGAAAACCGCAAACCATAACGAATCGAACCGGATAACAAAGGGACGGTCTGACGTGAAGTAGTGGTTTGTAGCTGTGCATACATTTGCCCGAACCAGCCTTGTGCCGTCCGATCTCGCCAGCCCAACGTGAAGGCTCCGCCCAAAGATTGTCGGTTTTCCGTAAGCAAGGAAATACGTAAGTCCGTCTCTAATCTTGCATTTCCCCGATAAAAACCAACAAACCCCGAGGCTTCTGTCCGCCAATGATGTGATACCTGCTTCCAGCCTACCTGTAGCCATGCAAATGGAATGTGGCGTGTTAAGCCAACCGTAGCCGCCATTAAATGATTAATCCCAAAGGAGGCAAAAGGGGAACTGGCGGCTAAGCCTGCACCCGCCGAACTCCAAAGCCGTCCCTTTGCCACACGATAGGTGGCATTAGGCAAAAGGCCTGCATTCGTCCAGCGAATATCAGAATGCCACATGAGGCGGAAGCCACTTTTTGACAAAGAATCTCGAATTCCCAGTCTTACTTCTGGCCACCACCACTGCGTAGCTGGAATCACCACGGTGGGTTTTAGGTGCAGTGCAGACCACTCGGCAGTCCAAGTCCGACCTTTTGAAGTAGATTGATCAAGCCTGAAACCATAGCGATGTAACCGAACTTCTTGGGTGTCGGATAGGGTTTGGGTATAGGAACGAAACTGTTCATATTGCCAGAAGGCCGTCGTGATCAATGGCTCGACCCAATGTCGTACATATTTTTTGCGATGAACGAGGGCAAAATCGTTCCACTTGGTTTGCCGGTTTCTTCCGGCATCACGCACCAAGCCTATTCGGGTATCATAGATTGTATCAAAATCACTACCGGAAGGCAATACACCCGCATGGGCCTCACCTCGGCGGCGGGTATGCAAGTTTCGTACCTCGAAGGTGTTGTTGGGGCGTTCGTATCGAACCCGAAGTATGAGTGCAGATCCTACGGACTTGGCATTGTTAAACGCATTTTCGGCTTTATCAGAGGCAACCCCCATCAGAAATTGTGTACGGGCGTTTTTTTTGAACCATTTAACCATTCGATTTTGCGCATGTAACACCGAGGCCGATTGCAGGCCGTCCCCTCCCATATTGTAACGCATTTCGGTCGGTGTGGCATTTTCGGTAAACGACCGGAAAAGGGACGAAAGCCCCGGTAATCCGGTATTTTCTTCAGGCGAGAACTTTAGCGGGGACAACCAAGCAAGTGGTACAAGATCGAACCGAGGAGCGCCGCTTAATAAATCTCGAAAAGAAGTTCCTTCCACCTGAAAACCAATGTATTGCGGCAAGAACCCAAACGCAGACCAACCATGTGGCCAGCCATCCGCCCCTAAATCATGAGTGTAGCCGCCCTGCATCTCTGAAAGCAAACGGATGGTCTGGTGATGCGGTGTACGGGCGGGAATTTGGCTCCCCAAAACAACGCCATATTCGGGCATCCGAAACCCAAGTCGCAGGCTATCCGGAAGAGGGCGCTGGGTGATTAGGGTGGAATCGGCAGACGTCTGCCCCAAAATGGAGGGGCTTAGTAGAATCCATGCCCCTAATAAAACAACAAGACATCCGAATCGGGTCTTCGTATGGTGGCGCCCATACACACCCCACCAATAGTGATTGGATGGCCGTTTCATGGGTATAGGGTTCTATTCGGCAAAAAGTCCATACAATCGCCCTTCAATCTGAGAAATAATTTCCGCACGTCCTTCTTCATGGTTGACAAAATCCAAATCATCCACATTGATAATCAGCTTAGGCCCCACATGGTAGCGGTCCACCCAGTCTTCATACAGTTCATTTAATCGTTTTAGGTAGTCTATGCTGATATTGCTCTCAAACTCCCTGCCGCGAGACTGAATATGCTCCACCAATGTGGGCACAGAGGCTCTCAGATAAACCAACAGGTGCGGCGGTGTTAGGTATGAAGTCATTATTTGAAATAACTCGGTATAGTTCTCATAATCCCGTTGCGACATGAGGGCCATTTCGTAAAGGTTGCGGGCAAAAATCTCGGCATCTTCATAAATAGAACGATCTTGTACCACCGAGTGGGGTAAATTTTCAATTTCCTGCTGCTGGTTAAAGCGACTGGATAAGAAAAACACCTGCAAATTAAAGGACCAACGCCGCATATCGGCATAAAAATCAGCTAAGTACGGATTGTCCTCCACCCGCTCGAAATAAGCTTCCCATTTAAAATGGTTACTCAGGAGGCGAGTAAGGGAGCTTTTACCAGCGCCAATATTGCCAGCGATGGCCACATATTTTTTTCCGGCAGAGGTTTTTGCAGCTTTTGACATGGATATTTAAACAAGTAAAAACCCTCCAGTGACCACCGCGCCGGAAGGATGAACAAAGTATAATGGATGGTGTACGCTCGGAAGATAATAGATTTTCAGGGTGTGGGTTGTGGATATTTTTTGGAAAGAATAAGGGCAAGTCCTGTATTTCAAATGGTCGTTTCTTTGCGTTTTAGACGGAAACTGGATATGAGGTATAAAAAAACCACGCCTAAAGCCCCGAATTTAAAGGCCGCACACCACCAAGCACCCGCCACCCACGCTTCTATATTACCCTGCATCACTTGCAAAAGGGCCATGTTTTCTGTGACATCCAAAATTACTGCTGCAACCACAAAACCTTTCATACACCAAGTGAGGGCTTGTGGAATTTGCTTGCTCCGACGTGCCACGCCTCTTATCAACAACACCAATGCCCCGCCATAGGCAAGCATAAAAAGAAAATCCCACCACAGGCTCTGATAAGCTGCCGCTTGCCCTGAACTGCCCCAAGCACGTAGGATATGAAGGGCATGTTCCGGTGTTCCAGCAAACTCCAATGCCACGATGCCATATCCTTTGGCCAAAAGGGGCGCATCTAAGGTGCGCATCAGCACAAACAGGGCCAGCGCAAACACAGAAACAACAAGGGTGAGTGGGGTTTCTTTGGACTTTTCGGGGTTCATTGGCGGGAGGATTCGTTTTTGACGTTTGCAGCCTGGGCTTTTTCAATGATTCTACGGGCGTCGTCTAATCGTCCGGCTTTATGCAGGGCTTCAATCAAATACTCCCGTAATACCGCATTCATTGGCGTGGCTTCGTGCCGGGCCATCCACTTATCCGCGAGTTCGGAAAGCTGCCCCTGAGACCGATATAAGTCTATCAATGCCCGATATGCAGGCGTGTATTCTGGTTTTATGGCCACAATTCGTTCATAAGATAAAATGGCCAATGGAATATTACCTTCTGCCTGTAGTAATGCTCCCAACGCCTCTTGGTTTTCCGTGAGTTGTGGGGAAAAATTGGCCGCTTCGTTAAAATAGATCCGTGCCCGGTCTATTTCGCCCAATCGCCGATAGTGGGTTCCCACATAATAAAATAATTTGCCCGAACCTTGATAGGTTTGGAGCAGATCGGAGATTACACTTTCCACCGAGGGTCGCGGGCAAGTGGCGGAAAAAAACTGGAAGGCCCTTCCACCCAAAGCATCATATTCTTCTAAGGTGTCTTTGGTACTTTGGCGATTATCTGATTCCTCTACACTTCGGTTTTGCACGTGCGAAATCTGTTGTTCTTGTAAGGCCTTTACACCCCGTAGTGCCTTTCGCAGACCTGTTTCCGCCCATTCGCATTGCTTGGGGTCGTCTTTTGAGGCCAATTCTGCCAAGCCAACATAGGGCAAAGGATGTTGGGTAAGCCGTTGAATGGCTTTTTCATACCCCGATTTTGCGGCATTTCGATCGCCGAGATGTCCCTGCATTTCTCCCCAGCGCACCCAAGCCGTTGTCGCTTGAGTAGAATCGGCGGTGAGGGCGAGATACGTTGTTGCGGCCTCTGTCCAACGTTTCATACGGCGTTGCAAAGCACCAAGTGCATTCAAGACCTCTCGGTCTTTGGGCGTGGCCTCGCGGAGGGCTTCCAACTTTTCAAGGGCCACTGTCAAACTGTCTTGTTGCTCATAGGTACGGGCAATGGCCAACTTCGCCTTTCCTCCATCGCCCGTCATTACGGCAAGGGTATCGTAATACGCACGGGACTTGTCCCATTCTTGTGTCACCTCGTGGGTTTGTGCCAACTTTTTAACGATGGCCGCATCTTGAGGCAGGAATTTTCGTTGTCGTCGGAGGAGTTCTACAACAGCCGTATAGTTAAAATTCTGCTCATTAATTTGCACAAGTGCGTCATAGAGTCGTTTTTCTTTCGGATTTTCCCGCAAGAGTTTGTCAAAAACCGTTTGAGCCTCATTGTTTTTTTGGTTGGCCAACAAAATTTGCCCGTACATCAGCCCTGCATCCAATTCACGGGGATTGTGGTCATAAACCACTTTCCACGTTTCTTCCAACTCCTTAAAACGACGAAGTTCTAACAAACATTTGCCTTTCATTTGCAGCAATTGGCCATTTTTCGGCCATTTCCGCAAGGCTTCTTCGGCCACATTCAAGGCATCCTCCCACGCTTCTTGTTCCAAGTGCAAGACAATGAGGTTGTGCCGCGCCGAGAGCGAATCCGGCAAATACTGTATGGCCCGTTGAAATTGATTCAGGGCTTCGTCTTTTTTTTGGGCCTGATACGCCAATCCACCCAATCGTTGGGCAATGGCACCAAGTTGTGTCCGGATTTGTGCCCGACTAAAACCCGCCACCTTCGCCCCTTTCTCCATTGCTGTGTCTATTTCCTCCAAAACCGTCTTGGCATCCATCAACTTACCGGACTGTAACCAAATATCTGCTTGCATAGATTTTAGCCTCAGATCACTCGGAAATACTTGTAACCCTCTTTTGACAGTGGATTCCGCCCGAATGCTGTTCTTGGTCTGAAGGTAACAAAAAGCCAATGCCCGATACGCCTCGCTGTTTTTGGGATTTTGCCGAAGCGATTCTTCAAACTTAACGGCAGCTTGCCCAAATTGGCCTTTTTGGAACAGCCGAATGCCGTCGTTATACGGGCCGATTTGTGCATGAACCACGACCGTCGTGCCCCAAAGTAAGCCGATTAACAAACCCCAATATTGCCTATGCCCCATAATGTACCTGAATATTGAAAAGAAAGGACGTCTCTCTACCTGAAAATACGATGGTTTGTCCCACAAACTATTGGCCAAGTGTAAAACTTATTCCGAACCCAGAAGTGGTCGGAGCATAAGCCGATGTTTTTTATGTTGAAAGAACAAGTCTAAGTATTATAAAAGTGATAAAAGAGATAATTTATTTGCAATACCATCTCTTTATGCTTGACAAAAGAAATCTCTTTCTTTAGTTTATCCAAAACTTTTTTACACCAATATACTTATACACATGTACACACTTC
>DDTM01000126.1 GCA_002344075.1 Bacteroidetes bacterium UBA2364
CCCACGACAATACCAAACCCCGCGCTTGTCAATACATGAAATAAAAATTTAAAAATAATTCAATGTAAAGCCTTGGCGAGACGGAAGCCCATACTGCTGCCACGGTAGGCCGGGAGGTTGACGTAGCGGAAAGCAGCCCGCAGGAGCAGCGGATCGTGGTACCACGAACCCCCACGTAACACCCGATACTTGTTTGAATTTTTAGTTAATTTAGATGTGTCCACTTGACTATACCTAAGCTGTTTTACCCTGTTCCGGAATGCTGCATAATTGTACGTCCGTTCGCTATTCGTCCATTCCCATACATTACCGTGCATATCCACCAGGCCCCAAGCATTGGGCAGCTTCTCGCCTACAGGATGGGTTGCCCCACCGCTATTGGCCCCATACCACGCATGGTCTTCTAGCGCCTTCTCATCATCTCCAAAATAATACCGTGTGCTACTACCCGCTCGGCAGGCATATTCCCATTCTTCTTCCAGCGGCAAACGAAAGACCCCTACACCCAACCCATTCAGTTGTGCGCAATACGCCTGGCAGTCCTCCCAGGATACCTGCTCTACGGGACGGTTTTCGCCTGAAAAATAGCTTGGATTAGACCCCATAAGGGCTACCCACTGCGCCTGTGTAACGGGCGTTTCCCCCATCCAAAACCCCTCTTGTATCTCTACTGCGTGCGCTGGTTTTTCGTCATCCCATGAACTCGCGTCATCCCCCATCCTAAACGACCCCGGCGGGCAGTACCGGAACGCAAACTCCACCCCTTTAATCGTCAACACTTGGCGGTCGCCGGCGCGGGGCGGGCTTACAAGGCGCGGTTCTGCTGGTATCATAGGCTTGGGGGACGGGGCAGGCGCTACTTTCTGGGGAGGCGGTGGAGCCACGGCTTGGGGCTGTGCCAAGACTTCTTTTACATCCATAACAAAACGTTCTTCGCTGGAGCCCAAGCATTTTTTAAGCGCATCCCGAAACTCATGCATGGTCGCGTAGCGGTCTTTTGGATAAATCGCAATGGCTTTATCTAGAACCGTTTTCAGGTTTTTCGGCAGCCCTTTCTCAAGGAATTGCATCGGGTCTGGCTGCCCATGCCGCACCCTTTCCTCTCGGTTTGTGGCAAGTACGGGCAGGCTGCCTGTCAGCAATTGGTAAAAGGTCGCTGCTACGCTATATACATCGCTATAAGGGCCATGCTCATAGATCACGCTATGTTGTTCGTAAGGGGCGTACAAAGGCGTACCTAAGGTGGCTTTCGAGCTAATGACGCCCCGGTTGCCTAACGCTTTTGCCAGTCCAAAATCTATCAAAACCACCTCTTCTGCCTCGTCTTGGCAGAGCAATACATTATGCGGCTTAAAATCACGGTGAATCAAGCCTTTTGCATGCACCTTTTCCAAGGCCTCCATCATCGGATAGAGGGCCTTGATCGTTTTCTGGAGGCCCCAAGGTTGCCTACTCTGCTCTTCCCAGGCCTCCTGCAGGCTTTGCCCTTGGTAGTACTCCATCACATAATAGGCGGTATTATGCTGGGTAAAGTCGTCTATAACGGTTGCAATATGGTTTACCTTGCGAAAAGCGACGAGTTTTTTTGCCTCCGCCTGAAAGTTTGCAACCTCTTCTTGGAAAAACTGTGCAAAAGGCTTCATCTGCCCATTGATAAAGATCTTCTTTTGGGGAATATCAAGGTCGGGCAGCATCTTCCCATGGACCACTTTGCGGTCTATCCCTGTTTGGTTTGGTTCGGGAAAAAACTCTTTGATGGCAACGGGATAGTCGTAGCGGACATCCCAAGCCAGATAGGTAATGCCAAATCCGCCACGCCCCAATACGCGCCCTACTTCATAACGGCCATTTAAGATCGTCCGCAAGGGCAAGGCGCTGGCGTCTCGCCGTTTTTTTTCTTCAAAAACTTCATTCTTGTTCATAATCCCCCTTTTTTGATTCGTCTCGCTCTAAGTTATATCTAAAAACAGATTGGGTAGTTTGGTAGTTGGGAAACGAACTTCCTAAATTCCAAAATCCCAAAATCCCCATGCAAGGCGGCAAAGTCGGCTTTAAAATACATCAAAGTTGCTGTAAATACTGCTGCGCTTGGGGGGCATTGGGACTAAGTTCCAAGACTTTTTTAAACATTTGCTTGGCTTTCATGGTCTGGCCTTGCTGAAGGTAGAGATAGCCCAAGTTTCCATAGGCCGCAATGTTTTGCGCATCTAAACGGATAGCGGTTTCAAGCAGCGGTTGGGCTTGGGGGAAGCGTTGCTGCATGAGGTAAGCACTGGCGAGGTTGACCAAAGCTTCTACGAGATCAGGGTCAAGGCGAACGGCTTGCTTGAAGGCCGAAATGGCTTCGTCAAGAGCGGTATCATAATAGGAGCGGTATATGAATAGTGCCACGACAGGTTTTATTATGATGTCACCCCGATGGTTGTTTTATGTATTTCGGCTGCCCTGCCGTGCATCTGGCATATATCACAATCTCCCTAAATACATGTAAATATATCATATAATCTATGCGTATTGCATGTCTATTGATATTTCAAAAATGCACCTATATGCCGAGACAACACTTGAAACGAAATGACGAATAAAAAAGTAACAGCAAGTAACGCGGGTTTTACGTCCTGCCGTATTAACTTTAAGCAATGGTATTGGGGCCAACTTTTCGGAAAATGGCACACCAAAAGAGGCGCTCCTCTTCCATATACTCATATGGTTGTTCTGCAACCGCCCACCCTCCACCTGAGAAATAAAGCTGTAGCCCAACTGCCGTAAATGCTAACGGATTCAACCGCCCATTTTGCACAGGTTGTTCCGGCCCTATCGCAGGTACACAGAGGTACATCCATCCCCCATCCCGAAGTACACGGTGGCATTCATTCACCCAAGACCGGCACTGTGCTTCCGTGCGTAAAAGATCAAAACTTCGGTGTGCAATCACCCACTCAAACGTCTGTGCGCTTATGGGCAATACGCCTTCAGGCGTCATAGAGATCCATGTGATGCTGGTCGGTTCTGCCACTGTGAGTGGTTTATTTCTGATACATGTCACCCGAAAGCCGAGTTGTACAAGGGGCACATAGAGCGAGCGTTGGTCAGGAGAAAGGTCTAATACCGGAATATCAGGCGGTACGGCTGCCAAGGTGCGTAGTAAATGAGGATTGGCCATATCATTAACCCACTTGACGCAGTGAGGGTACAGGTGTCTTGTGTTTTACCCAAGATTGAATCCAAATAGTGGCGCCATTTTGTTGTCTCAGCACCCAATCATCTGGGCGATAAACTACTTTTACTTTTTCTGGAGTAGAAATTTTTCTATAAACCATATCACCTAATGCTTCTAAAAACAATGGATTACCCTGAGGTGAGTAACTAACTTCATAATACGAGACCTCTTTCTCTGTAGCATATGCCCGCAATACGGTATCCAGAAAATAAGTTACCTCAAACCGCTCGGTGATGAACGAAATGGGGACCACCAGTACAGCGGGTTTGGCATGACCTGCCAGTTCGGTTATGACTTGTTTAATGCCGGGCAGTCCTGATTTTTTAATTCCAGAAAGCATTTCGGACATACACCCGATATTCCACTCATTAGGAATGCCTTTGGCTTCCAATAGCGCGGCAATGGTTTCCTGGATCAACATCAAGGCTGGATCGTGGGGACTTTTATTGGCAGTTGCACAACCGAATGCCGCAAAAACCAATTGAACATCTTGCCGGATATGTTTTGGAAAACGAGAAATCCCCTCACAGATACGGTCTGCCAAGGCTTGCACATATTGTGGATGACGGGCATATTCATGAACGAGTGCAATTTTGAACGCTGCCCCTGCCCGTTCCATGGCCTCCTGAAAATGGCCCAGCACAACCCCGGTAGTACTTTGGCTAAAATGGGGATACATGGGCAATAAAACTACGTGCTCGATACCGTCATGCTGAAGTTTTTCCACCACTTTATCATGCGTCGGATCCCCATATGAGTTGGAGATATAGACTTTAAACGTATGCTTCGGCGGATGCTGATCTTCACGGTTTAAGTACTCATCCAGCATAAAACGAAGGTCGCGACGAATCCGGGCATACGCCGCCCCGCCCCCCATTGCTTCCAATCCTGCGAGCCAACTTTGTTTTTCTTTTCGCAATCGCAGTTTAAAAACAAACTTTCCAATTACCGATAACCTACCAGCAAAGCGACTGTGGAGTAAAAAACTTTCTACTTCTTCAACAGAACGCGGCTCCCCAAAACTTAAGAGTACCACAGCCACCCGCCCACCCGGCGGTACCTCCAAGGGTCGGGTGGAAAAAATGGCCCCATGTTCTTCGTAGAGGCGGATTTGGTCGTTTAGATTGCTCAACTCGGTTTGGGCTGCAAGGTTCTACCCAATAATAACGAGAACAAGTGGTATTCGGATATAGGAACCCTTGAAAAAAAGGCAAACGAACGTTGAAGATTTACCCCTGCGAAAAGCGCTTTCAAAAATAATTCGTTTTCAACGATTAGCGTGTAGTGGAAATGCGCACCACAGCACGGATCATTTGCTTCTGCGTCTCCAAGTGACCATGTTCGGCTTCGACGTTGATATATGGAATGCCAAAATTTCCACAAAAAACCGAAAAGGAACCATCGTCGGTTACAGTGGCATTGTTTTGCAGGGCCACATTATAAGCTTCGGACTTCAACCGTCGGAAATGCCCTGGATCGGTTACAAAGAAAAAATCATCCGCATCACTGCCGGCAACAAAGTTTACAGAGGCAGCATCTCGTGCATAGGTTCCTCTGGGCAGATAATCTTTCACCGTATAATTATCGGCAGAATTGTTGTGCAAGGCAACCACCAAGTCTCCTCGTTTCAGGCCAAAATCATTTACCAAAG
Source organism: Bacteroidetes bacterium UBA2364 (assembly GCA_002344075.1). Classification (GTDB taxonomy): domain Bacteria; phylum Bacteroidota; class Rhodothermia; order Rhodothermales; family UBA2364; genus UBA2364. Next base: position 4,872 of record DDTM01000126.1, read on the forward strand.
CAGTAGAAAAGGCTTCTACTTCGGCAGCGGCCGCAGGATCAAAACGGCTATTCGTCTCCAAAGTCTTTCGGATTCCTGTCGGTGTAAATATACGGTTAGGGTCCACCTGATATTTTTTCCCCTGTACGTTAAAGGAGATATTGCGTTCGCCCGTATGTTGCACCTCTACCAACTTTCCACCTGCTTCCCGAAGCACCTGCCAACCTGCATCCGCAGAAGTATTCTCATTATCGTGCATATTGAAATAAATCAGCGGTGCGCCCGCCTTTTGGGCATAGATCACCCTGATTTGGGCATCTCCCAAATAATAATTATTCGTTACTTTTGGGATAATATTATTTAATTCGAGCAACACTTGTACCGAGTCTTGTGCTGCCAAAGGGGCCGACGTAGAAAACAGCATCAGCCAAAAACACCGATAAAACGAACGCCCAAACATACAAGGAAAAGATTTCATGCCGAAGCGGGGTCTGGTGAATACGAGAATTAAGACCGATTATACATTTTTTTGTATCTTACCTTCAATCTTCCCCCATTAATTCATTCTGAACCCAACCGATTATGAAAGAAGCCTTGATTTCCGATCCGATGCTCATTTTGGCCTATCTCTTCACTGTCTTAGCGACGGTATTCGCAATGAGCACCGTAGAGGCGTTTAAACGGTTTTTTGATTTTCTGCCCGCTGTAATTTGGGCCTATTTCGTACCCATGATTTCTACTTCGGTTGGCATTATCCCAGACACAAGTCCACTCTATACTTGGACTTCAAAATACGTATTGCCTTTTGCATTGTTTTTATTGATGTTAACAATAGACCTTAAAGCCATTTTAAAGCTCGGTAAGACTGGATTATTGGTAATGGTTCTGGCATCCATTTCCATCTGGCTTGCCGGAATAATGGCATATGCACTTTTTGGCCCGTATTTGCCTCAGGAGGCATGGAAAGAATTTGGCGCACTTACCGGCAGTTGGATTGGTGGAAATGCCAATATGGTGGCTGTTGGTAATAGTTTTGAACCAGTTGTGGACCTAAGTCGCATCATTGTAATGGACACAGTTGTGGGCTATGGCTGGCTGGGGATTCTCATTTGGCTTTCTACCTACCAAATTGCGCTCAATAAACATTTTAAAGCCGATACCCGCGTAATTGACGAACTCAATGCCCATCTTGCAGAAGCCGATATGGAAAAAAAACCGATTGAAACACTCCAGATTATGTACATCATCGGGATTGGCATGGCCGTGACCATTGTTGTGGTAGCATTGGCACAGTTCATGCCCAAAGTGGGCAATCCCACACTGATCAGTGCTTCTACATGGGCCATTTTGTTGCTTACGACCTTGGGTATCTTACTTTCTCTAACACCCATTCGCAAAATCGAAATTTCTGGTGCATCAAGATTTGGGTACTTTGCCTTGTATTTTTTGCTTACGACGATCGGGGCGCAAGGCGATATTACCAAGATTTTTAATACACCCCTTTATTTGGTAGCCGGTATTTTTTGGATGGTCACCCATGCCGGATTTTTGTATTTGATTGGTAAGGCTTTTAAGGCGCCCTCGTTTATTTTAGCAACAGCCAGTATGGCCAATATAGGAGCGGCAGCCAGTGCGCCTGTTGTTGCCGTGGCCTATCAACCTGCGATGGCCCCGGTTGGCGTTTTAATGGCCATGCTTGGCTATGCGTATGGAACCTATCTGGGACTTTTAGGAGCATGGGTGATGTCGCAAGTGCATGGCTGGTTTTAGACCGCAAGTTCTTCGGCTCCATTGGCCGTTACTACTTCATAAAGTTCTGGGGTTCGGTTAAAACGGCGCGCATAAGAAGATGTGATGTCTTGGTAGCAGGCATCTACATAATCTTGGTGGATCAGGTTAATGGTACACCCTCCAAACCCTCCACCCATCATCCGCGCACCCAAAACATGTGGATGCCCCCAAACAGCATCTACCAGAAAGTCTAATTCCGGACAGCTGACCTCGTACAGATCCCTCAGGCCCTGATGCGTCGCAGTCATCAGGCGTCCAAATGCCTGTAGGTCATTATCAGAAAGGGCTTTACTGGCCGCTTGAATGCGGAGGTGTTCTTCAAGCACATACTGACACCTCCGATAAACCACGGGGTCTAACCGACTCCGGCTGGCCTGTAACCAAGAGAGCGGGGCAGCAGTAAGGCTCGGAAGTTCTGAATCAAAGTGTTTCCTAAAAAAGGCCACCCCCGATTCACATTGAGCACGACGTTCGTTATAAGCCGAATCCACCAAAGCGTGTTTCACGCCTGTATTGAACAAAACTATCCGGAAAGCACCCAATTCTAATGGGACATACTGGAAATCCAAGGTTTGACAATCCAATTTCAGGGCATAACCTGTTTTACCATTCAGGCTTGTGAACATATCCATAATGCCACATTTAATGCCAACGTACTCATTCTCGGCCTGCTGTACCAGCAAGGCCAATTCTTTCGTATTCAGGCCCAGGTGGAAAATCTCGTTCAGGCCAAAAGCAAATGCCGCCCCTAATGCGGCAGACGAAGACATGCCCGCCCCAATAGGCAAATTCCCCGCAAAGACGATGTTCAGCGTGGGTATCATGAAACCACGTTTAGCGTATTGCGCCAGTACCCCAAACAGATAATTCGCCCACGTCTGTTCAGGCTGCTTTTGGCCTTGAAAATCAGTTCCTACCATTTGGATCGCACCGCACAGGTCTAAGGCGACCCATGTACCAAAATTATTTTCCGACGGTGCACATGCCAGGTAAATTCCTTTATCAATTGCAGCCGGAAGCACCCAACCGCCATTATAATCCGTATGTTCACCGATGAGGTTCACCCGTCCCGGCGCACGAAAAACACGAGGCATTTCTCCAAATCGGGCCACAAATTTGGAAACCACTTCCTTGACAATGTTCATCCTTCTTACTAATAGCAAAACGGTTTAAGGATTCTGATTTCTCACAAAGCCAGTACCAAAGCCTCATAGGGCCTAAGTACCGATTTGGCTTTGGGGTCCGGGTAGTTGCCCAATAGTACGCAGGCTTTTTTGAGGTTTATCCCCAAGTTAACCGTTGTTTTTTGGGGTTTAAAATTAAGCAGAATTAAAAGTTTACGGCCATTCCACTCGCGGGAATAGGCATAGACATCTGGGTTATCGGCATCTAAGAGGGTATATCTCCCATAAACCAGCGTCTGTTCTTTTTTCCGAAGTTGGTTCAGTTTCCGGAAATAGTTTAAGGGCGAGTGGGGGTCCTTCTCTTGCGCCTCCACATTGATTTCGTTGTAATTAGGGTTGATCCTAATCCACGGCGTGCCGGATGTAAATCCTGCATGAAGGCTTGCATTCCACTGATGTGGTGTACGTCCATTGTCACGATTGTAGCGAGCAAATTGGGCCAATATCTGGCTTTCCGGTATGCCTTTGTTTTTCAAGTATGTAAACTCATTAAAAGTCGGTTTATCGCGGTAATCTTCAATGCGATTAAAGCGGATATTGGTCATTCCAAGTTCATCACCATAATAATAATAAGGCGTTCCGCGCATGGTTAGAATAAAGGTACTGAGCATCATAGAAGACAATGAACGGAACTCCGGTGTATCATTTCCAAAACGCGAGACCATCCGTGCCTGATCGTGATTAGACAGGAAAATAGAAATCCATCCCTTTTCCGCAAAATGGGCATCCCATCGGCTAAAGACTTCTTTAAACTGCGCCAATGTCCAATTGGGCTTACTGCCTAAATCTACGCCTTCGAATGCATAAGCCATATTGAGTTCTTTTCGCTCTTCATCCACCAGATTATGGGCGTCCTCCATTGTATTTCCAGCGCCTTCTGCTACGCTCATCACCTCGTACTTGCTCAAGACTTCTCGGTTCATCTCCTGCAAATATTCGTGTAATCGAGGCCCCATCGCATAATACTGTAAGAAGTTTTGTTCATATCCATCCGGGAAAGGAGGATAGGTAGTGTCCTTAGAAACAAATTGAAAAGCATCCATTCGGAATCCATCTATGCCTTTCTTTGCCCAAAAGTGCATAATATCATACACTTCTTGTCGAACTTTTGGATTTTCCCACTTCAAATCGGGTTGTTTCCGCGAAAAATAATGAAGGTAATAGGCATTGGTGGCTTCGTCGTACATCCACGCATCTCGGTTTACATCAAATAAACTGTACCGATATGGCGGTTTTCCTTTTTCGGCAGGCCACCAGTGGTAATAATCTCGATAGGGGTTCTCGCGTGAGGAACGGCTTTGTTTAAACCATTCGTGCTCATCGCTACTATGGTTCACGACCAAATCCATCACCAATTTAATACCCCTCTGGTGTAACCCTGCCAGCAATTCGTCAAAATCCGCCATCGTACCAAATTCGGGTTGAATACTCCGGTAATCACTAATGTCATAGCCGTTGTCATCATTCGGAGACTGATAGACTGGATTCAGCCAGACCACATCTACGCCTAAACTTTTGATATAATCTAACTTAGAGACAATCCCTTTCAGGTCACCAACCCCATCACCGTTACTATCTTTGAAACTTCTGGGATAAATCTGATATACTACCGCTTCTTTCCACCATTTCCGATTTTGCTGGATATGATCCGTTTTTGGAGGCGCCCCTACTTGTTCAACAGGCTTGCAGGCAGGCAATAGTATTATACCTACGAAAACAATCCTTAAAATCAGAGCCCATCCTATATCCTTCATGATGGGGTACCTGTATTGGTGGTTGCTTTCAGCCAATTTTGCCCCACAAAGGAGACCATGTTCATGATTATACATAATTGCTATTTTTTAAAGAAATTATCAATTTGCCGCTTATTATAATTCTGATCGTGTCTTGCCCTCACGACGGCCAGAAGTCGTTTTTGTGTATTTGGGATTTAGCATCCTCACTTAAAGAAACCATGAATCGGAAGGGCTTCCAATACATATGCAAACCCCAATAAATTATTTTTCCGAAGCAATTTATATGGTAATAAGTGGATTTTCAACTGGATGGGCACAAGCTATCCAAGAGATCAAGCCTTAGTCCCAATTGCAGGGTGTACTTTTTAGACCGAATTTTCGGACATACATGTCTGAGCATGGGACACTGAAAGCCCTTCCGGCTTATTCTTTTAAAAAACCCTTTTCTTTGGCCATTGCAAAGTGTCTTGAATTTTCATAAAATGCGCGCCAACTCAGCTATGGGCCTTTTTGGCCGCCTTTTCCCACTGTTTTGAATTCAAGCAGAACCCCTGCTTTTATGATGGACGCAAACACACTCGGATTATGAATCAAGGTATGCAGTTATGGGACTACATTGTCTTCATGCTTTATTTTGCTGTGGTAGCCGCCATTGGTTATTCCATCTACCGTAAACAGGCCAAAACCGCCAGTACAACCGATTATTTTCTTGCGGAAGGCTCCCTCACTTGGTGGGCCATTGGTGCTTCCTTGATTGCCTCTAACATCTCGGCAGAACAATTCATTGGGATGTCCGGATCCGGTTTTGCGATGGGACTCGCCATTGCCAGCTACGAATGGATGGCCGCTTTAACACTTTTGGTCGTAGCCGTTTTTTTCCTCCCAATTTATCTTAAAAACAAAATTTACACCATGCCGCAATTTCTGAGCGACCGCTTCGATGGTCGGGTCAGTACTGTAATGGCTGTTTTTTGGTTGCTGGTTTATGTTTTTGTGAACCTCTCTTCTATTCTTTACCTCGGCGCACTTACCCTAGAAAGAATGGTGGGGCTGAACTTTATGGTGTGCGTGATCGGGCTGGCCGTTTTTGCGATTGTTATCACCCTTGGCGGAATGCGTGTAATTGGATACACCGATGTTTTCCAAGTCTTGGTACTCATCATTGGTGGCCTCATTACGGCATACTTGGCCTTAGATTTAGTGGCGCAAAACTTTGGTACAAGTGGTTTTTTTGCCGGACTCAGCATTCTCCATAAAGAAGCACCCGACCATTTCGATATGATCCTCTCGCCCGATAATAAGTTTTACAACGAGTTACCTGGACTCACCGTCTTGGTGGGCGGCTTATGGATTGCAAATCTAAGCTATTGGGGAAGCAATCAATATATTACGCAGCGTGCTTTAGGCGCAAAAGACTTGGATACGGCGCAAAAGGGATTGCTTTTTGCAGGATTTTTAAAGCTCATGATGCCCTTAATCGTGGTCATTCCAGGGATTGCGGCTTATGTACTGCATAATGTGGATCCCGCTTTCAAGGCCAGCATGACCGTCGCAGACGTGGTAAAACCTGATAGGGCATACTCCAGTTTGTTGGACCTCTTACCAACGGGCCTCAAAGGAGTCGCCTTCGCCGCCTTGGTTGCTGCAATTGTTGCCTCTCTGGCTGGAAAAGCAAACAGCATTGCCACCATTTTTACCTTAGACATCTTTAAAAAATTTATGGATAAGGAAGCATCGGAGGACAAATTGGTACGGATCGGACAGGTATCCATCTTAGGCTCTTTTATCATTGCCATTATGGTTGCACCAGCGCTCACCAGTTTAGACCAAGGCTTCCAATACATCCAAGAATACACTGGATTTATCACCCCTGGGGTTTGCGCAATTTTCCTATTAGGACTTTTCTGGAAAAAAGCTACCCCTACTGCCGCCCTCACAGCAGCCTTATTGACCATTCCACTTTCCGCATTGATGAAAAGTTTGACACCTATGGTGCCTTTCCTCGATCGAATGGGCTATGTGTTTTTAATCTTAGTGGCCTTGATGGTACTCATCAGCTACCTGAAGCCTGAATCGAGCAAAAAAGAAATTGTAGTGGACCGGAGTTTGTTTGAAACCAGTTTCGGATTTAGGATTGGCGCTTTATTGATCATGGGCATATTGGCTGCTTTATATATTGCGTATTGGTAAGTATTTATCCTTCTAAGGATATGATCATCTTTGCAAAATGCCACCTTGTGTTGATATGCACGAGATGGCATTTTGATTCCCCATTACTTCATAATAATTTCTTAAAATGTAAGCGATTCCGGATTTCCGACACGCTTTCAAAGGTTCTATACAAGAAGTATTTTCCCTACACACAGATAAAAGCGTTTTCTTCTTGTGACAAAACACGAAGGACAATTTTTCTTGCCCACCTGTGTCACCCCAAACATTCCTAACAACCAAACACTTACCAAACTATGTTGAAAAAACTTTACAGCTTGGTGGCCGTGTTGTTACTTTCGGGAGTGTCTTTTGCTTTTGCTCAAAAGACGGTCTCCGGTAAAGTCACAGCAGCGGATTCGGGAGCTCCGCTTCCGGGCGCCACCGTCCAAGTGAAAGGGAGCAACACCGGGGCCATAACCGACCTCGATGGCGCCTACTCCATTCGCGTTCCGAACAACAATGCAACCCTCGTTTTCTCTTTCGTGGGTTATGTAAACAAAGAAGAGGTCGTAGGAGACCGCACGTCTATTAACATAGCGCTCGCAGAAGATCCCAAAATGATGGAGGTTGTGGTTGTTGGATATGGAATCCAACGCAAGGCTGATGTGACCGCTGCGGTTTCGTCTGTAAACGTAAACGACGCCAATTTAGGGGTTGTTGCTTCGGTAGATCAACTCATGAACGGTCGTGCAGCCGGAGTGCAGGTAACCCAGAACTCAGGTGATCCAGGTGGTGGCATGACGGTGCGTGTACGTGGTGGTGCATCTCTGGGTGCCAGTAACGAACCACTGTATGTAGTGGACGGTATTCCGATGGACACCTCACCCACAGCAACCAACAACAGTTTGGGAGCGTCGGGTGCAGGCAATGCCACGTTCCAAGCCCGTAACCCGCTGAACTTCTTGAATCCTAACGACATTGAATCCATTGACATCCTGAAAGACGCTTCCGCAACTGCCATTTATGGTGCACGTGGCGCCAACGGGGTGGTGCTCATTACCACAAAAAAAGGTAAATCGGGGCTGCTTTCTACCAATTATGATGTGTACGTTGCCTCCTCTTCTGCAGCTCGCCGGTTGAATGTTTTGGATGCGGCCGAATTCAAAACCCTTCGTACAGCCATGGGCTTAGCGGCCTTACCAGCGGACGAAAAATATGACACAGATTGGCAGGACGAAATCTTCCGCAACGGTACCTCCATGAGCCATAACCTTAGTTTTGGCGGTGGGACTTCCAATACCCAATACTTCGCTTCGTTGAACTATATCAACCAGCAAGGGATTGTTATTTCTTCAGGATTTGCGCGTACAGGTGGCCGGATTAATGTAAACCATAAAGCATGGGATGGTAAACTCCGCCTTGGCCTGAACATGAGTTCTTCCTATACCTTAGACGACAATGTACCCTCTGGAACTGCTGACGGATTTAGTGGCGGGATGTTCACCAACGTATTCCAGATGCATCCTACCCAACCCGTAACGAATGCCGATGGCTCGTATTTTGAATTTGCACGTGCCACCCGAAACCCGGTAGCGATGGCCAATACAGTCGAAGACGGGATTAAAACCACTCGTTCATTAGGTAATGTCTTTGCAGAATTAGACTTGGTCCCCGGCTTGGTAGGTCGTGTAAGTGCTGCAGCCAGCCGTTCACAAGCCAGCCGCCGTTTCTTCATTCCTAAGAACACTCCATTAGGAGATGAGTCTGGTGGCCAGGCCATTCAAGGGAACCGCGAATTGACCAACCAGGTCTTCCAAGGCCAATTGACTTACAATCCGAAAATTGCTGCCAATCAGAATCTCAGCATCACTGGGGTTTATGAGTACAACCAATACGAGACAGAAGAATTAAATGCCCTTTCGTATGGCTTTACCACCGACGTAAATAGCTTTAACCGCATGGAGTCCGGCAAGACCCAACAAACCAGTTCTTATCATGCGGTTAACAAACTCATTTCCTTTATCAGCCGTGCAAACTACGACCTGAACGGAAAATATTACCTGCAAGTAACGGGCCGTTATGATGGTTCCTCTCGTTTTGGCCCGAACAACCGTTGGGCCTTCTTCCCCTCAGCATCACTCCGGTGGCGCTTGAGCAACGAAGAATTTCTGAAAGGTAATAGCACGATCTCAGAACTTTCACTTCGTGCTTCTTATGGCCAATCAGGGCAAGAACGGATCGGAGATGACCTGTGGCGTGCCACGTTGGCTGCCAATACCGGCTTCATTGCAGGCTTGGGTGGTCAACAAATTACGGGATATGCCTCTACGCAGCTTGCAAACCCAGATCTGAAGTGGGAGACCATTTCCTCTACCAACTTTGGGGTTGATTTTGGGTTGTTCAACAGCAAAATTCAAGGTTCGTTAGAGCTGTATCAAGCAAAAACCAAAGACCTTTTGCTTGCCGTACCACAACCTTTTGGTGTCGTAAATACCCGCTTTGAAAACGTTGGTTCTACTGAAAACAAAGGGTTTGAATTTAATCTCACTGGCTATATTTTAGACAAAGACGATACGTCCCTATCCATTACCGCCAACATCGGTGCAAACCGGAACAAAGTAATAGAGTTGGATGGCCGCCAACAATTACCTTATGCGGTACGTGTTACAGGAGCTGGATATTCCGAAGCACCTTTGCAGGTGGTTCGCGTGGGCTTTCCCGTAACGGGCACCTTTATTGGAAAGAAATACACAGGATTAGACGCAAGTGGTAAAGAAACCTATGCTGTCGCTCCCACCACGGGCGATACCGCTGTTGGAAATGGTCTTGAAGTGCTTGGGACCGCAGAACCGGATTTTGTATATGGCCTCGCCACCAAATTCACCAAAGGTAATATTGACGTGAACCTCTTCCTCCGTGGTCAAGTGGGTGGTATGGTGTTTAACAACACGGCAGCGGTCTATGGCTATCCAGGATCTTCGCTCAAGCAAGGCCAAAATGGGATTATTCCTTACGATATAACCGAACTTAGCGCGCTGGCCAAAATTGAAAGCCCAGGCTTTGCATCCAGCCGTTGGCTTGAAGACGCCAGTTTCCTTCGCGTGGACAACCTCACCATTGGTTATCGCCTGGCCAACATTAGCAAGCGTGTTCGGACTGCCCGCGTATATCTCACTGGTCAAAACCTCTTCCTCCTGACCGGATATTCGGGATACGACCCGGAAGTTGCAGGCTTTGGGAACGGTGGTGGTGTTGGCGTGGACTACTTGGTCTATCCAAAAGCCCGTACCATCACCCTTGGTTTAAACTTAGGTCTCTAAAAATGGATAACGGCGGAAAGCACCCTTCTCAACGAGGGCATTTCCCCATGCATCTAACACAAAACCGAAAACTTATATGAATAAATTTTTCAAATCCCTTCGTACAAAGACGCTGGCGGTTGGAATCGCACTGCCGTCGGTACTGGGGACGGTAAACTTTGCCTGTACGGACTTAGATACGACACCGTACAGCCTCATTACACCGGATCAGTTCTTCAAGAATGATGCCGAATTCTTGGGTGCAATGGCACCGGTATATGCCCAATTACGTGCTCTTCAATGGTCTTACCACAACATTCAACAGCACTCAACCGACGAGACCATGGTACCCCAACGCGGCGGTGACTGGGGAGATGGCAACCGCTGGAAACAATTACACCGTCATACCTGGGACAAATCCCATAGCGACATAAACGACGCATGGAACTCGTCTTATACTGGCATTGCCCGTTCAAACTCGTTGTTAGAAGCTCTAGATGCCTCAACACTGGCTTCAGCAGCGGCGTATAAAGCAGAAGTACGGGTATTGCGTGCATTCTATTATTACACCCTCTTAGACATGTTCGGCGGCGTGCCGATTTATAAAAGCGCCACTGCCGACAAAAACAACCTACCTGCACGGAGCACCGCCGCAGAAGTATTTAGCTTTATCGAAACAGAACTAAAAGAGGCCTCTGCGGCATTGCCAAAAACGAAGGTACATGGCCGGGTAAACTATTACAGCGCACAAGCTTTGCTAACAAGGATTTACCTCAATAGCCAGTTCTTCACCGGAACTGTTACCACGGCAGGTCTGCAAAAAGGTGCTACAAAATGGACTGAACTCATTGCCGCTGCCGACAATGTAATCAATTCTGGAGAGTATGGATTAGAGTCGGATTACTTCGCTTCCTTCCTGCCCAGCAACCAAGGATCAAAAGAAAACCTCTTTGTCTCGGTTAACTTGAATATTGCTGGAAATGGCCTATCCTTTAACCAACGCCAGTTGCACTATAACCATGCTTTGCCCCAAAGCCCGTGGAATGGATTTACGACGCTTGCAGAAACCTATAACAAATTCTCCGAGCAGGATTATCGGAAGAATATGTTCCTAATTGGTCAGCAGTGTTCGAACTTCACCAACGCTGATAAGGACGGTAATTGCCCCGCTGGCACAACTAAACTCACCGATCGCCAAGGGAATCCCCTGATCTTTACCTCGACAGTTGCGAACTTTGACAATGCCAACGAAAGCGAAGGTATTCGCGTACTCAAATGGGGCATTGATACAGGGGCTGTAGGTGGTGATTCTAAAAACGACTATGCTTGGATCCGGTATGCCGACGTCCTGCTTGCTAAAGCAGAAGCCCTGAACGAAACAGGCAATACCGCTGGCGCTGCCGCATTGGTCAATCAAATCCGTACCCGTGCAAAATTGGGCAACCTGAGTGCTGCACAAACAGCCTCACAATCCGCCATGCGGGCAGCCATTTTTGAAGAGCGTGGGTATGAATTCATTATGGAAGCCGTTCGTCGCCTCGATATGATCCGTGCTGGAACCTATACCAGTGCAGATTGGCAGTTCAAGGAGAAAAAAGAAGCCTTCCGGGTACTGTATCCGATACCACAAGGTGCCATTGATGCAAACTCGAAGCTGACCCAAAACGCAGGGTACTAATCGGTTTGGCCCCATTGGCCTGTACATCATATCGTAGAGGGAATAATCCTTGCCTGCCGGTTAACCGGGATTATCAGGGATTATTCCCTTTTATTTCGTATTTTGGGGTCGTTTATGTCCACGTTTTTTTACCAAACAACCATGCTCAAGTACTCCATCAGGCTACTTTTAGGCAGTCTGTTGATTATGGCGTTAGCTACTTGCCGCCCCAGTCAGCAGGGCCAACCCGAATCCCAACGCCCTTTATTCACAAAAATAAACGCTTCTCGGACTGGAATTAATTTCAAAAACGAACTTTCCCCAACCAAAGACTTCAATATCTTTACCTACCGAAACTTCCACAACGGAGGTGGGGTCGGGATTGGAGATTTTAATGCGGACGGAAAACCCGACCTCTTCCTAACTGCCAACCAGCGGTCCTCCCGATTATACCTAAACAAAGGCAACCTCCAATTTCGAGATATTACCGAGACCGCAGGAGTGGGAGTAAACAAAGGTTGGGCAACGGGTGTAGCGGTCGCAGATATAAACGCGGATGGAAAATTAGATATTTATATATGTAATGCGGGAGATAAAGATGGTCAGGCGCGTGCCAATCAACTCTTTATCAATCAAGGCAATAATGCACAAGGGCATCCCACTTTTACCGAAGAAGCCGCGAAGTACGGCATTGCAGATGAAGGAGCAACCACACACGCCGCTTTTTTTGACTATGATTTGGATGGCGACTTAGACCTCTATGTCTTAAACAACTCATTTCGTCCGGTTTCCTCGTTTGGTATGCGCAACATCCGGCACGAGCGCAATGATGTAGGCGGCCATAAACTATATCGGAACGAAGGCAACAACCAATTCAAAGACGTGAGTGTCCAAGCAGGCATCTTTGGAAGTGAAATTGCATTCGGGCTTGGCGTGACCGTTGGTGATGTAAACCGCGATGGCTGGCCGGATATTTATGTATCGAATGATTTCTTTGAGCGGGATTATCTTTACATTAACCAAAAAGACGGACGTTTTACCGAGGAGTTAGAAGCCCAGATGCCAGCCCTTTCAATGTCTTCGATGGGGGCAGATATGGCCGATTTAAACAATGATGCCTATCCTGAAATATTTGTAACCGACATGTTGCCAGAAGACGATTTGCGGCTTAAAACCACCACAATTTTTGAAACTTGGGATGTACGGAAACTCAAACTCACAAATGGTTATTGGAATCAATTCACCCGAAATGCCCTGCAATTAAACAATAAAAACAACACTTTTTCCGAAATAAGTGCAATGACTAAAACTGATGCTACGGATTGGTCTTGGGGCGCACTTATGGCTGATTTTGATTTGGATGGACACAAAGATATTTTTGTTTGTAATGGGGTCTATAAAGATGTAACCAATCAAGACTTTTTAGAATTTTTCCAGAGTGAGGCGGTTGTAAGAGAGTTTGTAGTGGATCAAAAGGCCGACTTCCGGCCACTTCTAGACAAAATCCCCAGCCGCCCACTGCCCAATTACCTTTTTCGGAATGAGGGCAATCTGCAATTCCAGAACGTCGCCAAAGAATGGGGTTTGGCCGAACCCAGTTTTTCTAATGGGGCCGCTTATGCGGACTTTGACGGGGACGGGGACTTAGATCTCGTGGTTAACAACCTCAATGAAACAGCCGCTTTTTACGAAAACAATGCCCGCACCATATACCCCAATCACTTCCTACAACTTCAGTTCCAAGGGGATGCCGGAAATGTGCGCGGGATTGGCGTACAAGCGACCATCATAGCCAAAGGTCAATCCTTCTACTTGGAAAATATTCCCCAACGCGGCTTCCAGTCCTCGGTAGATGAAGTAATGACGTTTGGGCTTGGTAACATTAAACTCATAGACACGCTCCGTGTGGACTGGCCAAACGGCAAAAGTCAGGTACTTACCCAAGTGAAGGCAAACCAAAAACTAAGCCTACAACATACCAACGCAACCTTACCCACCTCGCAGTTTCGTAAAAACCCGCCGCCTACCCTCTTAAAAGATGTAACGGCACAAAGCGGGCTTGACTTTAACCATACCGAAGGCGATTTCTCGGACTTTGACCGAGAGTTTTTATTACACCGGATGCAATCTACTGATGGCCCTCGCATGGCTGTTGGCGATATAAATGGCGATGGGCACGAAGATATTTACTTCGGAGGCGCAAAAGACTATGCGGGTTCATTGTTCTACGGAACCGAAAAAGGCTTCCGAAAGGGCAATCAAGCCCCTTTTGAGGGCGGAAAAGCCGCAGAAGAAGTTGCCGCTGTTTTCTTTGATGCCGATAAAGACCAAGATTTAGACCTCTACGTGGTAACAGGAAGTTCAGAATTTGGGCCGGATCAGGCAAATCTGCTCGAAGACTTGCTTTACCTAAATGATGGCAAAGGCAATTTCTCGCGGGCTGTAGGCAGAATTCCGGCCAGATATGATGCAGGCTCAGTGGTTACCGCCGCCGACTACGACTTAGATGGTGATATGGATCTTTTTGTTGGATCACGGGTCATTCCAGGGCAATATGGCGTAATACCCAAATCTGCATTACTTCGCAATGATGGAAAAGGATATTTTACAGATATTACAGCAGACCTTGCACCTAACTTAGAACATGTAGGAATGGTGACCGATGCGCATTGGATGGATCTAAATGGAGACAAACGCCCCGACCTTATATTGGTCGGCGATTGGATGCCTGTCACCGCTTTCTTGAATCATAAGAATGGATTTAAACAACATACGCCGCCAGGTCTTGAAAACACCTCTGGTTGGTGGAACCGCATGATGGTAGAAGACACCGATGGAGACGGGGACCAAGACCTGATTCTCGGAAATTGGGGTTGGAATTCGGTCTTTGGCCGCCCAACGACCCAACATCCGGCTGAAATGTTTGTAGGAGATTTGGATCAGAATGGGCTTAATGAACAGATTTTGGCGTATTACAAACCATTAGACCAAAAAACATTGCCCTTTGCGCTTCGTGGTGATTTGGCGCGTCAGATGCCTTCTATCAAATCCAAATTTCTAAAATATGCAGATTATGCAAACAAAACAATTCAGGAAATATTTCCCGCCGAAGCGCTAAAGAAAGCCCATTTTTTTAGCGCGAATACTTTCGCTACGACCCTCTTCGAAAACACAGGAAAAGGGAATTTCCATGAAGTGGCATTGCCTATGGTGGCACAGATCACTCCTATTTTTGGCATCGCCATCTTGGATATAAATGGCGATGGTAACAAAGATCTTGTATTGGGAGGGAACCTCCGGTGTGTGAAACCCCAAATTGGTGAACTCACGGCTGGATATGGCATGGTATTACAAGGTATGGGTAAAAATCAGTTTAAACCCCTTCCTAACGTCCAAACCGGACTTAGAATTCCGGGCGAGATACGCGACATACGCCCAGTTGGCCCCTTCTTGGTTGTCGCCCGCAGTAACGCGAAAGCCGTCGTTTTGGCGGTCAACCCTAAATAGACCCTCCTATGACCACAAAACGTTCTTTTTTTGCTTTTGTATCCGGTATTTTCTTTGTTGCAATGTTTTCTTCACTGGGTTGCAACGATGCAGAAGGCCCCAAACGTTTTCAGAAAATTCCGGTCACGCAAAGTAATGTTGCATTCAAAAACGAATTACCAGAAGCCAAGGATTTCAACATCATTAACTACCTCTATTATTATAATGGTGGTGGTGTAGCCATTGGCGACATCAACCGTGATGGTTTACAGGATATTTACTTCACATCTAACCTTAGTTCCAATAAACTATACCTCAATAAAGGTAATTTTGTGTTTGAAGACATCACTGCCAATGCGGGGGTTGGGCTTCGGAATGCCAATTGGAAAACAGGGGTAACAATGGTGGATATCAATGCCGATGGCTGGTTGGATATTTACGTCTCCACCGTTTCTGGAATAGAAGGCCGCGCTGGAAAAAATGCCCTCTTCATCAATAACAAAGACAATACTTTTACAGACCGTGCCGCCGATTTGGGCCTTGCAGAAGAAGGGTATGGGCAACAAGCTGCTTTTTTTGACTACGATAAAGACGGCGACTTAGATGTTTACTTATTACGAACCTCTGTCCACTCCGAAAACAACTATCGCCCCGTAGCTATCCGTGAAAAGCGCGACCAAAAATCGGGAGACAAACTCCTCCGAAACGATAATGGGAAATTTACCGATGTTTCGGAGAAAGCCGGAATTTGGGGAGGAAGTATTGGGTATGGGCTGGGAATTGCAGTAGGTGACCTTGACCAGAACGGCTATCCCGACCTCTATATTTCCAATGACTTCCATGAAGACGATTACCTCTATTTAAACAATGGTGATGGAACCTTTTCCGAGAAAATCAAAGACGCCATGCCCCATACCTCACAATATTCAATGGGAACTGATATTGCGGACATTAACAACGACGGCCTTCTGGATGTGATGACCTTAGACATGATGCCCGACGAGGAGCACATCCGCAAAGCCTCTGAAGGAGCTGATCGAGTAGATGTCTATCGGATGAAACGTGAATTTGGATACCACCACCAATTTGCTCGTAATGCCCTGCAACTTAATCGTGGTAATGGCCGATTTTCAGACATAGCGCCCTATGCAAATGTCTTTGCCACCGATTGGTCGTGGGGTGTTCTCTTCGCTGATTTAGACTTGGATGGAAATAAAGACATTTTTGTCTCTAATGGGATTTATCGCCGTCCGAATGACCTTGATTTCCTTTTTTATATCTCCGATAAAAGTATTCAGCGGGTGGTTACCCCACAAAATTTGGAAATTTCCCGTAAAATGCCACAGGTTAAAATCCCTAATTATGCATTCCACAACACTGGTAAAGCGCAATTTAAGCAAGTTTCAGAACAATGGGGCCTGAACGATTTGGCGTATTCGAATGGCGTCGCTTATGCCGATTTGGACAATGATGGCGATCTCGACCTGATTACCAATTGCATCAATGAAACCGCTGGGATTTATCGCAATCAAACCGTCGAGCAAGACCAACAGCATTTTTTAACGGTAAAATTAGAAGGAAGTGGGCTGAATACACAGGGAATTGGAGCCAAAGTACAGGTTTTTTCCCGTCAACAAATGCAAGTACAAGAACAAAATCCTACTCGCGGCTGGCTTTCTTCCGTTACTCCTTTGCTACACTTTGGCTTGGGTAAAAACGGAAAAGCAGATTCTATTCGGGTTATCTGGCCCAATGGCAAGTATCAAACCATTTTCGCTCCAAAATCCAATCAAACCCTTACCCTCAAACAAGTAGAAGCGACGCGATCTTGGATCGAAACCAAGACAGCCCCTGCCGGATTTGGTTTCGAGGATATTACAGCAACCTCCGGTGTTCGGTACATACACAAAGAAAATGAATACACAGATTTTAACCGCGAGTATTTGATCCCAAAAATGGTTTCGCAAGAAGGTCCTGCATTGGCAACGGGCGATGTAAACGGCGATGGAATCCAAGATTTTTATGTAGGAGGTGCTTCCGGAATGCCTAAACAACTCTTCTTCGGTAAAAAAGAAGGGACTTTTGATCTAAGTTTACAAACAGTCTTGGCAGCAGACTCACTTTATGAAGATACAGATGCCGTTTTGGTGGACGTAGATCAAGACAACGACCTCGACTTGGTCGTGGCAACAGGCGGTGGTATGTGGCCTAAAGGTGAACCATTAGCACAGTCTCGGCTGTATCTCAACAATGGCAAAGGGCAATTCGTCAAAGCCACAGGATGGCCGTTAGTAAGTGGCAACGCCGCCACCATCGCCGCCACCGATATGGACGGAGACGGTGATACCGATTTATTCATCGGAATGAGGAGCGAAGTCTCTGCCTATGGCATGAAACCCCGTTCGTACCTTTTGGAAAATACCGGAAAAGGCTTTTTCAAGGATGTCACTACTTCTAAAGCACCCAAATTGGCCCATATTGGTATGGTGACCGATGCCACATGGCGTGACATAAACGGTGACCGAAAACCGGAACTTATTTTGGTTGGAGACTGGATGCCTGTCACCATTTTGGGTAAAAACGAAGCCATTTGGGATGTGATGGATTCCTCCGGCTTAGCAAAAACGAATGGTTGGTGGAATGCCCTACACGTTGTGGACATAGACGGAGATGGAGACCACGACCTGATTGCAGGAAACTTGGGCGAAAACAGCATCTTTAATAATAGCTTGCCCCTTCGCCTTTACATGAAAGATTTTGATACAAATGGCAGCCCCGAAGCCATTATGACCTATCACCGAAACGGAACAGAATACCCGACCGACCGCTTAGACGATCTTTTTCAGCAACTTCCCATGCTTAAACAGCGCTTTGCAGCCTCATTCACAAAAACGGGCCAACAACCTTTTGGCGGCCTGTTTTCATCCGAACAACGTTCTGGTGTGGCTATTCAAGAAGCAACAATGTTCCAATCTTCGGTCTTTATCAACGATGGTAAGGGAGGATTTTCCCGCAAGGCATTACCGATGGTTGCGCAACTCTCGCCCATTTTCGCTATACAGAGTGTGGACCTAAACGGAGATGGGAAATTAGATTTGGTCACCGCCGGAAATTTTTATGGCGTAAAACCCTCTATTGGGCGCTATGATGCAGATTTTGGCACGGTTATGTTCGGTGACGGTAAAGGCGGATTTTCACATGTTCCCAATCATAAAACGGGACTATGGTTGACAGGCGAAACAAAAGCACTTCGCTTCATCAAAAACCCTAACGGCTCCTTAACACTTTTGGTTGCACGAACTGGAGATGCGCTGCACATCTGGCGATATGCAAAACATTAACCAAGATTAATACAGACTTCTATGAAACGATTTTTTTTATGGCTTTTTGTATCGTCATTTTCTCCTGTCATGGGGTTGGCCCAAACTCATACGGGCTTCATTCCTCGATTTGACCTCCCTAAAAGTGGCCCTTCCTTGCAAAGAACCATTCAGAATGGCGCTTTTATGGGGGTGATGGGCCGGAAATCTGCTGCTTTTGGGTATGAAAACAAGCCTCTTGAAATGTGGGTGTACCCGCTAAAATTAGTGCATGATTTTAAGTTAGACTTCATCACAGAGTACGAAGAAACCCAAGTTCCTGTCAATGGCTCCGAAGCGGTAACTTCCATTGAGGTTCGCCCAGAGGCCACCATTCTCACCTATCGTCATGCGGCCTTTTTGGTACGTCAGATCATTTTTGCTCCAGTGAACGAGCCAGGCTTGGTCATGCTTTTGGACATTGACTCTCCCCGCCCGCTTACGATTCGTGGTTCCTTCCGCCCAGCATTGTCACTTATGTGGCCCGCCGGACTACAAACAGGCAATATTTTCTGGCAACCCAACCATCAACGATATGGTATTGTGGAGGAATTGGGCAAATATGTGGGAATGGTCTCGGTTCCGGGGGCTAAAGACCTTTCCATTATTCCCTACCAAGAAGAACCAAAAGACACCCCAAATACCTTTGAAATTCGGATATTGCCCGAAACCCATCGAGAGCATTTTATTCCGATATTTGTCACTGGTGGAACGGATGGCTGGCAAGCTGCGGAAGAAAACCTAAAGCGCCTACAAGTTGATCCAAAAGCGCTCTACGAACAAACAACAACTTATTATAAAACCTTTTTGTCTCAAACCACTTCCGTTGAAACACCCGATGAACGCCTTAATACTGCTTATACATGGGCTAAAATCGGCATGGAAAAAGGAGTCGTGGATAATCCACAATTGGGAACGGGACTTGTAGCTGGATTCAGGACTTCGGGAAACTCCGAAAGACCTGGATTTGCTTGGTTCTTTGGACGAGATTCCCAGTGGTCGGAACTGGCAATGCTATCATATGGGGACTTTGAGACGGTAAAACGGGGCCTCAACTTCCTTAAAAAGTTCCAGTTTGAGGATGGCCGCATTCCACATGAAATCTCACAATCTGCCGGATTGATAGACTGGTTTGGAAAGTATCCTTTTGGCAAAGCAAGTGCAGATGCCACGCCCTTGTATGTCATCTTGCATCATGCCTATTACCAAACAACAGGCGATCTTACTTTTATACGTGAAAATTGGAACGCTATAAAAAAGGCTTGGGAGTGGACCTCTAAGACCGATACCGACCAAAACGGCTTAATTGAAAACACGAATTTTGGACACGGATGGGTGGAAGGCGGGAAACTCTATCCACCTCACGAAGAGATGTATATGCAAGGGCTTTGGGTAGAAGCCTGTAAAGGAATGGCGAAATTTGCCAATATAATGTACGAGCCAGACTTGGCCGCACAAGCCACCTCTTGGGCACGCCGAACCCAAGAGGCCATGGAAAAAACCTATTGGTTGCCAGAAAAACAATATTATGGCTACGCCACCTCCAAACCCGCAGAGAACGGCAAAGCCTTTGTACCAGACGGCCTGATGTCCACCAATCGGGAATCCGATGCACGTGGCTTTATGCAAGAAAGTACCGTCCTTCCGGCTGTACCCATGTGGTTCCGAACAACCGATCCCCAAAAAACCGATCTGGCTTTGGACGAAATAGGTTCCGCGAAAATGGCTACCGACTGGGGGCATCGAATTCTAAGTAACCAATCACGCATTTATGATCCCATGAGCTATCATTATGGCTCCGTTTGGCCCCTTTTTACCGGATGGGCCAGCCTTGCCGGATACAATTACGGGCGACCACATATCGGATACCAAGCCCTGATAGCCAATGCCCTACTTACTTTCCAAGATGCGTATGGTTATGTCACCGAGCTGCTCTCCGGAGACTATAATACCGCATTTGGCAGAAGTTCCCATCACCAGATCTGGTCCGAAGCAATGGTCGTTTCACCACTAATGCGCGGACTTTTTGGTATAGAGGCCCAACATGCAGGCAAAACCTTGGTCTTTAGTCCTCAAGTTCCCGCCGACTGGAATACCTACCGCATTCAGCAATTACGCATTGGGAAAGACGTGGTGGATATGGAAATAAACCGATCCTCCAACCGTACTCAATATAACTTCGCCGCACAAGGACAGGGAACCCAAATCCGTCTTGAACCCATCTATCCAAACGATGCCCGAATCAAATCGGTCTTGGTAAATGGAAAAGCCTCTACCTTCAAAACAGAGCCTTTTGGCGATGGACAAAAGTTGCTCATTCCTGCTTTCACGGTAGATAAAAGCGAAGTCCTCATCCAACATGAGGGTGGAACCGGGGTGTATGTCCAACAAACAGAAGCGCCTCTCGGTGGCAAAAATACACAAATAAAGGTCTTACGAGCCAGAACCGAAGGAAATGTGTTAACGCTAGTAGTGGAAGGATTGGCCGGAACCCAGCAATCGGTTTTTGTACGCGGAACGAAAAGTCCAATCGCCTCAAAGGAAGTAACGGTTCATAAACGTTCCGATGAAGACCATGAAGTCCGAATGACCTTTACTGGAAATCCGGATACGTTTGTCCGCCAAACTATACGCATCTCTCTCCGTTAAGCTAATAGATAAACGATCATTATCGACATTTTTGATATATAAAATAACCTTATGAATAAGCTATTTTTATTTGCATTCTTCGTTCTGACCTCCGGATGTACCCAAAAAGATTGGCTACCAACGGTCAAAAGTACCGAACCTTTCCTCGGTGCCTTACATACCTTGAACGAAGTGATTTTGCACGACGTTTTTTCGCCACCAGTAGCAAGCCGGATTTTGGCCTATTCGTCCATTGCCGCCTATGAAGCCTCAATTGCGGGACAAAACAATTTCGTGTCTTTGGAAGGTCAGTTAAACGACTTGAAAGATATTCCTAAGCCCAATCCAGACCAGCCCATCAGTCAGGAAATTGCGGGGTTTACGGCTTACATCGAAACCGCAAAAAAATTGGTCTTCTCCCCTGCCATGATAGATGCTTATGCCAATAAGGTTTATCAACGATATCAACTTGCAGGCGTACCCAAAGACCTCTTGAGTCACTCTCGGAAATATGGAGAAAAAGTGGCCTTACACATTCTTGAATGGTCTAAGTCGGATCAATACAAGCAGACCAGAAGTGCGCCTAAATATACGTTGGTGACGGGCAATCCAAGCCGGTGGATCCCGACGCCCCCAATGTATAAAGAAGCGTTGGAACCACATTGGGAGAAAATCCGTCCATTTGCAATAGATTCTGCGGCACAATTTAAATTGCTGCCATTTCCCACATATAGTAAAGACAAAAGCAGTGCCTTCTATAAAGATCTTATGGAAATGTATGAAATAGGTAAGCAACTCACGGATGAGCAAAAAGCAATTGCGCTCTTTTGGGATGACAATGCCTTTGCCCTTCAGGTTCATGGACATGCCATGTTTGGGGTAAAAAAAGTAACTCCGGGCGGCCATTCAATGAATATCGCAGCTATTACAGTCCGACAAAAGAAACTGAGTGTTGTTCAGACCACAGAGACCTTTGCACGAGTGGCCATTGCCATTGCCGATGGTTTTATCACGTGCTGGCAAGGAAAATACGCAACCAACCGTGTAAGGCCCGAAACAGTGATCAATCGCGAGTATGATGAAAAGTGGGTACCTTTCCTACAAACACCCCCTTTTCCAGAGTATCCATCTGGTCATAGCACGATTTCTCGTGCTGCTGCCGAGGTACTGACCTTCCTTCATGGAGATAATATGGCTTTCCAAGACACTTCTAACGTCCGGTATGGGAACAAAGCCCGATCATTCGCCTCGTTTCGAGCAGCAGCAAACGAGGCTTCTATCAGCCGAGTGTATGGTGGTATTCACTATCGAACCGGAACCACCGGAGGCGAAGACCTGGGCCGACAAGTGGGTGAGTGGCACAATCGGAAGCTCAAAACACTAAAATAATGGAAGCCTTTTTCCATCTGATGTTTTGCTCTTTTGGTACACCCTGAGGGCATGTCTAAGGTGCCTATATTCTGCGGAACGTGCTCTTATTGATTTAAACCGGCCATCAATCACAATATCCCAACTTGTAGCCATGGACTTGGAATACGGTTACCAAGGAGTAGAATTACTACCATCGAAGTAAAAAAAGGGACTTCCTCATCCGGAAAGTCCCTTGCCACTGATTACCAAGCAAGTTTAGGCCCGCTTATTTAGCCTTCCGGCGGTCTCGGTTAATTCCCGCAAAGACCTCGCCAAATCATCAGAAAACGCATCAGATTTGGCACGCCATTGCCAGTTTCCAGACGGGTGGCCCGGAAAATTCATGCGTGCGCCTTCATCTAAGGCCAGTAAGTCCTGCATCGGCACGATGGCCGTATCCGAGGGACAGAAGAAGCAGGTCTGGATCAAATCCCAAACCACCGACGACCCATCCACATTCAGGTATTCACAGAATTTACGCTTCTCGGCCTCGGTTGCATCTTTTTGCCACCATCCTTTTGTAGTGTTGTTGTCGTGCGTGCCAGTATAGGTGACCGAGTTGGGTTTGTATCGGTGGGGAAGGTGCGGGTACAAATCGGCCTCAGAGGTGGCACCAATATCTAAGGCAAAAGCAAATTGCAGAATATGCATGCCGGGAAAGGAGAAATGATCCCGTAGGTTATGAACACTTGGAGTCATCAATCCCAAGTCTTCGGCCATAATGGGAAGTTTTCCAAGAGCATCCAATACGGCCTGAAACAAAGCAGTTCCTGGCCCTTTCTCCCATTTCCCATTGACGGCAGTCTCGTCTCCTCCCGGAACTGCCCAGTATTCGGCAAAGCCTCGAAAGTGGTCAATCCGGATAATATCCACAATGTCTAATAGCGCACGGAATCGTTCAATCCACCATTGATAGCCGTCTTCAGCCATTTTATCCCAACGATATAACGGATTACCCCAAAGCTGACCCGTTTCGCTAAAATAATCGGGTGGAACCCCAGCCACAATCGTTGGATTCGCTTGGGCATCAAAATAAAACAATGCAGGCTTCGCCCACGCTTCAGCACTGTCGCGAGCCACAAAAATGGGCAAATCGCCAATGACTTCGATACCTTGGGCATTTGCACGTTGTTTGACCCGTGCCCATTGGCTAAAAAATACCCATTGCTGATATTGGTACAGTTGAACACTTTCGGAAAGCCTTTCTTTCGCACCCGCCAAAGCAGCCGGATCCCGCAGTTTGAGCGGAAGTGGCCACTCCCACCATGCCTTTCCACCCAAGTCGTTTTTAATGGCCATAAACAAGGAGAAGTCATCTAACCAGCTTGAGTACTGGGCACAAAACGCCTCAAAATCTGTCTTTTGGGCAGTGGTTCCTTCTTCCATAAAATAATCAAAAGACTCTCTGAGAATCAGTTTTTTGGACAGAACCACCTTTCCAAAATCTACCCGATCTTCTTTATCCCCTTTAAATCCTTCTAAGGGCTGCGCTTTAAGCAAGCCATCAGCAATAAGCCTTTCCGGGCTTACCAGTAAAGGATTTCCGGCAAAAGCCGAAAAGCATTGATACGGAGAGTCGCCATATCCAGTAGGGCCGAGTGGAAGGATTTGCCAATACCGTTGTCCGGCTTTGTGTAAAAAGTCCAGAAAGCGATCGCACGATTTGCCCAGATCGCCAATTCCCGGCGAATCGGGTAAACTGGAAACATGGAGGAGAACGCCAGATGCACGAGGAAACGCCATTATGTTTTTAGTTCGGGTGAGTAGGTAGCAAAGAAGTGCCCGACTTTGTTGTTAAATCAGGCACAAATAATTACAAAACTTCTAATTTTGTGGAGCCTTATAAATTACAAAAAGCAATACCCGCATTAGACGTATCTAAGATGAAAAAACAAGGCTTTGGTTCAATGCAAGGCAGCCAGTGCTTCTGCTTGTTCCAACATTTCTGCAATGGCTTGTAGCCCGTCTTGCCAGAAGGCAGGATTGGTGAGGTCAACACCCAATTTCCCAACCAAGACATGTGGCCAATCACTACCGCCAGCCCGAAGCAAGTTCAGATAAGATTCAGCAAAATCTTGCCCTTGCTGCTGATAGGCTTTGTATAAAGAAAGAACCAACAATTCCCCAAAAGCATAGGCGTACACATAACCCGGCGTATGCAAAAAGTGTGGAATATAACTCCACCAAATTTTGTAATGATCGCCTAAGGTAACACTATCCCCAAACATGGCTTGTTGTGTGTCTCGCCACATGGCAGAAAAATCCTCGGTGGTCTGTTCCCCTTTTTCGCGCCGAGCAGTATGAATTTGTGCCTCAAACCGATTCATGGCAATTTGTCGAAAGACCGTCGCGAATGAATCATCTAATTTAGACATCAATAAGGCAAGTCGGTTTTTCGGATTCTCTTCGTTTTGAATCAATTCCTGAAAGACCAGCATTTCGCCAAAAACGGAGGCCGTTTCCGCCGTTGTAAGCGGAGTGTCTGCATGAAAAACACCTTGTTCCCGCGAGAGATACTGATGCACCCCATGCCCCAACTCATGAGCCAAAGTCTGAACATCACGCACCCTTCCGGTAAAATTCATAAAAATATAGGGGTGTACACTTGGAACTGCTCCATGTGAGTATGCACCGCCACGCTTTCCGGGCGAAATTGGGGCATCAATCCATTGCTGATCAAAAAACAATCCTACAATACGCCCTAATTCTGGATGAAAGCGGGAATAGGCATCCCGCACAATGCGCTCTGCTTCTTGCCATGTATATTGCGTCTCGGTTTCACCCACGGGAGCATACCGATCATAGTCCATCATTTCGTCTAATCCCAACAAACGCTTCTTCAGTTTGTAGAAACGGGAAACCAGGTCGTATCGTCCGGTAACCGCTTGTACCAACGCTTCTACGGTATCATCCTCAATTTCATTGGCCGCATTTCGGCTACTGATCCACGTCGCATATCCCCGAAGACGATCAGTGGATGCCTTATCCGCCAGAATGGTATTAAAAATGAAGGTTAAAATACGCGCATGTTTCTCCAAGCCTTCGGTAAGCGAGAATGCCGCCTCTTGTCGAAGAGACCGATCGGGGTCGCTTAATTTGGTAAGTACCTCTTGTTCCGTCACCTCTTGTCCACGAAGTGAAAAGACCGCCGCCCCCAAGATCTCGTCGAAGAAGCGATTCCACGCACCCACACCTGTATTGGACTTTTCGGAAAGGATTTTCTCCTCTGACTCCGAAAGCAAATGTTTCTTTTGGATTTGTTGCAGTTCTAAATAATGACGATAAGGTGCCAAGTATGGCGAATCTAACAACTCATAGGCCGTTTGAGTATCAATTACAGACCACTCGACCTCTACAAAGATCAGGTATTGAGAAACCTTCGTGTATTCCTCCCGAACGGTTTGCAGCAGTGCCCCTCGCTTAGGGTCCGTAGTTTGGGTGGACCAATCTAAGTAAGCATATGTATAGGCTTTTCCGACTTCGTCGTGCAGTTCGGCCAATGCTGCCATCATATCTGCAAGTCCGCGATCATCTAAGCCAGCGATACGGCCACGATAGGCTTCTGCAAATATTTTTGCTTTTTCGGTAACCACAGCCAATGCCTGAAGCAGGGCTTGTGCATCCGTGTACAGATCCTTTAAGTTCCAGCGAATCGTTTCGGCTCCGGTTATTTGTGTCATATATAAATCCTGATATTATTGGGTAAACAAGAATGATTTTAGGATTCAAACAAGAGACCAACCTGTAGTCTCGAAGTGAATTTAGTAACAAGGCTTGAACCCCTGTTCTTTTTTTCGGTAAGATTCTTCAAAATAATGTTCTAAAAACAACCAGCAGTATCTGCTTATGCCATACGCCAACTTTGCCTCCTTGTCCAAAACAGAAGAACTTGATGCCGCCATCAAGGCATCGTTCTCGGAACCAATTGTGCTGTTTAAGCACAGTGCCACGTGCTCTATTAGCCTGCGGGCAGAACGGGAAATGCAGTCTCTGAACGAAGAATCGGACCCCAAGATATATCAATTAATCGTTCAACGTTCCCGAAATTTATCTTTTCATATCGCACAAATTTTTGGCATTGTACACGAATCACCACAAATTATTATTTTACAAGACGGAAAAGCCGTTTTTAACACCTCCCACGGCCATGTGCGTGCACAAGTGGTGCGTGAGGCCCTCCAGACCATTACCGCTTAGTCCCACATGAAACAGGTTTACATCCTAACAGGCGTCTTAATGGCCCTTCTGCTTGTATTTGCCATTACCAAACCAACCGAGGGGTCTTTCTTGGATCCCAACACCCAAAATGCAACCACCAAAGCGAAAGCCTCTGACTTTAGCTTGGCCGATATGAACGGCAAAACAGTTCGTTTATCGGATCACAAAGGTAAAGTGGTGATTCTGAATTTTTGGGCAACTTGGTGTGGCCCGTGTGTAAAAGAAATCCCAGATCTCATAGGTCTTCAACACCGATACAAAGGCAAGATTCAGGTCATCGGGGTTTCAGTGGATGTGAACGGCTTTCAGGATGTTGTCCCGTTTATTCAACAAAAGCAGTTCTCCTTAAACTATCCGATAATTGTGGCCAATCATCCTATGTTGGAAGCCTATAAAAACCCTTCCTTTCTTCCCACTACTTTTGTCATAGACCAAAAAGGGTTTCTTCGTAAGGAAAGTATTGGCGTCATAAATGTCCCTAAGATTAGTCAGGAAATTGAGGACTTGATAGATGAAGGGGACTGATCTTTTTGATTTAATATCCCATCGCCCGCATACGTTTTTGAATAATACGGCTGTATCGGTTCATCGCTTGTGGCTTACGTGTGAGGGGTGCCGGCAGGCAGGCGGCCAAACGTGATGCCTGATTTCGGTTGATCTTCGATGATGGAATATGATAATGGTATCGGGCAGCCGCTTCGGCGCCATAAACACCTTTGCCCCATTCTACCACATTGATATACAATTCCAGTATCCGATCTTTCGGCAGGATCAACTCCGCCAAGGGTGCAATCGTGAATTCCATTGCCTTACGCAAATAAGAACGATGCGTCGTAAAAAAGAGGTTCTTCACGAGTTGTTGGGTAATGGTAGATCCTCCACGGAGCGAATTCCGCTTTTCCGACATGGCTTGTTCAAGTGCGTCAAAGTCTATTCCATCATGTTCAAAAAAACGAGTATCTTCGGCGGCCACCACTGCATGTTGTAAATGTGAGGAGATGGCTGTCATTGGGCGATATAACATCCGGACTTCCAGCCATTCTCCCTCGAAGGCTACCTCCACCCGATGTTGAAGTTGTACCATCGAAAAAGCTGGTGGCAAAAACCGCAAATATACCAGTACCAGAACACAATAAACATGAAATCCAGCAAAAACAAGCAAACCCCAACGCAAAAAACGTGCCCACAAAGGACGTTTTTTGCGTTGAGGTACTTTGTTATCTGGCGTGGTGGGCCTGGCAGAATGCGCCATGCAAATACAATTTATGAGGAAAAGCCCTGTGAAGTCTATCGGCTGATTTCCAGAATTTCAAACTTAATGATACCAGCCGGTACTTTCACATCCACAATCTCCCCAACAGACCGTCCCAGCAGGGCCTTACCTATCGGACTATTGACCGAAATCTTGTTTTGGGAAAAATTAGCTTCGCGGTCTGATGTCAGGGTATAGGTCACTTCTTGGTTCATTTTATGGTTTTTAACCCGAACCTTAGACAAGATATAAGCTTTGCTCAGATCCATCTTGCTGTCATCCACGACCCTTGCATTTTGGATCATTTCATTTAACTGAGCAATCCGCGCCTCCAAAAGGCCTTGTGCATCTTTGGCCGCATCATATTCCGCATTCTCCGACAAATCACCTTGTGCCCGTGCCTCTGCAATGGCTTGGGCAATTCGGGCACGCTCTTTCGTCTTGAGAAACTGCAACTCTTCATTCAATTTATTTAGCCCATCTTGTGACAAATACAGTGTCTCGCTCATGGCTCAACTCTCCTTTAGCGTTGTGTACGATAAAAAAAGATCGCCCCATCCGTTTAATACCGTCGGATGCGGCGATCATGAATGTAAAATAAGAACTTTTTCCGTCTAAAAAAAGGGGGGGCATAAAAATGATAGAGACTTCGCGCATTATCAGGCTACCCAGGAACCTCATTTCACGTTTTGTCGTTCTCGAAGTCATCAGATAAGCCAAAAAAATCTTCAATATGACAGAACTCAGCATAACCCCTAAAGCAATTGACAAAATAAAGACGTTGGCTACCACCGAGGGGATAGACTGGAATCAACAATTCCTCCGTGTAGCAGTAGTGAGTGGTGGT
This sequence comes from Bacteroidetes bacterium UBA2364, assembly GCA_002344075.1. Classification (GTDB taxonomy): domain Bacteria; phylum Bacteroidota; class Rhodothermia; order Rhodothermales; family UBA2364; genus UBA2364. The sequence continues at coordinate 33,869 of DDTM01000126.1, forward strand.
TGTTCCGGCCTCACGTATGATCTGGGCTGGGACTCCGTAGAACAAGCTGAAGACCTATTGCTCGAAACACACGGTGTGCGCGTGGCAATGGATCTAAATGCACAACTCTATATCGAGGGTTCTACATTAGATTTCACCGATGGGTTAGAGGGCAAAGGATTTCATTTTAACAACCCCCAAGCGGTACGAAATTGCGCGTGCGGTGAGTCTTTCTCGGTATGATTTCAAGTAAGCTATACAATTGACATATTGCCATAGACCGCATTTTGATGTATCTTGGATACTCTTAAAAAATGCGCTTATAGCTCAGCTGGATAGAGCGTTGGATTCCGGTTCCAAAGGCCGGGGGTTCAAATCCTCCTAAGCGCACGCAAAAGAGCCTCTCGGCCAGAGAGGCTCTTTTTTTCATCTCACTCAAATCATCGAGAACTAAATATCTACAAAAACGAATGCCTAATGAATTGGACAACCGTTTTATTTACGGAATTTACTGAGCAAGCGCAGCAGTTCGATGTACAACCAAACCAAGGTAACAGTCAGACCAAAAGCGGCATACCACTCCATATATTTAGGAAGACCATAGGCAGGGCCTTTCTCTACAAAATCGAAATCGAGAATCAAGTTAAAGGCTGCCAACCCCGTTGCGAATACACTAAACCCAATCCCCAAAATGCCCTTGTCATGAATGAGGGGCATGGGAAAATCAAACGCAAATTGAGCCACAAGTGCAATTAGATAAAACGTAAACAAAGCCAGCGTCGCGGCAATCAATACACTCCGGAACATCTGTGTTGCGCGGATCCAACCCAACCGATAGGATATCAACATGACAAAAAATGTAACGAATGTCAAACCAACAGCCTGAATCACCAGCCCTGGATATCGAGATTCGTAATGGGCCGATAGAACCCCAATCAACAATCCTTCCAGAATAGCATAAACCGGAGCAAGAAAAGCAGACCATGTTTTCTTAAAAACAATCACAAAAGACAAAATCAGCCCTCCAAAGAAGCCCAAGCCACCCATTACCAAGGCAGCGTTTGGATTGGTACTCATTTGGAACCACGTCCAAGCAGCTCCGGCAAAAACCAGCCCAAGCATAATGAACGATTTATTGAGGGTCCCTTGTTGGGTCATTCGTTCCCCTTGAATATCGGTAATTTGTTCAAGAGCACTTTCCGAGAAGACAGGATTTGAAGTATTCATTTTAGGCATTCTTTAGGGTTTATTGAATAGATGACGCAGAATAACGTATTAGAAGTTGCTATACGATGTTTAGGGTAAAAGGTTCACACATCCGCCATAGATTAATTTTTTTAACTTTTATGACACTCTTTCTGAACATTTTGCAATTCTGGTACATAACCTATACCAAATTCGTTGTATATTTCTGCGACTACCAAGTCCTGCCAACCCGCTATAAAATGCCCTCCCTACCATATAAAACACAACCTTAGTACTGGTTGTCGGGACTGCACGCACCTTTTCATTTTTATCCTAATACTTTTATGAAAAAACTACTCTACTTGCTGGTATTGATTACAGGCACACTCCCCGCCTTCGCACAGGTAATACGGATTACAGGACGTGTGACCGATGACTCTGGTACGGCACTCATTGGTGTCACCGTTCAGGAAAAAGGCACGATGCGCGGAACAGTGACCGATGTTACCGGACAATTCGGACTTTCTGTCCGTGAAAATGCCACCTTGGTGGTCAGTTATGTGGGTTATGTAACCAAAGAAGTCATTCTCCAAGGAAACCGCGTCCTCACCATTACACTCAGCCAAAACGTTGACCTTATTGGCGGTGTTGAGGTCGTAGGTAGCCGAAGCATGAATCGGTCTGCCACCGAGACCTCTGTACCAGTTGACATCATTTCGGTATCAGAGGTAACAGGTAGCAGCGGTCAGTTGGAAATGAGCCAGCTTTTACAATATGTCGCTCCTTCCTTTAACGCAAACCGCCAATCAGGCTCCGACGGCTCCGACCATGTTGATCCCGCTTCATTACGCGGCCTTGGTCCGGACCAAACTTTGGTTCTCATTAATGGGAAACGGCGCCATCAGTCCAGTCTGATTAATTTTTACGGCTCTCGTGGACGCGGGAACACTGGTACCGACCTCAACGCCATCCCCGCCTCGGCCATTGAACGCATTGAAATCCTGCGCGACGGCGCTGCGGCACAATACGGATCGGACGCCATTGCGGGTGTAATCAATATTGTTCTTAAAGAAAACACCGACGCTTTTGAGGTGAATGTCAATACAGGGATGTACAGCGCCGGAGATGGCCAACAAGCTCAGGTAGCGTTAAATTGGGGTAAGAGTCTGCTAAAGGGCGGTTTTGTTCATATTACCGCCGAGGGAATGACTCGCGACTACACCAACCGTCCGAATGATGAGGCATTGTTCCCCGGCAGTAGTGCCCGTGACTTTGTGGGCGATGCGAAGGCTTTGAGTGGGGCCTTTTTGGTGAATATGGCAGTTCCGGTAAACAGCATGAAGTTCTACCTGAATGGCGGTTACAGTCATCGGTTTTCAAACAACCACCAATGGACTCGTGGCGCAGACAACCTCCAACGGAACATAAAAGAAATCTATCAGAATGGCTTTACTCCACAATTAGAGGGAACTGTAAGTGACCCTTCGGTCTCCTTTGGGCTAAAAGGTAAACGAAGTGGTTGGAACTGGGATTTAAGCAATTCTTATGGAGAAAACAAGTTCGATTATCATTCTAAGAACACCCTCAATGCCTCGTACCAGCCCCGTCCCTCCTCCCCAACCGAATTCTACGATGGCGGGTTTAAGCTGACACAAAACACCACCAATCTTGACATCACCCGATATTTCCAGAAAGGCAATGGAAAGGGCTTTAACGTCGCCTTTGGTGCAGAATTCCGGAATGAACGGTATCAAATCTTTGCTGGCGAGGAAGCCTCTTACAAAAATTATGGTGCTATGGTCATGACAGATCAGGGGCTTGCTTTGGCCGCAAGTGGCGCACAAGGCTTTCCTGGATTCCAGCCTTCGGACGAAATTGACGAGCGCCGTAGTAACTTTGGGGCCTATGCGGATGTGGAGGTGGATCTTAACAAACAACTATCCCTTACCGCAGCAGGTCGTTTTGAAAATTATTCCGATTTTGGGAATACAATTAATGGCAAGGCTTCTTTCCGTTTTGCCTTAAGTCCTGCGGTCGCCCTTCGGGGGTCGCTAAGTACGGGTTTTCGTGCACCATCGCTGGCCCAGATCTATTTTAACTCTACGATTACCAACTTTATTGCTGGAAAACCGGTGGATAACCTGATCGCACGAAACAGCGGAAATGTTGCAAAAGCACTGGGAATTCCGGTGTTGAAGGAAGAAACCTCTCAGAACATTTCTTTGGGTGTAACGCTTACACCAGCAAACGGATTCTCACTTACCTTAGATGCCTACCAGGTACGCCTCAAAGATCGTATCATTCTTACAGGCGTATTTAGTGATGAAGACGATGCTATTGGTAGCATTCTAAAGGGTCTTAATGTGGGAGGGGCACAATTTTTTACCAATGCCTTAGATGCAGATACGAAAGGTTTAGACGTGGTTCTGAATCATAGCACCTTTGTAGGCCAAGGCCGGTTACGGACAAGTTTGGCTGCCAATTTCAATGAGTTAGAAATTGGAGACGTTAAAACCACCACCCAGTTGAAAGGCAAAGAAGACACATATTTTGATTTGCGTGAGCGCTATTTCTTATTGGCTTCTGCACCTCCAAGCAAATTTAACGTAGGTTTTGATTACAAACAGAATAAATTATCTGCCAATCTACGATTTACCCGTTTTGATAAAGTGACATTGGCCAACTGGGAGTACGACGAAAACAAGTTACATGTATATGATCCCCGCATCACGACCGATTTTTCGTTAGGATATGACTTGGCCAAGAATATTCAATTGAACCTTGGTGGTGCCAATATCTTTAACGTGCAACCTAACAAACAAGACCCCGGCCTAACTGAAAGCGGAGGTATGTGGGATGCTGTACAAATGGGCATCAATGGCGCCTTCTTCTTTGCAAAATTAGGATTCAGGTTCTAATTGACTGGTTGATCTATAGCCCTGTTGTTTGTACATCAGGGCTTTTTTGTGCCCTTTTGCATGTACAAACGCATAAACCACAAAAAATTCGGAGGCAAGAAGTTTTATTCTGATACCTCAAGCACTATTTTAAAGGATTGTATTCAACCATTTCGTTCCACCTGCAAAGTTACATGACACGTTTCGGCACTTTTGAAGCAGTAATCGGCTTAGAGGTTCATGCACAGCTTAAAACGCAGTCAAAAGCCTTTTCGCCTGACTCCGCTGCGTTTGGCGGAGCACCCAACTCCCATGTGGATCCCATCAGTTTGGCACATCCGGGAACGTTGCCAGTCCTTAACAGATCCCATATCGAACATGCCATTTTGATGGGGATGGCCACCAACTGCGAAATTGAACGCCGTTCTATTATTGCACGGAAGCATTACTTCTATCCAGACTTGCCCAAAGGATACCAGATTTCGCAATATGAAGCCCCTATTTGCGTTAATGGCTGGTTAGATGTTTCATTCGAAGGCGAAACTGGCCCGCAAACAACCCGAATAGGCATTACCCGGATACATATTGAAGAAGACGCGGGCAAATCCATCCACGACCACGATCCATATGCGACCCTTATTGATGTAAACCGCTGTGGTGTACCTCTTTTAGAAATTGTTTCGGAGCCAGACATTCGTTCTGCAAAAGAGGCAGCAGCCTATCTCCAAAATATTTGGCAACTGGTTCGATGGCTGGGCATCTGTGATGGGAACATGGAGGAAGGTTCTTTGCGTTGCGACGCCAATGTTTCTATTCGACATGTAGGAGATACTCAACTGGGCACCAAGGCCGAAATCAAAAACATGAATTCGTTCCGAAACGTGGAGCGGGCCATTGAAGCAGAAATTGCCCGCCAAATAAACATTGTTTCATCTGGAGGGCATATTATTCAGGAAACCCGTTTGTGGGATACCGTCAAATTAGAAACTCGCTCCATGCGCTCCAAAGAACGTGCACATGACTACCGCTATTTTCCGGATCCCGACCTGCCTCCGATAGTCGTCTCAGACGAAATCCTACGCCAGATTTCCGAATCTCTACCAGAGCTGCCACACATACGTAGATTGCGTTTTATCACAGACTGGGGCCTTCCCGCGTACGACGCTCAACTACTCACGGGTGATCGGGCCATTGCGGACTATTTGGAACAAACCGTTTCTGCGGTGAATGCGCCAGATGGTACTACCCTCCAAGACCGAGCCAAAGCCGTATCGAATGTTATGATGTCGTATGTCTTGCGCCTCCTGAACGAGGAAAATACAGGTATTTCAGGATTTAGAGTTACACCAGAACGCTTGGCTGGTTTGGTTTCATTACGTATGGCTGATAAAGTAAGCTCTACAGGGGCACAAGAAATTTTCAGCCTGCTGCTAACATCATCGGAGACTGCGGAGGAACTTGCAATGACCCATAAACTGCTACAAGTGTCCGATTCGGAGGCATTGCTGCCAATGGTTCAGGCGGTTCTATCCGACTTTCCCAAAGAAGTCGCTAAATTCAAAGATGGAAATCCACAATTAATCGGCTTTTTTATCGGACAAGTTATGAAACGCTTTAAAGGGTCTCCGGACCCCAAGCTATTACGCCAAATGATTGCCGAACAGATAAACCTCTCTTTCCCTAATTAAACCAACCGCGAAAATGGTTTTCGCCGATGCCACTAAACGCAGACTCTTATGGGTACTCCTTGCCACATTGGTAATGGCAAGTGTAGCCATTGGTGGTACTTGGTGGTGGAGAACCAAACAAGCCGAGGAACGCAAAGCCCGGCTCGCAATGGAAGCGAAAAAGAGACAAAAAAAACCTGAAAAAATTATTCCGATCCGCCCAATTAAAGGTGATTCGATCGAGGCCATGATTCGATCCAACCGAAAGATTTCCGATTTTTTTCGCGAGGACTTCCGGTTACAGAATTTCCGCATAGACACAACTGTAACATATGCTTATAACTTTGTTGATCTTAATGGGGATGAAAAGGATGAAGCCATTGTTTTTCTCGAAGGCAATGGCATGTGTTACACCCAGGGATGTGTGGTCGTCATTTTGGTCCGTAAAGAAGGGAAGTACGAACTCAAATCTGCCATTATTCCCGCAGAGCCACCCATCTTTGTTAGCAGCCGAAAAACCAACGGCTGGCGAGACTTGGTCGTAAACCTGCTTTCTAAAGACTATAGCCCCATCAGCCAGCGGGTCATCCGATATATGTCGGATGAAGATGGGTATGGCTATCCCGCTGATCCTAACCGACTTCCAAAACCTTGGCCAGAAGTCATGAATGAAGGCCTTACGATCTTGGCGGAGCAAGGAGAAGAACTCTACAAATTTCGATTTATACCTGATACCAAGAAAAAGAAAAAGCCTAAGCGTTCCAACTAACCCAACCGTCCACAACCGGCACGCAGTGCCCTCCTTTTTTATGATACGTACACTTAATTTTTTACTACTGCTGCTTTTTAGCTGCCTGTCAGTAACACAAGCCCAGTCCGTCAGCGGAAAATTAACCGGAAAAATTGCAGTTACCAAAGAATTAGATCCGGTACAAGACTTTTCTGGTTTCCAGATTTTGGTAGGATTTAAAGAGTCGGAAGTTGCTGCGGTGGATACAATTGGGTTTGCCATTACAAACAAAGACGGTTCTTTTTCTATGACTCTGAAAGCGCGTGAACGGGGTATCTACCCCCTTATGATCTCGCGTCGGGGTGTTATGGCGGCTTCTGGTGAAATTATTGTAGCAGAAGGGGATGAAGCCACCCTTCTTGCAACGTTACCTACGCGCACTTTACGGGTTATTTCTCCAGAAAATGCCGCTTGGATGGCCCTAAAAAATGCACGTGCCCAACACAAACAATCGCTCATAGATGCCCTGTCTAACAATGAAAACAATACCACTACCCTCAAAAATGTGGTATTACTGACCTCAAACCTAATGTGGGATTTAGACAAATCTTTTGGCGCACAATCGGTCGGCGCACAATTAGGGAAGATGGAAGCCATTACCATGTTGGTTGGCTGGGACGATTCCTTGGCGGTGGCACGTGCCCAAACCATTCCTCCGGATTTTCCGGGTTACGTAGAAATGGTACGCACCCTTCGGCGTGCCCTTGTCCGTGAGTGGGGGCAGGAAAAAGGGCTTGCCACCTTCAGGACATATATGGATAAACTTACAGATCTTCAGAAAAAAGCTCCTCTCTTTGCAGAACTTGTGGTAGCACGAATTGACAGCCTACAAACCAAAGAAGCACTTGCCGCCATTGCCGAAATGGAGCGTACCTATCCAGATGGCAGGTGGAATACGTTTCTACAAAATGCGACCTACGAGGTGAAAAATTTATTACCCGGTCTTCGTGCCCCTGCTTTTTCCCTCAAGGCAAACAATGGCCAAACCTATACACTGGACGACCTCAAAGGAAAATATGTTGTTTTGGAGTTCTGGAGTCCACGCGATTCAGTTTATCCTAAACAATTACCGGAGATTATGGCATTGCATGAATCTTTTTCAACCAAAAATTTAGTCTGGCTTTCAGTGGCTTTAGATCCTGAAAAAAGCGTTGTGGACACGTTTGCACAAAACCGAGCTTTACCGGACTTGCAAATACTGGAATTAGAAGGGACCAAAGCACCTGTTGCCAAAGCATATAATGTCAATTACGTTCCTCTCCGTTTTCTCATTGGTCCCGATGGCAACCTAATTGGTAAATATGTAGCCAATGCTCTTGGCCTCTTTGCAGATGCCTTGCAAAAACATGTGAAATAATTTTTTAAATCCTTCTTCAAGTATGAAAAACAGAACCTTTCTGATAGCGGGAAACTGGAAGATGAATACCCTCCAACCCGACGCCATTACGCTGGCAACTCAAATTGCTGCGATCAGCACGGAAATACTTTCCTCCGTAGAAGTCCTTATCTGTCCACCCGCCCTCCATCTTGCCCCTGTAAAGGCAGCTATCGAGACAGCCGAGGTAAAAGTAGGTGCTCAAAACATGCACCAAGCCCTTAGTGGTGCTTATACCGGAGAAATTTCAGCGCCTATGATCGCTTCTTCGGGTTGTTCTTATGTGATACTGGGGCATTCCGAACGGCGGCAATACTTTGGAGAAACCGATGCCTTGGTCAATCTAAAAATAAAACAGGCATTGGCCCATAATCTCACCCCCATCGTGTGTATCGGAGAAACCCTCACAGAACGTGAAGCTGGCTTAGAATTGGCCGTTGTTACCACACAAGTAAAAGGGGCATTGGCCAACCTCACGGCAGAGGAAGCCCAACAGTTGGTGTGGGCCTATGAACCCGTATGGGCCATCGGGACAGGGAAAACCGCTACCCCCGAACAGGCACAATCTATGCACGCCGCACTCCGGACTTTGGTCGGAGAGTTGGTAAGTGACGAAGTAGCCGCCCGTACCCGACTGTTATATGGGGGCAGCTTAAATGCGGCAAATGCCGCTGAATTACTTGCCCAGCCAGACATTGATGGGGGCTTAATTGGCGGTGCAAGTTTGAAAGCCACAGATTTTGGTACCATTATCCAAACCGCCTTTAGGCTTTCTGCCTGATAACGTGTTCCGGGAGGTGAAAGGAACCAAAACAGCTTTGAAGCAATTACAAACACTCCATTCACCTTTGGATTTCCGGAAAATGATGAAAAAGTCCTTCGCAATTGCCCTCTTCCTGATGGTTCTGGTAGCAACAGGATGCTCAGGTACAAAAAAACCAGTAGATTCTCCCAATGCCGGACGTACCTTGGCGTATGAGGAAGGGGTGCCGAATTTCGACATGGAGGCCATCCCTACGTGGCGCGAAGACTCCGCCGGGATAGATTTGTATGTAGGATTGCCCTATCGTTCCCTTATTTTCCTCCGAACCGGCAATATGTTTGATGGTAAATATGAGGCCGTGGTTCGGATTATGGACGACAAAGGGAAGGCAACCATAAAAGAAGAATCGTTCAATGACACCATTTCGATCACTGATTACGAAAAAACCCAGTCTATTGAAGCCATTTCCGTTCAAAAACGATTTAAAGTAGCTCCAGGAACGTACGTTGTCGAAGTAGCAATAACAGATGTTAATTCTAAAAAAGAAGCCATTCGCCGGCAACGACTTACCCTGAATGATCTTGCATCAGGCAATATTAGCCTGAGCCGCATTTTGGTAGAAGGCCGAAGCGATATAACGGGCTTCCGGCCCATTGTGGCCTATCATACTGGATCGGATGTTGACTCGTTGCGGGCCGTCGTGGAACTTTACAATGCCGACGCCGCGCCCGAAGTCCAAACTGTTATGATACTTAGGGCACTCCCTACCGACCGCAATCCCGCCCAACCACCATACTGGTTTACGCCTTCACTTGGCTCGCTTTCCCAACAGGGTGTTTTTTATAACCGTGGAGACACCCTTCAAGTTACCCGTCGAGCAATCCGGAATGTGTCTTCAGAAGCGGTTATCGAGTTTAATCTTCCAAAATTAAAGCCCGGAACCTACCGTATTAATATTGCGGTCACTGCCCCGCAAAAGGGTAATAGTGCCCAACCTACACTCTTGTTGAAGGAACAAAGGGATCTTTCCATAAAATCGCCCGGCTTCCCCCGAATCGAGACCCTTCAACACATGGTTGAGCCACTGGCTTATATCGCCTACAAACGGGAAATGCAGGAAATCTTAAAAGCCACTTCCGTAGAAGAACTTAAAACACGATTCGATGCCTTCTGGGGGGAAAAGATGCCCAGCCGTCAATCGGGGCTCAACACCATCAAGGAGTTCTACAACCGGGTAGAACAGGCAAATTTATATTTTTCTACCCATAAAGAAGGATGGAAAACCGATCCTGGGATGGTGTACATTGTCATGGGGGCACCACAATCGGTAGATGAGCAATTCGATGCCGAAATTTGGCGGTACTCCTACTCTAACCGTGACCCCCTTTCTACTTTTGTCTTTCAAAAAATACGGCCTTCGGAAGGTGATTTTATTAACTATATCCTTATTCGAAACCCTTATTTCGAACAGGAGTGGCTACGACAGATAGAGCGTTGGCGAACTGGTCAGGTGTTTTAGTCAATATGGATTAAGTATCTCTTCCAAAGAAAAGGGGTTAGGTAGGAAGTATAAAGTGTAAGAAAGCACAAGAAGTAACAGAAGACGCATCTATGAAGGTCTTCCGTTAATCAAGAAACCCATTTTCAGGACGGCGTTGTTGCCTGAAATGCCAGATGTGCAGCACCAAGCAAGCCCGCTTCGTTGCCCAACGTTTCTAAGATAATTTCAACCCCGTCACGCAGGCCAGGCATGACAAAACGTAACATCGTATCCCGCGCAGGTCCTAAAATATAATCCCCCGCAGCAGATACCCCACCCCCTACAATAACCTTACGGATGTCGAGAAGATTAATCGCCGAACCTAACATGACCCCTAACTTGTGACCGGCCCAAGCCAAAACTTCTTGCGCTCCGGCATCACCTGCCAGCGCCGCCTCATGTAGCATTTTGGGTGTTATGTTCAAAAGGTCTTCATCTGCCATCTCATGAATGACCGAATCTTTGCGGTTAAGGAGTTGGTAACGGGCATGTCGAGAAAGAAAGCGTTGTCCCAGATATGCTTCGGCAGCACCCGCCACCCCGGCACGGTCCAAAGGGCCTTCATAATCCACCGAAATATGGCCAAGTTCACCTGCACCTCCAGTAGCACCGCGAAATATCTCGTTTTGATAGATAATGGCTCCGCCTACACCCGTACCCAATGTCACCATGATGAAAGAATCAAACGGGCGGCCTGCACCATAAAATGCAGAACCCAACCCCGCCGCATTGGCGTCATTTTCTACCACTACGGGTAAGTCCATTTCCAACCCACCACGAATGGCATCGGCAAGATTCAGGTTATCCCAACCAGGGAAATTGGGCGGTGCAGTAACGGTAGTACGGTCCCAACTGACTGCACCGGGTGCGCCAATACCAACGGCTTCGATTTGCGACTCTTCCGGAACGGCGTCTAACAACAACTGAATGCCTTTACAGATCTGTGCAATCACATATTGAGGGCCTTCTTCGGCACCTGTAGGAAGCGACGTTTGATATACGATGCCTTCTCCAGCGGACACCAAGCCAAATTTGATGTTGGTTCCTCCCAGATCAACACCGACAACATAATGTTTCATGAAAGTAGCAATTTAGAATTGACTTAGGGCTTCTGTGTGGTATCACGGCGTGTTTGGTAAACGGTCTCGGCTGGGCGCCGCATCCCAAACCGCTTTCGGGCAGATTGTTCAATCACTTCTGATGAATCTACATACAGAATCTGGTTCTTAAGGCCCTGAAGTTCCTGCTTCAAAGTTTTGTTTTCCAGAAGTAAGGTTTCTTTTTCGGCTTCCCAGGTCATCCGATTGGTGAAACTGTAGCTATCAAAAAATACCACCCAGATCAAGCCAAAAACAAGGATCACACCGGCCAAAAGGTATCGAGGTCTGAGCAGATTGGAGAAGAATTGGTTCATCTGACGGAAGCAAAAGGTTGATGATGGTTGGGTATAAGATAACATCGCAACGCCGCACATCGCAACCCTGTCAAAAGATAGCAGGGCGGAGTAAAAGGTTTAGCGTGTACTCCGCCCCGTACAATAATTTTAGGCAAACCGGAAAGCCTTCATACCCGGATAAAGTGCGGCATTACCGAGCTTCTCTTCAATCCGTAGTAATTGATTGTATTTAGCAAGCCGATCGCTTCGACAACCCGAACCCGTCTTGATTTGCCCTGCATTTGTTGCAACGGCCAAATCGGCAATGAAGTTATCTTCTGTTTCGCCAGAACGGTGGCTGATGATGCTGGTATATTTATGTTTATGTGCCAACTCGATGGCTTCAAGCGTTTCTGTCAATGTCCCAATTTGGTTCAATTTTACGAGAATCGCATTTCCACTCCCGTTTTCAATGCCCATTTGCAAACGGGCAGAATTGGTTACAAAGAGATCATCCCCTACCAGCTGGCACTTGTGCCCCACCGCTTTGGTCAACTTTTGCCAGCCTTCCCAATCGTTTTGGTCTAAACCATCTTCGATAGAAATAATCGGGTATTTTTCGACCCACTCGGTCCAATACGCCACCATTTCATCCGACGAAAGTTTCCGATCCGGATTACTTTTATAGAACACATAGCTTCCGTCCTGATAAGCCTCACTCCATGCTGGGTCTAAGGCGATGAAAATATCTTTTCCGGCAGAAAAACCCGCCTTTTCGATGGCTTCTAAGATCACTTCTACGGCTTCTTCGTTGGAGCGCAGGTTTGGCGCAAAGCCTCCTTCATCACCAACAGCCGTATTGTAACCTTTTTTCTTTAGCACCTTTTTTAGCGTATGGAAGGTCTCGATCCCCATGCGTAGTCCTTCTGAAAAAGAAGCCGCCCCTACGGGCATCACCATAAACTCTTGCATATCCACATTATTATCAGCATGAACCCCACCATTCAGAATGTTCATCATGGGCACGGGCAACATCCGGGCATTGGCTCCACCGAGGTAGCGGTACAGAGGAAGTCCCAGCGTACTGGCAGCCGCACGGGCTACCGCCATCGAAACGCCGAGCATGGCATTCGCCCCTAATTTGGCCTTATTGGGGGTTCCGTCTAACTGGATAAGCAATTGGTCTATCGCCACTTGGTCGTCCACATCCATCCCGATCAACTCGTCGGCGATGATTTCGTTCACGTTTTGAACGGCCTTTAAGACGCCTTTACCGAGGTACTGGCCGGGATCCTCATCTCGGAGTTCCACCGCCTCGTATTCTCCGGTAGAAGCCCCACTTGGTACGGCAGCACGTCCTAAAACGCCGGATTCCGTTACCACATCCACCTCTACGGTAGGATTCCCCCGGCTGTCTAAAATCTGTCGGGCGATAATGTCGGAAATGTAAGACATAAGATTCTGATTAAGGTGTTGCGGCAGATCCGTTCTGTAATTACGAACAAGCAGTCGGAAATTCTGCCAGATTTAGTTTGCTTCAAAATAAAAAAGGCCGGGAACGCTTTTGCTGATCCTCGACCTATGTTTCGTTGAACTTTCAGAAAAGACGCAAACCGGAAGCGATTCCAACAAGCGATTATTGAATTTTAAAACGCTGGAACCACTTTTCACCAAAATTCAGGTAGAGACCCATCTTAAAATAAAGGTCGCGTACCAACCCAAAATCAGTAGTTCCACGTGTACCAAACTCCATGTTCACATCAAGGGTAGTTCCAATTTTCCGGGTTGGTAAACTGATTCCGGCGGTCAGGGCATTTGTTCGTAGGAAGTAGTTCTGATTGGCCGCAGGTTTAAAGTAGCCGCTCTCGGTATAAAAACCAAGACGATAGGCAGCACGCATAAAATAATTGTCCCTAAAATTGCGTCCAGCAGGGATGTATTCGGCCCCAATTCCAATACGGGTACGGTCTTGAAATTGTTTATCTGTTGCCATTGCGGGATTATATCCCCCAAACGAAAGTCCACTCGAAAACTTCGACCATCGTTCGGACAGAAAATCAGCAACCAACAACACATTTTCATTGGGGCGATATGCCAGACCAACGGTTGTGGTCAATGGTAGTTTTGTATCAAATTGCTGAGAAACACTTAAAGTATCCACAATTTCGTTTTCACCCAGAATCCGCGTTCTACGGGTATTAAGTGTAGCTGGTAAACCGACGGTGGCGCCAAATCCAATTTCTTGGTTTTTCTTTTTCCCTAATTTGGTCTTTTCTACATGTATCCCCATGTTGCCTCCAACCCCATAAAGGCGGGTATTAGAGGTGGATAAGCGCTCGGTGAAATTTTCCACGTCACTAAACGATGTCCGTTGAATATGGTCTATCTGACCCGTATAAAACCGGAGGCCACCGCCAACGGAAATCAACTTACCCAACTTCCCCCCTAAACCTACTTCAAACTGTTGTAGGTTTCCACGACCTTCATAACTGGTTACATACAGGGTTGAGTCGGCATAACCATCTCCTTTGGGCAATTTACCAGTGGATTGTACGCGGTATCCGGTTCTGGAATACGGCATGAATGAAATCCCAAGACCCAGTTTACGATCAATTAAGGGAAACGAAAACTGAAAATGGTCTATGCCACCTACGCCAAGTTTCGAGTTATTCCCCGCTTTGTCGGAAAACCGATTCGCCTGATAACGGTAACCACCCGTAAAACGGGTAAGTACCTGATAGCCCAAGGTTGCCGGGTTCGTAGCCGAGACATAAATGGCGTCGCTATAACCTGTTCCCGCTCCTCCCATTGCTGCGGATCGGGAATTATTAAAATGATGCCGTTCTCCCAATCCATAACGGCTATAAATAGAACCGTCACTCACAACTTGGGCATACAAAGAGGGACCTATACAAAAAAGCCCCATCACAAAAAGCGTTTTATACATCTGATTTTTCATTTAGACACTTCCTATAACTCAATCGTTAATAAAGGCTTAGCCATTAGAAGGCAAATAGGTGACAAATAATTGCGGCTTCAGCGCCGCTTGGGTTTCTGTAAACCAAAAGACGGGATTTATGGAACTGGCCCCCACTTCTGGAATAACGATCAAACGCTTTGCTGTGGACTTTCCGATAACCATCCGTTGCAGTTCATTGGTCAATCGTGGATCCGAGAACGAAAAATAACCGTCCTTAAATTTCGCGCTTGCCAGTTGGGCCAAAGTCTCGGTTTCACTCACCCTGTATATGCCCAATTGCCGGATGATCGGGCGGACAAATGATCCACTTGCGTACAAACTGAGGGTATCCGCTGGAACACGGATGAGGGCCGCATTTACAGGCAGCTTCTGAAACTTGGTCAGGTCTAATGACAACTTGATGGCATCACCTGTATTGTCTTGTAATATATTGCGCCCAGCAACCTCTATCGGCTTCCCTGTACGCTTAAGGAAGGTATGGGACTTGGAACTGGTGGACGAAAAACGCAGCGTATCCCCTCCTGCAACGACCCGCAAGTACGAATCGGCCGGTGTAAATCCAAAAATGGCATTTCCTGAGGCCAACTTAAACTGGAAACCATTAAAGGCTTTGTCAAACGTATTATCCGAAACGGCTCCACGAAGTAACTGGTCGTATGTCTGACGCCAAGCAGCGGGCAGTGCGATCTCCCATGTTTTAGCACTGGCATTCAGGTCGCCACTTGTGGTTACAGCAGCACCTGCCACCAACAGCGAATCATATTTTGCATTTGCAGGACTCCACTCGGCATTCATCGCATTTACTGTAAAGCGTACTGGGGTCCCTACTTCACCATAGGTATAAGCATTTTTTAAGACAATGGTCACATCCGAGACCGTACCTTCTTTAAATTTCGTGGTCCGATCGGTATTTTCCAAAAAGTCAAGATACCCATAAGCCTCCACCTGCATACCAGAAAGAGGCCCGATCTCTGTCACTTTTCCGGCGAGTGTGGGCAATGCCGCTCCTGTTACATCGCGATATAGGTGTGCTTCGGCAGTAGTTTGCAAACCAGCCTCCACCCGATTAGGTGCACTGGCGATATCGTCAATGGTAGTAAGCCCCACATCGCCGGGCGAGTCGCACCCTCCAAGCCAGAAGAGCAGCAGCATTAAAAAGAACAAAACCTGACAAGGGGAGAAAAAGCGGCCACACCGCCCATCTGGCAAAGAACATTTCAGCATATTCAAAGGATTTATCTTAAGCATAAAAGACTAATTTCAAAGAGATAAAAAATGCAGGTTACCCAAAAAGCAGGCCACCAACCCAGTTTCTTGCTCCCAAAAGATACAATTGCGCAGTCCTTCAACAGAAAACCCCATCCGACCAGGTCGTTGGGGCTTCAGATGAAAACTACCTGCAATTTCGTCAGACAAGAGCACCGGTACCGACCAGTTGTTGATAAAGTGCTACCGCAACTTCTAGCAATTCATCTTTGGATGCCGCCAACTCCAAAGCCCCTTCCGGTCGTTCTGCATCGCTTCGGGTATAAAAAGCCAATGCATCACTATATAAAGAAGCCACCTTATTCAGGTTCAAATCTGCCAGGCGTTCATCACCCAGTTGGTATTGCTTCACCTTGGCAGCCGAGAATTTAACATCCACCCCCATTTCATCTGGCGTATGTACAATTCGGGATTGTTCAAAGAGCGGGGAATCCGCGAGTTTAGTCCGCACCAAATAGGGAACCATTGCGCTCATCCAACCATTGGTATGAATAACATCTGGCTTCCAGCCCAAGTTTTTGGTCGTTGCCAGTGCCGCATGTGCAAAATAGAGCGCCCGTTCCTCGTTATCCGTGAAAATTTTCCCCTCTTTATCCGCAAAGATTCCCTTGCGTTTGAAGTAGAAATTATTGTCCATAAAATACACCTGAAGCCGAATGCCAGGAATGGACGCAACCTTCACCGCAAAACTTTCGGAACGGTTTCCAATCTGTATACTTGTACCCGAAAGACGGATCACTTCGTGTAAACGATTCTTCCGCTCACTTATTGTGCCATAGCGGGGCATCATGATTCGGATTTCATAGTTACCCAGATCGTTGAGGTATTCGGGCAACTGCCGGAGGAGTTCTGCATTAGCGGTATGCTGAACAAAAGGCTTTACCTCGCCGGAGACAAAGAGTATCTTCATGTAGGTCTGAATCCTTTTTGGATTGAACAAATATGACGCGCTGGGTGAAAAACACGTCCGAAAGTTGCCAACAAACGGCAAGCCGGGGTTGTGAGGTTTTTGGGCAGTACGTAATGGCGGAGTACTTGCACGTCCAACATGCTGAATGGTAGGTTTTTTTATAAGATAAGAATATAAGAAAAATATGTACTTTGTTCAAGTGAAGTACTTGCACACCATTCGTTTTGCGCCTAAGAACACAAGTCAAAAAAAAGTTTTACACAATCCTCACGACCTTTTTGGTTTTCCAGTCGTAAGTCCATATACTTCTTGGAATTTTTCTGATCCCTATTGCTTATGAGACGTCCCGCTATGTCAGTACCAGATGCTCCGCTGATCCTTTTTGACGGCGTTTGCAATTTGTGCAATGCTTCGATTCAATTTATCATTGATCGAGACCGCAAGGGCTTTTTCCGGTTTGCCTCTTTACAATCGGATATTGGTTTCTCCCTCCGAAGATCTTTTGATCTTGCATCCGACGAGGTGGATTCGGTCATCCTGATAATGGGTGGGCGGGCATTTACCCACTCTGATGCCGCGCTAACGATTACCAAATATTTGGACGGTGCTTGGCCCGCGCTTTTTGGTCTTATTGTATTGCCACGGTTTATTCGCGACGGGGTATATCGCTATATCGCCCGAAACCGCTATAAGTGGTTTGGTAAGCGCGAAAATTGCCGCATTCCCACCCCAGAACTACGTGCACGCTTTTTAGGGTAGGCCCCAAATGAATTTAGATGGCAACATATTATCCATTAAACCGGATAGTTTGGATGGGATCTATTTTTGAGGCAAAGCGTGCTGGAAAATACGAAGCCACCACACACAAGAGCAATGCAAAAAAGGGAACCACGACAAAATCTATTCCACTTAGTTCAATGGGGGCGGTGTCCATAAAATAGGATTCTACTGGAAGCGGGATTATGTGAAAACGTAGTTGTAACACAGCCAAACCCCATGCCAATATCATGCCCAAGCCCGATCCCACCATTCCAATCATCACGCCCAACGTTAAAAACAAGCGGCGAATATGCTTTCCCGAAGCCCCTAAACTTTGCAACATCCCGATTTCGTTGGTTTTTTCGAGTATAAGCATTAGCAGCATAGAAATCAGGTTGAACGCCGCCACCAAAACAATGACCCCAATCAACAATGGGATGATTTGTTCCTGAAGCCGGGTCCAGGCAAATAAGCCTTCTTGCGCTTCAAATACTGTTTGCACCTGAATTGGTAACTGAAAGCGGCTCGACAAACCCAATTCTTTTTCAATTTTTTGGGCGACCACATGGGCCATTTCCAAATCTTCTGCCCGTACATCCACCCGTGATGCTTCAAAGGGGAGATATCCTAACATTTCACGGGCTTGATGGATATCCATAAAAGCAAATGCTTGTTCAAACTCCCGCATTCCTGAATCAAAAATACCGGAAATCTGAAATGTTTTAATCGGAATATTCAGCGCTTCTTCGGTGGATAAGGAGTCTGATTCTTCGGGTTTAGAAAAAACCGTTACCCGATCGTGCAATTTTAATTTCATCATCTGTGCCAATCCCTGACCGATAACAAGACCAGGCAGCCCTTCTTCGTTTGGTTTAAACGTAAAATGGCCTTCCCGAATGGTTCCGACCAAATCTGGCGGCGGTTTTTCTACCCCACGTACCAATAAGCCTTCGATGTTTGCATCACCAGGGGCTTTAAGCAAGATATAATCTGAGATAATCGGCTCCACAAACTTTACTTCTGGTAAATTACCCAACCCAATCCGCAGCATATCCAACCTTGAAATTGGTGTATTTCTCCAAGAAGTAATTTGTACGTGCGACTCGAATGCCACAATCTTACGTTCAATTTCTTTGCTGAATCCACGAACGATAGACAGTGTCAGCAATAATGCAGCCACCCCAACAGCGACGCCACCCACCGATAAATACGTGATAAATCTTAAAAAGCGTCGACCTTTTGCCGGGCCTTCTGCGCTCCGCAGGTAACGCATTGCCACAAATGGGATAAATCCTTTAAACATGCAGAGGGGTGAAGTTTAAATAAAGTTGAGAAGAGTAACCATGTTATTCGTTTTAAAACTTAAATTAAGCCTGTAATGACTAAACCCTTTACCTTTACATCAATTTTTATGAACAACTCGCTCGCCCAGATTCCGCACCCTACCAATGAACCGGTTCGTAGTTATGCGCCAGGCTCTCCGGAACGTACTTCGCTCTTGAAGAAAGTACAGGAAATGAAAGCCACAGCGCATGAGATTGGGCCAATTGTGGACGGGAAGATGATTCTAACTGGCCTTTCTGAAACGATTCATCCGCCCCATGAACATGCCTACACATTGGGTCTTTTACACAATAGCACCCCCGAAGTGGTGGCACAGGCCATTTCAAGCGCCACTGAAGCACGCCATGACTGGATGCGGATGGACTGGTTGGATCGTGCGGCCATTTTTTTAAAAGCTGCTGACCTGCTCGCCGGACCGTGGCGCGACACCCTAAATGCGGCCACCATGCTCGGGCAAAGCAAAAACGTGTATCAAGCCGAAATTGATTCGGCCTGCGAACTCATTGATTTCTTAAGGTTTAATGCTTCGTATATGGAATTCATCTACGCGCAACAACCTATTTCTTCTCCGGGTGTGTGGAACCGTCTGCAATATCGTGCCTTAGAAGGATTTGTTTTTGCCATTGCCCCCTTTAATTTTACAGCCATTAGTGGCAACCTCACGGCTTCTCCCGCCATGATGGGCAATGCCGTTCTTTGGAAACCTTCATCTACAGCCGTTCTTTCTTCTTATTATATCTACAAATTGTTCGAGGAAGCCGGCGTACCACCGGGTGTCATGAATTTTTTACCTGGTCATGGCCCCACCGTAGGCGATCCGGTTTTTGCTTCGCCACACTTATCTGGTTTGCACTTTACAGGATCCACCGGGACGTTTCAATATATGTGGCGTACCATTGGCCAAAACATTAATCATTATCGCAGTTACCCACGGATTGTCGGAGAAACCGGAGGCAAGGATTTTGTAATGGCGCATCCTTCAGCAGACACAAAAGCAGTCGCAACGGCCTTAACTCGCGGTGCGTTCGAGTATCAGGGGCAAAAGTGCTCGGCAGCCTCTAGGGCATATATTCCACAGAGCCTCTGGCCAGAAATCAAGGAAGAATTACTGGCGCAACTGGAAGAAATCCAAATGGGCTCCGTTGAAGACCCAAGTAACTTTGTGAACGCGGTCATAGACCATAAGTCGTTCCAGAAAATTACCGCATACATCGAAGAAGCACGAAATACACCTGGTGTTTCGGTTATTGCAGGAGGCACTTATTCCGATAAAACGGGCTATTTTATCGCCCCAACGGTATTACTCACCGATAATCCCAAATACAAAACCATGTGCGAAGAAATCTTCGGACCAGTCCTCACCATTTTTGTATATGAAGATGCGCGATTTGAAGAAGTCCTAACATTGTTGGATCAGACATCACCTTATGCCTTAACAGGTGCTATTTTTGCACAAGATCGCGCCGCTCTGGCACATATGACAGATGTTCTGACCGATGCCGCCGGTAATTTCTACATCAATGATAAGCCAACCGGAGCAGTGGTAGGTCAGCAGCCCTTTGGTGGCGCACGTGCTTCAGGAACAAACGACAAAGCAGGATCGTACCTTAATCTCATTCGTTGGACCTCTCCAAGAACCATCAAAGAGACCTTTACCCCACCAAACAACTACCGATACCCTTTCTTAGGTTAAGATTTCGCCCCTGTCATTAGAACAGGGGCTTTTTTTTGCAAAAGCCTCTTTAAAATCACAACAGAAGCCCCTATCTTTCATCATCTTCCATCCCGAATATCCGCAAAACCATGATAGACCTTACTAAACAGGAAAACATTTTTATCTACCACGGTGGTCAACAATATGGCCCCATGACCTATGCGCAGGCCCGCCAGTTTATGTCAAAGCGCCCCCCCACCCCTTCCGATCTCTTCTGGGCGGATGGGATGAAAAACTGGGAACCACTGCCGGACTCCTTGCTTTCGCAGTCGGCGCTTGAAAATATTGGTGGTCGTGGCGGATTGCTTTTGGAAACCATTGGAGCCGCCGATATAGACCAAGCGCCTAACTCAAACCAGACCCGTGCCCTTACACAGCCTCCCCTGCAAACAACCGCCGAAACCCGTAAACCAGAATCCCAAACGGACCAACCTACCCGCCTGCTCTCTCAAAAAAAGGAGGAACCCTCCCCGATACCAATGCGAACAGGGCTTGGCGGCTTTTTTATCCCTGTGGTTCTGGTCTCATTGGCTTTTCTGGGAGTAGCGGTTTATGCGTTTACTAATTTTCTTGGCGCATTCCTATCAACTCTATCTTCTACCGCCTTGAATGAGGCCCCCGACACGCAAAACATTCGCCTTTTGGCACTATTTGCCTCATTTGGAAGTTTTGCTACGCTCTTCTGGACACTCATGCTCAACGTGTATCTTTTCCGAAAAAAACAAGCTTTCCCCTCTATGTTCAGGGCCACCATCGGCGTGTTGGCACTTTTTGGCAGCCTCGTTTTTGGTTTTATGGTCGCTGAAAAATTAGGTCTATCCAATGTATTAAAAGGACAAGTACCCACCGTTAATCAATGGATGCCTTCTACCATTACCTTTTGGGGACAAATTTATGACTCCTCATTGTTTATCTTAACGGCCTCCTTAGCTCTTTTACTGATTTTAATGTATTTGGTCATCTATGTCAGCCGCTCCAAACGGGTTAAACATACATTTATTCGGTAAAATAAAGTAGCCCTTTTCTATAAAGTTGAACATCAGTTATGATACAAAAAAAAGTATTGGCTGCATATGAACAATTAGCCCATAGTTATAACCAACGGATAGACCATAAACCCCATAATGCGTACTATGACCGCCCAAATACATTGGGATTGTTGCCAGAAATAAGTGGGACAAAGATATTAGATGCAGGATGTGGTCCAGGCAAGTACACTGAAATTTTATTAGAAAAAGGAGCAGAAGTACATTCGTTTGACTTAAGCCCAAAGATGATTGAAGAAGCACAGAAACGAAATGGGAATAGGGGAAAATTCTTCCTACATGACCTCACACAACCACTCATCCAATACCAAGACGGCGTTTTTGATGTGGTTTTATGTGCGCTGGCTTTGGACTATATTCCCGACTGGACCCAAACAATCGTTGAATTCAATCGCTTGCTCAGACCTGAAGGGGTAGTAGTGGCCTCCTTCGGACATCCTTTTTTTGAATTTAATTATTTTTCGGCGAAACAGTATTTTTCTACAGAACCTGTCAAAACCATCTGGCGAGGTTTTGGTGAACCCGTAGAGATGCATAGCTACCGCCGATCGCTAGAGGAATGCTTGCTGCCGTTTACTAACAATGGTTTTTATATTGATCGTTTAATTGAGCCAAAACCAACAAAAGAGTTTGCAAAATTTGATGAACGACACTACCTTGAATTAAGCGTATTTCCCTCGTTTTTATGTTTACGCGCTAAAAAGAAAACACATTTATAATAAACTCAATGTCCATCACTAATTCGCATATTTACATGCTTTTTTCATCATATGACCTAAATATTTTCAATATGAATAAATTATTTATCGAATAATTCATGATATTGAAGGTAAAATTTTAATGATGCCCTTTTTGTTTGATGAAATAAAAATCTCTTATACAATGTGTAGTTTAGAGATTTGCAACATGTAGAGCCAAGATGCCTTTGAAATACTATAAAAACATCAACTAAATTCGTGAGTAAATGGCGTCAAAACACAAAATCAAGAATCATTTTACGTAATTTATGTAATTAACAACGATCACCCAACCTGCGCTGGATAAAAAATACCAAAAACTGTCACCAGAATAGGCAAATATAACAACAATGAAAGCACTAATTACACTCTTTTTTATAGCACAAATTATTTACGGGCAATCGGGCTTGACTTTTACAAAAAAACAGATGTATCAAGATTTTGATGTATTGGTTGCTACAATTCATAGTGTTTCGCCACACTTACCCATTAAAAAGGATTTATGGCATTACGATGCAAAGAAACAAATGCTTGACTTGAGGAAAAATATTGATAAAATCTCTTCTGATTTATCATTTTTTATCCTTTTAGAGTCCGTCTTGAATACAGCATTAGATGAACATACGAGCTTGTTGAGGCAGGATAGTGTATGGGCAAAACAACAATATGAGGCCTTGAAGGTTGCACGAAATAAATTCAAATTTTCTATTGGTAACATCTATTCCGATGGAAAATATTTAACAACCAACCCGTTTATAGTACAGGGCGATACTGTTTCCATTGGGACAGAAATAGTTGAAATAGAAGGTGAGCCTATGGATAGATATATTCAAAGAAAATTGTATGTTACTGATGGAATAAGCTACGATTTGAAAAGAAAAAAATTCTATTATGCAGGAATATTAAAAAATAACGAAACTATATTTAAAGATACACTCAAAATTACCTTAAAAAAGAATGGCAAATCAAAGACTTATGCCTTTGCAAGCAATAAGTTTACAAAATATTTGCCTACTACTAAATACCGAGACAGCACCAGAGTGGAATACTGGGAAAAAGAAAAGATAATATACATTAGGCTTACAGATATGGAGCCTGAATTTACACCATTCATCAATGAAAAACTGGCAGTATTAAAAGAGCAAAACATTTCCATAGACAAAATAATCATTGATATAAGAAGGAATGGTGGCGGGCAAGACAATGTATGGCAGAATTTATTTGCCGAATTAATTGCCAGCCCTATTAAATATTCATTGAAAATTGATGATTTCAAAAATGTTGTCATGAGTAAAGAAAAAATTGAGCGTTTTGGCTTTAAAGATGTGATCATTAAAAAAGATAAAGACCCTTTACTTAGAAAATACCATTTCTATACCCTACTAAATACAAGAGAGTCCATTGAGCCATCGGCAACCTCATTAAAATTTACCGGAAAAATTTATCTACTTGCAGAACAACATTATTCTTCAGCAGGAAGCGCAGTTTCGGTCGCTAGCTCAAACCCAAAAGACAACCTTATATCTGTGGGTCGTAAAACAGGATACTTTCTGGGTGTAGGTTTCTCACCACAAGTTTTTGTATTACCAAACTCAAAAGTAAAATACAGAATAGCTCCATCTATTGAAGTAACAAATGCCAAAAACCTTACAGATTTAATGCAAGATAAAATTGAAATAGAAATTCCTTATGATTTAAATTATTATCAAAATAAGTTTAGCTATAAAGGCAAACCGACTGATAAAGACTTTTTAATTCGTTTTGACCCTTTTATAAAGGCTGTATTAGAAAACTAAAACCCCAGCCGCCAATATGTGAACCTAATAGCGGCAAAGCTAACGAACGGCAGAACGACAATAATTGGATAGTAAAAAATGGAGTTAATTATCATTTCAGTTACAGCTTTTCTCGCAGCAATCCTAACATTTCTTTCAGGATTTGGCTTAGGTACAATTATGACACCTATATTTATGATTTTTTTTCCCGTTGATCTGGCTATCGGACTTACAGGCATTGTTCACTTTTTCAACAACCTTTTTAAGTTCCTATTAGTCGGATGGGAAGCGGACAAACAAATAGTCATACGTTTTGGTGTACCAGCAATAATTGCCGCTCTAATAGGGTCTTGGTTGTTACTAAACCTCACAGACCTTAGCCCACTTTTTGCTTATCAATTGTTCGGGCGGACATTTGAAGTTTTACCTGTAAAGTTCATTATCTCTATTTTGCTCATCATTTTTGCGACCATAGACCTAATTCCTTCTTTCAGTAAACTTCACTTCGGCAAGGACAAACTTCCAATTGGAGGGGCACTGAGTGGTTTCTTCGGAGGGCTTTCAGGCAATCAAGGAGCATTAAGAAGTGCATTTCTAATTAAAGCAGGGCTTTCTAAAGAGGCGTTTGTAGGCACAGCAGTTGTAGTTTCAACCTTTGTTGACTTTACACGACTTAGTATTTACGCCACAAAATTCACAAGAACCGGGCTTTCAGAGAACTTGACTTTGGTTATCTGTGCGACTCTATCGGCTATAATTGGAGCTTATATCGGTAACAAACTTTTAAAGAAAATAACACTCCGGTTTTTACAAGTGACCGTTGCTATAATGCTAATAATGATTTCACTCGCATTGGGGAGTGGACTAATTTGATAACAACAAGCACCTTTTATAGTTTAATAGACAATGTGACGTATTCTTTAATTGATATAATTATAAGACTTTAATTATAATGTAGTAATAGATGAGATCATTTCTTAATTGGAGCTTCTACTTCATCAAAAAGTTTTTGAAAATCACCGTCATAGCTTTTTCTAATGGTATTTCCATCTCTCGTTAAATTTTCGAAAATACCTTTATCTACCAAGTCCCAAATAGCCCATTTTGCTTTCCCGTCAATGGTGAAAAGCCCAAAATGATTTTCAGATCCACCAGGGTTTGATGCATCTTTCCAGATTTCATCGAACGCTTCAAAATAAAAACAAGCTATTTTATTTTCTGTAGTCCATTTCCTCATTTTCTTATAATAAATTCCAGCTTTATATTCATCTGTCGCTTTAGAACCTGCACTACCATACAATTCATTGGAAAAACTCGCCCACCCGGTTTCACCAATATGAATAGGCTTTTGCACCCCAAGTCTTTGCATATAATTTTTTACTGCCTGATATTGGGAAATTGCATATTGTAAAGAACGCTCCATAATAAAATCAACTTGTTCTTCTTTGCTTTTCGTCAGTTCGTTTTCCTGTACACCCCAAAAAATTGGATTATAGTGGGTGTCGTGCATAGGATATGTGTGTATTGAAAGATAATCAACAGATTTAATTAATTCGTTTAATTCTGGTACATGATAATCCGATGTTCCACCTCCCCATGAGGCAAAGTTATCCGAACTTGTAATCCATAAATCTTTTGATAATTCTCCTTTCTTTTTTAACTCCTGAAGGTATTTAACCCATTTTAAAATGATGTGGGGCTGAACATAATATGCCGTGGCCCATTTAACCATTGCTTCATTCCCAACCGCAATTATTTTTATGATTTCGGGATACTGTTTGGCCAACTCTACCGCATGTTCTATTTCCACGGCATTACGTTCACTTTCTTCATGATGAATCGGTTCAAAACCTGTCCAAGCATTTTTACAGTCAATCCAAGCCCCAAGCATGACATACATTTCAAAAGATGGGTTTTCTTGATTTAGCTCGGAGATTGCTTTTAAAACATTATTGGCTTCGGGCAAATGCACATTGTAGGTTCTAATAAGACGAACCCCCATTGCTGAAAGAATCTTCATGTCTTCCTTTAATTGTGCAACAGTAGGTTGAACCCGTCTGCTCACGCTTCGATATCCACCATACGATATTGCCATTTTTTCTTGATTTCCGAGCAATTCGGCAGCAGTAATATTCTTTCTTGAATTCCTCATTGTATTACAAGTTAAAAAATTAGTCAAGATTAATAAATAAATTAAGGTTTTGAATAAGCTACGCATATATTAAATAATTGTTTTGGTATTGAAATATATTTTTGATTTACCATGTTTTTAATTTCATTTTAAGACCGTGCTTAAAAGCAAGGGATTACACCACAGATTAGTGGCTTGTATGCAATGCTTCCTTTTTGATGTGGTAAATAATTCTATAGTCAAGGTACATCAATTGGCAACATAGATCAAGCATCCCATTTCAATACCATGTTTCGAGAAGGCTACGCTCCAATACAAACCCATAACCATTTGACGTGCAGGAAAGTCTGTGTAGGAGTATAAAAACCACATACTTACAAATTTAAGCAACTTTATATAAACTAATATATGATGAGAAATAAAATTTTACACATACTCTACTATAAATAATCGTTAAGGGATCTTTGTGCTTTAAAAAAAGATGATAATGAATGTGTTGTCTGGAAATTGTCGTATCTTCTCTTGTATATTCAGCAATCTTTTTTTTTGCTTTTCTCAATTCTCATGACCACAAACCGATTAGAAGCGTTCAGTGACGGCGTACTTGCCATCATCATCACCATTATGGTATTAGAGCTTCATGTCCCTCAAGGTGCTACATTCCAAGCGCTGCTTCCGCTATTACCCAAATTTTTATCTTATTTATTTAGCTTTATATATGTTGGTATTTATTGGAACAACCATCATCATCTTTTTCAGGCTATTCAATTTGTGAATGGAAAAATTTTACTTGCTAACCTGAATTTACTATTTTGGATTTCGATTTTACCTTTTGCTACTGCATGGATGGGAGAACATCATTTTGAAGGAAATACGGTTGCACTTTATGGCCTTATACTTTTTTTATCTGCCATCTCTTTTTACCTCCTAGAAAAAGCAGCCATACAACACGAAGGTCCTGAGTCAAAATTGAGTATTGCAGTAAGTGATCAATATAAGGAAAGAATATCACTCTTTGCATATGCTTTTGGTGTTATTTTGGCATTTTATTATCCCATTATATCGCTCGTTCTATTTTACATAACCGCTTTAATTTGGTTTATCCCTGATAAGAGAATAGAAAAAATATTAAGCTCTTAACAAGACTTTAAAGCGGAAAAACAACTTATAGCGAGTGATACTATTCCTCCATATCGAGACATATTTATTTTATTCCATCCTTGTGGAACTTGTGGATGGTTATTTTGCTTTCTATTGTGACATCGCCCCTGCGGGTTCTATTATGGTATCGCTTTTCTCAACGGTAAGACGTTACCTAATCTAAGTGCGTCGTATGTCTATTGGCATTTTTCAATTGCACCCGAATAGGATGACGGATTAGAATGGATCAATCATCTGCCTTTCAAGAAGCATGGCGTAACGCTGTGAATAGGTGGCCTTGTTAATAAAATCCAATTATTCATCAAGCCTCCATCCAGCGACGCGACCTATCAAAATTATTGAAAATCAAAAAACCAATTCATTTAAAGAGCAAAATCACTTAAGTTTATAACTTACAGCTACTTGTACAAATAGTTTTACCAAACTACCCACTATTCTAGTAGTGTATATAAAACATGGTATGGGCCTATTGATGCGTTTTACAAACCACTCGTGTCACAATGCCATAATGCACAATGGTTGTTACCAAATTTTAATCTAATTATTACCGATATATAAACAAAATATCACCAAAATATTATTATACCTAAAATCCATTTGGTTATAATGTTCTATTAATTTCTATATGCTTTTATTGGCGTATCATTGAGCAGTCTAATTTGGAGTTCAAATGGTACGTCTATTTATTCTTTTTTTGTTTATGTTTGGGCTTCCAGCCTGCCGTCCGGTTCAAACCATCGAACAAGTACAGATTAAAGGGTCTGATTCGGAAGTTGCCGTTGTGATGGCATTGGCAGAATCCTTTATGAGCCACGAGCATCGGGTATCGGTATCGGTGAAGGGCGGTGGATCGGGATCTGGAATTGCAGCTCTTTTAAATGGAAAAACTGATATTGCCAATTCGTCTCGAGACATGAGCGCAAAAGAGCTTGAGATGGCAGCAGTGCGGAATATTCGCCCGATTCCCGTTGTGTTTGCAGAAGATGTATTGGTGTTTATTCTCCATCCGAGTCTTCAGATTCGCGCCTTGAACCTCGAACAGCTTGCGGGCATTTATCGGGGAGACATCCGAAATTGGAAAGAAGTGGGTGGCCCAGACCGAGAGATTTCATTGTATGGACGTCAAAGCAATTCTGGAACTTACGTATATCTGCGAGAAAAAGTTTTAAAATCCGAGTATTCCTCTAAAGTAAAGGGCATGAATGGTACTGCACAAATTGTTGAAGCCGTTAAACAGGATCGTGGAGGCATCGGTTATGTAAGTTTGGGTTATGTGCAACATAACGGCAAGCCAAGTGCAGGGATTTCAGTCCTACGAATCGGCGATGGAGAAGGCGTTTCGCCCCTTGATGCAAGCGCTGTGGCGAGCGGCCTGTATCCTCTCAAACGTCCGTTGTATCATTTCCTGAACGGACCAGCTAGTGGAAAATTAGCTGCATTTCTTCGGTTTGAACGCTCCGAGCAGGGCAAAGCCATCATCCGAGAAAGTGGCTACATTCCGATAGAACTCCCACTGACATACAACGCCGAAGTTTCATCCATGGCACAACCTGTATATGCTAAATAATGCTTCTCACTCCTCCCCAGCCACTACAAACCAGCGTCGCCACTTACAAGACCGTGCGTTTAAACTACTTGTAAAAGCAGCAGCATTGTTATCGGTTTTGGTTTTGGCAGGCATATTTTTTCTTTTGATTTGGAATGGGTTCTATATGTTTAAAGAAGTTTCCATATGGGAATTCTTCTTCTCTTCCGAATGGAATCCGGGCGCTTTAAAAAACCCACAATATGGTATAGGCGGTATGGTGGTTGGAACGATGCTTGTAACCATTGCAGCGATGGTGCTCGCCTTTCCATTAGGAATTGCCTTAGCCGCCTACCTTTCCGAGGTTGCCTCACCACTCATGAGGGGCTTTGTCCGCCCTCTCATTGAATTATTGGCAGGGATCCCATCCGTGGTGGTCGGATTTATTGGAATCGTGGTGGTCGGACCATTTTTGGCTCAAACTTTTAATCTACCGAATGGTTTTACGGCGCTAAACGGCGCTATCTTATTGGCCATCATGGCCTTACCTTCCATAGTCACCGTTGCAGAAGATGCCATTCGCGCTGTTCCACGTTCATACAGAGAAGCTTCGTATGCGTTAGGGAGCAATAAGTGGACTACACTCATTCGGGTTACCCTCCCCGCAGCGGGTTCTGGTATCATTGCAGCCGGTGTTTTGGGCGTAGGACGAGCGGTGGGCGAAACCATGACGGTTCTTATGGCCACCGGAAATGCACTTGAAGTACCCGACAGCCTTTTCGACTCGGTGCGCACCATGACCGCCACCATGGCCATCGAGATGGGCGAGGTGCCCTTTGGCACTACCCATTATTACAGTCTGTTTGCTATTGGAGCCACCCTTTTTATCATGAGTCTTTTATTTAACCTGACAGCCGAGTATCTCGCTGCCAAATTCAGGCGATTGTCATGAACCGTTCTACATGGATTGAACAATTGGGCTTTGGGGTATTACGGTTATGTACCCTTTTGGTTGTTTTCTTGATCTTCTGGTTAATTATTGATTTATTTATCAAAGGCGGAGATTCCCTTAGTTGGATTTTTTGGAGTACGTTCCCGCAAAAAGGTATGACGGCAGGCGGGATTTTTCCGACGGTGGTCGGTACGGCATTTGTCACGCTGATTACCGCCTTATTTGCAGTTCCGGTCGGAGTGGCTTCGGCCATCTACCTTAGCGAGTACGCACGCGATCATTTCCTTAGCCGTTTAATCCGTGCTTCCATCCGTAATTTGGCCGGAGTTCCCTCGATTATTTACGGACTGTTTGGCGTGGCTTTATTTGTAGAAGGACTGCGTTTTGGTACATCGGTACTTTCAGCAGGACTGACACTTGGTCTTTTAAGTTTGCCCTATATCATCACCGCTACAGAGGAGGCCCTCAAAACCGTGCCCAAGTCGTATCGGGAAGGTGCTCTGGCACTGGGGGCCACGCAATGGGAAACCATCCGGAGTGTGGTACTGCCACCTGCACTACCCGGTATCACCACGGGAATAATGTTGGGTTTATCCCGTGCGGCAGGAGAGACTGCACCTATATTATTTACGGGTGTGGCGTATTATTTACGTTATTTGCCTGGAACGGTTTGGGACAGTTTTATGGCATTGCCCTATCACTTATACGTTTTGGCAACACAGCACCATGCCATCGAGGAGGTACGGCCTTTGGCTTATGGGACGGCACTTACCTTATTGGCAATGGTTACGGTACTAAACATCATTGCCCTACAAATCCGCTATCGTTTTCAGTCACAACCCACAGGCTGAAAGAGGTAAACCCCACATAGATTATGACCGATAAATTAGTTGTCCGCAACCTAAACATTGCCTTTGGTGAAAAGCAAGTCCTCAAAAACGTTTCTATTACGTTTCCGGATCAAAAAATTGTGGCACTCATCGGGCCTTCCGGATGTGGAAAATCCACTCTGTTACGTTCGTTGAACCGAATGCACGATTTAACCCCACAAGCGATGGTAACAGGGGAGGTTCTATTGGACGGCCACGCCATTTTAGGCGCCAAAGTGGATGTGGTTGATGTGCGCCGTAAAGTGGGCATGGTTTTTCAAAAGCCCAATTTGTTTCCGAAATCCATTTTCGAGAATGTAGCTTATGGCCTAAAAGTGAATAAGATGGGGGATAAGAACCTGATTCGTGCGCGGGTGGAGGAAGCCATAAAATCTTGTTATTTATGGGACGAAGTGGGAGATCGGTTGGATAAACCCGCCCTTGAGCTTTCTGGTGGGCAACAACAGCGACTTTGTATTGCACGCGCCATCGCCATTGCCCCAGAAGTTATTCTGATGGATGAACCCTGCGCAGCATTAGACCCCATCAGTACACTCAAAATTGAAGAGTTAATGCTGGGGCTAAGGGAAAAATTTGCCGTCGTCATTGTTACCCATAATATGCAACAAGCCCTACGGGTGGCTGATTCTACCGCTTTTATGTATCTCGGCGAGCTAATTGAATATGGGCCTACGACAGAAATTTTCAATCATCCACAACACGAACTTACGCAGCGCTATATCCAAGGCGCCTTTGGTTAATGAAAAGGCCCTGTAAGAGAGGGCCTTTTTCTTTGATTTGGTTCCTATAAGCCAAAAGCATTTCATCCAGAGATGTAATTCTGCATATGCTCCACCAACTCCTTTTGCATTTCTAATTCTTCCATCACCACGTCTATTATAGAAATGATACCTACAAAAGAATCTTCTTCAAAAACAGGTAGATATCGAATATTATTGGTGGTCATTAGCTGCATACACTGGTTCAGTTTATCTTTTTTTCGAACTCGTGGAAAATCTGTAGCCATTACTTCGCCCACTTTATTCTTGTTCGAAGATTTACCCTTAATAACTACCCGCCGTGCGTACACCCGTTCGGTAAAAATACCCAAATACTGCTCTTTTTCCATCACCACAACGGCACCGATGTTTTTGTCATTCATCAGGTGCAACACATCTCGAATTAAGGTATCGGGTGTTACAGAATAGATATTGGATCCTTTACGTTTCAGAATATCGGCTACGGTATGCATATTGATCTGGTTTTTGTTAGACGATTTATTTAGCAAGCTAAAGGTTTTAAAGCGCTTCCGCAAGTCATGTTGTACACAAATTTAGCATAAAAAAAGCAGTCATTTGAGAGACTGCTTCTTATTGTCTGGCTTAAATGCGTGCTAAAAGGGTGTTATATCGGTCAGAAACCACACCAATTCGGCCCATTATCCGCTCAAATCGGGGGGGCGGTGGATTTAGTGGGTCGCCAGTCCACAACCCTGCTGCTATGCCTATCAGTTGGTAATACCGATCCGAGAGCGCCTGAAGGCGTACTTGTTGACGCGGGTTGGCATCACTGGGAATAGGGTTTAGGAGGGCAAAACTTAAGCCACCTTTATGCTCTTTTTGTTCGGTAGCGCTGATGGAAAATATCTTAAAGCTAGACAGGGTTTTCATGGAATTTATTGCTTAAACGGTTTACAAAAGAAAGATTGTATTACCATTGAGACCCTCCCTCTCTTAATGGTTTAATGGAGCCGAAAGTGATTTTTAGCACCCTGCACAACACCACATAGAAATGGTTTAGTTCCTATCCCTTCGCACGCAGGGAGCCGTCAAAACTCAGTTATTTCAAAAAAAGTTAACAACAAAAAAAGCCCACGATCCAAGCTGTGGGCACAATGGGTGTCTGAAGAGATATATTCTTTTGGTTACCTCCCCACCTCCTCGAACAGTGCATCGAACTGGTGAATATGGGTTTTCCAATCTAAGTGTTCGGGGATGCTACGTAGGGTTTCTTGGGGCAAGGGGCGCTCTTGACCTTTAAGGATACTTTGCATGATCTCGAAGAGTTCGTCTTCGTTTTCATATAAGGTAGGCGCATGTAGGAGAGGTTTTTGTAGCGATGTTGGTAGGAGTTCTGGATAGGTAAGCCTATTGGGCAATAACGGATGACATCCGCAATAAATGGCTTCCAACAGCGTGACGCCAAAAAATTCATGGACGGCCGTCGAGACCACCAAATGCGCCCGTTGAAGCAAACGGCCATATTCTTCCACATCTTCGGCATAGCCATAGTGCAAAATTCGATCGGCAAACCGCGAAAATGACTGCCCAAACTCGTTGGCCTCATTAAAATGCTCACCAGCCAAGATGAGGCGGAACTTACATCCTACGTCATCTAAACGGTTGAGTAAACGGAAAAAGGCGTGGGGGTTTTGGTCGTATTCCCAACGATGGTTCCATAAAATGATGGGTGGCTTCATGCCTACTCCCCAACCGACAGGTTCGGTGGCATCTGTAAAGGCGTCGAATTGCCGGAGCGAAATCCCGCGATGCAAAACACGGCTTTTTTGTCGGATCTCCTGCGCTTTTTCGAGGTGGGTGTAATCTGGGTACGTTCCTAAAAAGGCGGGAAGCGCACCCGTAAACTCTTGGAGGTGCGATTGTGAATTAAACACCAAATAATCGGCCACCAAGGCGGAGAGATAATTGATGTATCCAAATGCCGGATCGCGGTGTTCGGTAGGAGAAAGCGGATAGGTGAGGCGGTTGTTATGAAAATACATCACCATCGGTACACCGGAAAAACGTCCATTGGTGAGGGCTTTAAACGCTGCGAGGTTCACCATGTCCGAAGCCAAAATCACATTTGGTACAAAGCCGTTGTCTAAGGCTTCCAGTGCTTTATGTGCCAACGTAACGGCCCCGCCCTGAAGACGCCACTGCCAATAACGGGCACTCATAGAAACCACCTGGATCTCATGACGCGAGTGCTCGGTCAGACCTTCCACAAAACGTTTTCTAGAGCGACCATAATACGGCTCTAAGATTAAGACATTCATACCCTATAGAGTCAGATTGATTATGGGTGATAGTGTCGAATTGCACGCACGATCTGTGCTTCTTCCTCGGCGGTAGAAGGCCGCACAACGGCAACAGTCCGCAATTGGAGATGTTCGCGCAAACTCTCTTCACGGGCCTCACTGGGTGTCACAATGGCCTCCTCGCCGGCATCGAGGGCCAGCAGACGGGCCGCAAGCTTAATTTCAATCGGGTGCTCCAAGAGGTTTTTGACCAGCATCCCGCGACGTGTTCGGGGCATAAAATATGTTACTAAGGGGTTATAATGACGTGCCTTTGATTGTCTAACACACATCTGGCATCAAGTTATGAATTACAATGCGTGCAGAAATCACTTCCACCCTATCCTAACATAATTCATGCGGTATCTTCATGTTTTTTTCCAATCAGGACAGGCACTCTTGCGCGGTGCAGGAGAATGGATCTTCCCACAACTCTGCCCGGGGTGTGGTCAACACCTAACCGAAGATGTTCCTTTTTTATGTCTCGGCTGCTTAAGAACCTTAGAACACCCTGCTCCGGACATCATCAGAGCACATTTACAAGCACATTGGCGAGCAGAAGCACGCTTAGAGATTGGGTATTCGCTTTGGATGTTTGACGAAGGTGGGACTGTACAAAAGATTCAACACGCCCTAAAGTATAAGAATCGCCCGCGCATTGGAAGATATATTGGCGCTTTGATAGGTGAATACCTGATTGGTATTGCGGAAGAATGGCAAGCCGATCTTATGGTCCCTGTCCCACTTTCCAGAATCCGAATGATCGAACGTGGTTACAACCAAAGTACAGAATTGGCAAAAGGGATGTCCGTGGTCTTGAAACTTCCACTTTGTGAAGATTTCTTGATCCGTACTCGTGCTACCAAAAGCCAAACCAAGTTAGATTCCTCGAACCGCTGGGCCAATGTTTCCGGGGCATTTACTGTTGTTAATCCGGAGAAAGTGGTTGGGAAACGTATTTTATTGGTGGATGATGTTTTGACGACTGGCGCAACCTTGGCAGCAGCAGCGGTTCCGCTATTCGAAGCAGGCGCCGAGGAAGTGCGCGTGGCTACGATGGCGGTTGTCCGTTAGTCACCCTCGACGGTTGAGCATGAGGCGGTTATAGGCCAAAAGACAGAGGCCCTGTACACTTTTGTCTTGGATGGAATAGAATGCCATGACGCCTTCTTTACGGCGTTTGAGGATGCCTGTTTCTAGCAAAATTCCAAGATGTTTGCTTAGGTTGGCCTGGCGCAGACCACTGGCCTCCATCAACTCCTGTACATTCAACTCGCCATTTCGGTGTAATAAATCTAAGATTAGCAGACGAGAAGGCTCTCCAAGTGCCTTGAAGTGTCGGGAGATCAGGTCTAAATGTCCATAATCGGGTATAAGGCCAGCCATAAACGGAGCAAAGAAGTAAATGAAAATCTTGTACAAAGATAGTACTTACCTGCACAGTATGGCAAGTCTATGGCCTAAGGCACCAATGCCAAAACCTGTTCTGGTACAAATGCCAAACCAATTAGGGTAAGAGCCGCCAAGAGCATGACGAGGCGGTAAGTATTTGGAATTACAAATTTTTCAGGATCTGCTACCTCATTAAAATACATTTCTACAATCACACGGAAGTAATAATAAATACTGATAGCGGAATTAATCACGGCCACTCCAACTAACCACGGAAAGTTGGTAAAAGCGCCGGTAAACAAGAAAAACTTCCCGAAAAATCCGGCGGTGATAGGAATCCCAGCAAGGGATAACATGCTTAAGGCGAGTATAAAAGCAGCAACTGGATTCGACTTTCCAATACCCGAAAATGCAGAAAAATGCCCCCCTGCGATGTCATCGTCTTTGTTGACCAGCATGAATACCGAGAATACTGCGATCGTAGCCATAACATATGCCACGAGGTACAAAAACAAACCCTTGCTTCCGGCTGCCCCGCTTAAAAGGCCCATCATTAAATAACCAGCATGAGATATACTGGAATAGGCCATCATACGCTTCATGCTTTTTTGGCGTAATGCGGAAAGGTTGCCCACCG
This sequence comes from Bacteroidetes bacterium UBA2364, assembly GCA_002344075.1. GTDB lineage: Bacteria > Bacteroidota > Rhodothermia > Rhodothermales > UBA2364 > UBA2364. The sequence goes on from DDTM01000126.1 coordinate 69,717, forward strand.
TCATGGTAAGCGCTGCAAGTACGGCAATGGTCATAGACCAATACGGGGTTTCGGGACCAAATCCCATTACAAATAATTTATAAAACGCCCCAAATCCAGCTGTTTTAACAACCGTTGCCATAAAAGCGGTTACCAAAGTCGGGCTACCTTCATATACATCAGGACTCCAAAAGTGGAAGGGTGCAGCAGAAACCTTAAAGCTCAATCCCACAATAATGAGAAGCAGCCCAGTATTAAAGAGTGGCATGGAATAGACTTTTTTCACATCCAATGCCTGCTGAATTTGGGTTATCTCAAAAGCTCCCGTCGCGCCATAGACCAATGTAATGCCAAAAAGCAAGATACCTGTCGCAAAGGCGCCCATCAAAAAGTATTTTAACGCGGCTTCCGAAGATCTTAGATCGTCCATGCGGCTTCCGGCCATTACATATAGTGGAATAGAAAGAATTTCGATCCCCAAAAAAAGCATCACCATGTGTTCAAAAGAAAACATGCACAGCGCCCCCGTCATGCTAAACAAGAGGAGGCCGTAATGATCGGCCAAAGTGTCCTTTAGCCCTCGGTAAAAATAGCCCGAAAGCACAAAAATCAGGGTTGCCGCTACAACCGTTAGACCGGAATAAGCCAATCCGAATCCATCGAACCGTACCATTCCACCATACGAAATTACAGGTATCTGGGCATCCACCACCAATGAAGCGAAGGCTGCCAGCAATCCCAGAACAGAGAGCGGCAGTAACCACGTTCTTTTACCGGAGATTCCGGTAAACAGAACCACCATTGCGGTTGCAAAAAGAATGATAATCGCTTTCATGCGTTTCGATCAAAATTGGAATTAAAATTATCCGCCCACAAGGGCCAGCCATTTGCCTACGGCATCGGCAGTGAGGTTAAACAAAGGTTGTGGGAAAACACCAAGCACCAAAACCAAGGCAGCAATGAGACTTAATAGCATAAGATCTAAGCGCCCCGCCTCTTCTACATTTGCGGTGGCAGCTTTTAAGTTTCCATACATCACCTTTTGGTACACACGAAGCATATACACCGCTCCGAAGATAATGCTAAGACCGGCTGCGGTGGCCAGCCAACCATTATACTGGAATAACCCATTGAGCAACAGAAATTCGCCCACAAAGCCATTGGTTAACGGCACGGCGATAGAGCCGAGTAAGATGATCATGAACAGCACCGCAAATTGAGGCGCATTTGCCGCCAAACCTCCCAGCGCTTCAAGGGAGCGTGTACCTGTACGGCGTTCTATCCAATGTACTACATAAAACATGCCGACAACATTAATGCCGTGGTTCAACATTTGAACGAGTGCGCCTTGTACCCCAAATTCATTTCCTACGAAGAGGCCCGCAGCAATCAGACCCACGTGCGAAAGCGAGGAATAGGCCACCAATCGCTTCAAATCGTCTTGTTGGATGGCAATCACAGCACCATAGAGTACACCAATGACTGCCAAATAGAGAAAGAGATCTCGGTAGAGCGGTAGTCCTTCGGCAGCAATGGGCATCATCCAACGATAAACCCCAAAAAGCCCCATTTTGAGCATAATTCCAGCGAGCAGCATGGTTCCTACAGTCGGTGCAACCGTATAGGTATCTGGTTGCCATGTATGAAACGGAAAAATGGGGATTTTCACGGCAAAGGCAGCAAAGAAACCAAGTAGCACCCAAGGTGCAAGATGGGGTGGTACATTGGCAGCCATTAAGGCAACCCAGTCAAAACTATGTTTGCCATCTGTCCCTTGTGTAAAGAAATAAACCGTCAAAATCGAAAGAAGCATCAGCAAACTTCCAGAAAACGTATAAATAAAGAACTTAAGCGTTATTCGTTGACGATTTTCCCCGCCCCAGATTGCTGCAATGAAGTAAATGGGAATTAATGCCAATTCCCAGAAAATGTAGAACAAGAAGCCATCCCATGCCATAAACACACCGTTGAGGGCAAATTGCATGGCCAGTATTAAACCGAGAAGGTTGGATTCTTTATCGGCGTTTTGGCTACAAGCAACAGGCAAAATGAAGGGAATCAAAAGGTTCGTAAGAAGTAACATTAACACACCCGGCCCATCCAAAGCAAACGAAAACCCAATGCCCGCAGCCGGAACCCAAGGCAAAGACAATACCTGAACCGTACTACCGGCATTAAAGGTTAACCAGAGCGTTACGGTCAATACCAACGTAAGACCCGCTCCCAGAAGGGCCAATAAACGGGCCAATTTGGCTTTGGTAAGGAAAACCGCGACGGAAACAACCAGTGGAAGGCCCAGTATCAGTAAAGGCAGGGTGGTCATTAGAGATTACCAGATTACGTTAAACAGAAGGATGAGTACCAAACCGGCCACCATCAAAAATAAATAGGTTCCGATTTTACCTGTTTGAAATTGACGAAGGCCAAGTCCTAACTGCCCCACAAGAGACGCCAGCCCATTGACGATGCCATCTATGACTTTCGTATCTATCAGTTTGTGCAATAAACGGGAAAGGCGCTCAACCGGGCGTACAAATATGGCATCGTAGCTTTCGTCCACATAAAATTTATGACCCGCAAGTTTGGCAAACCCCTTAAGTGCCTCTTCTTCCACAGGCACTTGTTTTGGGTTCTGATAATGTTTCCATGCCCAAAAACCCAGACCAACGGCAACCGTAAACGCAATTCCCATCAAAACCAGTTCGGTTGAAACGGTCATGATGTGTGCGGCTTCCCCAAGTAACGGGGCTAAATACCCGGAGAACCATTGTAGATGCGTAAAAGCGGGCAAGTTCAGAAGTCCACTTATTAACGACAATACCGCCAGAATCATGAGTGGTAACGTCATCACCAAAGGCGACTCGTGCAGATGTACGGCTTGTTCTTTGGTTCCTCTAAATTCCCCCCAAAACGTAAGGGTGTACATCCGTATCATATACACCACGGTTAGTGCTGCACTAAACAGTGTCAAAGCCCACATAAGTGGATTGTGTTCAAAAATCTTGGCCAAGAGTTCGTCTTTCGAGAAAAAGCCCGCAAATGGAAAAATACCGATAATGGCAAATGTCCCAAAAAGAAACGTCCAATGCGTTGTTCTAAGCGATTTGCGAAGCCCCCCCATGTGACGAAGGTCTTGCCCGCCGTTCATGGCATGAATGACACTGCCCGCCCCCAAGAACAAAAGGGCTTTAAAAAACGCATGGGTGGTAAGGTGGAACATCGCAGAGCCATAAGCGCCTACACCTGCAGCGACAAACATCAGTCCTAATTGCGATACAGTGGAATAGGCCAATACCTTCTTGATGTCGTTTTGACCAAGGCCGATAAGTGCGGCAAAAAGGGACGTCGCCAACCCAACCCATGCAATAACCGATAAGGTTTCCGGTGCTAAGTCGTACAATGCCGAAGCCCGCACCACCAAATAAATCCCTGCCGTCACCATGGTCGCGGCGTGGATGAGTGCAGAAACGGGCGTGGGACCTGCCATCGCATCCGGCAACCATGTATAAAGAGGAATCTGGGCGCTTTTCCCCATTGCCCCCACAAAAAGCAACAAAGTAATCAGGCCAATAGTTGCCGCATCTGCAAGCCCGGCTTTAGAAAACACATCCGCATAGGCAATACTCCCATAGTGCTGGGAAATCATAAAAATACCGAGTAACAAGCCCAAGTCCCCGACTCGGTTCATGATAAACGCCTTCCTTGCGGCATCGGCATAATCGCGTTTGGTGTACCAAAATCCAATGAGCAAATACGAACAAAGGCCAACACCTTCCCAACCGAAGAAAAGGAGCAGAAAGTTATTGCCCATCACCAGCAGGAGCATTGAAAACACAAAGAGGTTCAGGTAGGCAAAAAATTTATGAAAACCCTCATCTTCGTGCATATAGCCAATTGAATAGATGTGTATGAGCGTACCCACGCCCGTAATGACAAGCATCATCCAGACGGAGAGACGATCCACTAAAAACCCAATTTCTACGTGCAAATTACCTACATTTAGCCAGGTAAACAGAACACATTCTATCGGTTCTGGGTCACCCAAAAGCGCTATAAATAACCAAACAGTAAACAAGAACGAACTGGCTATTGTACCCGTACCCAAGGCGCCAACGATGCTCTTGCCCATTTTTTTCCCGACAAGCCCATTGATGAGGAAGCCAAGAAGCGGTAGCACTGGAATGAGAGGAATGATCTGTTGCATAAAAAACAATTCTGTATAGAAGACGGCATTTCTGCCAATGCCTTAGTGTTTTAATTGATCCAGCTGGTGAATATCCACACCTTTGGTATTTCGATAAATGAGTACCAAAACGGACAACCCAATGGTTGCCTCGGCTGCCGCAACCACCATGATGAAGAACACAAAAACCTGTCCGTGCCCATCCCCCAAATATGTAGAAAAAGCAACCAAAAGCAGATTGACCGCATTCAACATGAGTTCAATACACATCAATACCACGATGGCATTTCGGCGAATCATCACCCCCAGTACCCCAATCGAGAACAACACGCTACTCAACACGAGATAATATTCTATTGGGATGACTTGAATACTGTTTAACATAACTAAGTTGCTTTACGGCAAAACCGCAAAATTTTGTAATGATCAAAAAGTAGTGAGAGGTTCGGAGTCCGTTTCTTTATTCCGCTTACCGATCAGCACAGCCCCAACCATTGCGGCAATAAACAGAATAGAGGCTACCTCGAAAGGCACTACAAAGTCGGAAAACAAGATTTTTCCAAGGTTCTCCACCAATCCCACTGTTGCGGATTGCGCAGGTGAGGGCGGAATGGCAATGGCCCCACGTACCGAACCAATGAGGGTAAGCAGCAACATACCCGCCGAAATGGTTACCGAAAGCCGAACCAAGTTGCTTTTTTGTGGCTCAGTTTCGTCTTTAAGGTTGAGCAGCATCAGTACAAACAAGAACAATACCATGATGGCGCCTGCATAAACAATCAGGTTTACAATCGCCACAAATTGGGCATTAAGCAATACGTATTGTCCCGAAAGCAAGAAGAACGTCACAATCAGGCTCAAAACACTGTGTACCGGACTTTTAGCAAACACGACAGTCAATGCACTTAAGACCGATAAGACCGCCATGATAAAAAAGAAAATCAGTTCCATCGGTTACGGGTTTTTTTGGGTGCTTTCCAAGTTATCACGCCAGAATTGGCGTTTGCTTACGTCCACGCGGTCTTCGGGTGCAATACCTTCTACCAGCATGTCTTTTCCATACACAAAATCTTGGCGGTCATAGTAGGCAGGTGTGATGTTTGGCGTCAGGAAAATGGCTTCTTTCGGACAGGCCTCTTCGCACAGGCCGCAAAAGATACAACGTAGCATATTTATCTCATAAACCGCCGCATATTTCTCCTCACGGTAGAGACTTTCCTCGCCTTTCTGGCGTTCAGCAGCGGTCATGGTAATGGCTTCAGCCGGACAAGCCACCGCACAAAGCCCACAGGCCGTACAACGCTCCGCACCTTTATCATCGCGCTTCAACACATGTCGCCCACGATAAACCGGACTAAAACTTCGCTCTTGTTCAGGATAAGCAACAGTACTCTTCTTCTTGAAAAAATGCTTTAATGTAATTCCCATACCACTTAGAATAGCGGGGACATAGGCTTTTTCCAAAAAGGACATGTCTTTTTGAGAGACAACTTTGGACCGATTGGTTAATTTTTGCATACCATTGAGGGGTGTTCCGTTTGGTAAAATATACGGGAGACTGGTTGTAGTAAGTGGTTTAAGATCATCCGAAAATCAATACGCCCGCACCCGTGAGCAACATATTTAAGATGGCCAAAGGAATCAGAATTTTCCAGCCCAAGTGCATCAACTGGTCATATCTAAAACGAGGCAACGTCCACCGAACCCATATAAATACAAATACACCCAGCAAGGTTTTTGTAAACAAGACGACAAACGCAATCGCATTTCCCACAATAGGATTCATGGCGCTGTAATCCAAGCCAGGCATATTGTAGCCGCCGAGGTAAAGCGTGGCAATCACCGCAGCAGAAATAAACATATTGATGTATTCGGCAAAGAGATAGAAACCCAATTTCATCGAACTATATTCCGTATGAAACCCACCAATCAACTCAGTTTCGCACTCCGGAAGATCAAAGGGGGCTCGGTTACACTCCGCTAAGGCCGTAATACAATAAATCAGAAATCCGAAAGGCTGATAAATGATGTTCCAGTTAAAGCCTTTTTGTTGCTCGGCAATGGCTTTCAGGTCTAATGACCCCGTCAACATGATAATGGCGATAACCACCAAACCCATAGCCAGTTCGTAACTAATCATTTGGGACGAAGCACGAATGGCTCCGAACAGGGAATATTTGTTATTAGACGCCCAACCGCCAATCATGATACCATATACACCCACAGATACAAATCCCAGCACATACAAAATCCCAATATTCAGATCGGCAATTTGCAGGTTAGGTCCCCAAGGAATGACCGCCCCCGTCATCAGTGCGGTAAACATAAACAAGCCCGGCCCGGCAATGAACAAGAGTTTTTCGGCATTCGACGGAATAAATTCCTCTTTCATGAACATCTTAACGCCATCGGCCAATGGTTGTAATAAACCAAAGACCCCAGCGCGGTTTGGCCCTAAGCGGTCTTGCAGAAAAGCGGCGATTTTGCGCTCTGCCCAAGTGGAATAGGCCGCTACGCCCATTGTTACCGCAAAGAGGAACAGCACAAGCACACTTTTTTCGATGATTAAGTACAGTGGCATCGGTTGTCTAAATTATGGCGGATTAAACCACCGTTTTGGCTTTGGCTTTGTATTTATTGGCCGAAATCACCGAATGACGGTGGATGCTTCTTGGCCCCTCGATAGTCCAATCTTCTTTCACTTTATGGTCAAAACGACACTCGTTGCAGATAAACTCCTCTACTTCGTCAAAGACATCTTTACGGGCAGTAACACGCAATACATCGTCTCCCGCCATCCATAAGACGGTTTTTCCACAGCATTTATCACATTTCCTATGCGCATCAAAGGGACGGGTAAACCAAACGCGGCTACGGAAACGGAACGTCTTATCCGTCAACGCCCCAACCGGACAGACATCAATCACATTACCAGAAAAATCGTTCTTTATCGCCTTCTCGATATACGTCCCGATTTCAGCACGGTCTCCACGGAACAACACGCCATGCACCCGTTCGTCGGTAAATTGGTTAGCAGTATAAACGCAGCGGTAACACAGGATGCAGCGGGTCATGTGTAGTTGGATGTAAGGCCCAATGTCTATCCGTTCAAAGGTGCGCCTTTCTTCTTCGTAGCGGGTTTCCGAAGCGCCGTGCGCAAACGCCAAGTCTTGTAAATGGCACTCTCCAGCCTGATCGCATACAGGGCAGTCTAAGGGATGATTGATCAGCAAGAGTTCCACCACTCCTTTCCGCGCTGCAAGCAAGTCTGGATTGGTAGTATTTTCCACTACCATACCATCCATCACCTGTGTTTGACACGAAGCAACGGGTTTGGGCATGGGGCGAGGATCTCTTTCGGAACCTTGTGTAACCTTTACAATGCATGTACGGCACTTGCCACCACTCCCTTCTAAGGGCGAATAATAACACATTGCAGGCGGAACCAAATGGCTGTGCTCCGGCTGCTCGGTTGCAATCTTCCGGGCGGCTTGCAAGATGGTTGTCCCCGGTTCCACTTGTGTTTCTATGCCGTCTATCGTGACTTTTAGCATATGTCGTGTGTGGTTTTACAGGTTTTCGTGGAATCAAACGCCCACGGCTCCATAATATATTTCTAAGCGACCAAGTCCATAATTCCGGGCTTGGGCTTCTTGTGGATGTCGGACGTGCCACTCGAACTCTTCACGGAAGTGTCGGATGGCGGCAGCAACAGGCCATGCAGCGGCATCGCCCAGTGGACAAATGGTATTGCCCTCTATTTTCTTGGAAATATCTACCAACAGGTCTAGGTCATGGTCATGGCCATGACCATGCTCAATGCGGTGCAGCACCTTTTCCATCCAACCCGTCCCTTCGCGGCACGGCGAACATTGTCCGCAGGACTCGTGGTGATAAAAACGGGCATAGGTATAGGTATTCCGCACGATACACTGATCTTCGTCAAAGACAATAAAACCACCAGAACCCAACATCGTCCCGGTCAAAAACCCGCCATCCGAGAGCGATTCATACGTCATCACGCGGTCTTCGCCTTTTGCATTTTTGAGCATCAGATCGGCGGGCAGAATTGGAACCGAAGAACCACCGGGCACACAGGCCTTGAAGCGTTTACCGCCTGGAATGCCGCCACAATACTCGTCGGAGAAGATAAACTCCTCTACAGGCAATCCCATTTCAATCTCATACACCCCCGGTTTGTTTAGATTTCCGCACGCCGAGATCAATTTCGTTCCGGTACTTCTTCCCACACCAACCGCCGCATACGCATCTCCACCTTCGTTCACAATAACGGGTACTGCCGCTAGGGTTTCCACATTATTCACCACCGTTGGGCTTTGCCAAAGCCCTTTCACTGCCGGAAAAGGCGGTTTGATGCGCGGATTGCCCCGCTTTCCCTCCAACGACTCAATGAGTGCCGTCTCCTCGCCACAGATATACGCCCCACCCCCCGGCGCAACGTAGAGGTCTAACGAAAAATCCGTCCCCAAGATTTTCCTCCCCAACCAACCATGTAAATAGGCTTCCGCAATGGCCTTTTCAAGAATTTTGACAATCCATTTATACTCGCCCCGAATGTAGATATAGGCCGTCTGTACGCCCAATGCATAGCTCGATGTTATCATCCCTTCTACCAACAAATGCGGGATCTTTTCCATCAAATAGCGGTCTTTAAACGTTCCTGGCTCCGACTCGTCCGCATTACACAACAAATAGCGCGGTACGCCCTCTGGTTTAGCCAAAAAACTCCATTTCATACCCGTCGGAAAACCTGCACCGCCTCGCCCACGCAATCCGGAACGTTTCACCTCGTCCACTACCTCTTCCGGCGTCAGGGACTTTAGCGCCTTCTCGACCGAGCGATAGCCACCCATCTTCCGATATATTTCGTAGCCTTGAATGCCTGCCACGTGGGCATGTTCTAACAGAATTTTACGAGACATTTTCTGTATGTGGGTCTGGTTGGGTCTTTTGTTTAATGTAGTCTAATAAGTGCTGGCCTATGGTGGATTTTAGGTTTTGCACCTTTCCAGGCATTTCGGGATCGTCGTAGCCTGATTCCATAGGCAAAGTCTGGATACGAAAACCTTTTTCAGATTAGATATTATAGGATCAATGTCTTTCATATCTTTCTTAGTCTATCTTTTCCCAAGCCTTTGGAGGAACTGGCTGTTTTTGCCACGCATCTACTAATGCATCAATTTTTTCCTCGGTCAGGTTTTCGTAATAATGTTCGCCACATTGCATCATCGGGGCATAACCACAAGCCCCCAAGCACTCGGCAGATTTTAGCGTAAAGAAGCCATCTTCGGTGGTTTCATTCACCTTAATGCCCAATTTTTGCTGGAGATAAGCTATCGTCTTATCGGCTCCGCGCAGCATACACGGCCCCGTATGACAAACCTCCAACATATACTTCCCAACGGGCTTAAGATTGAACATCGTATAAAACGTAGCCACTTCATACACCTCGATGGGCGAGATAGCAAGCAAATCTGCCACATAGTCCATCACCTCGGCGGTCAGATGCCCGCCAAAATCTTCTTGGGCCATATGTAATACCCGAATCAAGGCGCTTTTCTGACGGCCTTCTGGGAATTGCCCCACGATCTTCCGAACCTGTGCAAGGCGTTCTTCGGAGAAACGAGGCGGGTTATAAGCCATTATTTCCATTGGTTTTACCTTAAGCGTCTAATTCTCCGGCAATAACATTGAGCGAAGACATGGTGAGGATCGCATCCGAGATCATCGCTCCTTGTACCATCTCCGGAAATGCCTGATAATAAATAAAACAAGGCCGCCTGAAGTGTAAGCGATAAGGCGCACGTCCACCGTCACTGATTAGATAGAAACCCAACTCTCCATTGGCCCCTTCTACGGCATGATAGACCTCGCCTGCTGGAACGGGAGCCTCGCCCATCACAATTTTGAAATGATAGATGAGCGCCTCCATGTTGTTATAAACCTCATCTTTCGGCGGCAAATAAAAATCGGGAACATCTGCATGGAAGGGGCCTTCAGGAAGACCATCCAATGCCTGTTGAATAATGTGCAGACTTTGGCGGATTTCCTCTTGCCGCACCATAAAGCGGTCGTAGGTGTCACCGTTGTCACCAATAGGAATCATGAAGTCAAAATCTTCGTAAGACGAGTACGGATTCATCACCCGTACATCGTAATCTACACCCGCAGCCCGTAAATTGGGGCCAGAGAAGCCATAGCTCAACGCACGCTCTGCCGAAATCCCCCCCACATTAATCGTCCGATCCATAAAAATGCGGTTCCTTTCCAAAAGCCGACAGAACTCATCGAAGCGAGCCGGAAACTCCTTCAGAAACGACCGAAGTTTATGGTAAAATACCTTATCGAAGTCCCGCTCAAAGCCACCAATCCGCCCGATATTCGTCGTTAAGCGTGAACCACAAACCTGCTCGTACATCTCATAAATCCGCTCCCGCTCTTGGAACATATACGTAAACCCCGTGAGTGCCCCTGTATCTACCCCCACCACCGAGTTACAAATCAAGTGGTCGGCAATTCGTGCCAATTCCATAACAATCACCCGCATGTACTCCACCCGCTTTGGTAACGCCACCCCAATCAACTTCTCGACGGTCATCCACCATCCCATATTATTGATCGGCGATGAACAGTAGTTAAGACGATCGGTAAGCGGGGTGATTTGATAATACGGACGGCGTTCGGCAATTTTCTCGAAAGCTCGGTGGATGTATCCGATTGTAGGCTCGGCACTAAAAATCCGTTCACCGTCCACCTTCAAGACATTCTGAAAAACCCCGTGAGTGGCCGGATGCGTCGGACCTAAGTTCAGCGTGGCAAATTCACCATCCATGGTGTCTTGTGCCGAGAAATAGTTGGGCTGTGCCAAAGACATATTTAATAAGGATTGGGTGCGTTAACGGCCAAAATAACGGTCATCTTTATCGGTACGGGTTCCATCTTCGAGGCGGTATTCCTTACGCATCGGGAAGTAGTCCATATCATCCACATTCAGGATACGGCGTAAGTCTGGATGTCCTTCAAATTTAATGCCATAGAAATCATATGTTTCACGTTCCATCCAATTGGCCGCTGAGAAAAGTTTTGTGGCTGTCGGTATGACCGGCGCTGCTTCCGAAAAAAACGTTTTTAACCGGATTCGTATATTATTCACCAAGCTATGCAGGTGATAAATCACCCCTAACTCGCGCTGGTGCTGATCTGGATAATGGACACCACAAAGATCGGTTAAAAAACCAAAGTTTAGTTCTGGATCATCCCGCAAAAAAGTCATGATGGGCAAGACCTCTCGCTTCGTAACCTCTAAGGTTAGCAAACCATAAGGCTCGGAAACGTCCTGAATGGCTTCGGGAAAATGATCCTTGATACGATCTAAAACAAGTTGCTGGGTGAGTGCCTGCATGACGTGTGGTCGCATTTATGCTTGAGAATCAATCAATTTTATAAGAGGCTAACAAATGACGGTATTCTTCAGATTGGCGGCGGCGCAAAGACTCATTCTTGACCAATTCCTGAATCTTCATCACCCCATCTATGATTTGCTCTGGCCTCGGCGGGCATCCGGGCACATAGACATCCACAGGAATTACTTTATCTATGCCTTGCAGCACAGCGTACGTATCAAATATTCCGCCGGAAGACGCACAAGCACCAACAGCAATCACCCACTTAGGTTCAGCCATTTGTTCATATACCTGGCGTAATACCGGAGCCATTTTCTTGGCGATGGTTCCCATCACCATCAACAAATCCGCCTGACGCGGTGAAAAACTGAGCCGTTCTGCGCCAAAGCGGGCCAAATCGTAGTTTGCACCCATGGTTGCCATAAACTCAATGCCGCAACAGGAAGTAGCAAAGGGCAACGGCCAAATAGAATTGGCACGGGCAATACCAATCACTTTTTCAATATTCGTGGCAAAAAATCCTTCCCCCACATAGCCTTCGGGACGTTCAACAACACGAGGTCTTTGCTTAATCATAGGAGTATGAATTACTTGATCATAGGAGTATGAATTAAAGGATAACCGAAAAAAATTATTTATCCCATTCAAACGCGCCTTTCTTTAGGACGTAATAAAAGCCCATCAAAAAAACCGAAACAAATAATAACACCGCCATAAATCCTTCCATGCCCATACCACGGAAATTCACTGCATAGGGATAGAAGAAAATAACTTCCACATCAAATAAGACAAAGAGAATAGCAGTCATAAAATACTTGATAGAAATAGGAAAACGGGCATCCCCTTCTCCCTCAATACCACACTCAAAAGTGTCTTTTTTTACTGCTCCACCACGTTTTGGCCCCAAAAGGTGCGTAATGATCAAGCTAATAAATACAAACCCAATTGCAACAATAGATTGTATGATAATGGGGATGTAACTTTCGGGCAGGTGCATGTTATGGCTGCGTTTATTGGAATGTTACTGTTGACTAAATATACAATTAGGTGATGACTGGGGTGAGTAGGATATCAAGTTAAGGGTATTCCATACCTCCTAATGTACTTCTTTTACGAACTTTTTCCTAAATGCAATAAACATAACCGCAAATAAAAAACGGACTTAAAGGTTTCTTTAAATATCACGCTATGTTTATCGGCAATTATCACTTATTTACAACTTCAGGCACGTAAAAAAGCGGTTTCATTTGGCCTTAAATAGGTCGAGGTATCCAAAAGGATACCTCGACCTATTTAAACGACCGCTATGCCCAGCCTGTAAGCCGAATTCTGTCTGCCCGTCACTGGTCGCAAGCGGCGAGGAGATCATCATTTATCTGGGACGGCCATTACTGGCCGCCTCTATCAACCTACCCGTGTACATCCGGACGGGCCGCCCGTGTTGCCTAAACAACATACACTGCTTGGTCTTTCACCTCGTGAGGTTTACCTGGCCGTACCAGTCACCTGATACGCCGGTGGGTACTTATTCCACCATTTCACCCCTCACCTGTACCCATAGGGGCCATCGGCGGGTTTATTTTCTGTTGCACTTGCTGTCAACCGCTTGGAATCGGACATCCTCAAGCAGTTGCCTCCCCGTTAGGAAGCACGATGCCCTTTGGTGTTCGGACTTTCCTCCCGACAAAAATCGGGCGATGATCCGGCTGGATTTATTCTGCGGCTTCCATTTCCAAAACCGTTTCCCGGAACAAGTCTTGATCTACAATAATACGGCCGCTGTGTTCACACACAATCACTTTATTCCGTTGACGAATTTCAACTTGGCGTTGTTGCGGGACGGCATATCCAGCAACAGCGCCTCTTTCTATCGCAATAACGGCCCTTCCATCACGCAGACGGCTCCGCAAGCGGTTATACGCCATCCGATATCGAGCGTCAATTGCGGATTCGAGGCTCGCACGACGTTCGAGCAAGGCATCTTCTTCGTGGCGGGTATCTTCCATAACCGCATTAAGTTCTTCTTTCTTCCCATCAATCATCCGGTCTAACTGCTCCATCCGGACACGAACTTGCTCCAGCGCGACCGCATTCGCTTCGTCCCGCTGCTTCAGGGTCTCCATCCGGAAGTTAGACTCCTGAATCCGTTGGCGATGTACTTCAATTTCTTTCGTCAACGCATCATATTCACGGTTATTGCGAACTTGATTTTGCTGCTTTTGGTACCGTTCAATAAGGGATTGGCTTTCTAGTTGATCAAATTGAATACGCTTTCGCTCCAACTCCCCATCTTGTTTTTCTTGTTGGTATTTATCAATACGTCTTTGCAGACCCACACGCTCATCCTCTAAGTCCCGGATTTCGTCCGGTAAGTCTCCACGCAATTTATGCATCTGATCCACCCGACCATCAATATATTGTAAACGGATGAGGGCTTTCAGTTGTTCGGGTATGCTCAGTTCTTCTGCCATAGCAATAAAATTTTGGATAAAGGGTTTAAGGGCTTTCGGCATGTTTAACCTTTGAATATACAAGAAAGTTTAGGCTTTTCCGCCGGATCATCAGGAATTCAATTTGGTCTTCTGGGATTAACGGCGTAATTTCAGGCATAAATTTCTCATACTAAACTTTAACAACCATGTCTAAACCTGTTCAAAAAACACATAGCGGTCAAAAACGAATCCCTGTAACCGAGCCTCTTCTTAAAACTTGGGGGCTTTGGGCTGTATTGGTTGCTGTCATTGCCGGAATTTATGTTGCGTTGGATGCCACCTTTATTACCCTTGGCATTGAGAACCGACTCACCCGTTCTTTAGGCTGTACGGTAAACGAATGGATCACGTGCGAACCGGTTTATGCTTCTGAAAGCGCTTATATGTTTGGTATTCCGGTGGCAGCATGGGGTGCGGCCTTTTATTTTAGTATTTTGATACTAACGGTTATCGCGTTGATAAATAAAAAGGAAAAAGGTGCTTCGGCAGTAATGGTTGGTATTGTATTATCTATTCTTGCAGTTCTTTTCTCGATGTTCAAAGCCACCCAACTGATCCAAATGGGGATTGCCTGCCCGCTTTGCATCGGTATGTATGTGATTAACGGGGCCATTCTCGTATTCCTGATTCTCTCCTTAGTTCGGACGGTTGGATTAGGCGCTTATTTTTCCGGCTTTTTGGGCGCGCTTCGGAACAACACATCCGGATTTACTTATCAGCCTGCCATTATTACCCCATTAGTGCTCACCTTGTTTGTTTATGGTTTTTCATTCCTTTACTTCAGCAACTACCAACGCAAACAAGAACAGGCCACTGCCGCCGATACCGAGTCGGAAACAGCCGTATTACGCTCCGTCCAGCAACATTTTAAGCAAGGGCCACTAGAAGTTGCATTTGGCCCGAATACGCTCGTTAAGGGTAATAAAGAGGCCAAGGTCTCCATTATCGAATTTGCTGATTTTCAGTGCCCAGCATGTAAAGTGGCACGCGACCGCATAGAGTCCATTGTAAATGAGTTTGGAAAATATGTCAGTTTTCGTTTCCAAAACTATCCGTTAGACAACAGCATCAACCCCAACTTACAAAGTCAGATTCACTCGTTTGCAGGCCCTGCAGCCAAAGCCTTTTTCTGTGCTGCCAATGTTGGAAAAGGTTGGGAAATGCACAAAGCGCTGTTCGACAATCAAGAAGTTTTGGGAGAAAGCGTCCTTGCACGTGAAGTCCAAAATCTTGGATTAGATACGGGGCGTTTTAATGCCTGTATGACAGATCCCGCTACAACTCGTTTGGTACAAGAAGACATTGAACGCGGTAAAACTGCTGGGGTTAATAGCACTCCTTCTGTGTACATCAATGGTCGCCTTGTGGATCAATGGGGGAATTTAGACGTTCTTCGCCGAATTGTCCGCGAGGAACTCAGCCGTGCTGGCGTAAAAAAATAAAGGATGGAATACGGTTTATTGGGCCTCCGGTACTAAACCGGAGGCTTTTTAAGCGAGGTCAGAAATAATTTACGAACAAGCCGCCACCAGTTGTTTTTTGTTCGCTTGCCATCACTATTCACTCCCTAAACCCAATTCACACATGGCCAAAAAAGTAACTGCTGGTATATTGACAATTTTGGTGGTGATCCAGTTCATCCGTCCGACAAAAAATGATACGGGTGACGAAACCAAGTCCATTTCAACGCAATTTCCCGTTCCCGCCAACGTCCAAGTCATCTTAAAAAGGGCGTGTAACGATTGTCACAGCAACAAAACCGTGTATCCTTGGTATAGCAACATTCAGCCATTAGGCTGGTGGCTAAACGACCATGTGAACGAGGGCAAGCGAGAATTAAATTTTTCAGCATTCGCTTCGTACCGCCCAGCAAAACAATTCCATAAATTAGAGGAAATAAGCAAGGTACTAAAGAAGGGCGAAATGCCACTTGATTCCTATACATGGATTCACAAAGACGCTGTTTTGGGTAATGCCAAAAAGAAAGCGCTGATGGACTGGGCAGAAAGCTTGCGTAGTACCTTAAAAGCACGGTTTCCGGCTGATAGTCTCCGAACGAAACGCCGATCGCACACACCAGCGCCTCGTTAAATTGTTGGTTGGATCGGTTTATTCAAAACAGAGCATCATAAACATCCTGCTGTTTCCTTAACCCAACCTAAATAACGATTGTGATGAAACGTTTTCTTTTATTGCTCGCCGCCTTTTTACCCTTTTCGGTGTTGGCCCAAGCCCCTCCGACACCCGGCGAGAAGAAGATGAACCAATGTAACGAAATTGCCGAAGCAGAGATTTCCGGCGATGACAACCCGTACAAACCCCTTACATTTGCCAAATGCGTTCAGCAAGCCCAAACTTTATTGGATGGCGAACTGAACAAAGCGTACCAAGCCTTCAAAGCCAAAATTGGCGCTGGAAACCAAACAGTACTGCTCACGGCTCAACGGGCTTGGCTGGCTTTCCGAGATGCCGAAATTAGGTCTATCAAAGCCAATGCAAGTTGGGTAGATATGATGATTTTACGTCTCGTAAACGAACGACGTGTCCAATTGGAACGCTATACGCGATACTTGGTACAAGGAACCCGTGAAAAATGGATACAAGATGCACGCATTCAATACGAATGTCTAACTTTAGACTGTATGACCACAGACTATGCCCAAAAAGACATCGAATTGAACGAAGCCTATCAAACGATCCTCTCCGCCAGTAATCGACAATCGCTGCTTAGGGAAGCGCAACGTAAATGGATTTCTTGGCGAGATGCCGAATTTGTCCTCTTTGGCGCCATCTGTAATCCTATGGCTGGTCAAAACCAAACCATCAATATGCACCTTTTCCGTAACCAGATGCTCGTTGCCCGTAGGGACGACATCATGACCTATTCAGCAGGATAATCTCATGAGAAAAATTTTCTTACTGGCACTCTTATTCGTGCCATTCGCTACTTTTGCACAAAAAACGCGCCCCGCATGGTCTAAGACGGTAGAAGATTATTATAACCTGTTCCACGAGATGGAGGAAGACCCCTTTAAGTGTGACGATACACCTTCCAGTGCCGCCGCAAGAACGAGGGCGGTTGTCGTAAAAGACATTAAAAATGGTTATCTACGAGCAAAAACCACCATGGGTATCATCGAAGTAGCCGTGTTTAAGGATGTAGCCACCGAAACAGAATATGTGCTATACCAATTGGATGGCGGCCCACACAATATGTGTACTACCGATCTACGGGTTATGGTGTATAAAAACGGCAAATGGACCGAAAAACCTCAGGTATTGCCGCAAAACAAAATCAGCGATGTTGCAGCCAAACAACCCATCCGCGCCAATATTGATACGTATTTGGTCTATAAACTACCCCAGAAAGGCACTATCATCAACGCTTCGTGGAAAGGAAATGGGAAACGGGTATTTGCACTCCGTTGGGAGAAAGGTAAATTTGTGTTTGTACCCTAATCCCTCAATCCAAAACAAACCAATGAAAACAATTTTTGCCCTTTTACTGGCCTGCGGCTCCTATACCGTTGGTTATGCCCAACCGATAAACCTTTCGTTTTTGCTGGCCGAGATGTATGACGGCAATTCCCCTTATTCACCCGACCATGTGGTCTTTAGCAAACAATGGACCACCGGTAAGGGAGAAAACAAGACCGAGTATGCGGTAATTGCAGTTAAGACGAGTGAATCGGATTGTCATGCCTGCGCTGCCCGTTTAGACGGTGCCCTCTTCCGAAAGGACCGCTATACCGAGGGAGGCTGGCAACGGAGCCGTTTCCGTCGTGACTTTGCGGTTACAGGTGGTTTTAATGAGCCGGGAGAAATCAGTCTGATGAAATTATCTGACGATGAATACGGCATCCGCATTGACGCTGGTTATACAGGACAAGGCTATACGGTAACCGGAACAGCTATTTTCTATCCAGAGATGGAGTTTGAACGCATTGCAGCTTTCCAGACTAGCGAAGACAACAGTGGCGCTTGTGATCCGCCAGAACGTAAATGCTTTGGGTACAGCACCAAAATCACCACCGTTTCAGGACAAAAAGAACCCGAAACCGGATTTTACGATCTGAAATTAGTAATTTCTGGAACCAATAGCGACTTTAAGCTAATGAACCGCACGTTATATTACCGATATAATGGTTTAGTTTACGACCGTAAATAGGATGACCAAGCCATCTAAAAACAGTTTTCAAATAGCTACATTGAAACTTATTCCATTTGTGGAGCAGGTTCATTTAGCAATACTAAAAGAATGGATCACGACTCAAGAAGAATTGGTTCGGTTTGCAGGTCCATGTGCTTTTTCCTTTCCCCTATCGGATGAAGCATGGAGACAATTCTTAGAAATAGATGCAAACAACCGTCTTAGCTACATGGCGACACATACCCAAACAGGGGATCCACTCGGTTTTGCGCAAATAAAAACCATTAACTCACATACTAAACGCTTATGCCGTCTATTGATTGGAGCATCAGCTAATCGTGGACAGGGTTTAGGAAAGCAATTGGTATTGGCCCTACTTCGGATCTGTTTTGAAGACCCAAAGACGACGTGCGTGGATTTGAATGTCTATGACCACAATGTCCATGCTATTCGGTGCTATACCCAATGCGGCTTCAAAGAGGTTTTAGAAACCCAACCGAACCAGACGAGTACCATGCTTTGGAAGGCAATTCGGATGGTGCGGTCTCGCGAAAATGGTGAATGACCTTTTACCGACACCTTGGCACGCTCTTCTTATGGTTCACCACTGCCCACAGCAGTTGACTAATTTTATTTAGGACTTATGCATTTTAGTCAAAAGTAGCAATCTGTGCTTAATTTGTGTTCAAAAATGCTATGATGTCTCGTTCTGATTATTGTCAGTTTTTAGTGAGTAGTGTCAAGAATTACAGGCTCACTTACCGCTGATTCACAGCGGTTTTTGGAGATCATTCTCCTGAATTCAGCCATGACCAAGCGCATCGCTTACTCAAAAATAACAAGTATCCGCCTCGATTGGTTTGGGAAAAAGTTGAATCTCAATTAGTCTTGTCTCCGAATGGCATTATCGTCTTTGATGATACCATACTTGACAAAAATTATTCTCGATCTATCGAAATGGTACGCCGATAATTTAGTGGCAATGCCAAACGGGTTATTCGAGGAATTGGGGTCGTAACTTGTGTTTACGTCAATCCAGAAACAGAACAATTTTGGATTATAGATTATCGCATTTTTTCGCCTGAGACCGATGGACGAACCAAACTTGATCATGCCGAAGAAATGTTGCAAAATGCACATTTGGCCAAAGAACTTACCTTTAAAACGGTTTTAATGGACACGTGGTATGCCACCGTGTCGTTATTGAAGCAAATTGAAGGGTATGGTAAAACGTATTACTGTCCTGTAAAAGAGAATCGTTTGGTCAGTTATCTTGATGCTGAAACAGGAAAACCAACGCCTTACCAACAGGTTTCGACCTTGACTTGGTCTGAGGAAGAATTAACAATGGGGCGTAAAGTCCACCTTCGTGGGATGACGAAAGGGCATACGGTAACTGTATTTCGTCTTGTGGTTTCTACCAACCGCACCGATTACGTCATCACCAATGACGGTTCTACTCCGAACATCGAAGAAACAAAACAGGTTTGTGGACTTCGTTGGAAGATAGAGCAGTTTCATCGTGAGCTTAAACAATTATCGGGTTTAGCATCATGCCAATGCCGAAAAGAACGTATTCAACGCAACCATATTGCTTGTACCATACTGGTTTGGGTACGCCTGAAAGAGATTGCAGAGCAAACGAAAAGGACGATCTATCAAGTAAAATGGGGGTAATTAGCTCAATATATGAAACAACAACTTAAAAACCCCTTAGTCAAATTTGCGTAAGTCCTAATGGTAAAAGGACGTAATAAAAAAGCCCCCACTTCATAGAGAAAGGGGGCTTAATTGTTCCTATAATTGCGGTAGTTTATTTAAGCAGGATCATTTTCTTTGTAACGGTTTTACCACCAGCGGAGACAGAGTAGAAATACGTTCCATTCGGCAAGTTAGACGCATCAAAACGTACTTCGTAGTTACCCACTTCACGAACTTCATTCAACAGGACAGCAATACGACGTCCCAATACATCGTACACAGCCAGTGTCACTTTTCCGGGCTGAGGCAAACTAAACCGGATATTAGTGGACGGGTTGAACGGGTTGGGATAGTTTTGTTCCAATACCAGATTTTCGGGCAGTGTTTGCTCGGACTCAATCGGTACGTAGGATTCCGTGACCAACCGTACCCGCCGCACTTCCAGATCGAAAGGTTGTGCATAAGGCTGATCGTTCCGGACATAGAATCCGAGTAGTTCTAGGTCGTTCAACGAAAGAGTTCCTCCACCCAAGCGGCCGAATTGATTGAGTGGAATTTTGTATCTTTGCAAAGATGAAGTAAGGTTTACTGTTTTCCGGAACTGATCCCAGTTGGTCACCGATGACTTTATCAGTTGTACTTCGACAGGTTGATTGCCACGGGCCTCAAACTCGATGTACTGATAGAGTCCACCGGAAAGGTCAGCAGGACGACGACCTGGCGCAACGTACCGGAATAGGCTCATCCAGGTACTTCCAGTTAACGTTCCGGCTACGCGGGCATTCCGTTCGAACGGGAAAATACCTACAGACGGGCGACCCGGCGAGTCGGATGTCACGGTAAAGGTGTTTATAGTAGCTGCACCGCTATTGTTGTTATACCCCCATGCGCCATCAGAGAAATACAATTGGTCACGGTCTGTAGTGGTATCGTTTGTCATCCTGAAGCGGACATCAAAATACAGCGAACCTAACGAGACCTGAACGGTATCGGTGGTAACCGTATCGAGTTGTCGAGTCCATGTACGGGTGGCGCTCCATGTCCCGCTTTCAGTAGTACGGGTTTCGGCCTGAATGGTCACATTACGAGCACCGCCATTGTTTTGAATTTCAAGGAGCATGGTTCCATTCCCCATAGCCCGCCCACTTCGGACAAAGACCTTTGGTGTTGCAGGCGTCGAGGAGACATCATTCAAGAACGTAAGGTTTCCTTGTGCTTGGAGTGTTTGCAATGTAGTCTGAACCAATCCAGCAGTGGCTGCTTTGTCCACACTCCAGAGTTGGAAATTCAATACATCGGATGCAGTGCCGGGTATTTGGTATTCGGCGAGCGTAAAGCGACTATCCACCGTAAAGCCACTGCCTGTGTTATAGGCCACAAAACTGATGGCATAATCCACCTTACCATCTGGCGCTGTCAGCTTTTGAAGAACAAACGGGCGCCCATTCACCAGAATCGTCTCCACAGATTCTAGGACAGCACCTCCGAGGCGATCACAAACCGCCTTGGTGTGTTCGTATAGTGCCCTTTGCGATTGCATCACCAAAGCCGCAGCCAAACGACGGCCAGAGAGCATATAATCTACACCATATACTGCCTGGGCATTTGTCTGACCTATGATCCAAGATGGTGTTTGATCCAAGGCCTGTGCTCCACTCGGCCCGATTTGGGGTAGTACCTGTTTAACAGGTGGGGTTGTTCCACTTAGACCGATGGTACTTGCCTCGGTAAAGCGAGTAACAGGCCCTTCTATTTTAGCCGAGATCATCGCAGAAACGGGCGCAGTGAGCATTTCTAAGCGCGTTTGCGCCCATGCATGGTTCAAGTCCATCGCTCGATCGCCATTTGATTCTACCCCGCCATAAAGTGCCGAAGAAGATTGCTGTGGACTAATAACCAAGATTGCGCGGTTATTCGCCGGGTTAGTATCAGCACAACCAACATTGCAGACAATATCCGCTATATTGGTATAACTTGTAGCGTTGGTTGCCACTGTTGCCCGAATACGCAAGGTCACCGCACCACCGTTACCCACACTACCAATTGACCATGCACCGTTTGAGGTGACATATGTACCTTGGGAAGTACTGATCAATACGGGATTCACCAAACCACTTGGCAAGGTATTGGTCACCTGAACCCCATTTGCACCTGCCGGACCGAGGTTTCGTACCGTATAATTCAATTCCACATTCTCCCCATAGGATGCAATTGGATTGTTGGTGTAAGCCTCGATAGAAAGATCATAACGATCGGCGACCGAGACCACAGACTGCACCGCATTGTTCGCCAACGTGGTTTCCGGATGATCAGAGACCACCGAAGATACAACTGTAAAGTTCGTGCCATTAGAAACGGTGGTCAACGTAGTAAGGGCTAGTTCAAAAGAGACACTTGCTCCTGTCGTAAATGTTGGTACAGAGAAACGAACCCGTCCACTTGTTCCGGAAGTTGGAGCATCCAACGACCAGCCATTCGGCAACAGGGTAGTGCTATTATACACCGTTTCCGGCGGTAGCTGAACCGTCAGCAAGGCATTTGCAGCAGTTTGTGGCCCGTTATTCACCGCTGTTACCGCAAGTTTAAGCGCTCCACCCGGTTGCGTGACTTGCGGCGTGACTACTTGTGAGATCGAAAGATCTGTTGGTGGCAAGTTCGTGACATTGATACTCACCATCGCAGTATTGTTAAATCCGTTTCCTTCCGTCTGATCCATTGTCACGATGTCCACCCGATTGGTAATGCGAAGCCCTGCTGCTCCGGACACCACTTTTGCGGTAATAAAGAGTGAATCCACCTTTGCGGCTTCGTGATTGCCCACCAACCAAATGCCATTATCCGGATTAAATTGGCCGTGTGTTACACGGTGCGACAAATATTGTAAACCCTCCGGCAGGTTGTCTTGAACCTGCACACCCGTTGCATTAACGAGGCTTTCATTTCGTAGAACGATGGTATAGGTCACATTCTGACCAACCGAAGGTGCGGATTTATCAACCCTCTTACTCACACTTAAGTCCACCGGACGTTCGAGTGCGTTCACCGTTACGGTAGCGGCATTATTAGATGGAACGGGATCGGGTTGATCACTAGCACTCACGGTTGCGGTATTTTGATTAGATCCTCGCATCATGACACGGGTAGTCATCTGCATTTGCACCGTTTGCCCTAATGCCAGGGATCCAATTTTCCATTTATTATTGCCCCATGTACCAACCGAAGGAGAAACCACGACCAATTCAAGACCCATCGGAAGCAAGTCTGTAACTTCTACATTGGTTGCAGCATCTGGGCCATTATTGGTAACGGTAACCACAAAAGTGACATTTGAACCCACTTCTGGACGAATATTGTCAGCGGTTTTATTCACCGCAATATCTGCCGCATTCGCTACACTAACGGACACATCCGATTCATTGTTTGCATTGATCGGATCGGATTGATCGGATTGGATCTTGACCGCTGTATTCTTCAGTGCGCCCGGAGCTGTCACTTTTGTCACCACCTTCAATTCGGCGGTTTCATCCACGGCTAATGCTGAGATTTGCCAGATTTGGCCATTTAGATAACCCTTAGACGTGGTAGCAGAAACAAACGTGAGACCCGGTGGCAATGTTTCGAGGATACTCACATTGGTCGCTGGATCGGGCCCCAAGTTTTTCGCCGATATAGTGAATTCCACTGTACTACCAACAGTTGGACGCAGGTTGTTCACAACTTTTTTCACCACAATATCCGCCACACCCGGTCCTTTTTCGGCATTTAACTGAACGATTGCCGAGTTATTCGAGCGGTTTGGATCCGGTTCATTGGCTGCAGCAATTTGTGCAATGTTAATAATCGGCCCGACAGATCCCACTTTTGCCCTGATCTGCAAGGTGGCACTTGCTCCTTTGTTAAGAGCACCCACCGTCCATTGACCTGTTGTCCCGTCATATTGTCCAGAGGCCGCATTATGGTCCACATATCGAAGTCCACTTGGCAGCAAGTCATTCACCGTCACACCCGAAGCATGATCTGGCCCATTGTTGGAGACGATGAGCGTAAAAGTAACGGTATCATCGGTAGTTGGAGCCGAATTGTTCACCGATTTATACATAACCAAATCAGCGGACTTGGCTTGCGGATCTCCACTAATGGTCACACTGGAACGGTTGTTCGTTGTCACTGGATCGGCTGGTGAACTATTACTAATGAAGGCAGTATTGGTAATATTACCAGTTTGTAAGACTTCGGTCGCAATTTGCAGGATAGCGGTTTCGCCAACAGCTACCGTTCCTACACTCCAGATACCATTTTCGAACGTGCCTTTACTGGGCGAGACCACAACTTGCCTTAAGCCTGCCGGAAGTAGATCCGTTACGGCCACATCTGTTGCATGTTTAGGCCCAGCATTGGTTACCTGTACTTTATAAATAATGCGGTCGCCCACTTTTGGCAAGAGGTTGTCAACGGTTTTCACCACGGAAAGATCAGCTGCCGCACCGGAATTCAAGGTTGCGCTGGAGGTATTATTGGCTGCAACCGGATCCGCCTGATCTGCGGCAGTAATCGTGGCAGTATTGGTGATTGTACCGTTTGCAGTGATTTCTGCATCTATTTTCAGCAATACCGTTTCGCCAACGGCCACCGTACCCACATTCCATACCCCATTTACAAAAGTTCCACGAGTTGCAGATGCCACGCGAAGTGTCAGGCCATTAGGCAAAGTATCGGTTAGTTTTACTCCTGTGGCTACATCTGGTCCGGCATTAGAAAGCGCAATCGTGAACGCGGCGGTTTCTCCCAGTCCTTTTGAGAGGTTATCTACCGTTTTTGAAACCGAAAGATCGGCCTGAGCGCCAGCAGCATTGATCGTTGCTGTAGAGGTATTATTGACCACAACCGGATCCGGTAACGAAGCTCCGGTAATGGTTGCAGTATTGGAAATAGCCCCTGAACTACGCACTCGTGCCGCAATCTGAAGCGCCACTTGCTGTCCTAATCCGAGCGTAGCAATGCTCCACGTGTCTCCGGCAAAATTCCCTTGGCTGGCACTGGCCGAGACAAATTCTAAGCCGGATGGCAATACATCTTTTACTGTGATGTTATCCGCACGATTAGGGCCGTTGTTGCTCACATTAAGCGTAAAAGTGATTACTTCGTTTGCCGATGGATTTAGTTTATTAACCGTTTTGGTGATCGCCAAGTCCGCGCCAAGTGCAGCATTTACTACAACGAATGCGGTATTATTTGCGGTTATAGGATCAAATTCATTGGCGGCACTGATGGTGGCGGTATTGCGAATAAACCCGCTATTATTCACTTTTGCGGTAAGGGTGAGCGATTGGCTTGCACCAACAGCCAATGAAGGCACACTCCAACGAGCACCATTAAAGGAACCCCCTGTCACGGTTGCATCTACAAATGTGAGGTCGGCAGGCAATAGATCATCCACAATAATACCAGAGGCACTACGTGGGCCATTATTCGTCAGCGTAATAGTAAAGACGACATTTCCACCAATGCTCGGTGTAGCAGTATTCGCAGATTTCGTCAAGGCCAAGTCTGCACCAATCGGTGAATTAACTGTAGCAGACGAGGTATTATTGGCCGAGATTGGATCAAATACGTCGCTGGCCGAGATGGACGCCGTATTTACGATAGCTCCTGATGCCCGGACTTGTGCGGCGATGGTCAAGATTACTTTTTCGCCCTTGGCCACTGTTCCGATGTTCCAAACACCATTGGTAAAGGCCCCTCGTGCGGGCGAGGTCGTCACCAAATCCAAGCCGCTTGGCAAGAGGTCGGTTACGGCTACACCACCTGCATTATCCGGTCCATTATTCGTGACTTCTACCGTATAAGTAATGGTTTCGTTTGGTGTCGGATTGAGTTTGCTTACGGTTTTCTGGATGGCCAAATCTGCCGCTTTTGCTGCATTGATCGAGGCCGTCGCTTCGTTATTCGCCAAGATCGGATCAAAAATATCGCTGGCAGAAACGAAGGCTGTATTGTTCAGGAAGCCCGTCCGGGTTACTTCGGTCGTAATTTGAAGCGTCGCACTTGCGCCTAATGGCAAGGAAGCAAAGCTCCAATTACGCGAGTCGAACGTTCCGGCTGATGGCACGGCAGAGACATACCGTAATCCTTCCGGCAGAAGGTCTGTTATGCGGATATTGGTTGCTGTATCAGGGCCATTGTTGGTAACCCGAACGGTAAAGACTACGTTGCTACCGACAGTAGGCGTGGTATTATCTACCGACTTGGTGACGGCGAGGTCTGCCGCTTTGGTGGCATTGATGGTGATATTCGCCGCATTATTGCCCGGATTCACATCCCTTTCTCCGATATTTGCGACTGTTGCGAGGTTTACAATCTGGCCAGAAACATTCACGCGGGCAGTAAGATGTAACGTAGCAGATTGTCCTACGGCCAAGCGTCCGACCTGCCATGCACTGCCAGAGAAGGTTCCGGCGCTGGTAGAAGCCGCTACAAACGTCAGGCTCGAAGGCAATACATCCTGAACCGTTACCGAGGAAGCCACATCGGGGCCATCGTTTGTGACGATCACTTGGAATGTCACCTCGTTGCCCACTTGTGGGCGGAGCGTATCCGCCGTTTTAATGATTCGAACATCTGCTACCGGGGCCGTCGTCACCGCTGCACTTGCACGGTTATTGGCGCTAACCGGATCAAACTGGTCGGCGTGCAATACCTGCACTCGGTTGGTGAGCAAGCCCGTTCTCGTAACTGTAGCTTCTACCTCGATGCTCGCCGTACTTCCGGGATCGAGCGAAGGCACAATCCAATCTGTTCCATCGAACGATCCGACGGTGGGAGTCACCTTTTCCACACGTAGCCCAGCAGCAACGGCTTCTTCTATGCGAATATTTGTTGCAGTGTTTGGGCCATTATTGCTTAGGGATACGATAAATTTAACCTTCTGACCGATACCAGCTTGGGGCAGATCCACTTCTTTTCGCAAGGCAAGGTCTGCTGCTTCCGGTGCATTCAGCACGACCGTTGCACGGTCATCTTCGTTTGCGCCATTGCCCGGCGTAGAGTCGGGATCGGCAGGTGACGCCGAAGAAACCTCCGCCGTATTCGTAATCGTTCCTGGAACCAGTACGCGGGTGGTCATTTGCAAGATTGCGGATTCTCCCGATTGCAAAGTCCCAACATTCCACACACCTGCCACATATGCCCCCCGGCTTGCCGACGAAGACGACAAACTGAGTGAGGCGGGTAACGGATCTGCTACACGCACATTGGTCGCGGCATTGGGGCCATCGTTGTGTATGGAAACCGTAAACACGACATCATCGCCAAGGTTTGGCCGTAGATTCGAGGCGGTTTTTGTGAGGCTCAAATCGGCGTAGGCACTGCCATTGATCGTTGCAGCCGAGCTATTGTTGCCCGCAAAAGGATCGGGCTGATCGGCGGCTATGGTTGCTGTATTGGTAATTTGGCCTATTGCATCTACCCGTACCGTAATCTGGAGCCGCTGAACGGCATTCGGAGCCATTGTACCGATATTCCAAACACTTGTTGAGGGGTTCCACACATTCGCTGGCGTGCTTCCCACCACCGTTAATCCTGCCGGAATTACATCTGTCACCTTCACATTGGTGGCCGTATTGGGGCCATAGTTCCGCACATTCAACGTAAAGGTAATCTCGTCTCCAAGTGTCGGCGTTACGTCATTGACCGTTTTCACGACTTCCATGTCCACCGTATTATCGGCGTTTAGCGTCACGGCAGATGAGTTATTGGAAGCCACAGGATCAGTTGGCGTACCTGCGGTAATGGTGGCCGTATTCGTAATAGGCCCAGCAGTATTGACTCGTGTGGCAATTTGGAGTGTTCGGGTTTGTCCTACGGGAACTGCGCCAATGTTCCACTCCCCTGTTGCTGTATCATATTCTGCGGCTGGTGCTGCCGAAACAAAGCTTAATCCGGCAGGCAAGACATCCGAGACCTTCACGCCTGCCGACGCAACGGGGCCATTATTGCGAAGAGTAAGGGTAAACGTTACCACATCGCCTACTTTTGGCGCGAGGGTATTTGCCGTTTTCTTCAATTCGAGGTCTGCATTAGATGCCGCATTCAAGGTGGCGGTCGAGGTGTTGTTGACCGCAATTGGATCCTGCTCGGTGGCCGAGACGGTGGCAAGGTTCACAATGGTTCCTTTGTTCAAGACTGTTGTCGTCATGCTCAACGTTGCCGATTGGCCTACGGGTAAAGTTCCCACGGCCCATGTTCCGGCATTGTATGCACCTTGTGTGGCATTCGCCTGATCGAGACGAAGACCCGCCGGTAAAACATCCGCAACCGAAACAGCCGTCGCGGTATTCGGGCCATAGTTAGTGACTTTTACAGAGAACGTTACCCGATCTCCTTCGTTGGGTACGGCATTGTCTGTCGTTTTCACAACAGCCACATCTGCCGCCTGGAAAGCATTTACGCTCGCAACAGATGTGTTATTCACCAGAACCGGGTCTGGCTCGGTGGCGGATACAATAGCCGTATTGGTGATTTGTCCAGTTGCTGTTACCGTTGCGGCAATCGTGAGCGTGGTGCTTTGTCCTACCGGAAGCGTTCCGATATTCCACACACCAGCAGCATAGGTTCCTTGCCCTGCATTGGCTTGATAGAGCGACATGCCGGATGGGATGGGGTCCGCCACGCTTACATTGGTGGCCGTATTAGGTCCATTGTTCTTTACAGTTACGGTAAAGGCCACGCGGTCTCCCACTTTCGGGTCGAGTTTATCCACACTTTTGGTAACCGTCACATCAGCGGCTTGTGTGGCATTGATGGTTGCCGCAGACGTGTTGTTATTCAAGACCGGATCCAGCTCAGTAGCCGAGATCGTTGCCGTATTGGTAGTTTCACCTGTACTTGTGACACGCGCTGCAATTTGCAAGACCACTGATTGTCCCACTGGAAGCGCTCCGATATTCCACGTGCCACCTCCATAGGTTCCGGCAGTGGTATTCGCCTGTACCAATGTCACACCCGCAGGAATAACATCGGCCACTGTGACTGCCGAGGCCGCATTCGGACCAAAGTTCTGCGCTGTCACCGTAAAGTTAACGATATCCCCTACTTTTGGAACGAGGTTGTCCACTTGTTTGCGAACAGCCACATCCGCAGCTTGTGAGGCATTCAGGGCAGCACTGCTTTCGTTATTCACCATAATCGGGTCCGGCTCCGATGCCGATACAACCGCATTATTCATGAGCATACCCGTTGTATTCACCGTCACGGCCAATTGCAAGAGCACAATTTGCCCACTTGGTAAGGTTCCGATATTCCATGTGCCCGTAGCTGGATTAAAGGTTCCTTGTGTGGCGCTGGCCTTAATAAGACTAGTTCCTGTTGGGATCGGATTGCTCACGTTTACCCCGGAGGCATGGTTCGGACCAAAGTTTTGAACTGTTACCGAGAATGTTACGACATCCCCCACCTTGGGCGCAAGGTTGTTGGCGGTAGCCGCCACCCGGAGGTCTGCTGCTGTACTCACATTGACCGCTGAGGAGGACGTATTATTAGCCAACTCTGGATCGAACTGTGTGGCAGAAACGATCGCCGTATTCGTGAATCGTCCGTCTTGCTCCACCCGCATCGTCATTTCTAAGACCACACTTTGGCCAACGGGTAGGTTACCAATGTTCCACTCGCCTGCGGCATAGGTTCCTTGACTGGTATTGGATTGCAAGAGTGTCATGCCTGTCGGAACCACGTCATCCACCTTTACATTCGTAGCTGGGTTCGGGCCGTAGTTCGTCACCTTCACACGGAAAGTTACGCTTTCGGCAGTACGAACGGCAAGGCGATCCACCGTTTTTTCGACCGCCACATCTGCCGCCTGCGAGGCATTAATGGTGGCAGATGATTCATTATTCGCGGTTTGTGGATCCAATTCCGTGGCGGTTACAGTCGCCGTATTCGTCATGCGTCCGGTATTATTTATCCGAACCGTCAAGTTCATCGTCACAGCCTGACCAACGGGTAAGGTTCCGATCGTCCATTTGCCAGTGGCCGTATCATAAGCGCCTTGTGTGGTATTGTGTTGTACCAACGATATACCTGCTGGCAAAAGATCGGTTACGGAAACAGTCGTCGCAGGATTCGGGCCGTAATTCCGAACGGTTACGGTATAGTTCACGAGATCGCCTGTTTTCGGCGCATACACGTCTGCCGTTTTGGTAATCGCCACATCTGCGGCTTTCGAGGCATTCACCCAAGCCACCGATGTATTATTCGCTATTTGCGGATCACGTTCGGTGGCACTTACAACGGCGGTATTTTGGATAGCACCTGTGGTTCCCACTCGAACGGTAATGTTCAAGAGTGCCGATTGACCGACCTCCATTGTTCCGATTGTCCAGACATTTGCATTAAATGCACCTTGCGTGGCCGAAGCCTGCACCAATGTCACACCCGCTGGCACATTATCTGCTACTGAGACATTGGTGGCCGTATTTGGGCCATAGTTACGAACCAAAACGGTATAGGTAATCAGGTCGCCTTCTTTTGGTGCAAGATTATCCACCGTTTTTTGGACAGCCATGTCGGCAGCACGACTGGCATTGAGCGTAGCAACCGAAACATTATTAGCGGCCTGCGGATCAGGCTCGGTGGCCGAGGCATTCGCGGTATTGGTTATCGCCCCTTCGTTATCCACCCGAACCGTCATTTGCAAAGTAGCCGATTGGCCAACAGGCAATGCGCCCACCGTCCAGTTCCCACCTGTGTATGCCCCTTGTGTTGCCGCACTTTGCACCAACGTCAGGCCGGCAGGAACAGCATCTACCACCACTACATTGGTTGCGGGATTCGGGCCATGATTGGTGACGGTCACATTAAACGTTACCAAATCCGAAACCTTCGGCGCAAGATTGGAAACCGTTTTCCGCACGGCAATATCTGCCGCACGGCTGGCATTGAGCGTAGCCGTAGAGGTATTGTTTGCAGGAACCGGATCGGTCTCGGTCGCACTCACAACCGCAGTATTCGGGATGACACCCGTATTATTCACCCGTACTACCATCTGCATGATGGCACCCTGACCGACGGCGATGCTACCAATCGTCCACGTTCCTGTAGCATAAGTTCCTTGTGTAGCCGAAGCCTGCACCAACGTCGTTCCAGCTGGCACATTATCGGCCACAGAAACATTGGTCGCCGGATTTGGACCGTAGTTTCGAATCACTACCGAGTATGTTACCAGGTCGTCGGTTTTAGGTGCGAGGTTGTCTGCCGTTTTCACCACCACCACATCGGCTGCACGGGTCGCATTGACCGTTGCCGCCGATATATTATTGGCTATTTGTGGATCAGGCTCGGTAGCGGTAATCGTGGCCGTATTGACAATGGCCCCGGTATTATCCACCCGCGCCGCAATGGTCATCACCACCGATTGCCCAGCGGCTACCGATCCGATACTCCACGCACCTGTTCCCGCTACATACGTTCCTTGCGATGGGCTGGCCTGCACCAACGATAGGCCCGCCGGAAGGGCATCCGTTACGACGACACTGGTGGCATTGTTCGGACCATGATTTTGTGCTGTAATCGTGAAATAGACCACATCGCCGGCTTTGGGATCCACTTTATCCACCGTTTTCAGGACGGCCATATCTGCCGCTTGCGAGGCATTAACGGAGGCCGAAGAAGTATTATTAGACGGAACAGGATCGCTTTCTAGTGCCGTGATGGTGGCCGTATTGGTGATTATACCTGTTTGCTCCACTCGTGCAGCGATATTCATGACCACCGATTGTCCCGCAGCGAGTGGCCCAATGGTCCATTTGCCATTGGCTGGCGTATAGGTTCCGACCGATGTATTGGCCTGCACCAACGTGAGGCCAGACGGAACCACATCCGTTACCTGCACACCAGAAGCAGCATTGGGGCCATAGTTTGTAGCGACCACCGTAAAGTTGACCACATCGCCCGTCTTGGGTGCCAACTGATCTACGGTTTTTCGGACAGCTACATCGGCGGTTTGCGAGGCATTCACGGTAGCCGAGGACGTATTATTAGCGGGAATCGGATCGGTCTCGGTGGCGGTAACAGTAGCACGGTTCGTAAAGATGCCTTCGCCCTCCACTTTAACAGTTAATGTGAGGGTACTAGATTGTCCAACGGCCAAGGTTCCGATGTTCCAAACGCCCGTTGCTCCGGCATAGGTTCCTTGTGTGGCATTGCTTTGCACCAGCGTCAGACCAGATGGTAAGAGGTCTTGTGCTGCCACATTGTTGGCCGTATTCGGACCATAGTTGGTGACTTTAACCGTAAAGTTGACCGTATCTCCGGCTTTTGGTGCCGCCTGATCCACCGTCTTCACCACCGCCACATCGGCTGCCGTACTTGCATTTACAATAGCAGAAGACGTATTGTTGGACGGGATCGGATCGGGTTGGGTGGCAGCCACAATTGCGGTATTGGTAATGGCTCCGGTATTGTTCACCAATGCCGTCAATGTAAGGGTTTCACTTTGTCCGACTGGCAAGTTTCCAATGGTCCAAACACCTGTTGCATAAGCACCACGTGTGGCCGAGGCATTTTGGAAAGTTAACCCGGCAGGTAAGACATCATCTACCGCAACGGCGGTTGCATTATTGGGACCATGATTGGTCACCAAAACCGTAAAGCTAATTTGCTCGCCTGTTCTTGGAGCCAATTTGTCTAATGTTTTATAGACGGCCAAATCTGCGGTTTGTGTACCGTTGATCGTAGCTGATGACGTATTATTGGCTGTAATCGGATCTGTTTCGGTAGCCGATACGGTTGCCGTATTGGTAATGCGCCCGATATTATCCACCTTCACCGCCAATTGCAAGACAGCGCCTTGTCCAACGGCCAATGTACCGATATTCCAATTTCCGGCGGTATAGATTCCTTGTGTGGCATTGCCTTGTAACAAGGTGATACCAGCCGGAAGCACATCATCCACCGCCACATTGGTGGCCACATTCGGACCATAGTTACGCACCGTTACGGTAAAGTGAACCGTATCGCCCGTTTTGGGGGTCAGGTTATCCACCGTTTTGGCGAGGCCCACATCGGCGGCTTTGATGGCATTGATTGTCACAACCGAGGTATTGTTTGCTGTTTGCGGGTCTGGCTCGGTACCACTCACGACAGCAGTATTCATCACTGTACCCGTCGTGGTGACGGTAGCCACATAGCGTAACAAGGCCGATTGCCCCACCGGAATGGTTCCGACCGTCCAGACATTTGTATTAAACGTGCCTTGTGTGGCCGAGGACTGCACGAGCGTGGTTCCTGCCGGAACGTTATCCGCTATACTTACGTTTGTCGCTACATTCGGGCCATGATTGGTCACAACAACGGTATAGGTAATATTATCGCCTGTTTTTGGAACGAGGTTATCTACCGTTTTCGTGACGGCCAAGTCTGCTGCCCGTGTTGCATTTGTGGTTGCAGACGAGGAGTTATTGGCCAAGATCGGATCGGGTTCGGTCGAGATTACGGTGGCAGTATTCGTTACCAAGCCCGTATTTTCGACACGTAACGCAATCACCATTTGGGCGGCTTGTCCGACGGCTAAAGTTCCAACCCCCCATTGACTGTTTCCGGTGTTATATGTGCCTTGCGAGGTACTCGTGTTCAAGAGCGTCATGCCAGTTGGGATCACATCTGTCACCGCAATGCCCGTTGCCGTATTCGGGCCATGATTCCAGACGGTGACGGTGTAATGAATGGTATCCCCCGTCTTAGGCGTGAGGTTATCCACTGTTTTGACCACTGCAACATCCACCGCCAAACTCACATTGACTGTTGCAGAAGAAACATTATTCGCCGAAATCGGATCGGGTTCAGTGGCGGTTGCCGTGGCGGTATTGGTAATCGGCCCGACCGTATTTACGGTTGCTATAATTTGCAACAACACACTTTGTCCATTCGGAACCGACCCTACGCTCCAAACACCTGTTGCTGCACTATACGTTCCACGTGAGGCCGAGGCATTTACAAACGTCATACCAGCCGGAATGGCATCGGCTACTGTCACATTGGTGGCGTCGTTCGGACCATTGTTTTTCAGTGCGATGGTAAACGTCACACGGTCTCCCATTTTAGGAGCAAGTGCATCTACCGTTTTGCGGATTTCCAGATCGGCACTGGTGACAGAGCGAATGGTGGCCACAGAGGTATTGTTTGCCGGAATCGGATCAGGCTCTGTACCACTTATGATGGCGGTTGTCGTAATGGCGCCCGTTTGTCCAACTGTAGTCGTTATTAACAAGGTCTCGGCTTGTCCCGCCGCCAAAGCACCAATAGTCCATTGTCCGTTTTGGTATTGACCGCGGGTACTTGTTGCGGAAACGAATGTAAGACCAGCCGGAAGCAGATCCGCAACAGCCACATTGGTCGCATCGTTCGGGCCATTATTGCGGGCTAAGACGGTATAAGTCACACGATCCCCTGTGTTGGGAGCGAGGTTATCTACGGTATTATAGACCGCCAAATCGGTAGCACGGTTTGCATTGATGGTTGCCTGTGACGTATTGTTGGCCGTCACAGGATCGGTCTCGGTCGCCGAGGCAATGGCTGTATTAACGATGGTTCCAGTATTTGTGACCTTTGCCGCAATATTCATCACCGCTATTTGACCTACAGGCAGCGCCCCAATCGTCCATACGCCTGTATTCGAGGCATAGGCTCCTTGTGTGGCACTGGTTTGTATCAGCGAAAGGCCAGCAGGCAAAGTATCGTTCACCTGAACATTGGTCGCGGGATTCGGGCCGTTGTTCCGAACCGTAACAGTAAAGGAGATCACGTCATCGGTCTTGGGTACAAGGTTCGATACAGTTTTCGTGACACCAATATCCGCAGCTTTCGTCGCATTCACTGTTGCAGAAGACGCATTGTTGGCATTCAGAGGATCCGGCTCGGAGGCCGTTACGGTAGCATTATTGGTAATGGTTCCGGTATTATCCACCCGCGCCGCTATTTGTAGGGTAGCAGACTGTCCGACGGCAAGCGTTCCGATACTCCACTGACCATTTCCGGCAGTATAAGTGCCTTGCGTGGTATTGGCTTGTAAATATGTCAAGCCCGCCGGAATCAGGTCGGTAGCAATTACCTGATTCGCGATATTCGGGCCGTGATTCGTTACGCGAACCGTATAATTGATGGTATCACCTGTTTTAGGCGTAAGATTATCCACCGTTTTCACGACGGCCATATCGGCGGCAACAGTGGCATTCAGGGTAGCAGCCGATGTATTATTGCCTGTGATCGGATCCGCTTCGGTCGCCGACGCAACAGCGGTATTAGTAATCGGGCCAACAGAGGTTATTCGGGTAGCCAACTGCATCACGGCGGTTTGTCCGACGGCCAGTGTCCCAACGTTCCATGCGCCTGCATTGAACGTTCCCTGCGACGGTGAAGCCTGAACAAGAGCAAGGCTGGCAGTTGGAATCAAATCAAACACATTTACACCCGTCGCCACATTAGGACCAAGGTTTTGCACTGTGAGGGTCCACGTAACGATGTCATTTTGTTTCGGAACCAAGTTATCCACCATTTTGGTCATCACCAAGTCGGCTGTGCGGGTTCCATTAATGGTTGCCTGAGAGACATTATTTGCCGAAATCGGGTCAAATTCATTGGCAGAGACCGATGCCACATTGGTAATGGCTCCCGTCGCATCTACCCGAGCGGCAATTTGGAGTGTGGCACTACGTCCGGCCAATATCGTTCCAACCGCCCAATTTCCATTGGTCATACTGCCTTGAGTAACGCTCGTTTGTTGGAGGGTAAGCCCTGCCGGTAGGACATCATTTAGATTCACCAACGTGGCGGTATTGGGGCCATAATTCCGCAGATTTACTGTAAATGTTACCACGTCACCAACTTTTGGGGTTAGGTTGCTAACCGATTTTATCACTTCGAGGTCTGCAGCAATAGAGGCATTCAACGTGGCATAGGAACTGTTGTTAGACGGAATAGGATCGGCCTCGTCTGCCGAAACAATGGCGGTATTGATGATTGTTCCACTTGCAGCTACGGTTCCAACCACCTGCATCACCTCGGCTTGTCCAATACCCAATTGCCCAATAGTCCAGATCCCTCCTGCATAACTACCACGTGTGGTCGTTGCTACGACGGGTTGCATACTGGCCGGGAAGAGATCGGTTACGGATACATTGTTGGCTATGTTTGGCCCAAAGTTTCTTACAGTTACAGTAAACGTGACTTTTTCTCCGACGTTTGGCGTGAGTTTATCCGACGTTTTATAAACAGCTACATCTGCGGCGCGACTGGCATTCAGCACCGAGACCGACGTATTGTTGCCTGTTTGCGGATCGGTCTCGTTTGCCGTAACGGTGACGGTATTGGTGAACGTTCCCGCTGCACTGATTCGAATGGCCAAATTCATGGTGACGGATTGATTCACTGGAATCGTTCCAATAGTCCAGAGGCCCGTAGCTGGTGCAAATGCGCCTTGTGTAGTGGCATGGGTCACGAGTGCCATTCCCGTCGGGAGAACGTCCGTCAAACGCACGTTGGTTGCGATATTCGGGCCATAATTGGTTACACGAACCGTGTAGTTCACGATGTCGTCCACCTTGGGTGTTAGGTTATCCACCCATTTCGCAACCGCGACATCTGCCGTATTGGTTCCGTTAATCATGGCCGTAGAGGAATTGTTCGTAGTCACGGGGTCTGTCTCCATGGCGCTTACTGTAGCGGTGTTCGAGAGAGGGCCAGTAGCCGTCACCCGTGCGGTCATCATCATAACTACCGTCTGGCCGGAGGGCATATTACCAATGCTCCAGCGTCCGGTAGCAGCATCATAGCTGCCTTGTGTGACACTGGATTGTTGCAACGTTAAACCGGCGGGCAAGGTATCGTTCACCAATACCGTGGTCGCAGGACTTGGGCCGTAGTTGGAAACTTGTACCGTAAACGTAACAATGTCGTCTAACTTTGGCGATAGGTTGGAAACGGTCTTACGAACGGACACATCCGCCCGAATGCCAGATGTAATAATGGCGTTAGAGGTATTGTTATTTGCTACGGGGTCAGGTTCCGTTTGGGCGGTCACACTGGCAGTATTGGTGATCGAGCCAGAAGCATCCACCCGAGCGGAAAGAGTCAAGGTGACTGACTGACCTACAGGCAATGTTCCGATCGTCCAAATGCCAGTTCCAGAAGCAAAGGTTCCTTGCGAAGTCGTTGCATTTTGAAGTGTCAGACCCGCAGGTAGTTGATCCGTCACCGCCAATCCAGTGGCATTGTTTGGGCCATTATTCCGCACCGTCACAGTGTAAACAACGGTTTCTCCCACGATAGGCGTGGCCTTATCTATTGTCTTCGAGACTTGCACATCAGCCCGGATGGAACCATTAATCGAGGCTGCCGAAGTATTGTTGGAGGCAATCGGATCAGGTTGATCACTCGCCGTGACAGAAGCCGTATTAACGATGCTTCCGGTATTATCCACACGCGCCGCCAATTGTAGGGTAACGGTTTGTCCATTAGCAACCGCACCAACCGTCCACGTTCCGCTGGCCGCTGTATAAGTTCCTTGACTTGGGCTGGCCTGAATGAGTGTGAGGCCATTGGGCACAAGGTCGGCTACAATTATCCCTGTTGCATTGTTCGGGCCATTGTTGCGGAGTGTCACGGTATAGGTGATAGTATCCCCAGACTTCGGTGCCAAATTATCCACTGTTTTGGCAAGCGCCAGATCCGCTGCTGTTGCAGCATTGATGGTCGCAGTGGTGGCATTATTCGCCGTTTGAGGGTCGGGTTCAGGCGTATTTGAAATCGTAGCTGAATTCACGATGACGCCATTGTTCGTGACATTGGCTACAATGTTCAGCGTTTCGGATTGACCCGAGGCGAGTACACCGATACTCCACAAGCCAGTTGCGGCGGCATAGGTGCCCCTTGTTGCAGAAGAGGACACAAAGGTCAATCCGGCCGGAAGCAAATCTGTTACACTAACCGCACTGGCCGTATTGGGGCCAAAATTGCGGGCTGTAAGCGTAAACGTGACCCGCTCACCTGTATTTGGGGCTAATTTATCCACTGTTTTATACAAGGCTACATCTGCACCACGGGTGGCATTAATCGTAGCCGAAGAAGTATTGTTGGCCGATACAGGGTCGGGTTCTGATGGATTTGCCACCAAGGCCGTATTGGTAATCTGCGCCGCCTGATCTACCTGTGCCGCCAATTGTAATACGGCACTTTGCCCAACAGGTAAGACACCTACGGCCCAAACACCTGAAGCATAACTTCCTTGCGTTGCATTCGCCTGACGAAGGGTGAGGCCAGCAGGTAATAAATCCATGACCGAAACCGTCGTCGCAGGATTAGGCCCATGATTGGTGACAGTTATATTGTATGTAACCACATCACCTAATATTGGGGTTAGGTTACTTACTGTTTTTGATACCGAAAGATCTGCCGCCCGTGTGGCATTTAGGGTAGCCGTAGAAGTATTGTTGGCCGATACAGGATCTGGTTCGGTTGCAGAAACCGTTGCCGTGTTAACAATCGTTCCGGTTTGGTTCACCGAGGCTGTCAGTTGCAAAAGAACTTTTTGACCGACTGGCAAATTCCCAACCGTCCAAGTGGAGCCTGTAAATGTACCCTGGGTTGCATTTGCCTGTAGCAATGTCAAAGCCGACGGAATGGCATCCGTAACCGAAACCGCTGTCGCAGGATTAGGCCCATAATTGGTCACCTCGATAGCGAAGACAACCGTATCTCCTGTTTTAGGCGCAGCATTATTAACCGCCTTCGCAATAGAGACATCGGCTGCACGGCTGGCATTAATCGCGGCGGTTGACGTATTGTTTGCCGCTACAGGATCCGGTTCGGGCGTATTGGCGATGGTTGCCGCATTGGTAATCGTTCCGGTATTTTCCACACGAGCCGCCAATTGCAAGACCGCCAATTGTCCAACAGGCAAATTACCTACCGTCCAAATACCTGTTCCAGATGCAAACGTACCTTGTGTGGCATTGGCTTGTACGAGTGTCAACCCTGCCGGAAGTACATCTGTAACAGCAACAGCACTGGCTGAATTCGGGCCATGGTTTCTGGCTGTTACCGTAAAAAGAACTGTATCTCCGGTTTTTGGATCTAATTTATCCACCCCTTTGGCAACCGACACATCGGCAGCACGGGTCGCATTAATGGTCGCCGCCGAGGTATTGTTTCCGGATACAGGATCGGTTTCGGGGGTATTGGAAACCGAAGCGGTGTTGGTTATTTGGGTTGCGGTCAGGACGGTAGCCGTGATAACCATCGTCGCCGACTGGCCCACTGGCAAGGTTCCAATTGTCCAGACATTTGCGGCATAATTGCCCGTTGTGGTATTTACCTGTGCAAGTGTAAGGCCCGCTGGTAGAATATCATTCAGCGTAACTGCCGAGGCGACATTCGGCCCATTATTCTGTACCGTCACCGTAAAGTTAACCGTGTCTCCTTGTTTCGGAGCAGCATTGTCCACCGTCTTTCTCACTGAGAGGTCCGCTCCTTGGGTCGCATTGATCGTAGCAGAAGCAGTATTGTTGATTGTGAGCGGATCTGGTTCCGACGGATTGTTTACGGTGGCCAAATTCGTGATTTGGCCCAGATTGTTCACACGGGCGGCGATTTGCCAAACAGCGGCTTGTCCTACGTTCAAGGTCCCAACTGTCCACGTACTTCCTACAACACTTCCTTGTGAGACATTTCCTTGAACTAAGGTTAGACCCGCTGGTAAGGCATCCAATACCGATACGCTTGTGGCCGGATTCGGTCCGTAGTTCCGAACGGTGACCGTAAAGTTCACCACGTCACCCGTTTTCGGCACGAGTTGGTCCACCGTCTTGACAATGGCCACATCCGCTGCACGGCTGGCATTAATCGAGGCCGAAGAAGTATTATTTGCAGAGATTGGGTCTGGCTCGGCAAGGTTTACAACGGTGGCCGTATTGGTAATCGTCCCCGTATTTTCCACTCGAACCGCCAACTGCATCGTCGCAGATTGACCAACATTTAGCGTTCCGACAGACCATGTTCCGCTTGCTGGTACAAAGCTACCGCGTGTGGTATTAGACTGTAACAAGGTTACTCCTACGGGCAATACATCTGTCACGGTTACAGTTGTCGCCGGATTCGGGCCGTCGTTACGAACAAGCACGCTAAACACGACGGTATCGCCCGTTTTAGGATCTAATTTATCCACCATTTTCGCAACCGAAACATCCGCCGCACGACTTACATTAATGCCCGCAGAAGATGTATTATTTACCGAAACAGGATCCGTCTCAGTAGCCGCTGTAATGGTGGCCGTATTGGTAATTGCGCCCGTATTGTCCACCCGTGCTGCAATTTGAAGGATGGCCATTTGGTTTACCGGAAGTGAGCTGAGCGCCCAACGACCTGTTCCAGCGGTATAAGTTCCGGTCGTGGCGTTTGCCTGAAGGAGGGTTAGCCCTGCCGGAAGCAAATCGGTCACTTCAATTCCCGTAGCGGTATTCGGGCCATTATTGCGGAGCGTTACAGTGAAGACCACCGTATCTCCAGTTTTCGGGTCTAGTTTATCCACCGTTTTTTGTACCGAAAGATCAGCTCCTACGGAACTATTCACCGCTGCCGAGGACGTGTTGTTGGCCGCTTGCGGGTCTGGCTCATTCGCCGAGAGGATACTCGCCGTATTTGTCAAAACGCCCGTTCCGGTAACCCGTGCCGTCAGGTTGAGGGTTACTTGCTGACCTGTGGGCAGGCTGCCAATCGTCCAGACACCTGTCCCACTCGCATAACTGCCTTGTGTGGCGTTAGACTGAACCAAGGTTAAGCCTGTCGGAAGCAGTTCACTCACCGCAACGCCCGTTGCATTGTTCGGACCATTGTTCGTTACCCGAATGGCAAACACGACCGTATCTCCTTGTTTCGGCGCAGCATTATCCACCGTCTTAGCAACCGAAAGATCCGCCGACGTGGAGGCATTCAGGGTTGCAGCAGACGTATTGTTCGCTGGAATCGGATCGGGTTCCGTTGGATTGGAGACCACAGCCGTATTGGTAATGATTCCCGTACTGCCTACCGTCGCAGAGATTTGTAGGGTTTCCGATTGACCAACCGCCAAAGCTCCAATAATCCACGTATTTGCAGCAAATACTCCACGTGTAGCCGTTGTGTTTGTCATCGTAAGACCAGCCGGAAGCGCATCCGCTACGCTAACCGTTGTGGCATTATTTGGGCCAAAGTTACGTACCGTAACCGTGAATACAACGGTTTCCCCTGTGCGCGGCGTGAGTTTATCAACCGTTTTATAGACCGCAAGGTCTGCACCACGACTAACATTAATCGAGGCCGACGAGCTGTTATTCGCTGTTTGAGGATCTGGTTCATTCGCAGCCGTAATGCTAGACGAATTTGTGATGGTTCCGGTTGTATTCGCCGTTGTTGTAATCGTCAGCAAGGCCGATTGGCCCACTGGAAGGCTACCAACCGTCCAAAGCCCTGTTGCAGAGACGTAACTACCTTGTGTAGCATTGCTCTGAACCAACGTTACTCCACCCGGAATCATGTCGGTAACCATAACCCCTGTTGCGGTATTCGGGCCGTAGTTCGTTACGCGGACGGTATAGGTTACGTTATCTCCCGTCTTTGGTGCAAGGTTATCCACCGTCTTCATAAGTGCCACATCTGCGGCTCGGCTGGCATTAATCGAAACCGAAGAACTATTATTGCCTGCTACCGGATCGGTCTCGGTTCCAGATACGGTAGCCTGATTTGTGATTTGACCCGTATTCCCAACCGTCGCCGTGAGGGTCAACATCACCGACTGGCCCACCGGAAGGCTACCAATCGTCCAAGTATTTCCTGCATATGTCCCTTGTGTGGTATTGGCCTGAACCAAGGCTAAGCCCGCCGGAAGGGCATCCGCTACCGTTACATTGCTGGCACTATTCGGGCCATGATTCATCACCATTACCGTAAATGTTACATTATCGCCTGTCTTTGGAGTGATGTTATCTACGGTTTTGCGTACCGATAGAT
Organism: Bacteroidetes bacterium UBA2364; assembly: GCA_002344075.1. GTDB lineage: Bacteria > Bacteroidota > Rhodothermia > Rhodothermales > UBA2364 > UBA2364. The sequence goes on from DDTM01000126.1 coordinate 111,675, forward strand.
CAGCACGATTGGTAGCATTCAACGACACCACCGACGTGTTATTCGCCATCACCGGATCGGTCTCGGTGGCACTGGCAACCGCCGTATTGGTAATTCCACCTGCCGCCTGAACGGTTGTGGCATACACCAACGTCGCAGTCTGGCCTACTGGAAGTGTATTCACCGTCCAAACATTACCATTATAAGTACCTTGAGAAGTGGTCTGACTGATCATCGTGACGTTACTCGGAACGTTATCCGCTACACTCACATTCGTTGCATTATTCGGGCCATTATTTGTTACTGTAACCGTATAAACAATTGTATCCCCTACTTTCGGATTTAAGTTGTCCACTGTTTTATTCACCGAAAGGTCTGCCGAACGGCTCGCATTGAGCGTGGCAATCGAGGTATTATTTGCCGACTGTGGATCGGTCTCCGTCGCCGAGATTGTCGCGGTATTGTTGATTGTACCCGTATTCCCGACCGTCGCCGAGAGCATCATCACCACCGATTGCCCAACTGGCAGGCTTCCGATATTCCAAATACCGCCCGAATATGTGCCTTGTGTGGTACTGGCATTGACCAGCGTTAGACCCACTGGAACACTATCCGTCACGTTCACATTGGTTGCAGTGTTTGGGCCATGATTCGTCGCTATTACCGTAAACGTAACCGTTTCCCCGACAATAGGCGTGAGTTTATCCACCGTCTTACGTACCGAAACATCTGCCGAACGGCTCGCATTCACCGAGGCGCGGCTTGTGTTGTTCGCATTCACCGGATCGAAGATGGAAGACGAAACCGTGGCCGTATTCGTTATTGTGCCTGTTGCATTGACCGTACCCGTGATCTGTAATGTGGCCGATTGACCCACCGGAAGCGAGGTGATTGTCCAGTTACTGCCATCGTAAGTTCCGGTAGATACATTATACACCGCTCCTGTCAAAGCTCCCGGAACCGTGTCTGTGACATTAACACTGGTAGCCGTATTAGGACCAAAGTTGTGTAAGACGACGCTATAAGTGACCGTTTCCCCCACCACGGCCGTCAGTTTATCCACCGTTTTTTGTACCGAGAGATCAGCCATTTGAACACCCGCGTTGATCGCTGCACTCGCCGTGTTGTTTGCCGTCTGTGGATCGGTCTCTGTCGCACTCGCCGTAACGATATTTACACCACCGCCCAATGTATTGACCGTTGCCAGAATCTGCATGACTGCCGTTTGACCAACGGCCAACGTGCCAACATTCCATGTGGAGCCGCCAAACGTGCCCTGCGATGGGCTGGCCTGCGTGAGGGTAGTGGTGGAAGGCAAGACATCTTGCACACGTACACTATTGGCAACCGAAGGTCCGGCATTATGAACTGTTACTACATAACTAATGATATCACCTACTTTCGGTGTAAGATTATCCACCGTCTTGCTGACCGATAGATCGGCGGCACGGATGGAATTAAGCGAGGCCGAAGAAGTGTTATTCGCCGTAATCGGATCGCTTTCTGTAACAGATTCTACTTGGGCAGTATTGGTAATCGTACCATTGGTCGTGACCGTTCCGCTGAGCGTCAGCATGACAGATTGGCCCACCGGAAGGCTACCAATCGTCCAAAGACCACCGGCATACGTTCCACGAGAAGGATTCGCCTGAACCAACGTGATGCCACCGGGTACATTGTCCCGAATCACCAAATTGGTCGCCGTATTTGGTCCAAAATTTTGTACCGTAACCGTAAACGTCACCAAGTCACCTATCTGTGGCGATACATTATTTACCGTTTTGGTTACGGCAATATCTGCACCTTGCGTGGCATTCAGCACGGCGGTCGAGGTATTGTTAGAAGATACAGGATCGGTCTCATTCAGTGCTGTAACGATAGCCGTATTGGTGATACTGCCACTTGTAGAGGTTACACGGGCCGCAATTTGCAAGACCACCGCCTGGCCTGCCGGAAGCGTACCGATGCTCCAATCCCCGGAGCCTGATACATAACCACCTTGTGTGGCTGTAGCATTGAGATACTGGACGCCTGTGGGCAGGAGGTCCCGAACCGTAAGACCCGTGGCTTGTGCTGGGCCGTTGTTCCGTACCGTAACGGTATAGGTGACCACCTCGCTGGTATTGGCCGTAAGTTTGTCTAATGTCTTGGCAACCGAGATGTCCGCATTATTACCCGCATTTACCGATGCCGAGGAACTATTGTTGGACGAGACCGGATCCGTGGTAGTAGTATTTACTGCTGCCGTGTTCACAATCGAGCCAGAACCTACCACACGAGCAGTAAGTGTAAGGGTCTCGGTTTGGCCTGTCACCATATCGCCCAACGTCCAGAGATGTGGCAATGCACCAGAATTATAGGTTCCCCGCGTTACGTTTGCTTGTAATAAGGTAAGTTGTGTGGTGCCCGGGAAGATATCGGTGACCGTGACGGCAGTGGCCGTATTGGGGCCATTGTTACGAACCGTTACTGTAAATGTGACCGTTTCGCCTGTCGTCGGTGCCGCTTTATCAACGGTCTTGATAATTTGCATGTCTGCGCCTGTGGCAGCATTAATCGTAGCCATCGCCACATCATTGGCCGAAATCGGATCTGCGGGCGTTGTGGCCGTGCGAGTCACCGTATTGGTCAATGCACCCGCCGTCAGTATCCGCGCCGCAATCTGAAGTGTGGCGGTCTGACCAACCGTGAGAGCACCTACGTCCCAAAGACCGGAACCATTGTTGTACGTCCCGACCGATGGACTGGCGGTAACAATTGTAAAGTTAGCACTTGGCAGAAGGTCGGTAAGACGTACCACCGACGCATCATTGGGGCCATTATTTCTGGCAGTTACTGTAAAGGTGACCACTTCATTCGTATTCACCACCAATTTATCTACAGCCTTTGTAACGGCAATATCGGCGGCTTGGGCCGCATTTACGGTGGCAGTGGAACTATTGTTGACGGTGATGGGGTCGTTTGCATGAGACACCGAAGCCGTATTGGAGATCGGGCCAGCAACCGTAACCCGTCCGGCCAATTGCAAAGTCGCGACGGTTCCAACAGGGACATCTCCCACCGCCCAAACATTGGCCGCATAAGTACCCTGTGTCGCCGAGGATTGCACCAATGTGAAACCAGCCGGAATCACATCATTCACGTTCACCGAGGTTGCAGCATTCGGGCCATTATTGCGAAGTGTAACCGTAAAAGTAACCACATCGTTCACATTCGCCACCAAACGATCTACGGTTTTGGTTAGCGCAAGATCCGAAGCGGTGCTACTATTGAGCGTAACAGAGGCTGTATTATTAGCCGTAATCAAATCTGACGGTGTGACCGATGTAACGGTAGCCGTGTTGCCAATCGTTCCGGTCACCAAGACCCGTGCCGCTATCTGCAAAATCGCAGTAGAACCTACCGAAAGCCCCGCTATTGTCCAAGCACCCGTTGTAGGATTATAACTACCCAACGATGGACTGGACGAAAGGATGGTATAAGTGGCGGTCGGTAGAAGATCGGTAATGGTCAAGGCGGTGGCATCGTTCGGGCCATTATTCGTCGCTGTAACTGTAAAGGTTACTACTTCATTGGTATTCACCACCAATTTATCGGCCGTTTTGGAAACAGCTATATCCGAAGCCTGCGTAGCGTTCACCGTCGCCGACGAGCTGTTATTCGCTGCTTGAGGGTCATTGGCATACGTCACGCTGGCGGTATTGGTCACGCTTCCGGCAGCGGCGATGGTTCCAGTAAACTGCATCACCACGCTCCGACCAGTAGCCAGATCACCAATAGTCCAGACATTCGATCCGGTATTATAGGTTCCTTGCGTCACATTTACTTGTGCAAGGGCAAGGGCTGCCGTAGAAAATACTTCGTTCAGCGTAAGCGCCGTTGCAGTGTTGGGGCCATAGTTCGTCACGGTTACGGTAAAGGTCACCGTTTCTCCTACGTTGGCACGCGGCTTATCTACTGTTTTGGTGACTACCACATCCGAGGCATTCGTCGCATTGACCGTCGCGGAAGAGGTATTATCGGAAAGTTGTGGATCACTCGTGGCCGAGGTGACGGTAGCGGTATTGGTCCTTGAACCCGTAGCCACTACACGCGCCGCCAATTGAAGGGTTACCGTCTCGCCGACCACCATAGAACCGACCGACCAAATGCCTGTGTTGCTGTCATAAGTACCTTTCGTGGCACTCGATTGCAAGAATGTGAAGGACGTACTATTCAATAAGTCATTCACCGTTACACTGTTGGCTTGGTTCGGGCCGCGATTGGCGACTTGGATGGTAAAAGTGACCACATCGTTCACATTCGCCACCAATTTATCTACTGTTTTGGCAATCGAGAGGTCGGCGGCTTCGCTGGCATTTACTGTAACAGTAGAAGTATTGTTAAAGCCAACCGGGTCGGTGGTGGTAAGCGGATTAGAAATAACGGCAGCAGTATTGGAAATCGCACCTGTGGTGGCCGTTACCCTTCCGAGCATAACCAAAGACACACTCCGCCCCACCGGAATGGTGCCAATAGTCCAAACATTGGCGGCATAACTGCCTTGTGAAGCATTGCTATTTACCAAAATGATACCCGCTGGAACGTTATCCGCAATGCTTACATTCTGGGCGTCGTTGGGACCGTAGTTATGAATGGTCACGGTAAATGTAACCAACTCGTCGCGCACCGCCACCAATTTATCTACGGATTTCCGCACCTCCAGATCAGCCACTTGTGCAGCCGCATTTAGGGTAACGGAAGACGTATTATTGGCACTGATGGGGTCGGTTTCGGGTGTATTGCTCACCGTCGCCGTATTAACAATCGCACCTGTTGTAGTCGTATTGACGGTGGCTACCATTGTTAGAATGGCCATATCACCAACGGCCATATTCCCAATCGTCCACTGGCTGGTTCCGGTACTATATGATCCTTGTGTGGCACTTGTTTGCACCAAGGTCATACCAGCCGGAACGGTATCCACCACCCGCACGTTTGTGGCTGGATTAGGGCCATTGTTGCGCACGGTAACAGAGAAGGTCACTTGTTGTCCGGCAGTTGGCAAGAGTGTATTCGCCGTTTTCGCTACAGTCAGATCGGCGGCATTGCTCGCATTAATGGTGGCCGATGAGCTGTTATTCGCCGCATTGTTGTCAGTTTCGTTTCGTGTGACACTGATATTATTTGTCAAAGCCCCCGTTTGAACAACTGTAGTGGCTAATTGCAAGACGGCACTCTGTCCGGCGGGCAAGTTGCCAATCGTCCATTGGTTGGTTCCGGTATTATAACTGCCTTGCGTGGCGGAACTCTGTACGAGGGTAAGCCCTGCTGGAAGCGACTCGGTGGCCACTACGCCCGTCGCATTATTGGGGCCATAATTGGTTACGGTTATCGTCCAAGTTACGTTTTCACCCACACGCGGCGTGAGGTTATTCACGGTTTTGGCAATGCCTACATCTGCATTTAACGATGTAGTCACCGTGGAGGAAGAACTATTATTGGCCGATTGTGGGTCGGTGGTGGCAGCAGAAACTTGTGCAATATTCGTATGACTTCCGGCTGTGAGTACCCGCGCCGCTAAACTTAATGTCGCCGTCTGACCTGCGGAAAGGCTCGGAATTGCCCAGGTAGTTCCGGTAAGGGTTCCGGTTGTTACATTGCCCTGCACCAGTTGAAGTCCGGCAGGAAGTGTATCCACCACAGAAACCGTAGTGGCAGTATTGGGACCATGATTCGTCACCAAGACCGTAAAGTTGACCACATCATCCACTTTTGCAATGGCGGTATCCACCGTTTTGGCAATCGAGAGGTCGGCAGCAGTGGCCGCATTGATGGTGGCTGTAGAGGTATTATTGGCAGTAATGGGGTCGTTGGCATAAATCAATAACGCAGTATTGGCAATTGCTCCAGCCTGATCTACCCGTGCAGCAATTTGGAGGGTCTCAGTTTGGCCTACTGGAATATCGCCAATCGTCCAAATTCCAGCAGCATAGGATCCACGTGTCGCGGATGACGTTTGAAGCGTAAGTCCCACAGGAATTGCATCCGTTAAGGTAACTGCCGTCGCATTGTTGGGGCCATTATTTGTCACCCGGACGGTATAAATAATGGTCTCGCCCGTATTAGGAGTCAGTTTATCTACGGTTTTATAAACGGCCAAATCGGCAGCATTCGAGGCATTTACCCGTGCAATCGAGGTATTGTTGTCGGCTTGCGGATCGGGATACGTTCCTGTTACGGTTGCAGTATTGGTTAGGGTGCCCGTCGTCCGCACTTGGGCCGCCACCTGTAGCACGGCCAATTGTCCAAGTGGTACATTTCCCACCGTCCAAACACCAGTTGTGGTGTTATACGTCCCTTGCGTGGCATTAGACTGAAGGATGGCAAAGTCAGTTGAAGGCAAAAGATCTGTAACCGTTACGCCTGCAGCATCATCGGGGCCATAGTTCCGAACCGTAACCGTGAAGTTCACCGTCTCGCCTTGTCGCGGTGTGAGGTTATCCACCGTTTTCATCACCGAAAGATCCGCAGATTCAGGGTCATCAATCGTGGTTCCACCAGAGTTATTGCCATTATCCGAGTCGGTCTGAGTTGAACTTACCGAAGCGGTATTTAAAATTGTTCCACGCGTACGAACCTGCGTGACCAGATACATCACCACCGATTGTCCTGCTGGCAGATTTCCTACTGTCCAAATGCCAGTTGTGCTGTTGTAGGTTCCTTTTGAAGGATTTGCTTGAATAAGGCGTAGAGAAGCCGGAATAGGTTCATTCACCGTAACATTCGTAGCAGGGCTTGGTCCATGGTTCATGACAGTAACGGTATAAACCACCACATCGCCCACACGCGGCACATAATTACTGGCCGTTTTAATCACTTGCATATCCACCGTTTCAAAACCATTGACCAGTGCCGTACTGCTGTTATTGGCAGATACCGGATCTGGTACACTGGACGAAGTGATCGCCGCCGTATTGGTGATGACACCTGTGGCATTGACTCGCGCCGTAATTAACATGACCACATGCTGACCAGACGTGATAGAACCGATATTCCAAAGACCCGTTGTATTGCTATAACTGCCTTGTGTAGCCGAGTATTGGATATAAGTCAGATTAGAAGGCAATAAATCCGTCACTACGACACTATTCGCGGTATTGGGGCCATGATTGGTGACAGTGACGGTATAAGTGATCTTATCCGAAATGGAAGGGTTTAAATTATCCGGCACTTTCCGGATAGACAAGTCCGCCATTTGCGCCGAGTTTATAGTCACGGTTCCTGTATTGTTTGCCGTAATCGGATCGTTCGCATACACGACCGAAGCCGTATTCGTAATCGCTCCAGTTGTATTTACGGTTGCGGTTAACATCATGGTGGCTTGCTGGCCATTTGGAATATCACCTACCGTCCAGACACCCGTTCCGGCTGCATAACTTCCTTGCGAAACATTGGCCTGACTGAGTGTAAGCGTACCGGGTAAGAGATCATTCAAGACTACAGAAGTCGCGGTATTCGGGCCAAAATTCTTTACTGTAACCAAATATGTAACGGTTTCACCTACGTTTACCGAGACCTTATCTACAATCTTCGTTACGGCCAAGTCGGATTGATTGGCTGCATTAATGGTCACAGTGGCCACATCATTCGCAGATTGATTATCCGATGGTGTGGTGGCTGTTCGCGTGGCGGTATTCGTCAGCGCACCCGTCGTCAGAACCCTTGCCGCAATCTGAAGGGTGGCCGTCTGACCAACAGCAAGCGCCCCAATATTCCATACGCCCGTTGCATTGGTATAAGTTCCGTTCGATGGACTGGCCTGAACAATGGTGAAATTAGCGGTGGGTAATAAGTCAGTTATGGTAACAGCCGTCGCACTACTGGGGCCATTGTTGCGGGCAGTAACGGTAAAGGTAACCACCTCGTTTTGGCTCACCACCAACTTATCCACCGATTTCGTAACGGCAATATCCGAAGCCTGAGAAGCATTAATCGTTACTGAAGAACTGTTATTCGCAGATTGCGGGTCGTTGGCATGAGTAGTGGAAGCGGTATTGGTGATTGCTCCGGTTGTATTCACCGTGCCCGTCATCGTCATCATTGCACTTTGGCCAGAAGGCAACGTCCCTACCGTCCAAACATTGGCCGCATAACTACCTTGGCTCGGATTCGTCGAAACCAACGTTATCCCCGCTGGAACCACATCGTTCACCGTCACAGAAGTGGCTTCGTTCGGGCCATAATTGGTAATCGTCACCATAAACGTAACCGTCTCGCCCACTACCGCCGTTAATTTATCCGCCGTTTTCTTGATCGCCAAATCCGATACCGTCTGACCATTCAGCGTAACAGATGAGCTATTGTTCGCCGAAACTGGATCGGAAGGCGTCGCCGAAAGAACCGAAGCCGTGTTCGTGATTGCACCCGTACTAACAACCGTTGCCACCAATTGCAAGACCACCGATTGACCCACCGGAAGCACACCTATCGTCCAATCCCCAATTCCAGAAACATAAGCGCCCTGGCTTGGATTCGCCTGAACCAAGGACAAACCACTCGGCAACAAGTCCCGAACCACCAACGCACTCGTCGCATTCGGGCCATTGTTCTTCACCACTATATTAAACGTTGCCAATTCGCCCGTGTTAAACCGAACACGATCCACCGTTTTCGTTACTTGAACATCCGCACCTTCTGCACTATTCACCGAGGCCGACGACGTATTATTACCCGAAACAGGATCCGTTGTCGTCGTAGCAAGAGTCACCGTATTCGTCTGAACACCCGTTGCCGTTACCCGCATCGCCAATTGCAAGACTGCACTCTGGCCAATTGGTAAACTCCCCACCGTCCACGTACTCGTGCCTGTATTATAGGTACCTTGTGTAGCCGAGGTCTGTACCAAAGTCAGACCCGCTGGAATGGACTCTGTTACCGTTATACCTGTTGCCGTTATCGGGCCATGATTCTCCACAACCACCGTGAATGTCACAACCTCACCCACATTCGCCGTCAATTTATCCACCGTCTTTTTAACCGACACGTCCGCCGTCGTGGGAACGGTAGGCGGTGTCGCCAACATCGTACTCGTCGAGGTATTGTTCGCCGTTTGTGGGTCGGGATTAGAAGACGAAACCACTGCCGTATTTGTAATCGTCCCTGCCGTATTAGGGGTAACAGCAATGGTCAAAACCTCTGTTTGACCAACCGCCATCGTACCAATCGTCCAAACACCAGCAGCATACGTACCACGAGTCGCCGAGTTGGTCGCCATCGTCACTTGGACTGGCAGCACATCCGACACCTGAACGGCACTCGCCACTGCCGGGCCATTGTTGCGAACAGTAATCGTATAGGTCACCGCATCTCCAACCAATGGGGTAAGCGTGGATGATGTCTTGGTGATATTTAGGTCTGCTCCATTCTGACCATTAATCGTTACTGAGGAACTGTTATTCGCAGAAATGGGGTCTATCTCGGTTTGTGCCGTCACCGAAATGCTATTGGTGATCGTGCCAGAAGTGGTTAAGGTAGTGGCCAGTTGCAGGGTAGCAGTCCCACCTATCGGCAGCGTACCCACATTCCATATGTTCGAAGAAAATGTACCCTGTGTGGCACTCGATTGGGCCAAGGTAAGGCCAGCTGGGAATACATCTGTTAATTGAAGACCCGTCGCTGTATCTGGGCCATTATTCCGAACTGTAATGGTAAAGTTCACCGTTTGCCCTACCGTTGGAACCAAATTGTCCGCTGTCTTAGAAACGGCAACATCCGCCATAGGCGTAGTTGTCACCGCCGTTCCGCTAATGGTGGCCGTAGAACTGTTGTTCGAAGAAACAGGATCGGTCTCCGGCGAATTGGAAACCGTTGCCGTATTGGATAAGCTACCCGAAGAAGCAACCGTTGCCGCAATTTGTAACATTGCCGATTGCCCCGTTGGCAAGGCTCCCACAGTCCAAACACCCGTTCCGCTCACATATGTTCCTTGTGTGGCACTCGCTTGACGATACGTTAATCCCGCCGGAAGCAGGTCATTCACCACCACTGCACTCGCATCATTCGGGCCATAATTGCTCACTACGACCGTAAAGGTAACCGTATCCCCGATATTGGGAACCAGATTACTAACGGTTTTGGCAACCCGCAAATCAGCCGGGTTCGTCGCCAACAAGGTGGCAGAAGCAGTATTATTAGAAGTAATTGTTTCGGTTTGGGTAACAGCCGTAACACTTGCGGTATTGGTAATGGCTGCCGAGGTCGCGTTTACACGGGCCGCTATTTGAAGGATCGCCGTTTGTCCGACCGCCAGATCTCCAATTGTCCAGATTCCGGTTCCAGAGGCATAAGTCCCCACCATCGGACTGGCTTGCAACAAGGTCAAAGCAGCGGGCAAAAGGTCTGTAACCGCTACCCCCGTTGCCGGATTGGGGCCTAAGTTCTGGGCCGAAATGGTGAACGTCACCACTTCATTTAACAGCGGGGTCAGGTTATTTACCGTTTTTGTAACGGAAATATCTACTGGATTTGAGGGATTGATAGCAACTGAGGAGGTATTATTGGATGGTATGGGGTCGGTTTGATCCATTCCTGTAACGGTTGCGGTATTGGTCAATGGCGAAGACGTGTTCACAATGGCCGTTAGGTGCAACTCCGCCTGCTTACAACAAGTGGCACCTAAGGTGCCGACACTCCAAACACCTGTCGTACTGTTATATGTCCCTTGTGTGGCATTGGCCTGCACCAAGGTAAAGCCGGCCGGAAGCAAGTCCGTGATTTGCACATTGGTGGCCGTTTGTGGGCCACAATTCTGGGCGTAAATTGTGAACGTAATGGTCTCACCCACCCTCGGCGCAGCATTGCTCACGGTTTTAGATACCGATACATCCGCCAGATTATTCGCCAGTATGGTGACAGAAGAAGTATTGTTACCCGAAACCGGATCGGTCTCGGTTTGCGACAATACTGCCGCCGTATTGACCACCGCCGAGGTCGAGGTGGTATTAACGGTCAGTTGTAAAATCACCGATTGGCCAACAGGTAGGCTCCCAATGTTCCAATCACCCGTACCGTTGGTGTAGCTTCCCTGAGAAGCATTTGCCTGAACCAACGTCAAACTCGCAGGCAACAAATCCCGAACAATGAGATTGGTGGCATTACTCGGACCAAAGTTATGCACATTAATGGTGTACATAAAGTTTTGGCCCACTCTTGGCGCCACGTTGTCCACTGTTTTGGTAACGCGGACATCGGCCATGACAGGCGAGGGAACAATAACGGGTGTTAGAATATTTTCGCCATCATCATTGGCATAGGTCGTTGCATTGGGATCCGGATCTGGCCCATCGGTAGATTGATCTGCCACAGGTTGGCCCGTTGGACTAAACGCCCCTACAACTGCCGTATTATAGTAAGGCCCCGTATTTGCTCCCGGCGTTACGGCCACGTCAAACGAAATCGTTCCCGTAGCGCCAACAGCAAGCGTAGAACTGGCCGCATTCAGCAATTGCACATCGGTAGTGCCGTTGTAAGCACTATTTATGGCCAAGGTACCCGTTGCTGCAAGATTAGAAACCGTAAATGAAGTGCCCGGAAACGCCGCAAAGAGGTCGTCATAAACCTGCACACTACTAAGCGGCGTGGTCCCAAAGTTCTCCACCACCATGCTAAACGAAACATTGAAGGCCGCCGTTGTGCCCGTTAGTGCCGTTACCCGTTTAGAAATCCCGATGCGTGGACTTTCAGTAAATGTTACGGGCGTTGGATCGTCTTCGCCAGGTTCCGAGGCATTACAATTATTATTCGGATCTGTGGCCGTACCATTGTCCGAAACATCCGAAATGGTAGTCCCATTTTCTACACCTGTCGCCGTGACATAATTATAATATGGACCTAAATTTGCCCCCGGTGTCACCCGTACCGTAAAGAAAATAGATCCATAACCACCCGGCGCCAATGTCCCACCAGCCGTTAAAAGATTCTGATCGCTTCCCCCATTAAAGGAACCATTAATGGTCAAACCCGCGCTTGCACTCAACGAGCCAGCCACAATAGAAAACGTGGCCCCAGAAAAGGCAGTGGTCAAGTTGTCTGTTACTTGTACGCTACTAAGAGTAGTGGAACCTAAGTTTTGTACCGTTACCCGATACCGGACATCGAAGGTCCCGTTGTTGTTGTTTTTAACAAACTCAATGGCTTTCGCCGCACCAATCGCCCTGGTTAAACGGGTCACTGTTGCACTGGCGGAAAGAATACTCGTAGGGGCCAATGAGCTTGCCGTAGGAGTTAATACATCTGCCTCATTGGTGATGGGCGTTGTCATGCTACAATTACACATGGAATTCGCCACCACAGTTGCTTGTACCGATGCCTTTTCTTCCGGCTCTTTTAACCCAAGTACCCAACTTTTAAGCACTGCCCCTTCGCCTGAAACAGCCCATGAAAGCACCAGACCAACGGCATTTTCCGACTTAACCGGAATTCGGTTGGAACCCACCTTCAAAGACGCCACAGCAACAAGGTTTTGGTCGCAATCCCGTACTTCAAGTGTATTCCGAACGGAATTCCCCAAAGTGGCAACCTGCACATCCACCCACTGCGCCTCGCCGCCCTCATCCAACGCCATACACGCTGACACCAAGCGGCCAGAGTCGGTTACCGAAAAAGCTTCTTGCCCCTCAATGACAAAACCAACTGATTTTTCAGGGTTATAGCCCATTATAGTGTGTCCAGGACCAGCAGCCCACACCACCGATTGGAGCAACAAAATGACACTGCCAAGTACGCTTATTTTTGATACCTGAAGGCGGAACAAGAAACTCATATATGCTAACACGTAAAGTTGGGATGTTTTTCTATCAAGCCTATCCACACACGAAGCGTAGATCGCTGTGCCAAACTCCTTCAACTTTCGTGCCTTGATCAGAAAGTGACACCAAAATTTAAACATTTACACGCTTTTTGGGATTATACGCCCTTACTGAAAATTCAATTCATTCACCTTCGCGCTATCAAATACAATTATATAAACACTTTTATAATACTTTACAATCATAACCATCACATAATTCTTCATAGAGAACCTCCCGCTTCAATATCAAAGTGAGACTCGGAACTGCAAGAAATGAGTTTGGGCAACAATTAACGATCACCGGATCTCCCTGACTGTATCTTATATGCCGTTTCTACATTCAATCTGAGACCTTATATACATGGATGATACCCAAACCGGAATAGACCCGGAATACCTCAAAAAACTCCAAGCAGATACCTTGGCCTATACCGAGCAGGCACTTGCCTATATGGCACAGTATAACATTGTTCCCGAAGGCCGCATCGAGCTATTCCGCGCTCCGGAAACGCGCCAACAAGAAATCCATCGAATGCCCTATCCACACACGGCTCGGCAGGTGGTGAGCTATGAAACCGAAAAAGGAGAGTTTTCCGCTTTATGTCCTTTTTCCGGCTTGCCCGATTACGGCACTATCCGTATTGAATATGTCCCAAAATCTTGGGTGCTGGAATTGAAAAGCCTGAAATATTACCTCATGTCTTGGCGACAAATCGGGGTCGCGCAAGAAGATGTAACCGCATATATCTACGAAGACCTAAAACGGGAAATGAAAGATGCAGAATATGTGGTGGTAAAAACTGTGTATAATGTTCGCGGTGGAATTCACACGGTTTGTGAAATAGACAGTCGGAAACAACAATAGGAAAGAAACAATAGCATGAAAACCATTGTCGCCAAAAAATTTAAATGGGAAGCAGCCCATCGGCTTGCTTGGCACGAGGGTCTATGTAGTAACCTGCACGGACATTCCTACCGCATGACCGTAGAGTTGGAAGGGCAGCCAGACGAACGCGGGTTTTTGATTGATTTTCAGACCATTAAAAAATTATTGGCCCCTCTAATAGATGAATGGGATCATGGCATTTTTGTGGCAGATACCGACACCCAATTGCTGGAGGTGGTACAACAAACCAGATGGAAACACGCTGTCTTGCCCTATGACTCCACCACCGAGAACGTTTGTCGCTTTGTGGCCGAGTTCCTCCTTACGCAACACTTGCCCACCCTTCAACACCACCGCGTCTCAGCCATTCGTGTAAATGTGGCTGAAACCGAAACCTGCTACGCCACCCTTACCCTAAGCATTCCAGATAAAACCCCAGAACAATGAACCCAACCCCCGACACCGCATTGGTTTTGTTCTCCGGCGGACAAGACTCCACCACCTGTTTATTCTGGGCCAAAGTACAATTTGAACGGGTATGGGCCATTGGTTTTGATTACGGCCAAAAACACGAAATAGAGCTACAACAAGCCCGAAAGATCGCCGAACGCGCCAAGGTTCCTTTTACGGTTTACAATATTAAAGGCACACTGGGCGGCTCGGCCCTCACCGAACACCACTTAGACGTTTCGGCCAATCATGCCCAAAACCCAAACCTACCCGCCGCATTTGTCCCTGCTCGGAATGCCTTATTCCTCACACTTGCCGCTGGTTTTGCCTACCAACACCAGATCCACGACTTGGTGATCGGAGCCTGTCAAACCGATTTTTCCGGATACCCAGATTGCCGACGGGTCTTTATGGATGCCACCCAAACCAGCCTCTCCTTGGCCCTAGACACCGATATTCGTATCCACACCCCCTTGATGTACCGCAACAAAGCCGAAACGTGGAAGTTGGCGAAGGAATTGGGCGTATTAGAGGTGGTGCGCGACGAATCTCATACCGATTATAACGGCGACCGAACCACCTATAACGAATGGGGGTATGGCCGGTTAGACAATCCGGCCTCTATCTTGCGTGCAAAAGGATGGGAAGAAGCAAAAGCAAAAGGATGGGTTTAACGCAAATGCGCAAATATCGGATCAAGGAAATCTGGAAAACCCTACAAGGCGAGGGTGTAATGGCCGGACGTGCCGCTGTTTTTGTCCGCTTTGTGGGCTGTAATATGTGGAGCGGATACGAGCAAGACCGAAATACCGATGCAAGACGAAACAAGGCAGCATGTCCGATATGGTGCGACACCGATTTTACGAAGGAAAACAGCCATTTTTATACCGCTGAAGCATTGGTAAACGAAATGTGCCGAATCGGTGGAAAAATCCGGTTTTGTGTACTAACCGGAGGCGAACCCCTGCTCCAAGCAGATGCAGCCTTGATTCAAGCACTCCACCAAGAACATTTTGAAGTGGCCATAGAAACCAATGGAACCCTCTCTCTTAAAGATACATTTACGATTAACGATCAATTATATCCGCCCGACTGGATCGTCTGTAGCCCAAAATTACCCGATGAACAACTCCGCATTGAATATTGCGACGAACTAAAACTGGTGGTTCCAGATTACCTGCCAGCCCAGTATCCCCTCCTCGCAGAACGGATCCGCACGACCAAACTACGCCCCGCGCTCCACCTACCAACCTGTTGGCTCCAACCCGAAGACGGAACACGTAAAGAAGCCGCACAATATTTGGCGATACAAGCTGCACTCGAACACCCCACATGGCGCGTCAGCGTACAAACCCACAAAATACTCGACATTCCGTAAATTCTGTCGCAAGGGCAAAAAAACGACCTAAACCTCTCTTTTTATTGTATCTTCTGGCAGCACAAACGCATCTGTTGTCATGTAGTACACCAAAACCAAACCGCATCTTTTTAAGCTATGCCTCGCAAGACCTTGCAACGGCTTGGAACGTTTATAACCACCTAACCGCATTAGGCTATCCCCTCTGGTTTGATAAAAAAGACCTACGGCAAGGGCATGATTGGACAGAAGGCATTACCAAAGGCATCAAGTCCTGTACGCTGATCTTGGTCTTGGTGAGCAAGGCTTCTAATACCAACCAAAATGTGCGGAACGAAGTAAACTTGGCCTCGCAGAGGCGTTGGAGAAAGACGTTTAGGAAAATCCAAACGCATTTGGGGAAATCGTTACAACCGAGGAACAAACCAAACCAATTTATAATAAATAAGTCATGGAACATTTACAACATCCAAATAAATCCTTGTTTACGTGGCTCTTGGCGGCGTTTTGTGTGGCTTGGTTACCCTTTTTGGTGTTCTCATTAGGAGGGCGGATCGAAGCCTTATATACACAACATCGGGTGGCGTGGGCGCGGTACGAGGTGATTTTGTTGGGAATGGGGCTTTACGCCGTCGTTGAAATACTGGTTTGGCGCAATCCATCGGGGCGCCTTGGTCATAGCATAGCCTTTTTAAAAGTATTTACCCACGAACTTTTGCACATGGTGGTTTCTATGCTGTTTTTAAACCGCATGATCGCCTTTAATGCAGCGCGGGATGAAGGGCATGTGCAATACGCAGGGAGCGGAAATGCCCTCATCGCATTAGCGCCCTACTTTCTACCATTTTATACCCTTCTATTACTCCTTGTTCGCATTGGTTTTTCCGTGGAGGCATACCCACTTTTTGATGTGTTCTTAGGCATGACATACGCCTTTCATCTGGTTACATTTTGGCAACAACAAAGTCCGCTACAGCCTGATCTCCAACAAATAGGTCTTATCCCAGCTTATCTCCTGATCTTCACCTTTAATCTTTTCTTTCTGGGTATGATGCTGATCGTTCCCTCGCGTGGCTGGATTTTCTTTTGGAAGTGGCTTATTTACGCATCATGATGCCCAGATAACCTTGGGTTTTTGGGGGTTAGGGTTAGCTTGTCTCATGTTGGTGTTGAGTCTAACGCTTTCCGTAAACACACTCTTGGCTAATCAGTTGGCCTATAAACTGAAAACCGTGCGCCCTTTTTATCCCCGTTTTAGGGATCGTCATGCGCCCAAACACTTCGTATCGTGCAAATGTGACCTGTATTTTCTGTGAAGATTCGCTTCTATGTGGGCATTATTAAACCAAATGGTCATTTTTAGGTATGGCGTGATAGCCAATAGCTTTTTATCTTAACTTCATAATGAGTCTGTTTTTTTGATAGAAAATATTCTTATTGGATGTTAAAAAAGTATGTTAAAACATGTTGTATGGCAAAAAGCGCTCCTTTCATAGGGTCATTTGTATTTTCCAATAAAACCCAATCTGTATGCTAAACTCCATCATTCACACACTGTCTCCGTTTACCTCCATTATGATCGTCGCTTTACTGATTAAGCTGATCTACAGCAACAAAAAAGGCGGCGGAGTTTCGATCAAGTGGGTTTACCAATCCCTCCAGATTGATGAATACATGGAGGATAACTTGATTGAACTCAAGGCACGCCCTGCGGGGTTACTTCATTTGGTGCTATCGGGCATGCAAGGCACTGGAATAGGTGAAAAAAGTGCATTTCGGATGAATGTGAGGGAGATGAGCCTGACCAATACGAGTTTCTTTCGTTATACGGTGCTGCGCATTCCTATTGCAAATATCAAAGCCGTAGAAGGGGGATACGAACGCAGTAAGAGCCTCTTGTTTTGGGGGATTGGCCTTTTTTTGGGCGGCTTCGTTGTGGGCAGTAAGGAGGGTATCGTACTCGTTTTGACGGGAATTGGCTGCCTCTTGGTCTATTCGATTGTTCGGCAGCATTATATCCGGTTATTAGCTGGAGGGGACGAGCCTTACATCCATTTACAGGTGAGGAACAGCACTTCAGAGCAAGTTAAAGACGCCGACATCATTCGGATGGTAAACCTGATTTCTGAGTACATTAAAAAATAGGACATGGCTATGGCAGCAATTACCCGTGCTTTTGTACTTTCGGATGTGTTACCCCGCCCAACCGAAGCACTTCCTTTACAATCCGTTTTACACCATAATTACCGTATTGGCCGGCTGAAACTTGTGTCCGCCAACACCATAACCTATTGGGGCTGGGACGAAGACCGTAATACGCCTTGTCTGATTTATGAATACTATCCGGCAGGGCGTGCTTATCGCCCCCCTAACGAGAAGCGGGTTTTGCAGGTAGGAGAAGACGAACGTAGCCGGGTTATACATCAGTTAGAGAAACGGAAAACGCTTAGGCATAACAATATCATTCCGGTGCGGCTGGTTATGCAAGAGCGCGGAACGGTGTATTGGGTTTCTAGCGCCCCGCCGTCGCAAACGTTGCAGCAACACGTGGACACAACGGGTGCTTGGTCTTGGGAGCACACCCTTGAGGTGCTTACGCCTATCTTGGATGTGATCCAGCGGTTGCATAGCCAGCAAGTGGCTTTTGGACGTTGTGCGCCGGATACCATCTGGCTTGCAGATGCCGATCAGCGGTTGTTGTTGAATTTGGGGCATTTAGGGGGTGGAACCTCAGACTTCTTTTCAGCGCCAGAAGGGGAAGGGGTTCGTGTACAAGGGGATGTGTACGGATTATCGGCTTTATGGGTGTATCTCCTGCATCCAGATCATCCAACCGCAGGCGCTCCCGTTTCTTATGTGGAGGACTTACCGGTAGATGTGGCACGCAAAAACCTGCTAAAATTGGGGTTATTGGGCAATCCCGATCAGCGCCATCCCAATGCTGATGCGTGGCTTACGGCCTTGCGTAATGTGGATCAAGTGGCAGCCCCCTTTCAGCCCATTTCGCCTACCATCCCGATTTCCAAGCCGGTGGCTCCTGCATTTCAGCCTGTGTATGAGTCGTTACCAACAGCACCTGTTTCGGGCACGCCTGCTTATGAACAACCCATTAGGATTGAGGGCGTGCCCACCACGCAGCCGGACTTTGCGGGGGAACAACTTCCGCCGGCACCTGCGCCCGTGTTCGCTGCACCCGTTTCGCCTCCGGAGCCTGCCAAGCCTCGGTATCGCAGATGGCTAATCGTCGGGTTGGTGGCTTTGACCATCGCGGTTATTGGTTTGCTCTTTTGGCAAAGCGATTATATGAAACAGTATCGGTATGACCAAGCCATTCGGGAAGGAGAACAACTGTTGCAGGATAACCGAATTTCGGATGCCTATTTGGCTTTTACGAGTGCGCGGGAAAATCAAGATACGCCGTTTGTTCAAGACCGAATTCAGATGTGCAAAGGTTTTGTGGATGCGGTACAAGCGGGCAATGGATACTTGCAAGAACGTTGGTATGCCAAAGCCAGCGAGTCGTTTAGGGCGGCTACAGCTTTGTTTCCGAATGCACCAGAGCCTCAACAAAAATTGGCTGAAAGTGAACAGTATTTACAACCGCTTGTTGAGCAGGCGCGGAATTTTGCCAGCACCTACATCGCTACCCATAATGATTACAGCGGTAATGGGTTGTATGATTTGTTTGATGAAAAGGTGCAATACAAAGGCAAGCAAAACGGACAAAACGTCAATAAAATCATTTCAAGAGGGGAATTTGTTCATTTTATTCGCCAACAATTAGAGCGGTTCTCCTCGTATGAATATACTTTGGAATCGGATATACGGGTAGAACCATCGCTCAACCTTAACCGATACAAGGTTTTCTTTGATATGAGCTTTCATGGTATAGGAAATACGGAGAAAATTTACGATTTTCAGGTACAAAAACAGCTAACCCTGCGTGAGATCAATGGACAAATGCGGGTAACCTATGATGCCGGAGACCTTGTGTATCAAAACGAATACGATCCTTATTCGGGGTTTTTGGGAGAATAAACCACGATCCACCACTTGGAAGGTGATCAAGAGCCTACCCCCTCTAAGGCCTTGTTTGTCTTTTATTTTCAGCGCATGAAGAGCCGTCGGGATTTCCGGAAGGCTCTTCATGCGTAAACCAAACCGATTGAATAATTGTTCATAAAACGCCAAAAAAATGCGCACAAAATTTCTAATCATCCTCGTACTGCTTGTCCAAAGTCAGGTATCCTTGGCGCAAGAGCGTGGTGTGCCCATCCAGATGCGGAATGGGCAGACGCTGTTTTCATACGAGGGCAGTTATGCGTTATTGATTGGCAATAGCGACTATAGCGTGGGCTGGGAGGACCTGAACGGGGTTAAAACAGACCTGCCTGAAATCCGGCGCGTGCTGGAAGGGCAAGGCTTTATCGTGATTGAGAAACAGAACCTGACGGGAGAGGGCATCCGCACCGCGTTGTCTGACTTCCAGTTGGCGTATGAGAAAAAAGCAAGCCGTATGCTGGTTTGGTTTGCAGGTCATGGGCATTCGCTTAAACTCAGTTACGGGGATGCGGATAACTACATGGGGTATATCGTGGGGACGGATGCACCCAATCCCAGCCAAAACGAAGCCTTGTTTAAGATCCGCTCGGTCCCGATGGATCAAGTGGATACTTTTTTGAGACAGACGGATAAGCCTCGTCATATCCTGTTTGTATTCGATTCTTGTTTTTCTGGTTCAATTTTTGATGTCCGGGCGGGAGATGGCGAGCCGCCCTTGATCCAAGATGCAACAAGCGGTGTGGT
>DDTM01000016.1 GCA_002344075.1 Bacteroidetes bacterium UBA2364
TTCTTTAATGGACACCCCTCAATATATCAATTGAGAAGGTAAACCAGATTGTTGAAAATCATTAGAACGGCACTGTGTCACACAAAATGCCCTGTTATTTTCCCCAAGCCTCGATCATTCTGCCGTCCCTACGCCACAAACGATGTGATGAATGTGTCCACCTATCGAGGCCACCAATTAGCATAGGTGCATGATTATTGACACCACGCACCTATGGCGCTTACAACCTCGCGTTGGGTGGTTCCTCCTACTGGACGGTTCAGCAATTGCCCTTTCACAACCAAAGTAGAGGAGCCGCCACCGTCCAAATTCATGGCTTGGGTAGCACCGACACTACGCATCAAATCTCCCAACTCGGTCAGAGAAACGCCACGGCTTACGGTTTGGCGTCCATCCACGAGCATCAACACCACCGAGCCATCCGATTTTATTCCCACCGCACTTCGAGGATGGATATTGGGAATGGATGTGCGCCAGAACAATTCGTCCATTGCAGTATAAATTGTTTTACCGTCCCAAACGACCATAGGGCCTGCCCCAATGGCTTGTCCGACACGCCAGCGTTGCGACTTTTTGGGTTTAGGCTTGGAGGAAGCATGTCCAATGAAATTCGGAAGCGGACGTGACCATCGGTAAATCATGCTACTATCTGAAGTAGCCCAAGCCAATTCTGCATTTCCTTCGGCGGTAATTCCCATGGCAGCACGGCTAACGTAGTACGGTATCTTGTTTTGTTCGATAAGCCCCGTTGCAGGCCACTGAATTTGTCCGTCCGTCATCAGCAAGCCTACATGATCAGCGGGTTTTTTGTTCATCGTAAAATATCCTGCATTCAACAAGACACATGCCTCGGTTCTGGAGGCAAGTTGCGACGCGGTTTCACGGCGGTCTTCGGGGTCTTGAGCGGCCAATACGCGCATGGGTAAGCGCCCTTGTTTTGGTTGGATGTGTACATACCAAGCTCGGAGCGGCACCTCCAAATCTACCCCATAAAAAACCCGAACATGTGTGGGTAGTTGATAATTGAGGCTATCTATGGGCTGCCATTGGAGCCTAAAAAGTGGTGTTCCCGCCATGTCTTTCAGCGCGGGAAGTTGGGGTGAACAACCCCAAAAGGTCCATAATAACAAGATGAGCAGACGAGATCCCATTGAGAACATGCGACTAAGGTTGAAGTTTATGGTCAAAAGTACGGAAAAACGACCCGAGAAGCCGTATTTTAAATCCAAGACACCAAAGTGCCATACCTTTGTACCAGAACGTTATACATGCCAACCATCGAGGTTCTTAACATCGCCCTTGTGATACAGGGTATTCTGATGTCCTTTTTCTTTTTGGGGATGAAAGGCGCAAGATGGAGTAATGCCTATTTATTTGCCGTTTTTGGGCTTCAGTCAGCCAACTTTGGTCTTTCATTGCTCAAATCTAACCACATTTTTGTTCATGCACCGTATCTGCTCGATCTGAATTTAGTGACGATTCCGGTTGTACGGATCCTTGTGTATTTTTATGCCCTGAGACTTGTAGGGAAGCCCGTTGGATATGGATGGCGCATGTGGGTACATTGGCTCATTCCTCTAACCTATTTTCTGTTGTTTACAGGCTATGATCTCCTCGTTACCCCGCCGGAAAGCATGTTAGAAATGGCACAGCAGTATGGGCGCCCCGTCCAAAGGGTAAACCGATATCTCTTTTTTAACATAAGTTATTTATTTGTTTTTATTGGCTATACAACAGCTTCCATTTTTCAACTGCATGTATATCTAAAGGCCGCAAGGGATTATTTTTCCGATGCACGACGTTTTCATGCAAAATGGGTGTATGATTTATTGTGGATCAAGCTGGTGGCTTTTTTGGTATTCTTAAGTCTAATTGCCGTCCTACAACGCCCGGTGTTGATGCAAATAAATACCGCCATTTTTATGATCCCGGCCATTCTGTACGTGATGTGGCGTAATATCACCAAGCCCATTATGGTAATGCCACTTTCGTTGGCACCACAAACCCTGTCCTCTGAAATACGGAATAATGGCTCCGATGGCTCTGCATTAGAAGTAGCTTCGGAGCCTATTACTTCGCAGTCTTCCGAAACCCGACAACCTTCTCGCGAGGCTGAGTTTGTACGGATTCTTAAGGCACTTGAGACAGAAGAGGTTTTTCGAGATGTGGACCTGACCGTCTCGAAACTGGCCGACAAACTGGGTCTAAAGGCTTATGTGGTCTCTCAGGCGATCAACCGTGAGGCTGGCAAATCCTTTTTCGAGTTTATAAATCATTACCGTGTGGAGGCTGCAAAAGTACAGCTCTTAGAGCCATCAATGCAGTACCTAAGCATCGAAGCCATTGCAGAAGCCTGCGGCTTTAGTTCGAGAACAGCCTTTTATGAAGCATTTAAACGCCATACAGGTCTTACACCAGCACGTTTCCGAAGGGAGGGTGTCGCCTAAAGACCCAAAAAGTTCATCCGTGTTTTTC
Organism: Bacteroidetes bacterium UBA2364; assembly: GCA_002344075.1. Classification (GTDB taxonomy): domain Bacteria; phylum Bacteroidota; class Rhodothermia; order Rhodothermales; family UBA2364; genus UBA2364. The sequence goes on from DDTM01000016.1 coordinate 2,476, forward strand.
GTTACCTTCGATCTAAGTTCATTATCTTCAATCTTTCAAGGTAAGCACGCAAAATGCGCATCACCTTCACAAAAGATCCAAACAACCCCGATTGAACAATCATGGTAACACAAAAAGACGTACAAGAAATGGCCTCTTTGGCACGCTTACGCCTGACAGAACAGGAAGTGCAACACTATCAGCACGACCTGAACCGAATTCTGGCATATATGGACCAATTAAACGAGGTGGATACGACGGGCATTGAGCCGATGACTCACCTCCAAGACTGGGGGAATGTATTGCGCGAAGATGTTTACCTAAACCGCATTACCCACGAAGACGCCTTGAAAAATGCGCCTGACGCCGATGCCGACTATTTCCGCGTACCCAAAGTGATCGAATAATTCACCTTTTCAATTCAGTGATTCCATTATGGCCAAGTCCAATCGCCCCACCGCCCGACCTGTATCCGAGCCTGTACTGGCAACCTCCCGCACCAACCGAACCTCTCAGACGTCGCATCAGAACTCGTTTTGGGAGGGCCTCTCTGAACCTACCCAACACCTTATCTGTGCTGTACTGATGTTATTGGTAGCGGTTGTGTTTTTCTCTGCTACCACCTTTGGCGACAAGTCATTGGTCGGGTCAGATGTGGTTCACGCCCGTGCCATGGCCAAATCTGCTATTGACTTTGAGGCACAAACCGGAGAACAAACACTTTGGATTCCAAATGGTTTTGGTGGAATGCCTGCGTATTCGGTCTATTATCCCGTGAGTATTCCACAAATGGACACCATTGTCCGGAACCTCAATCAATTCTTGGCCTTTCCGTTTGTACCATTTTTGATCATGTTGTTTGGGATGTACTGGTTGGGGTTTTACCTGACGAAAGATAAATTACTGGGGCTTTTTGGTGCTTTTGCCTATAGCCTTACCACCTATCTACCCTTGATTTTATTGGCCGGCCACAATACCAAGTTTTCGACCTTAGCTTGGACGCCATGGCTAATCTTGGCTTTTCTGAATGTGCTACGACAACCAAAATTGCTCGCTGGCCTATTGTTTGCAGCCGCACTTGCGGTAAATTTGCGTTCCAACCACATTCAGATTACCTATTATGTGGCTTTTATATTAGGCATATGGTGGCTTTTTGAAGCTGTGGCTGCCGGACGAAAAGGCGAAACCAAGTCTTTTGGAGTTGCCACCGGCTTATTGGTTATGGGCGTGCTATTGGCTGTTCTGATGGTAGCACAGCCCTATTGGCCCTTGGCCGAGTACAAGGCATTTACCACACGCGGGGCTTCGGAAGGAGGAGGATCGGGGGCTTTAGACTGGACTTACGCCATGAACTGGAGTCAGGGGTGGGGCGAACTCTGGACATTGCTCTTTTCTCGGGCGTATGGGGGCGGGTCGCAGGAGGCGTATTGGGGGGCAAAAATCTTTACTGGCGGCCCTCATTACATAGGAGGGGTTGTGATATTGCTCGCAGTTTTTGCACTACTTTGGTCACGTAAACAAGTGGTTTGGGCATTAGGGACTGGAACATTGCTCACCATCTTGTTTGCGTTGGGGCAAAATGCAGCATTCATCAACGAACCCATGTTCCATTATTTCCCGCTTTTTAACGCTTTTCGTGTCCCCGAAACGTGGCTGATTATCTCGGTAATGGGCCTGGTCTTATTGGCAGTCTTGGGGCTGAAACAAGCCCTTCAGCCAGATCCGACAGGCAAAATCAATCCGAAACCGTTGTATTACACCATAGGTGGTATGACCGCCTTGATGGTAATACTCATCTTGTTCAAATCGGCCCTATTTACATTTGAAAAACCCAACGAGACCGAAGAAATCGCAAAAATGATGGTACAACAATACCGTCAACAAGGACAGGAAATAGACTTGGCAACAGCGCGTACCGAAGCCCCACAATATATCGCACAATTCCGCACAGACCGCCTCGAAGGCTATCAATCGGACGCCCTGCGCACGTTATTCTTTATCGTAATAGCAGGCTTCTTGCTCATTTTGGCAAAATTAGACAAGATTCCTGCATGGACGGCTAAATTGGCACTTTCTATCTTGGTCTTGGCCGATCTTTGGGGCGTGGCCAGCCGATATTATACCACCGATTTACTCAAACCAAAGACCAATGTAGAAGAACAAGCTGCCGCACAAATCATTCCCGGCATAGATGATTGGATTATAGAGCAGGTAAAAGCAGCGGGAGGTCCAGGGCATTTTCGGACTTTTCCAATGGCTTTGGATCCGTTTCAGGACGGTCGCACGCCTTTTTTCTACGAAACCGTATCGGGATATAGCGCTGCAAAACTCCGAGTCTATCAGGATTATCAGGATCATGTATTGCAAGACAAAGAAGGCCGTATTAATATGACAGGATTAGACCTAATGGCCGTTCGTTATATCATTGCACGTGGGATCTTACCCGGAACCAAGCCCGTTCAGGTGGCGCAGGATTCTTCAATGCTGATTTTGGAGCGCGAGAACCCGATGCCGCGTGCTTGGCTGGTGTCAGAAACCAAAACGGTCAACACACCGCAAGAAAAATGGCTCCTTTTACAAGATCCAACGTTTAACCCGCGAAAAACAGCACTTGTTGCCAGAGATCCCGGCTTAAAACCCGCACCGTTCGATTCTCTCGGCAAGCAAACGTCGGTAAAGCTAAAATCGTTTACCGCAAATCGCATCGAGTGGCGCATCCAAACCGAAACACCGCGACTGATGGTGGCCTCGGAGGTATATTATCCCGCTGGTTGGACGGCAACGGTGGATGGGAAACCCTCGGAAATCATCCAAACGAACCATATTCTGCGTGGTGTAGTAGTGCCTGCCGGAACACATACGGTGGTGATGGCCTTTACACCAGAACGGCATTTCATCAGCAAAACGATTGCTGGCGTGGCTACGATATTATGCTATGGTGGGATTTTGCTCCTTCTTGGTTTGGCTTTTATGAAGCGCCGCAAAGAGGCAGAAGGGGGGGTAACGACTGCGTAACCTTCCTATTAGGAGAGGTTGTGCATGTTTAAGAAAAACGGGTGGACAGAAGAGGGCAATGGTCCCTGTATGCCGCATTTGAGCCCCATTATTGTGTCCCACAAGGGACAACATTTTTTTTCCTTCTTTGTCGGTAGGCATAATTATACTGTATATTCGAGGCAATTAAGGATACTTCATCATTAAAAAAACAAAAATACCTATATGGCCTTGCGATTTCCTGCAAACCTGCGCTACACCAAAGACCACGAATGGGTGCGTTCAGAATCAGACGGACAGTTCACCATCGGCATTACCGATTTTGCACAACGTGAACTAAGTGATATTGTTTTTGTTGAACTTCCTTCCGTTGATGACACCTTTGCGGAGGGTGACGAGTTCGGAACAGTAGAGGCCGTCAAAACGGTTTCCTCGTTGTATATGCCCCTTGCTGGAACCGTAGTAGCCATCAATACAGACCTAAATGATGACCCTTCGGTTGTAAACAATGATCCATATGAGGCCGGTTGGATGATCCGCATTTCGGCGGAAAATGAGGCGGAATGGGAAAATTTATTAAAAGTGGATGCCTATCAGTCGGCTATTGATACCGATTGATCGCAGGAGAGGGCTACGCACCCAATCAGTGCCCACACTTACTTGTGTAATAACGACTAAAGACACCCTGTTTGCAAAAATACTTGCAGACAATAAGAGGTGTCTTTTTTGTCTTACGAAGGCGTTATGGAGTTGGATAAGTGTTTTTTTGCGACTTGCCACGGCCCTGAAGACGGCATTCTTTTGTTTTTCCCCCATCCTTCGTTTGTATAAACCGATAAAACGTTGCATATTACCATTCATTGTATAGACCATAACAAAACGGAATAACCGGGCTTCCCTATTGTTGCTATGAACCATAAAAGAATCTTAGTGACCGCTGCATTGCCTTATGCAAACGGCCCACTTCACCTTGGACATATTGCCGGAGCGTACCTGCCTTCCGATCTTTATGTGCGGTATCAGCGGTTAAAAGGCCGTGATGTGGTGTTTATTTGTGGCTCCGACGGCCACGGGGTACCCATCATGCTCAAGGCACGCGCAGAAGGCGTTAGCCCGCACAGCATTGTGGACCGCTACCACGAGGTCATGCACCGTGCGTTTCAAGGGCTGGGGATATCATTCGACTATTACGGTAAAACCACTTCCCATACACACTACGAAACAAGTCAGGATTTTTTTAGGGTCTTGGCACGGAAAGGAAAGTTTATCCGGAAAACCAATGAACAGCTATTTGATCCAGAAGCAGGTATTTTTCTCGCCGACCGCTTTGTGCGTGGGACCTGCCCTATTTGTGGAAACCTGGATGCTTATGGAGACCAATGCGAAAAATGCGGCACTGCATTAAGCCCCGATGAGTTGATCAATCCGCGTAGTGCCATTACCGATGCCGCCCCTGTCAAAAAAGAAACCACCCACTGGTATTTACCCATGGGCAAGCTCCAGCCTAAGCTGGAGGCTTGGATAGGTGAAAAAAGCCACTGGAAAAAAAATGTGCTCGGACAAGTGGGGAGTTGGCTCCAAACCGGGCTTGCCGACCGTGCGATGACCCGCGACCTTTCTTGGGGTATTCCCGTGCCCACTGATGCCACCGAGGGCATAGATGTGGACGGCAAAGTGCTTTACGTCTGGTTTGATGCACCCATTGGCTATATCTCTGCAACCAAAGAGTGGGCCGAAGAGCAAGGAGACCCCGATCTTTGGCGCACCTATTGGATGGATGCCGAGACGAAATTGGTGCATTTTATTGGAAAGGACAACATTGTATTTCACTGCCTTATCTTTCCGGCTATGCTGGCCGAGCATGGCGAATTTGTCTTGCCGGATAACGTACCCGCCAATGAATTTCTAAACTTAGAAGGCCAAAAACTTTCCACTAGCCGGGGTTGGGCCGTTTGGTTGCACGAATATTTAGAAGCCTTTCCGCCAGATTTGCTGCGATATGCCCTTGCCGGAATTTTCCCAGAAACCAAGGACAGTGATTTTTCTTGGAAAGACTTTCAAACCCGCGTCAATTCGGAATTGGCGGATGTCTTGGGGAATTTCGTAAACCGTGCCCTTACCTTTACTAAAAACTTCTATGGTGGTCATGTACCGCCACTCATAAATCCTTCGGAAGCAGATCTTGGGGTTCTGGAAGAGTTGGCCACATTACCCGCCAAAATTGGCACTTGTTATGAGGAGTTTCGTTTTCGGGATGCTGTTTTCGAAACAATCAACCTTGCACGTTTAGGCAATAAATATTTTGCCGATACAACCCCGTGGCATCTGCGGAAAACCGATGAACAAGCTGCGGGTAATGTCATCCATGTGGCCTTACAAATATGTGCCACGCTCTCGGTGCTCATGGAACCTGTTTTACCGGATGCCGCCGCAAAACTGAGGGAAATGCTCAACCTAAAAGGCATTCGTAGTAGTTTACCCAAAGGACTAACGGGAACAAAAGGATGGGATGATGCCGCCCGCCCCCTCCTTGAAGTTGGAACGCCCGTACAGCCACCGGCTATCCTGTTTAACAAGATCGAAGCCGCTGCCATTCAGACCCAACTTGATATTCTTCACCAAAGAGCAGCTGCACAGCATCCCGTGGCGCCTGAAATGCCCCCTGAAGCCCCCTTTGCGCCACTGAAGGAAACCATCACTTATGATGATTTTGCAAAATTAGACTTGCGTATGGGCACCATTACTTCGGCTGAACGGGTTCCTAAAGCGGACAAACTCCTTTGCCTTCAGATAGACCTTGGTTTCGAGAAACGCCAAATTCTTTCCGGTATTGCCCAGCAATATGCACCGGAAGAAGTGGTTGGTAAACGGGTGGTGGTGGTGGCCAACCTTGCACCTCGTAAAATGCGTGGCTTCGAAAGCCAAGGAATGGTACTGATGGCCGAAGACCGAGAAAGTACCTTAACGATGATCGGCTCCGAAGGAGAAAATGGCGCACCCGTATTGTAAATGGATATAGAAGGCCCTAAGTACCACATTATAACCGTTTTATTTGTCTCCCACTGCGCGTTATCACCTCCATGCCTCTTGCTTTTTTAACTGGCGGAACTGGATTTGTCGGAAGCCATTTGGCTGAAGCACTTTTGGCACAGGGTTATACCGTGCGCTGCTTGGTCCGTAAAGACTTGAAATGGTTAAAAGGACTACCTATTGAACCCGTTTGGGGTGGGATGGACGATAGAGACACCTTGGCTACCGCCTGTAAAGATGTGGATGAAGTCTATCATGTGGCCGGGTTAACCCGTTCTAAATATTGGTCGGATTTTGTAGAGGCAAATGTAAATGCCACCACCCGATTATTGGACGTTCTGCGTCAAACAACCCCCCAAGTACGGAAAATAGTGGTCACGAGTAGTCAGGCAGCAAGTGGGCCTTCCGAGACGCCCCTCTCCGAGGAAGCACCGATGCGTCCCCTTAGCCAGTACGGCAAAAGCAAGGCGCTAATGGAAGAGGCCATACACCCCTATCTGCGCGACCTACCGATCACCATCGTGCGTCCACCATCGGTTTATGGCCCCCGCGAAGCCGATATTTTCACCTTCATCCAGTCCGTAAACCGTGGTTTTTGTCCAATTGTCGGAGAGGGGAATGTACCGCAACTCAATTTGGTGTATGTGCGCGACTTGGTAGCAGGGATGATACAAGCCGCACACTCTGACCGTACTTCTGGCGAAACATATTTTTTAGGTAGCGAAGATTATAGCTGGCACCAGATCCGGGATACGGTTGCGTATGCACTGCAAAAAAAGCCCTTTACCCTGCATGTACCTGTTGGTTTTGTGGCGCCTTTGGGGGTTTTACTTGAAACCATTGCAGGATGGTTTGGAAAATACCCGCCTCTTAATCGTGAAAAAGCGAAGGAGGCGCAACACGTTTGGCGCTTATCCATCCAAAAGGCCAGAGACCACTTCGGTTATCATCCTGCAACGCCTCTTTATCAGGGCATGAAGGAAACAGTTGAGTGGTACCGGGCGCACAAATGGTTGTAATCTCATTGGTTATTGTCCGGTTATCAGGGGTACATCCAGAAAACACAGAACCTATGAAATACGCCCGCTTTTTTGCTTTCGCTCTTTGTTTGTTGACAATTGGCTGCGATGCCAACCAATCTCCAACACCTTCAGAAGCAACGGTCACCGCAAAACGCAACAATGTTTTATGGAGTAGTATCGTTACACTCAAACCCAGCAGCTACAAATCGGGAGAAGTAGTAGCGCAAGCCTTTGATGTGGCTTCACAGCGTACCCTGCAACTTACGTTCCCCTTAAAAGAGGGCGCAACAACGCTCAATGCAGAAATGACCGGACTGTGGGATTTAGGGTTGTGCCTGCCTACCAATAAATTTTTGTTAGACACTTCTGTCAATCCCAGTGTTGTAGTACGTTACATCAACGGAGACGCTTCGCGCATTTCGGTTACCTTCACTGCTGCTTTCCGGAATAGTCAAAACCTTAGTGAAACGGTCCAGTTTATCAATGGAACCTTTGAAGTGCGTTTGAGTAAAGATGCTTTTTCGTATTGTATCGAAGGATAAGAAAAAGCGGGGTTGTGCCCCACCCCTCTCAGAAACAAATTGTGTTTACCGGGCATTATCCGGCATAATGGCGCCAGCAATGACGTATAATACTATGCCAGGCAAAAAACCGGTAAAAAACGTGCCAAATGCAACACCTACCCGCACCCAAGTGGGATCCACATTCAAATAGGCGGCGAGGCCAGCACATACGCCTAAGACTTTTTTATTGTCCGAAGATTTAACAAGGTACTTCATGATGATTGTAATTGATGATTGATTACTCGTATATCGTTACGGAAAAAAGAAAGTTACAACGATGAAGGATCGCGGCCAGATCGGGCTATCGCATGAACAAAAAAAGGGCCTCCTCCGTTTGAGGCCCTTCTCATCCTGAACTCATTTATGAACAACCTGTTGTAGTTCCGCAATTCATACATTTATAGCACGATCCACTCCGAACCGTAATAGAGCCACACGAAGGACAACCGGGAGCATCGGCTTGATTTTGGAATGCCGTTTGGCTACTTGATTTAAGTGGATTTACGCCCGAAGACGTGTCCACATGCACCGATACGGCTAATTCATTCACATTGGTAGATTCACTACCGTCGCTTAGATCAGGTGGATTTGTAAAGTGGAACGGATCTTCGGCTTCCTCCACCTCGTGCCCTACAAACTTCAGTGCCATCCAACGGAATATATAATCGGTGATGGATTTGGCCATTGGGATTTGTGGGTTGTGGGTAAATCCGCTTGGCTCAAACCGCATATGACTAAATTTCTCGCATAGGGCATCTACCGGAACGCCATATTGTAATGCCAGCGAAATGGCCGTGGCAAAAGCATCCATCATACCGGAAATGGTAGAACCTTGTTTGGCCATGGTAATGAATATCTCGCCCGGCTTTTTAGTATCGGGATATAATCCCACATGCAGATAACCTTCGTGTCCAGCCACCGAAAATTTGTGCGTCAGCGAAGGGCGTTCGTCCGGTAAGCGGCGGCGCGTGGGTTTATACACCACTTTTTCCACGATTTTCTCGATCACTTCGGGCGTTGTAGTAGTAGGTGCAGCGCCATCGCCCGAAGAAGAAACACCCGATTTTTGGGTATTACCACCTTTTTTAGTAGCCAAAGGTTGGCTCCGCTTCGAGTTTTCTCGGTAGATGGCCACAGCTTTGAGACCTAAGCGCCAACCTTCCACATACGTTTCCGCTATTTCCTCGATCGTAGCGGATTCTGGGACATTGACCGTTTTGCTAATGGCTCCTGATATAAAAGGCTGACATGCGGCCATCATCCTAAGATGGCCCAGGTGGTGGATAAACCGTGACCCATTATAAGGCTTAAAAGCACAATCAAAAATGGGTAAATGATGTTGCTTTAGGTGGGGCGCACCTTCTATAGTGTCTTGTTGGTCTATGTAGGCAAGGATTTTCTCAATTTGTACCGTGGGATAGCCCAAGTGTTGCAGTGCCTGTGGAACAGTATTATTGACAATCTTGAGCATCCCGTCGCCTCGTCCGGCCAAGAGTTTGTATTTTACCAAGGCAATATCTGGCTCTATCCCTGTGGTATCGCAATCCATCATAAATCCTATTGTACCTGTAGGCGCCAGCACGGTGGATTGTGCATTTCTATAACCATGTTGTTTACCAAGGGTTAGGCATATGTCCCAAGATTCCTGTGCGGCAGTGCGAAGTGCCATAGGGCAGGAGGGGTCTATATCAAGGACGGCTTTGCGGTGCATCTGCATCACGCCAAGCATGGCCTCACGATTTTTCTCGAAGGCTGTAAAAGGTCCAATTTGCGGATTGGCGGCAATTTCGGCACTGCGGGCATACGCCTCTGCGGTCATGATGCTCATAATCGCACCAGCGACCCCACGACCTTCTGGAGAGTCGTAGGGTACACCCATCGCCATAATAAACGCACCAAGATTGGCAAAGCCCAATCCCAATGGCCGGAAATCGTGCGAATTCTGGGTGATACCTGGAGAAGGATAGCCTGCATTGTCCACTAAAATCTCTTGAGCGGTAATAAAAATGCGACAAGCAGCCCGATAGCGCTCCACATCCAGCGTCCCATCCTCCAACTGAAACTGCCGAAGATTCAACGAGGCCAAGTTACACGCAGAATTGTCCACGTGCATGTATTCCGAACAAGGGTTACTGGAATTAATAGGGCCGGAATGAGGGACAGTGTGCCATTTCTGGATCGTGTCTTCGTACTGGATGCCCGGATCACCACAAATATGGGTTCCTTCTGCAATCTTGAGCAAGAGTTTGTGCGCGTCGGTCTCGCCAAGCACCTCTCCAGACTGAGCGGCCCGAAGTGGATAGGCCCGATGATGCGTGGCCGCTTCCATAAACGCATCGTCCACCCGAACCGATTGGTTCACGTTCTGAAAAGCGACCGAACCATACGCCGGACCGTTAAAGGAGCCATCGTACCCTTCCTCAATCAAAGCCCACGCCTTTTTTTCTTCCTCTGGTTTTGCCGCCACAAATTCCTCGATGTCTGGATGCCAAACTTTAAGTGTTTGCATAATGGCTGCACGACGGGTTTTGCCACCAGATTTTATGGTCCCACCCGTTGCATCTTGTACACGCATAAAGCTCACAGGGCCACTCGGACGGCCACCACCCGAAAGTTTCTCTTGCGACGAGCGGAGCTTAGACCAGTCTGCACCCACACCCGATCCATACTTGAATAGACGCGCACTCTCGGCCATCAACTTCCAAATGTCTTCTATCGAGTCTTCTACGGCAATAATAAAACATGCAGAGCCTTGGGGATACGCATATGGATCTACATCCACTACCTTCCCCAACGCACGATCCCACCCCCAAATCGTTTTTCCGCTCGTATCCTGAATACCATATTGATGATAAAGCCCCACATTAAACCAGACGGGCGAGTTAAACGCGCCGTACTGATTTACGCAAAGCCATGTCAGCTCGTCATAAAAACGTTCGGCGTCTTCATCTGTGGCAAAATAATGTTGCGCCTTGCCCCAATCGGTGATGGTACGTGTTACGCGGTGTACCAACTGGCGGAACGAATGCTCGCGGCCCCCGTCTTTTGGAGAACGCCCAGACGCACCAACATCACCGTAAAAATATTTACTTGCCACAATATTTGAGGCCAAAAGGCTCATTGCTTGTGGCATTTCGATGTGGCATTGTTCAAAAATGACTTCTCCTTTATGGTTTTTGATGCTCGCGGTACGAGTTTCCCATTGTACGCTGTCAAATGGGGATTTTCCTTCTATAGAGAAGGTGCGGGTAATAACAAGACCTTTTTTTAGGTCCTTTTCCAAGGGGCGGTGGGTAGGTTTTGCAGGCATGATTTTATGTTAAGTCGTTAAAGTGGAAAAACAAGGAGATCCGTTATTGAGCACACGAAACAAAGCCCAAGTACCGTTTCCAGAAGGGGTTTATCTTGTATTGCATGTGGAACACGGGCGCTTTGCCAGAGGAAGCGTGTTTTTTGCGGATAAAGGATATGGGCGAGGCCCGATGAAATAAAGCAAACTTTTCACTGCTATACAAGCAAACTTGTCCACAACTCATATTGTTTTTGTCCACACATATACTGGCAACAAGGCGTACAAAGATCATAACCACTTAGTGGGGTTCTTGGCACATTCAAACGAAAAGGTACTGGTGCAAAGGGGAGGGCGCCAGTTTTTATAGACAATCAATAACGGATACAATAGAAAGTTTGACCAGCTCGGTTATGTCAAGTAGCTATTTTGTTGTATCTTGTATTCTTCACATCAATACGCTCGTTATGTCTCTTGCTGTACGGAAAATCTTATGGGCAAATGGCATTATTTGGTTAACATTAGCCATTGTCACGTTCGCTACAGCAATTGGTGATAACTACGACACCGCTATTGCTTTTATATTTCTCATCATCGGCCCATTCTTAATTTGCTTATTACTGGGCTTTTTCATGGTGTTTACGTCTTCTGTGGAAGAGAGGAACAGTATTTTGTTTTCAGAACTAAAGGCAAGATTGTTAACCTTAGCGACGTCTAATACAGCCCTTACACTTTCTTGACAATTAAACCACCATGAGCACGACATCCAAAGGTCTGTTATTTTTCAATGGTATGATCTGGTTGCTACTGGTTATCGGCATGATCATTTATGCCAATCATCAAAACTATTACGCGGTCACCTTTCTGCTGTTCATGTATATTCAGGTCACCTTTTGTTTGGTAATGGGGCTTATTTTGGTTTTTACCCCCTATACACATGCTGGAAAAGGCTTATTATTATCTGGTGTATTGGTTGGCACTTTAACCCTCATGGCTTCGGGATATTTATTGGGTTTTAGATAAATCTTTGTTTTTTTAGATTATGGTAGAAAGTGTTTCGGCTATTGGATGGTGGGCACAAGAAGGTGTTGGGCGTGTAGAAATGGAAAGCCTGCGCATTAGCATTGGAGAGGGACAAATTTCCGGCTCTGGGATAGATGAGGTCGGGCTTTTTACGTTCGAGGGCAAAATAGATGAAGCCATGCGGATACGGATGCGCAAAATATACATTGGCGCGCATAAAGTACTTTATACTGGACGTTACGACACGTCTGCCGGGCGACTGTGGGGTATATGGCACATTCCCGACGATAGAGGTCCATGGGAGATTATACTAAAGCAAAGCCTTACAGAAAAGTTAATACGGTCCAAAGAAAACGTCGCCCGTATAGGATGAAACGAGGGTTGAGGAGTCTGAATTTAGGCTTTATGTAATACCTTGTAAAACCCTTATATAACGCACTGCTTTAAAAAACAAGATGAATGAGCATGGACATGCTTTTACCCTCGATAATTTCCCCGCCAGATAAAATATTGCAAAACTAACTTTATTACTAACAAAACTATCATAGATAAATACTAAAGCAATAAATAATGTGTGGTATAACTGGCTATATCTCATTCCCAAGTATCCATCCTTCGATGGATGCTTTGTCTTCTGCTTTAGCGGAGCTACGTCATCGGGGTCCAGATGATTCTGGCCTTTTCCAGAATCACACATATGGGATTGGTCTTGCTCATACTCGTCTGTCTATTCTTGACCTATCGCCATCAGGGCATCAGCCTATGGTCAGCGACGATGGTCAAGTGGTGTTGGTATTTAATGGAGAGATATATAACTTCCGTGAATTACGCATAGAACTTGAAGCACAAGGACATACTTTCCGAGGACATTCTGATACAGAGGTACTACTAAATTTCTATCTGGCTCAACGACAGTTAGAAAATGGCATCACTACCATGCTTCAAAGGCTGAATGGTATTTTTGCCTTTGCCTTGTGGGATACTGATCGCCAAGCCATGCTTATAGTACGGGATGCATTCGGTGTAAAACCACTCTACTATGCTACCAGCAATAATACGTTTGCTTTCGCTAGTGAGATTAAGGCTCTGAGGTATCTTTTACCCTCATATCATGAGAATGTTGGAAAGATAGACGTTGCTTCCATCAACAGATACCTCAGTTTTCTCTGGTGTCCCGGCGAAGGTACACCGACAAAAGGAGTTCGCAAACTCAACCCTGGAGAAGCCTTATGGGTTCAAGAAGGAAAAATAGTCGAACGTTTCACATGGTATCATCTTCCTGCATTCCGTATCGAAAGCCCCTCCTTTCTAACGCAAGCTGAAGCCATCCATGGTACAGAGTATTACCTTCGCCAAGCGACACATCGCCAAATGGTTGCTGATGTACCCATTGGCGCATTTCTGTCCGGCGGACTTGATTCCAGTAGTATCGTTGCCTTTGCGCGTGAACAAAATCCCAACATACACTGTTTTACCATCGAGGCAGCAGGCTCAGGCGAAGAAGGCATTAGTGATGACTTACCTTATGCTCGCCGAGTAGCTAACTATCTGAATGTACCATTAGAAACTATTCGTATTGATGCAACTCGCATGGCAGAGGACTTATCCGCCATGGTCGCACAATTAGATGAACCACTGGCCGATCCAGCACCTTTAAATGTCCTATATATCTGTCAACGAGCAAGAGAACAAGGCGTCAAAGTACTCCTTTCTGGTCTTGGTGGCGATGACCTATTTACTGGTTATCGCCGCCACCGGGCACTGATAACGGAACGCTATTGGACATGGTTGCCACGCCCAATGCGTTTAGAATTAGAACGAATAACCAGCACATTCAACCAACGACAAGTATTAGGTCGTCGGCTACGTAAACTGTTCAATGGCGCTTCACTTGATAATGATGAGCGGTTAGTCAATTATTTCCGTTGGATAGGGCGCAATGATTTAACAGCGCTTTACACACCCGAATTTCAAGCGGTACTCGGTTCTTCCAAAGCCGAAACACCGATGCTAGATTTTCTTGCCGAATTACCAGTTAACACCCATCCCCTTGAGCGAATGCTTGCCTTGGAACAAAGATTTTTTTTAACAGATCACAACATAGCTTATACAGATAAAATGTCAATGGCAGCAGGTGTGGAAGTGCGTGTTCCCTTTCTTGACTTGGATTTGGTAGGATTCACAGCTAAAATCCCCCCCCATTTCAAACAACGTAATCATGAAGGCAAGTGGATTCTGAAAAAAGCTATGGAACCCTACCTACCCAAAGAGGTTATCTACCGCCCCAAATCCGGTTTTGGAGTTCCACTAAGACATTGGATGAAAGTTGAGTTACGTGATTTATTAGCTGATGTCTTGAGTGAACAGAGTTTACGCCGTAGAGGCTTGTTCGACCCCAAAAGTGTCCAACAGCTAATCCACGCCAATGACAAAGGTAAAATTGACTCGAGCTATACCTTACTTTCTTTGATTTGCATTGAACTCTGGTGTCGAAAATTTATAGACAAATCCAATATTCAATAAGGATCTTATATACTTGTAAAGCCTCAATTCAATTAAATTAGATTTTTAAAAGTACCTATTTTAAATTCTCCAAAACTGAGCGAACAGCATTTGAAAATAATTAAAAAAATGTCTAATCTTTTATCCCAAATTAAATTTAACATTTATTCGTTGAACATAAGACATAGGGTGCATTTCAAAAATATCAGTACCCATATTACTCACACAGATTAAATAACATGTGAGTACATGTTTCTCTGCACTTTGAGAGGTTTTAAAATGCACCCTAATACATATGGCCTATTTTAACAATTGAATTTGTTTGGTAATGGAATAGTTTCCGGCAGTTATACGATAAAGATACGTGCCACTGGGTAAATGCCCCGCATCAAAGGTTACTTGGTGGCTTCCTGCTTCTTGGTAGAGACCATTCACCAATTTCGCCACTTCTCTTCCTTGTAGATTATACACCGAAATATGCACATTAGAGGCTTTTGATAAGGTATAACTAAATTTTGTACTCGGATTAAAAGGGTTGGGGTAAGTTTCACTCAATAAAGGGGCTGACTCTGCTGTTTTGTCACTTTGGCTGGCTTTGTTTTCAAACTCCATGACCAATTCAACGATATTGCCCATTTCGTCACCCACCGGATTTACAATTTTACCAATAAGGATATCATCAATAGTAATGTCTATTAAATCTTCTATCAACTCCCCTACAGGGCACACAATACCACCTAAGTCTTCTATATCTATCAGATCAATAATTCCTAATTCCCCGCCGCCTTCACCTTCAACTTTTGCTATACCGTCCAGTATATCTGTCTCAATAGTATGAAAATCTTCTTCTTCCACATCATCTGGACGGATAAATTGAGCAGCAGTACAGGCTCCGTCGTTCTTTGTTAGCAAGAAAACATCCTTATAGATCACCGCCTTTCGAGATGGATCGGAAGTACAACACCCACCGTCTCCACATTGTATCATAGGTTTGAATGTTTTTATGATACGCCCCAGATGGGCTTCTCCATTTTGTACGGTATAGTGCCCTTTTTCTATCGCCAACAAAGTGTGTATATCTAAAAGAAGGGTTTTGGTACGGCCCACTTCTAAAATATCCGTATTATATGGAATATTTTGAATGAGAATATGATCGTCTTTTCGTAAAATCGCAACATTCGAAAAATCGCTTGGATTTACGAAAACATTTTTCCACCATTCTTTATCACTTGGCCGTTTAACTATACCCAATGAACCTGAGCCATAGAATTTACCCGCAGGGCCACAAGGAACCCGTTCCCAATTTGGTGCATAATAACGCCACCATTTTTCGTACTCTTCATCGCTACGGGCATAGCCAATATAACAGTACTGTTGATCTGCATATACTTTCATAATCCATTCGATAATACTCATGCCATCTATCAAGGTGGAACCATTCACATATCCACGACCAGCAGGGCTGAGGCGCCTTGGATCAATATCACCTGTCCAAAAAGGATCCACACAAAAATGTCCTGGACTTTTTGGACTAACTGTTCGCATAAAGATCAAGTACTTTTTACAAGGCACTGGCGGAGGAGGGATAGGGGGATCGCCAGAATTTCCACCCGAATTAAACACGGCTCCTTGTGCAAGAAGGCTTTGGAAAGCAAATACAAATAAGCCAATAAAAGAACTTATTTTAGGAAAAGAAAAGGTTCTTGGTGACATATCACTACTCCTTATATAAATAGTTATAGAAAAAATGAACACCAGAATATACTTATTATGCGGATTATATGAAAGGAAAAAAATCTCTTGAATTGCAAACTATATTCTCTTAATAACAGAAAATATTCTCTCAATTATTTAATCTAAAATAGCCGCCTTAAAAAATTAAAGCGGCTACTATCATATTATTAGCGCAATATTAATCTGTGGTGTATTTCAAAAATACCAACGTCTATACTGTGCATATAGACTAAACAGTTAATCTATAGAAGGAGAACCAAATTTCAAACCTGTGAGGTCTTGAAAATACGAAGTTTCAACCGCAAACTTGAACGGTAAGTTCCTATACTTATAGCCTGCAATACCAACCTCAACTCCCATATTGATGGTGATGGCTGAAATTATAATTTGAGGCTGTTTGATATTTGTCGGGTTCTCTTGGTCAAGAATAGGACGGAAATCAAACCTAATATGAGAGAACTCGACATCATCCATTTGGGCAACATGTTTTTGGAGTAACGTATTGGAAGTGCTTGATTGTTTTACATTCCAGCAACTCCAATCGAGAGACCAATTAGCAATTGACGAGGGGGCACAAATTTTCTGTTTGGCAGTAGCTGCAACACCTTGGTGCTTTGACAATGATTTTTTTTGCCATAGATAAAGAGATTCTAAAGTTGAAAACTGCTCGCATATATCAATTTCTTCTTGCGATCCAACGCATTCTCCAAAGTCAAAATTAAATATGTCTTTAATACCTGATGCGAGTTCAGAACGATTAACACGTTTATGGAACAGTGGTTTTTCAAAATCAGTTTTTTGATCTACTACTGTCACGAGTACATCATGAAAAGGCTTATTACTTGCAAGAAATTGTACACGGGTTGAATAGCCTTCTAATGTTTTCTCTATCGAAGATTGTGCTACTTCTTGAGACAATCCATCTAATTCATATGAATTAAAAATTGCTCCAATGGGTAAATTGGATAGTGGGTTTGAGAGTTCTAGATGTGCAATTGCCCTATTTCCGTCAGATATTATCGCTACACCATGTGACAATTGTAGCGGAAAACTCCCATTACGTTTAGGTTTTATTTCCATCGGAAAATGACCATTGGTAGTAGTAACTGATGAGGTAGAATCAATAGCAGTTTGGATATTCCATGCTTTAGGGACTATGGTCTCAAGTTCACTCACCGCTAAAAGGAGTTTATCCGAAGTCCATTGTGTTTTGCTTAATGAATTAGAGGTGGCATCGTTTTGGTAATCACATCCCAATAAGCTTAGGAAATTCATAACAAATAAAATGCGTAACAAGTATCCTGATTTCATAATTTTAGCAAAATTTTAAAAATTTTATAAAGAAAAAATGGTAGGTGTTTTTTTATATCAAAGTTAGTTCGTATGTTTTGGAAAGCTCCCATTCTTGCGCCCAAATAAGCGCCTCAACAGTGGATTCCACTTCCAGTTCTTTAAATATTCGTGGCAAGATGTCGCGCCGGAACCGGCCTTCTTGGCGCTTAAGTATGAGACTTAATTTTTCTTCAGGAGATAGTTCTAATGCCGATACTGTGATAAACCCTGTTCTGCCGCCTGTAAGCAATACTTGTTTACGCACTGAAGACAGAATAGACCAATACTTAGTATGAATAATATTTTTGGAAATAGTAGAAAAATCCTTAAACAAGATATCATATACACTTTTTTCATTTCTTTTATTTGTGGGTATATCTTCGGGTAACAAATATCTTGCACGCTTAATATCTTGTAGTATGATTCCCGATTGAATTGCTAAGTGACATATTACTGCATAACCAGCAAGACGAATGCTATTCGTAAATCCTTTTGATAAGCGATGTAAAGTCTCAATTTCTTCTTCTGAAAGGGTATAAAAATTACGAAAATCCCTGTTTATTAAAATATCAACACATTCCGGAGAGTAGAAGCCCGTTCGACCAGCTGCAATTCCTTGTACAGCTCTTTTTATAAGTGTCTTCTCTTCATTCTTGTGTAAAATACCTTCTACAAGGCCTTTAAATGGTAATACAAATCCAGCTTCATGAACTAAGCCCGATAAAATCAATATCTTAACAGGAATGTTATTAGATTTTATATACTTCACCACTTCCGTCCCATAGCGCCCGTTTCCCAAATCAACATCCAAAATAACAAGTTGGACATCATGCTTATGGTTTTCAATGGCTTTTATAGCACCTGAAACATTGGTTGCAGTTGCTCTTACTTTTATCTTAGAGTCTATAAAATAAGAGCAACATGTTTCCAAAAAGGCTCCGTCATCTATAATGATTATATTAATATCTTCCATATAATATATTATATTTTATGGTTACTAGGAAAGGTAACAATAATGAAAGTCCCTTTTCCTTTTTTGGATTCTATGGTAAATTTTGCGCCAATCGAAGAAGACCTAAATTGCATATTGGCAATTCCTGTATGTTGTTGTTTAACGTAATACGATAAATCTTTAGGTACTAAAAAACCTATTCCATTATCCTCAATATATAAATTATTTATATTATTATTCTCCAAAAATTTAATCTGAATATGATTTGATTTTCCATGTAAAACACTATTCCCAATAGCCTCTTGTAATATTCTAAAAAGTTGTATGCCCAGCTTAGGATCGAGTTGTGGATCTCCTTGAAAATTTAGATCAATTTTAATACCAGGGTGGTGCATCCTAAGTTCTTCAATATAAGATTCAACAGTACTTTTGAAGCCAATTAAGTGTATTGGAGGCGAAATATCACGATAAATATCATGCGCTTTATTCGCCATATAAATTATTTGTTCAGATGATTTACGAAGTATTGAATGTAGTTTAGGAACTAATCTAATTGCATCATCCTCAGGAATTTCTGATTCCAAGTCTTTAATAACTTTTTTGGGCAAATTTTTGGCAAGGCCTTTTAAAGGGTTGATCACTACATCGTGCAAGTTACTACCCCTTTTACGGAACCCATCTTCAAGCTCGTGTAGGAGAATCAATCTAAGTTTTTGTTCTTTTTTATATTTTATTTTAAGATTTATATATAGTACTACAAAAAATACTATTAACAAATGAGGGCCAAATAGATTTAAG
>DDTM01000090.1 GCA_002344075.1 Bacteroidetes bacterium UBA2364
TTTTGGGGCAAAGATACAATTCACCCATCGATTGACACTACCCACAATTTAACTTCAGTAGCAATATAGAAGTCGTAACGTAAAACTTATCACTACGCGATGCTGCGGTGTATAGAACCTATTCCAATACAAAGAATGCCGCACTATATGCTTGTAAAGTGGTGAGCAACTCTTGGTTATGTAGATTGATTACCGTACCGGTTAACAATTCTTGGGCACGTGTCGAACGATGAACTTCGGGCAAAGAGAGCCGAATTTCTTGGGCTTGATCCTTCTTGTTCAGTACAACCAAAATCCGCTGGTTATAATCTGAACGGAGAAATGCAAAAAGATCCTGTTCCGCCTTTAAGGGAAGGAAGTCGCCATAACGTAGGGCTGGCAATTGGCGACGGAGGTTGTAAATTTGCTGGGTTTCTTTAAGTAGTTGTGCTTCAGAGGCGTTTAGATGGGGGGCAAAGCGCATCATCCGCCGATTATCGGGATCGCTGGAGCCGCTCAATCCAATTTCATCCCCATAATATAGCGTGGGAAGCCCGGGAATTGCCGTCATGTAGGCCAGATAGAGCGCGACCTTGCGAAAACTTTCTGCATGATCAGCATTGGGTTGATCAAACCAGGCACGCCGTCCGGCATCATCCGTATCTAACTTTAGGTCTCCATCCGCATAAGCCATAAATCGTACTTGGTCATGGCTATCCATTAGGTTACCCATAAGGTGATTTGGGCCATACATGGCTTGGGTCGTCTCCAATTCTGCCGATAGTAGGCCGAAATCTGCATCTGGGGTCAAGAAAATAGAACGTGCCCGATAAAAAAGGTTAAAGTTGAACTGCGCATCCAATTGACCACGATTAATATAGGACTTGATGAGGTCGTAACTCCCAAATGTTTCGCCGATCTGAAACAGCCGTTTTCCTGAAACAATTTCATAAGCCCTGATTTTGCGGGTAAGTGCTCGCCAAAATTCATTAGGAACGTGTTTCACTGCGTCTTGCCGGAACCCATCTACGCCGGATTCGCGAATCCAGTACATGGCATTTTCTGCAACGGCTTCGATGGCGTCCGGATTGTTAAGGAAGTTGAACGTTGGTAAAAAAGTGTCGAACCACGTCGTGAGCCGTTGTTCGTCCCAAAGCTCAATGTTTTTACGTCCATCAGGAAGATATAAGTTGCCAAACCATGTCGGATTTTGTTTTACCCACGGATGGTTTTGGTGGACGTGGTGTGCCACAAAGTCCAAAATAACTTTCATTCCTTTTGCATGTGCTTTTTGCACAACTGTCCGGAGGAGAGATAACGTGCCAAACCGATCTTCTACTTTTTCCAAGTTGGTGGGCCAATATCCATGATAGGCTGTGAACTTAGAGCCGCTAATCGCCGATTTACCCCAAGTACCCTCTGCATTGTCCACAACGGGTGAAAGCCACAATACATTGATGCCAAGTTGATCAAAATAGCCCAATTCTAATTTTTGGAGAACACCTTTCAAATCTCCTCCCATATAATTGACTTCAGGACGCAACGAGTCACTAATGACAGGACGGTTATTTCCGGGGTCTCCGTCCTTAAAACGGTCTATCATTAAAGAATAGAGGGTCGCATCCTGCCAAATGAATGGCGTTTCGTTGTTTCGGGGCTTTCCAAAATGTAGGAATACTTCTTTAATTGGCGTACTTAAGCCGTCTTGTGTTATGGCGATTCGCAATAATTGATTGGTTTCTATGGCATCGTTGGGAATCTGAAGTGTAATGGTACGGTCGTTGATGCTGATTTGTGCGGCAGTCAATAGACGATTATCTAAAAGGGCTATAACATGTTGTTTTTGAAGGGGGATGGGATTGCCCGGACGCTCATAGAGGAAGCTAAATTTTGAACCAGTGGCGCTCTTTTGCCAAGTACCGAAATGCAGAAACGTTTTTGTGTCGTGACGTGGTTGTACACGAAGAATAGAGTTGAATCCTCCAAATCCATTGGGAGCCTTTTCCGGATTTTCCGGATCCAGCACCTCTTCTCCGTCCACAAAAAATTTATATTCGTAGCTGCCGGGGTCTAAGGAGACGGTGCAGGAAAACGTGCCATCCCCTTCGGGATCCGTAAGAGGGAGATTGTCTCGATTCCAACCATTAAACGAGCCGAATAAAGTGATTTTCTGGGGCTTATTCGATGGTTTAAAATAGAATGTTCGCCGAGGCTTTATCGTTACCTGCACCGGTAAATCATAGCGATAACTACCTTCGCGAAAAGAAATTGTTCGGAAACCTTCTGCTTCTTCGCTTGCAGAAAAGGTTACATTCTGGCGGTTGTCCACCATTATTCGGATCCCCTTGGGGGGTGAGAATGTAGGTTTATAACGGGGTAGATAGTATAAATCTGAAATCGGAAGGGTAACGGGTTCACCTACCGTAAGGTTTAGTACATCAAAAGGATCACGGATTTGGGCAAATACGGACGTGGTGCAGGCGAAGAAGACCAACACAGCACAGATGGATTTCAGTCGCATGGGAATGTGAAAAAAGGTGGTTAACGGGTTAGCTTAGTTGGCCGTTAATCGGTCATATGTATTCGATCGTCCGGAATCAACCTTGAGCAAGATACTGTATGCTCGGTTTGAAAAAGGGGAATTTTCAAAGATTGAAACCAATTCTTGCGACTTCATCGCAAAGAAAAGTTCGAAAGTATGCTTTCGGGCACTCTCTTGGCTGAGTTGCTCCAATTGGGTAAGGGTTTCCAAAACCCGTTGGCGAGACGAGTTGGGGTTTTGAAGGAAATGATCTAAGCCATGATGGTGATAATCAAACGAAGCCTGCCGTAGCGGCTTCATCCGAGGGTCCAACAATTCCTGAATCAGTACCCCCCGTGAACGTTCAGTGCCTCCGTATTGCCATCCGGATCCCCCCTGCGTTTGGGCGAGTTCAACGATTCGTCGGGCTTTTTCAAAATAAGGCGTACCTCCTTGTTCCGAAAACGAGTCGTAATCAAAACCGAGAATCAAAAAGGCATAATAGTCTAAGACCGAGGCCAAAGGGTCAAAACGGTTTGGGTCGAAAACAATTGCTTGATTAGGAACATACGAAAAAGCCCAAGAGTTGTCCACTAATTTAAGTGAAGTGGTTTCTGTAGCGGATTGATAAACGGGTCTGCTTGCCGTTATGTCTAAGGTAACTTCAAATTTATCAATACCTTGTGCTTTAGTGAAAGTAAGTCCGAAAGAACAAGAGATGCGTTCATCTTTCTCGAAGCGGTCCTCGGTCCATACCCGATCATTGATATATTGTTCTAACGTGGACTGCATGTCGCGTAGAAAGGTGAAATCGTTTCCCTGAAGCAGGTTATAATTAACCGAGACGCTACAACGAAGTTCTTGCGCGTGTATTGCGGTTATGGGCAACAGTAAAGTGGTTGCCATAAAAAAAAGGATGGAATTTTTTAGCGGACGGATTTTTTGGTACATTGTGTCGGGCTGTTAATGGTCGTCGAGATCATGAATTTGTGTGAATGGTAGCCCAAACTTCATAAATTAGGGAAGTAACTTTAAGGTATAGAAGGAAGCCGATATGAAATCCAAAACTTTGTGTGAAACCTTTTTTCAAACGCCCGTGTTGTGGCTGTTGTTCCTGTTACCCGCAGTTTTACCTGCACAGCCCCTAACCGCTCCAGTTCGTAGTCTCGGTATAGGAGGGGCAGGGGTTGCATTGGTAGGCGAAGCTTCCGGCTTATTGAATCCTGCCGCTTTGGGTGAGTCCACGATCAGGCAGATATCCTTTTCTGCGGCGCAAGGCTTTGGTATGGCGGAGCTTCGTCATGGGCTTTTAACTGCCAGCCTCCCAATGAAAGCCATGTCTTTGGGGCTAAATGTCGGTTCATTTGGGTTCGAGGCGTTTCGGGAAACCCAATTTCGGCTACATGCTGCACGTGGCTTTGGATTTGGCTCCAAAAGAAAATTCTACCTTGGCGCAACCGTTCAGTACCAAATGCTTAATATCCCAAATTATGGCAATGGTGGCGCAGCCTCCGTCGGAATTGGTGGCTTGACGTCCCTAACAGACCGGACGATGCTTGGTTTCAGAATGTCTAACCTAAACAAAGCGGCATATGCCAATGGGGAAGAACTACCCCGTAATCTGTCGGTAGGGCTGGCATATAAACCCCTGCCTGATGTTCGGTTTCTATTAGATGCTGAGAAAGACGTACGCTTTCCGGTTTCGGTGCGTGGTGGGTTTGAATATAGCCCAGTTAAATCACTCACATTGCGTTCCGGATTTTCTACGGCTCCGGTGCGATATGCGGCAGGTGTTGGATTCAAAGCCGGGCGTTTAGGAGCGGATGCGGCTTTTGAACGCCATGAAACATTAGGCTGGACGCCTTCCGTTGCTTTTTCTGTGGGGTTCTGATTTGTCTCGACGCTTAACCTTCGTGAATATGTGGATCATAAATGCCATACTTTCGTCCCCATTTAGGAAAATGACCTTATTAGGGATGGTTTACTTTATGTTTACAGCACAAATCTTGGCCCAAGACCGAGATACCACCCAAGTGGACCCCGACGTGGAATCCGTGCTGGAGGATGCAAATGATGCAGAAGGCATTCAGGAAGGTTTGTTGGAAACCCTGACGGAATTACAGGAAAACCCGTTGGAAATCAATTCCGCGTCTGCCGCAGAGCTTGCCCAAATTCCTTATTTGGGTGCAGTGCTTGCACAAGCGATCGTCTCGTATCGAGATATTAACGGTCCATTTAATTCTATTCCTGAATTACGCAATGTCCCTGGAGTTAGTGCGGAGATTTTATTAAACATCAGACCCTACATCACCATTGGTGAAGTATTGGAAACCCGACGAAAAACCCCGCCTAAATACCCATTGGTCCCTTCTTTTCAAACGATCACACAAGGGATGCGGTACGATGTCATTCAACGCGCCAGCCGCCGTTTAGACGTTGGGCCGGGTTATGATCCCGAAAAAACCGGAACCCGCTATCTGGGAAGCCCTTATCGTATGGTAACCCGACTTAAAGCCACGTATCGGCGGAATGTGAGTATTGCCCTTACAGCCGACAAAGATCCTGGAGAAGCGTTTCAGTGGAACCCGAATCAGAAAACGTTTGGGTATGATTATTTGGCCGGACATCTGGCTATTCGCAATATGGGCCGTATCCGTTCATTGGTGATTGGAGATTTTGTGACCGCCTTTGGACAAGGAGTGGCACAATGGCGGGGTTCCGGTTTTGGGAAAGGGACGGAGACCACACGTTCGATTATCCGGCGTGGGGGTGGGATTTTGCCCTATAGCTCCACGGATGAAAACCGGTTCTTTAGAGGCATTGGCGCTACCATTGCGCTTTCGCCAGCATTTAATTTGTCTGCTTTTGGCTCTATTCGAAACCGTGATGCCTCCGTGTCGCCGGATTCTCTCTCGGACGAGGAACGCGAGGTTTTTTCGATTTATGACACTGGTTACCATCGGACTGAATCGGAACTGGAGAAAAAAGGAACACTGAATGAAAAAACATTGGGCGGTGCGTTGGAATGGAAATACAAAAAAGGGATGGTTGGGGCGACTGGTTATTATGTCCTATTTGATCAGCCCTTTGCTGCGAAAGACAATGCATACCAATATTTTGCATTCACCGGAAAAGAAACTACACAATTTAGCCTTTACTTCAATCAAACGATTGGAAAAATCTATGGCTTTGGTGAATTAAGCAGGGATGGAGACGGAACCCTCGGTGGGCTGGGAGGGGTGTTCTTTAGGATGAGTCCCGGTGTGGAAACTTTGGTCTTGGTGCGAAATTTCGCCCCTGAATTTAATAGTTTATATGGCTATGCTTTTGGTGAAAGAGCGGGCGAAACCAATAATGAAAAAGGAATTTATACCGGTCTGAAAATTCGATTAAACCGAAATTGGATAGCTTCTGCCTATTTTGACCAATTTGAGTTTCCGTGGTTGCGATATAATATTTATCGCCCCACAAAAGGGTATGAAGCCTTGGTTAAAGTGGATTATCAACCCAGGCGATGGCTTCGTTCTTATGTGCAATTCAAGACCGAAACCAAGGAAGAAGCCACGAAAATTGCAATAGGTAGGAACCAACTTTTGCCGGGTGTTGCACCCCAAAACCGTCAGACCGCCCGTTTGCATCTGGAATATGATTTTAGTAAAACCTTACGTACCCGAACACGTTTGGATGTGAGTCATTATCAGTTTGAAAACGAACCTTCGGCATTTGGGTTTTTAATGTACCAAGATGCCCGTTGGATAGCGACACCAAAGGTACAAATGGATGTCCGGTTTGCGGTATTTCAGACCGATAACTATGACGCCCGTGTCTATTCCTTTGAAAATGACGCCTTGTATGTCCTCTCTAACCCATCTTTTTCTGGCATGGGGCAAAGGGCATATGTATTGCTGAAGTGCTCGCCTCTTTCTGGTATTGACCTCTGGCTTAAATATGGTGCTACACGGTACGAACATCGTAAAACGGTGAGCTCTGGCCTCGATGAGGTGGCCGGAAACCGATTAAGGGATGTAAACGTTCAGATTCGGTGGCGTTTTTAAGGTAAATGAACAACTTGCCCCTCGATGATGGAATAGAGAGGGCCTAAACCTTGTTTCGTTGCCTGCTGTTTGGTTACAATTTTACCTCCTATGTCCCATATTTGGCCCGTTCTTATACTGCTCGCCACCAGTGCAATGGCGTGGTTTGTGGGTTCAGAGGCTACACTTCCTTTTTTTATCTATGCATCATGGGCCGGAACACTTCTTATGGCCTTGGCGTGGTGGCATGGAGAAACTTGGACAATGCGAACGGTGCTCGTCTATGCCATTTTGTATCGCCTGGTGTTGTTACCCGTGTTGCCTTCGCTGTCTGACGATGGATTTCGTTATATATGGGACGGTTTATTGCAATGGAAAGGCATAAATCCATTTGTATTCCGACCCAGTGATCCGGCATTAGGGGCACTACACAATTCTGATTTGTACATCAGCCTAAACTCAACAGATTACTTCACGGTCTATCCTCCAGTTTCGCAGATAGTATTTGGTATTGGTGCCATTTTTTATCCTTTTGGCTGGGTGGTTTCTTATTTGGTTATCAAAGCAGTTTTCATCAGTATAGAGATTTTTGGCGTGTTGTTGCTTTCGCGCATGGTACAAGCCCGGTCCTTGATCCTTTATGCATGGAATCCCTTGGTATTGATGGAAGTGGCCGGGCAGCCGCATAATGAGGCCATGTTGGTGACGTGGTTGCTCGGAACCATCTGGGCATTACAGACAAACCAACCCAAATGGGCACTTGTTTTTGCCACCATGGCGATGTGGACCAAGCTATATCCATTGTTGCTTATTCCTTTCGTTTTGAATCGGACAGGATGGCGGTATATTTGGGTCCCACTATTGACAGGATTGGTTTGCTTTATCCCTTATTACCATTCTGATTTCTTTGTAAATATTCGCACTTCTTTAAATTTATATACGCAACAATTTGAGTTCGGGGCGGGATTGTATTATTGGTTAAAAGAGTGGGGCCGCCAGATCATGGGACATGAAGAAAGCAAGGTCTTGGGGCCTTTTCTGCAATGGATATTTTTATTTACCATTGGGGCACTGTGGGTAGTGGATGCGATTAAACAGAAATCACTGCACAATATAATATATCTTTTTATTGGGATGTTTCTTCTTACAGCGACTACTGTGCATCCCTGGTATTTATTAGGACTTTTGGCGATGATACCGTTATTGGTTGATGTGGGTTTTCGTGATCCATACGCCCAAGTTTCGGTTAAACTGCAAGAAACACCTTTTCCTCCTTGGCACTGGATTTGGTTGGGTGGGATGATGACGGGCAATTACTTTTTCTATCTTACAGAAAATCAATGGCCTTGGGTGATTGCTGGCTGGGGAGGTTGGTTCGTATTGTTATTGTTCTTGCCGTTGAAAGGGCTTTTGCAGCGGGTTCAGTTTTCACGGGCAGGTCGGAAATATGCAAAAATTCGCAATGGTTTTCCTGTCTTAGAGCCGGATGAACCATTATATGTACTGGATTTGGGTTGTGGGGAAGGGTATCTGGGCGAATGGATCCGACAAGACTTACAGGCCAATGTTTCTTTGGTGGATGTTGTAGATTTTAATCGTACCCAAATTCCATTTTTTCGATACGACGGGCAAAATTTGCCATTTCCAGATGATGCTTTTGATGTAACCGTTATGTCTTTTGTGCTCCACCACTGCGAAAATCAGACACAGGTTTTTCAGGAAGCCGTCCGGGTGACCCGCAAGCGCATCTTGATCATAGAATCCGTATATATAACCGAGTGGGATCTACGCCAACTCACTTTTCTGGACACCTTAGCCAATCGCTTACGGTCTGATGGCTTGATGAACCAACAAGAAGCGTTTTTACATTTCCGCACTGTTCCGGAGTGGTACAAGTTTTTTAAGCAATTTCCGATCCACTTGGTGGATACAATGCAAAGTGGTCTTTTTTTGCACCAACAAGCCGTTTTTGCACTAGAAATAAAGCAGACTAAAGCCTAAAAGCAGCTGTAGTACGGGAGCGGATACGATCAATTTACCCTTTCTCGTAATGGAGGTCTTGGCCTTGAAAATGTCCACTTTTCCGGAGTTGTCGTCACACAACTGAAAACTTGCGTCCGTTGAACCCTGTCAAACGTAAAAAAAAAAGCGCCTTTGGGGCGCTTAGGTATCCAGTACGGGAATCGAACCCGTGTTGCCGCCGTGAAAGGGCGGAGTCCTGACCGCTAGACGAACTGGACATCTCTAAAATGGGGAGGATGATGGGGTTCGAACCCACGGCCTCAAGAGCCACAATCTTGCGCTCTAACCTGCTGAGCTACACCCTCCATTTTTGTAGAGAAACAAAGTTAGTTAATTTCGGTTGGTGATTCAAGAGTTACCACCAATTTTAAGGTAGTTTCACCGTTTTTTTAGCAAATCGGTTTTTTTAGCGAACAATAGCCACTTTACCAATAGCGCGTTCACCGCTGTTGTTGTTTCTAGCGACAATAAAATATATTCCGGATGGAACCAAATTTCCGGCCTCATCTCGGCCATTCCACACCGCACGCCCCCCAAATCCGTTGAACTTCGTGATATGGGTTCCTGCCGTGCTAAGAATCCTGATTTCATTTTCATCGGTGAGGTTTTCAATATAGATATTAGGTAATACGCCACCTTCGGCTTTTGCAAGTAAAGGATGGATACGCAATTCAGACAAAATGGTTTGTGGTTTAGCAGCATCACTTTGCATGCTGAGCACACCAAGATCGGTTGCAAAGTAGATGCGTCCGGAATTGTCGTCTATGGTTAATGCAGAAATATTATTTGTAAAAAGCGGGGAGTTCTCCTTGGTATAGTGGTAAAGTACCTCATACGTTTCGGCATTCATTACCCATACCCCCTCGGTGGTAGCAATCCACAATCGGTTTGCGGCATCAACGGCCATATCATTGACAAATACCTCGCGTAGTACATAAGCACCGTCGCGTGAAGGCCAATTGGGGTCGGAGTCGGTTGCAAGATTTCCAAAGACAAAAACCGTGAGACCGCGAGTCGTGCCAATCCAAATGCCGCCTTTTCTGTCTTCACAAATAGCGCGGACTTGTGCAGAAGGCAGCCCTTTGCCATCGGAACGTTTACCTGTCCAATGTCGAATTTTGTCATCAGCGGTATTGGTGGGGGTGTTTTTCGTATCTAAGACCATTAGGCCACCTTCATAAAACAGGATCACCCATTTTTTGCCGAAGGAATCTACGAATACACGGGTAAAATCCCCTTCAATTCGTTGTCCGGATTGATCATAAAACTCATTCAGCCCTGCCCACTGACCATTCGGCGTTCTCACATGCAGACGTGGCGTAGTTAGGAAATTGGAAAGCCACAAGGTTCCGTCCTTTTCGGAAGACATACCCCCGACACGGATGTCGCCGGGGAAATTCGCAATCGCTCTTAGTGAACTATTTGTATCGTTGTAAAGGGTGGTCTGACCATTTTTCTGGATTTGAAGAAGTCCTACTCCAATTCTCGAAGAGGCCGTCCAAATATTCCCCAAAGCATCTATGTGTACGCGGTCAAAAGATGTCTTGCCTTTCAAGTCGGGAACGGTTGTGTTCGGATATGTTTCCCAAATGGCGCCGGGCGATAACTTATACAAGGTACCTTTCAAATCTGCAAATGCTGACGCATAGATGTTTCCTTGTGCATCGCTTTCCAAATCGGCAAAGAGTTGCCAATAAGGCCCATTGGGTATAATGGCCCGTGTTGGTTTTTCATTGGTACTACCCGTCGGTGGAATGGCAGAAAACTGTGCAAGGCCGGCTGACCGGTCGCCGCTCCATACAGAACCGTCAGCCGCTGCAATGCCAACACCGAGATTGGTATAGTCATTATAACTGACCAGTGTGCGTTGCCCATTCTTACGTAATACGACAAGCCAGAATGGGGTGGTCACAATCATGCTATTGTCAGAATAGGTGATTTTACGAACCTCTCCGGAAATGAATCCCTGCCGTTCCCAGTCGTTTGCGCCCAGTGCATAACCATCCATTTTTGTTCCAATAAAAACGGTTGAGCCTAATTTTCCGATGCTATTGACATTCTGGAGGCGCTGGTCTAAGGTCCATTGAAAGGGCTCTCGGAGATTGGCACTGCTCATTGGAGCATAAGCCACCCCGCGTTCGAGGGCAACCCAAAACCCATTTTTGCCATCAGGCAATGGATGAATCATCATGTCATAGACCCTGAGACCGGATGAAAGGCTGCCAAATTGGGTATAGGAATCACGTATTTCGTTTTTCTGGGCATCAAAAATGACGATACCAAATGCCGTTGCCACCAAAATCGAGTCCCCATGTATTTTGATGCGTCCAATGGAGCGATCTGTGAATTGTGTGGCACGGGCAATGTCTCTGAAAGTATGTACATTTTTGCTGGACAGGTCGTATCGGTCTAATGCTCCGTCTTCATAACCAATCCAGAGCGCTTTTCTGCGGTCGTCGTATGCAATGGCATTTGGATTTAGGGCGTGCAGGCCTTCAATGGTGGTGATCCTACGGATTTCGCCTGTGGAGACACTATACCCAAAAACCCCTCCTTGGGTAGCTGCCCAGATTTCTGTTCCTGCATCTGCAAGATCATTAATTTGTCGCATGGCGGTATGGGCTTGCCACGAACCGATTTGTGCGAAAGTATGGGGAGTAATAAAGCCTAATAACAAGAGGCACTTTTTAAGAAAAGCGAAAATGCGCATAAGAGTATGTTTCATTGGTTAAAACCCTAATGGAGTGGAATCGTGATAAAAAATCAGAGCGTAACCAATTACAATCAGTGGGAAAGGTTTAAGGTCTTTAAGAAAGCGCGTTTATTTCCTTCAAAAGGTTTATCATTTCGATAGCAGAAACTGCGGCTTCGGCTCCTTTGTTCCCGGCTTTTGTTCCAGCCCGTTCAATGGCTTGCTCGATACTCTCGGTAGTGATAACACCAAACAGAATGGGGACGCCCGTACTAAGGGAGACATTTCCGATTTGTGCCGATTGTCCCGCCACCAAGTCGTAATGGGAGGTTGCGCCTCTGATGACAGCACCCAAACAAATGATGGCATCGAATTTTTTGGTTTTGGCCATTTGTTGCGCCACCAGTGGAATTTCGTAGGCACCTGGGCAGTGGGCTATGGTTAGGTTTTCTGGCACTGCCCCATGGCGCTCTAAAACGTCTAATGCCCCTTCGAGTAGTTTATCGGTGATAAAATGGTTAAAGCGCGATACCACTAATCCGAAGCGGTGATCTGTAGCAAGGAGGTTTCCAATAATTTTTTTCATATCCTTGTTTGAATGTCTGTTTTGGATAGATTTTTTCTAAAATACCTGCTTTGTACGCCCAAACCAACCTAAATCATGACGAAGATAGGTGTGAGGTTGGAAGTTGGGTTTTTGGAGGGTTATGCGTAAAGGTAGATTAATGTGGATGCTTGGTGGATTGTAGTAGATAGATGAACACTTAGGGACATGAAGCCGTATATTTTTATGTTTTTTTGTTCCCATCAACCTTTTGATGCCTCATAAATTCCTTGAAAACACCAGAAATAATACCAGCCGAAGTGCCTTCCATCGTTTCGGAGGAGGTACGTGCTTATAAAGTAAATGCTCGAAACCTGCTCATTCCGTTACTCTTTAGCGCCGTTGCCTTTGGGATTGTTACTTGGCTTACGTATGTACCCGGCATGTGGGCAAATTTGGC
Source organism: Bacteroidetes bacterium UBA2364 (assembly GCA_002344075.1). Classification (GTDB taxonomy): domain Bacteria; phylum Bacteroidota; class Rhodothermia; order Rhodothermales; family UBA2364; genus UBA2364. The sequence continues at coordinate 12,253 of DDTM01000090.1, forward strand.
GAAGGTTTTTAAGCCAGGGTTGTTAGTAGCGGCTATTTTAACAGTTTCATTACGGGTAGTGATCGGTGCGTTCCGTATTAAATTTGTTTCACATGGCCGCATCCCGTTTGTCCCAGCCCTCCGCACACAATTGGTATGGGATTTTTACGCCAATATCACGCCCTCGGTCATAGGAGGAACGCCTTTTGCTGCGCTGTACATGAACAAAGACCAGCGGATTCCTTTGGGTGAAGCATCGGGTATTATGATGTTCTTGATGTTGTTGGATCAAATCTGGTTTGCGGTTTCGATCCTGATTATGCTGGGGGCTTCAATGTTTGTAGAGATCATTCCCGCTTCTGTTGGGATTATTGGAGAAGGGGCCATTTCGTTGTATTTCTTGGCGATTATGAGTTGGGCCGCAATTTTTGCCTATGCTACCTTGGTGCGGCCTCAGATTTTGGAATGGTTGGTACTAAAGTTGTTTTCGCTACGGTTTTTAAGCCGTTTTAAAGCGAGGGCAGACCGCGAAATGGAGGCCTTACAAGCCCGTGCCGCCATTATCCGCAAAGAAAAGCCAATGTTTTTTGTCAAGGGCGTATTGATGACCGCCTCTTTATGGGTATGTCGTTATTTTCTGTTATTGTTTGTGGTGATGAGTATCACCGAGGTGTACAATCCGGTTCAAATTATTTTCCGTGCGATGGCCATTTTGCTTAGTTACATCATTATGCCAACGCCGGGTGGCGCAGGTGGTATCGAGGCGGCATATACCGTTTTTATGACACCGTTATTGGGTGCTGCTTATGTTGCACCCACGCTTTTTGCTTGGCGCTTTATCGGATTTTACATGTTCATCATCATTGGTGTATTTTTGACCGCCAAAACAATGCGGGATCAATCGGTCCGAAAACAAATGGGGGGCTGAGTAAGATGCTGTGCACGGATGTACGGCTGATCCAAGAACTGTTAGGGCATCGCGATATCAAAACGACGTTGTGTGATACACACACGTAAGCCAGCGAACCATACAGCATATCCGTAGTCCCTCGATGCTCTTTTTAGCGAAAAGATACGACAAAAAACGCGAAAAGGGCGAATATAAATAAGTTAGGTGCAATTTTTCAGAACCCTCACTACTTGACAGACAACCAAAATTTTGACTATCTTTGCAACAAAAAATAGGACTTCTTGAAAGTTGAACAAAACATACAAAGATTAAAATACTTGCTGTCATTGCTAAAAATGTCAGTAGAAGAACTATTGCACATAATTAATAAAAATCCTAACGGAGAAACATTAAAAAAGCCCATAACAAAAGAACATATTTTTGCTACAAATATTGAACTTGGACATTTGAAGCGAATTGACAAAGTTTTTAATAAAGGTATTCATTATTATTTAGACCCAAAATCACCTGACATTTCAAAAGATGCAAGCATTTTTTTTAGGAAAACTAAATTTGATGTTGATTTGAATTTGGGAGCAAGAAAAATAGTTAATCACTTTGAAGAATTTAAAATTTCTCTTTCTGCTATTGCTGAGCTTTCCGATATAAAATTTGAACGACAGTTGCCTGTTTTTAAAATTAGCAACAACCCTAAAAATGTAGCTAATGAAATTAGACAGTTATTAGCACCTGAATTTAAAGACAAGCCAAAGGAATATTTAACTGAACTAATAAAGAAATTAGCCGAAAAAAACATTTTGGTTTTTGAATTTGTAGAGACTTGGAACAAAAAAGATAAGGCAAACATTGACGGTTTTTTTCTTAAACCAAATGTGATAGTTTTAAAGAGGTACCAAATTTCTTTTAAAAGAGAAATTTTTACACTTGCCCACGAATTAGGACACTATCTCTTAGATGAAGAAGAAATTGACAAATTAGATTATGATGACTTAGCCAATCAAAATTTATCAAAAATTGAAAATTGGTGTAATGACTTTGCCTTTTACTTTTTGAGTGGCGAATTTGAAAAAATAATTGAAGCCATTGACAACTCAAATGCTCAAAATGATTACAATATTGACTTAGTTCAAAGCATTTCCGAAAAAACTCATTTAAGCAGAATAGCAATTTTTACCAAATTGCTATTGCTCAATAAAATTAGTCCAGCGAATTATAAAAAAGTTAGAGCCGAATTTGAAGAAGAGTTTAGAATTAAAAATGAAGAACTAAAAAAACAACAAGAATTAAACAAGCAAAATGGAATTAATACAGGAGGTTCAACACCTATTCCAATAAAATCGCCATTGCTTGTTTCTACAATTCAAACAGCATTTTATGAAGGCGTAATTAACGAGTATGAATTTTGTAAAAAACTAAATATAAAACCTGAAAAAATAGACAGTTTCCTCTATGAAAGTAGTAATTGATACCAGCTCACTTTTGTCGTTGGTTCGTTATTACTTGCCATTTGACAAACAGAAAATATTGTTTGAAATCGTAAAAGCGAAAATTGCTAATGGCGAAATTACTGTCATAGACAAAATAATTGAGGAATGCAAATACACTTCAAAAGGACTTGTTTTAGAAACGCTTTCATTTCTAAATGACAAATCCTTTAATAAAACTCATAAACTTCCACTTAATACAGAGTTCATTCTACCATCTGCACCTGCTAAATTTTACAGAATGGTGGACAATAATTTTGTAGTTACAGTTCAGAGAGCAAGGTTAAATGAAACACAATACGACTCTTTGAAAAACGACTTTATGAACTCGGCTGATATGAAAATGATATTGACAAGTTTAAATCTTAAAAAGGATAACCCGACCGAAGACATATTTCTTGTAACAGAAGAAACAGAAGCCAGTAACGACAATAAAGTATTCAAAAAAATCCCTGCAATTTGCTCTCAGTTAGACATAACGACAATCAATATTCAACAACTCATTGATAAATTTGAAGGAATGAAAATAGAAATCAAATAAAACTACACCTAACAAGGGTTTGGCAAAATGGGGGCAAAAGTACTAAGTTCAGCATTTGTACTTCTATCAACATTGGTGGTTTATTGAACATTTGTGCCTTGAATTCCCCCACTTCGCCAAGGTGT
>DDTM01000072.1 GCA_002344075.1 Bacteroidetes bacterium UBA2364
TAAACGGTTCTCAGTGGCAGTAGGCACAAAAGTAGGCGCTCCAATGGGGATGGTCGCAATGCCTGCTGGCAAAGGAATTTCAGGGAGCATCCTACGATAAGCCTCCTCGTCTGGTGGTATGGGATTAGGTTCCGCCCAGAGTGTTTCACGCGGCGTTCGCATCACGACATAGTCTCCGGCGCGTCCGATGAGGTAGGAGCGGTTCATCGGCACTTTTCCATATGGTGTATCCAAGACATATTTAGGAATCGCATACCCACTGGTGTTACCTTGTAGGGCTTCCATGATTGCCATCCCTTTTTCAATAGAGGTGCGAAAAGTAGCTGTTCCGCCAATAAGTTGGGCTTGATACAAATAATATGGTCGGAGGCGATACGAAATCAATTTTTCGCACAATTCCTTTATCACTGTTATGTCATCGTTTAGCCCCTTCAACAAAACCGCCTGATTACCCACCGGAATGCCCGCCCGGAGCAGTTTATCTACTGCATTTTGTGCTTCGGGCGTGAGTTCTTTCGGATGGTTAAAATGTGTATTCAGCCATATGGGATGGTATTTGGCCAACATGTTTACCAACTCGTCGGTAATGCGATACGGCAGTGTAACCGGCAATCGCGAGCCAATTCGAATGATCTGGAGGTGTGGAATGGCACGCAAACGGCTGATAAGCCACTCCAGATTGACATCACTAAAAATAAGCGGATCGCCTCCCGTAAGTAATACATCCCGAATTTCCGGATGCGCCGCCAAATAATCTATCGCGTCTTGTAATTCGGCTTTATTCAGAAAAAAATCTGCATCGCCCACCATGCGTTTGCGCAAACAATATCGGCAATAAAGGGCACACTCGGCAGTAACACAGAAGGCCACTCGGTCTTTGTAATTGTGGATAAGGTTTTTGACAGGAGAATGCGCCACTTCTTCCAAAGGATCCACCACGCCTACGATATCAGGCGCCATTTCAGACATTCGCGGCACTACATGCTGCCGTATCGGGCAGTTGGGATCATGTGGATCCATTAAGGAAGCATAATAAGGAGTGATATTCCACCTAAAAATACCTTCTGTTGCCCGAATGGCTTGTAATTCGTCTTCGGTTGGTGTAATGTATTGTGCCAAGTCCTCGACGGTATGAATGCGGTTACGCATTTGCCAGCGCCAATTGGTAGGATTCTGTTCTTGTTGCATGGAATTTTTAGGTATGCCAATGGCTTTCGGATTCTATTGGTTTAAGGGCTTTTACGGGTATGGTTCAAGAAAGACCACACGAGGTGTCAATATTTAATCTTGAATGGGGGTCCCCAACCGCCACCGCCGGGGGTTTCAACCCGCAAAACATCGCCAGCCTGCACTTCCACAGTAGCCACACCAGGTAGTAGGGTTCGGGTTCCGTCTGTGCGAATGAGGGTTTGAATACCAGATGCACCGGAAGCCCCTCCATGAACGCCATAAGGTTTTTCGTTGCGGTGCTGCCCGATGAATGTTACCGAAAGCGGTTTCAGGAAGGCCAATTCCCGAATGAGGCCGTCGCCCCCCTTTCTTCGTCCATTACCGCCGGAACCACTCCGTAAAGCCCATTCATGTACCCGAACCGGATACCGCAATTCCATAACTTCGGGATCCGTCATGTGCGTATTTGTCATGTGTACCTGCACGCCCGAAGCACCATGTGCACCCGGAGTTGCACCAGCGCCTCCTCCAATGGTTTCATAATAACCAAAAGTTTCATCTCCGAAAAGCAGGTTATTCATGGTTCCTTGACTACAACCAGCCACGCCGAATGCTTTGAGCAGGGTATCCACCACCCGTTGCGAGGTCTCTGTATTGCCTGCCACCACAGCCGGGCATTGTGCAGGATCTTCCGGAAAAAGCGGATTTAGGAAAGAAGGCGGGAGAAGTAGCTTAACATCTCGTAAAAGCCCTTCGTTCAGAGGCAGCGGTTCATCCAAAAGTAAACGAAGTACATACATCAGCGCACTATGGATGATAGCAGGGGTGGCGTTGAAGTTGGCGGGATGAACAGCCGATGTACCCGCAAAATCCACTTCAAGCAATGGACGCCCTTCATCCACTATCAGCCCAATCCGGACGCAAATCCGATGACCATCATCTAAAAACTCGGTAGCAGACCTTGAACCCTGCCCCAAGTCCGTAAACCTTTGGGCAATACGTGCAGCAGCATGATGATATAAGGCCTCCATGTAGTACGACACGGTTTCTGGCCCAAATTGAGTACAAAGGTTTTGCAAGGCCCGTTTTCCGGCCATCAGAGAAGCCAGCGCCGCATTGATATCGGCAAGGTTTTCATTTATAGACCGCGTAGGGAAAGGCCCGGATAACAGGTGTTTCCGGATTTTCGTCCACTGGGCTTTGCCTTTAAGCACCAAGTACATCGGTGGAACAACCACGCCTTCTTCGGCCAAGTTCAGCGCATCTGGTGGCATCGAACCCGGACGTTTTCCGCCCAACTCGGCATGGTGCGCACGGTTTATGACAAAGCCAATTCTTTTCCCCGCATAAAAAACAGGTGCTATCAGGCTGATATCAGGCAAATGCGAGCCTCCAAATGCAGGATGGTTCGTAAGGGCCACATCCCCATCTTCTAACGGCAATTCCTCTGCAACCGCACGGCCACACACCCCCAAGCCCCCGAGATGAACGGGAATATGCGGCGCATTCACCACCAATTCGCCTCGGCCATTCAGCAAACCACAAGAAAAATCGAACCGCTCTTTCACATTCACCGAAAAAGCCGTGCGCTGTAACAACGTACCCATCTCTTCCACCACCGCACGAAAGCGATTGATGAAAAGTTCCAATTGAATAGGATCTGGAATAGCTGACATATGATTGATTTAGAAGACTAAGATACTTCCATTCCCCAAAAGATTCAACCAATAAATTGGGTTAAGACCAACCTAATACCTTCGGTAAGATTGCTCATTTCGCCCTTTTAGCCGTTTACCCAATCTTGATGCAATGATGGTCCAAACAAAAAGTAATCCTAAACTTAGGGCAATATAGACCTAACCTAAAAGTTATATCCTAACCGGAAGCCTTAAACTTGCACCAAATTTAGGATGGTCAAACATGGATTTATGGCCGCCTCTCCGACAAATAATCAGCTATGGATATAAGTAATCAATACCCAAGGAAAAGTCCTTTATAAAACAATTGTT
>DDTM01000105.1 GCA_002344075.1 Bacteroidetes bacterium UBA2364
TGCAAAAATGTCCAGTAGTATGAACAGCGCCTTGGGTAAATTTTGAAATGCACCCGTTTTAAGATGTCTTATTTTTGCAAAGGCAACATGGTGATCGCGGTTGTTTTGATTATTTAAGCCTGAATAATAAGTACTACATGGCTACATCAATAGATAATAGGGAATTGTTCCGTTCGCGTAATTAAGCCAAAAAAATACCCGGCTTCGGAGGAAGAAACCGGGCTTTTTTGATGCAGACAGGTGGTGGGGTGGGGGTGTCTTTGGGTCGGCGGTAGCATCAAAAAAAAATGTGTTCAGTTTTGGATTTGCTTAACCAGTGCATCTCTTCCGTTGTTACGGATTTGGTTGGCTGCAAATTCGGCATCGGCCTTGGTTGTAAAACGGCCAATATTGACCCGGTACAAGGCATTGCCATTTAATTGTGTCGCATGAACCCATCCACCGGAAAGTTGGTTTGCTTGCATCCGTGCCCGTTGGGCGTCACCCGTAGCGGCTACTTGGACGGTATAACGTTCTGGCTGAGTTTGTTCGATGGTGGGGTATTGGGAGGGTTGGCGGTTTGGAGCCGGACTACGGGTCTCTTCGGTATAGGTGACAAATTGTCCTGTCTCTTCTTCAAGTAATTCTAATTTTACGCGACCAACGCCTTGTTTAATCATATCTATGTCCTGAGCGGCCTGCATGGCCAAATCAATCACGCGCCCGTCATTGGTGAAAGGGCCACGATCGTTCACCCGCACAATCACGCTCTTATTATTGGAAAGATTGGTTACCCGAACCTTCGAGCCAAAGGCGATGGTGCGGTGGGCAGCCGTGTATTGGTACATGTCAAAAACTTCTCCGTTTGCGGTTCTACGCCCTTGATATTTTCCACCATACCAAGAGGCCAAGCCATAGCTTACGGCGGTCACCTTCCAACGGCGGCCTTCATAGGGGCTGCCAGAGGGTGTGGCTCCGGTAGAGGGTGGGGTATAAAGCCGATCAGAGGGAGCAGAGGATTCATATGCCAAAATGGGGCTGGTGTTGTTTGTTGGGCCTTCTTTTCGGCGTGTCGCAACCCGCGCTGTTTCGTTTTCGGTTGGGGTATAAGCTGTATGGCGGGCAGGAGCAGAGGGAGCCGCAATGCCACGTCCGGGAGCCGCAGATGCATAAATCACTGGGCGAACACGGTCTGAAACGGCTGTTTCCCGATAGGCCGGCGGGGTGGGTTGAGCCGCTGGTTCCGTCCATTGATGGGAGGGGGCACGATTGGGTAGTACTTCAGGTGCAACTTCTTGGCTTTCTAAAATGGCCACCTGACGACCGTTCACCTCCTCGATCCGAACAGTCCACGAACGGCGACCGTCTTGAGGCAAAGGGATATAAAGCGGTTGGTCTTGTCCCGCTACCGATTTGTTACCGGCATCAGCAGGATATGATGCCGTGTCGTTTTTCCAACGACCTGATTGACCCATTGCCGGAAGGGCGAGGACCAAGGCAACTAAAAAACCAAAAAAAGTTTTGGCACATGTTTCAGAATTATAAGTAGTTACACTAAACGGAAAAAATTTTTTTCTCATAACACCCCCTACTGGCATAGGATTTGTGGTTTAAAAGTTTGCTCAGAACGCCCTCGCTTGTGGGTTGGACGAAAAAACCACTTACAGGTACTCTTGGGGGGACTTCGCGGTCCCCCTGAGAGAGGGGTGATCAAAGATCGGGAAACGTTTGGGAGACCTGATTATTGGTGGTGGGTCTCTGTTTCTGTATCGCTTTGATACAGGATAGCCAATAGCGTTTAATGACTGAGACAAAAAAAATCCCAAAATGATACATGATGGGATTTGAGTGGTAAATGTGCTCAGGTACAGCTCTATAAGGTTATACCACTATTTACAAGCTGTTTAGGCAGTAAAAGCACCTCATTTATTGGTTCATCCTCTGAAAAAGCAAATGTCTCATAGCAAGACAAAGCGTTGTGTTGCTATTAACCGCATAAACTTGATGGGTATGGTGTGAGGCTTTGTGAAAAGAAGAGGTGGGAGAGGTCTATCCGTATCAAACAAGCAATGTCGTTTTAGTTCTTATCTCAGTCAATCTTATACGGTACTGAAGAGGGGGAGGGTTGGTAAATGCGAGGGGTATAGCCTCTTGCGTTCTTAAAAGCCGTTTTTGGCTGGTTTTACATAGGCATCATTGTATCCCAATTGTTTTAATTCAATGACAACCGCTTGTGCTTCCGACTTGCTACGAAAACGTCCAAAATTGAGCCTTATAAGATCGTCGGTACCTGTACGCTCTTGCCACAAATCTGGCCCCAAGGCAATTTGCTGGTCGTTAATGGAACGTTGATTGCGGACAGCCGAAATCTGAATCGTCCAGTTTCCGTCTGGGATGGTATAATGGTTGCGTTTTAGTTTTAAAGGAATGCCTCCACGTGGAATCATACCTGTTGGACTCATAGATGACATTCCTAATGGTAAATCCTCGCCTCCTAATGCATTAACCTGCCCCATATTTCCGCTGTAAGCATTTAATCCTGATTTTTTTTCTGTGGATGTGTTATTGTATAGAGGTTTGTTTGTATTTGGGTTGGCGGAGTTTGGAGAAAATCGGGTAGTTGCATCACCAGATGAATAGGTGTAATCCGGAAATTGAGTGGGCGTAGGATTTTGCCAAACTGGTGCGGTACTTAAAGTAGGTGCAGGAGTTTTTCCAGTACCATTCGTGAAAGCGATATTGGTAGGTGCTTGATAGGAGTCCCGCCGAGCATCGCCGAAGCCTGCTGAGTAGGGCGAAAAGGGATCATAAGCGATGGCGGGCCCATTTATACCGGAAGCAGAAGGTTCTACGGGGACTATTTCTACACGTGCAATTCCAGACTGAAGAAGCCCAATCTGGGCAGCGGCACTTCCTGAAAGGCCGATAACTTTAGTATCTGTAGCATTAGGGCGGTCATTGATCCGAACGACGACAGATTGTTGGTTGGTGAGGTTGGTAACCATTACATATTGGCCGAAAGGATAAGACTTGTGAGAGCCTGTGAAGTCTCGGTGGTTATATGGTTCCCCACTTGCCGTAGGGTTTCCTTGATCTTTTTCGCCGTAGTGACTGGCAACCCCTGTCTGGGTACGAAAGCCCTCAGTAATCCGGTATGATCCAGGGAGTTGTGGGCTTTGGGGAGGCGGTAGGCTTCGTATAACACCGCAAGCGTTCCAAACGAAGGCCAATAAAACCAAAACCACCAAAAGGGCGATTTGGAGGAGTCTGTTTTGTTGTATGTATGCGGAATGAGGTGGAGGCTTCATGGTGTTGGGACTGGTCATGGCGAAAAACCGAATATATCCATGAATTGCCCTTCCCAATTATCGTACCAACTCTGCCTCAAATGCAACTTAGGCGAAAAAAAAGTTTAGTAGTACAAAAAAATCAGGTTATGATTGTGTTTTTAACGGTGTCAAGAAGATAAAATTACCCTTTTAATGGTGTTAACCGATTACTTAAACCATAATTAAGATGAAAAAGATTGTTTACCCAATGTTGTTGTGCATTTTTTTATTTAATTTTACACAAGCTCAAGTGGATCGAGAAACCGTTTTTACATGGAACAAGGACGGTTATGCCAGTTCGAGTGTACGGATTCAGGTGTATGAAGCAGATGTTAAAGCCACACGTGGTAAAACCCATGTGGTGGTGGTTCAGGAAATTGCTGAAAATAATGGGGTCTCCGGCTTAGAGGATGCGCGTTATCTTGCTGCTGCCCTTGCAGAAAAATATAACTTAGCGGTCGAGGCAACGCTTTTTGTGCATGTGATTGGTGCGTTTACATTTGAAGGCGGGAAAGGTAAAAAAGGATTTATGTTTGGAACGGGGTATCGGCAGCAGGAAAATGGTCGACTAACCACTCCTTCTTGGCGATTGGTTTCGATCGAAGATTTGGTGGAATATACCGACCGGCAATATCGCGTTGCGTTGGCACGATAATTGCTCGTAAGCAAAAATGATAATCTCCTAAGTTTGAAAGGCCTCTTGGTTCTTGCTATAGAGCCAGAGGCCTTTTTATAAGTTTCAGGGTTTGGGGAAAAGGTTTAATTTGCTTGACCGAAATTTTAGGGTGTTTATCGAAAAGAAAGCCCATTTTATCGAATGCTGTCGGAAAGCACCTCATGTATTGGGTAAAATGGAACACCACCAGAAAATGTCCTCCATACCTCCTAATATATCACAGCCATGAAAAAACAACCTACGTTCCTCCAAAAAAAGTCTAACACCCCTCTCGTGAGCAGTGGGTGGTTGGGCTGGCTCTTTGTTCTGCTCCTCTTGTCTGGCACATCGGTCTTTGCACAGTCCTCGCTTTCGGTAGCAAAACAGGCCAATGTGAGTAGTGTACCTTCCGGACAAACGTTTTATTATACCATCCAATATGCTTGCTCCAGTCCTACGACGCCTTGTAATGATGTGGTGGTTCGGGATTCACTTGCTGCGGGCATAACTTATTTAGGCAATGTTGGTTCGGTACATACAACTTCCTCTTCTTACAACAGCACCAGCCGGATCGTCACATTTAACTTTGGTACGTTGGCATCTGGTTCTACGGGCGAGTTGCAGATAACGGTGAAGTTTCCGGAAGGAACCACGCCAAACGGTACGGTGGTGAAGAATCGGGCAGCCATTTTTGCCTCAAATGCCGCGACAGTAACCAGTAATACCGTTTCGGTAACAGCCACAGCAGCCTCGAAATGGGAAGTGGACAAACAAATTACCACTTCCTCCTTTATAGATTTTGATGTGTCGTACAAAGTTGCTCTATGTAGTCCGAATGCGGGCAATCTTGGCGGATTAAATCTTCAAGGTGCCCGTCTGGTAGATACCTTGCCGCTCAATGCCGTTTTTGTTTCTGCAAGTAATAGTGGTGTATATGACGCCACGAACCGGACTGTGACGTGGAATTTAGGCAATATTGGTGTGACCAATGGTGGATGTACAAGCCGCACGGTAACCGTGCAATATCCGAGCACTGTTTTCTCGAATGGTCAAGCAGTAGTAAACCGTGTCGAAGGCTTTGGAACCCCATATGGCCTTTCGGACCTATCTTTGGGTACAGACCAAGTGAGCCATGTCTTATCCGGATTTGTCGCATCTACGGGTAGCACCCTGAATAAATATGTAGATTTTAGTGAAAAGGTGGTGGGCCAAACAGCTACTTATACGTTTAATCTTAAAAATAATAGTAATGTAGCAGTAAATGACTTTACGCTCGAAGATGTGATTCCAGCAGCCCTGGCTGTCACCGAAATCACTTCTGGTGGTTATCCATCTGCTGCGCCGGTCAATATTTGGTACAAAACCAACCTCAATAGCAGCTATACATTGGTTCCGGGAAGCCCCTTTAGTAGTAATAGTACTGTTTTGGTTTCTACTATGGGGTTGGGGAGTACCGAAGCCATTACGCATCTGAAGTGGGATTGGGGAACGGTGACGATTGGATTTGCTCCTTCTTCTACTTCTGTTCGCCCCGGTTTCAAAGCGACCCTGCTTGCCACCGATCGGAACGGAAGTACGGTAAGTACCGGAAGTATCGTGCAAAATTGTGGTTTTTTGGGCTTTGTTTATAATAGCAATACGACGAATCGTAGTGCGTGCGTGAATGTCGAAGTTATAGACCCAATGGCGCGTCCTTACCCATACAAAGAAGAAACTACGGCTGGTCCTTACCTCCCAGGGAGCACTGTTGGATACCGTTTACGGGTTCGAAACTACGGATTGGCTACACATAAATTAGAGAAGCCTGTTCTCATGGACTTGCTACCAGAAAGCCAAGCCTTTGTGGATGGCTCATGGACATATGATCCCGGAAATGCTGGAATGGCCGCGCCAGTATTTGAGAAATTGGAAAACTATGCCGGAAGTGGCCGGACACTGCTGCGGTGGCATTGGGCTGATGCCGTCCCCGTGGATGCAGCGGCATATATTTCGTTTAATGTACAGGTAAAACCCGGAACAATTTATGGCGCATTGCCCAATAAAGTACAGCTCACTTCTAATGTAGGAAATGTACGTTGTCCGGCCACCAAAGAAACCGATACGCTTGACTTGGATGGCGACGGGAATAGTAGTGATCAGATTTGTAACTATACCCATACCATCCAGATCCAAGGTGTACCTGCCCTTTCGGCCAATAAATTGGTAAAAGGCCAATACGATGATGAGTTTCATAAATATCCAGATATAGGGATTTCTACGCCCGGTGGTACAGCCGATTATTTGTTGCAGGTGAGAAACGAAGGCAATGTCCCAATGAACGAAGCCGTACTGATAGACGTACTTCCTGCTATTGGTGACCAATTGGTGACCACAAAAGATGAGCGCAAGAGCGAATGGCGCCCCAATCTGGTTGGTGCTGTAGCGGCTCCTAAAGGTGTAACGGTGTATTATAGCACGGCTGCCAATCCTTGTACCGAAGAATTAGGTATGTCTAAACCCGATTGCGAAAAGCCCGAATGGCGTACCGAACTTCCTGAAGACATTACGAGTGTACGGGCACTTAAATTCGATTTTGCGAAAGTGGAAATTGGCCTGAACGAAACCCTCAACTTGTCTTGGCCGATGCGTGCCCCTGCTGGTGCGCCCACTGAAGGCGAAGTGGCTTGGAACTCCTTTGCCTATACCGCAACCCGTGCCGATAATGGCTCTCGCCTCCTTGCCGCCGAGCCAGCGAAAGTGGGTATTGCCTTGAAACCCATCAAAGGGATCGCAATCGGTAGTTTCTTCTGGTTAGATGAAGACCGTGATGGTGTACAAGGCGAAAAAGAAAGTGGACTAAATGGGGTGAAAGTGACCCTGATTCATCCGGGCGATGATGAAAAACCCGGAACCGAGGACGACAAAGAAGTGGCATTTAGTTATACGGGCGATGATCAAAAAGGCCGTCCGGGATATTATCTCTTTCCAAACGTAGAAGAAGGGATTTATGCCCTCCGCTTCGACCTGCCGAAGGGCTTGCGCTTCACGAAGATGGATGTAGAAAACGATGAGATAGACTCCGACATCAATCCAGAATCTGGATACACCGAAATCTTTAAGGCATCTGGTGCTTCGGTATTGAATATGAATGGTGGTGCTTGGAAAGCCAAGGCAGACCTTGCACTGAAAAAAGGGGTGGACAATCCGATTGCACAAAGCGGGCAAAACGTGACGTATTATGTGGTGGTGGTAAATGATGGGCCAGATGATGCGACCAATGTGACGGTACATGATCCGCTCCATAGTTCCCTCGCGTACATTGCCAGTGGTACTTCGCAAGGCGCCTACAACCCAAGCACGGGTGAGTGGAATATCGGAACCCTGCCCGTTGGTGGACAAGCGGAGCTGAAAATTGAGGTACAACTTGGCAAAGAATGTCTGGTTTATAACATTGCCCAGGTTACAGGTAGCGATGCCTTCGATCCAGATTCTACGCCGAATAATTACCTTGGTATATTTAACGAAGATGATGTAGATGTGGCTGTTATAAATGGTTGCTCTTTCTCTTCGGGTGGCAACAACGGCGGCTTGGAGTCGAATGGAAGCCTCGCAAGTGCGATTGCTACCCGAAACTTTAACCGTGCCCACTTACCGGGTATCGAAACGGCATATGGCCCGTTTGACCGTAATGCCGAAAAACAACTAAACAAACGGGACGCCTTAGGGGTCATTTTGGATGTGATTCCGCAGGAAGGACCCTTGAAAAGCACCTCCATTGTCACCACACCGAAAGATCTGCAAGGCATTACCAATGCCACCAGCTTCTTTGCAGTGGACTATATGTACACCGACCAACGTCGTGTAGGAGCCATTTTGGCCAATACCACCCCAGACGGTTATACATATGAGCACACAAAAGCCATTTGTGATCGCCTAAACGGGGCAACACTGGAAGAAATGACCACCGTAAACATCATGGGACAGCCTTTCCAAATGGTCACGTTGCGTCACCCAGATGGTGCCGTGGACTATGCTTCGTGGTTTGTGGTGTATCAGACGGCAGATGGTTTTCAGGTAGAAAATCAGTTCCGTCGTGCCGGATATAAACCCATACAAACCGGAAATGAAATCCTGAACTTCCAAGTTTGGTCGGTGGTACCCCAGTTTACGAAAGGACTTGTAGAGGAAATTTTGATGGCATTACAAAAACGTGGTGCCCTAAATTGGACTGGTAACCTTCCGCAAATGCCAAAAGTATATATACGGAAAGCGCAATATGCTTCTGGAAAAATGAATCTAGAAGTAGTGAATTTGGCCGGCGCCAGCAGTATGACTTTCAATGGCACACAAGCCCGTACCGAAAGTGGTGATCGTTTACCTTTCTCCCAATTGGTTCCGCTTACCAATACCGAGCCAGGGAGTGTACAATCGTTGGAAGTTCCAATCAACGCTTTGTATGACATTGGTTTTTCCATCAGCAACGAGGTAGATGCTGCCACCGATGAGCTGTATCTGGCAGATGGGCCGTGGGGTTCGAGTGCGGATCCTGCGGGTGCACAAGTTGCTCGGTTCATGGTTAAAGCGGTAGATGCTGCCAATACCAGTATAGACATTTATACGGTAGATCGCGCCATTGAAATCAGGGGTCAGGTCAAAACATGGGTGGCTGTTTTCCGGAGTTTACAGCCCAACCAACGTCCGATTAATCTGGGTGCATATAACACCTTGCGGTTCAAGGCAAAGGGCGCAGTCAACCTAAAAGTGGTTTTGGAAAAAGCGGGCATTAAAACGTGGGATCAATACGCAACGCGCATTAGTCTTACGGAGAACGAAGCAGTGTATGAACTGCCGTTCCCATCCTTCCGCATTACAGACGGAACAGGAAAGTTCCGTGCCGATGATGTAACGCAATTGGTGTTTTATGTGGAAGGTAATGGCCAGACCAGCCAAGCCTTTGACCTGAGCATCTCGGATGTACAGTTTGTCTTCGGAACCAGTGTTGCAGCAGAGGATGAGACCCAGCCAACAACGTTTTCCTTGGGCCAAAACTATCCGAATCCGTTCAATCCGAGTACAAACATCCGTTTCAGTATGCCTGAGTCGGGCAAGGTTTCGCTTAAGGTATATGACATGTTGGGTCGTCAGGTGGCCTCTTTGGTAAACAACGAACTCCGCACGGCGGGTGTACACACGGTCACGTTTGATGCGGCAAAGATACCGAGCGGGACCTATTTGTACCGCCTCGAAGTTGCCGGACAAGCAGCCATTACCCGTAAGATGATTTTTGTAAAATAACCGACTACTCCTTCCGCACCGATCAAAGGCCGCTTCCAAGTATGGGAGTGGCCTTTTTTGTAGGGCAAGTTTTAAACATCGTCATACATCGTGGGCGTGGTTGGTGTATATTCCGAGGGTATCCCTTCAAATAAAAATAAACGGCTATGACTCCTGTGTACCGCCTCTTTTTGGCTGTTATTTTCCTTATTCTATCCGGCAATGGGTTTGCTACTGCCCAAAAAAATACCTTCAAAATAGCTTTCGGTTCATGTGGAAGCGAGGAACATCCTTTACCGATTTTCGATGTGGTGGTTAAGCATAATCCCGATGTCTTTGTTTTTCTTGGAGATAATATCTATGGAGATACGAAGGATATGAACGAGCTGCGGGCTAAATATGGTAAATTGGCCGCGAAGCCTACTTTTCAGCACTTAAAACGAAATACCAAAATATTGGCTACATGGGATGATCATGACTATGGCTGGAACGATATTGGCAGGCATTATCCCTTCAAAAAAGAATCCAAAGACATCTTTTTAACCTTTTTTGAGGAGCCGAAAGACTCGCCCAGGTGGCAGCATGAAGGCATTTATACCTCGTATTACTTTAAGCAAAAAGGGAAAGTCCTTCAGTTCATCTTGATAGACAACCGTACCTTCCGCGACGATGTATTGCCTTATAGTGGAGAGTTTAAAGACGATAAACGATATTTTTATTCCCTCGACTATGCGCCTTACACCAAGCCGGATTCTACGTTCTTAGGGGAGGCACAATGGAAATGGTTGGAGTCAGAGCTACAAAAACCTGCCGATGTGCGGATTATTGGCAGTGGATCGCAATTTGGTATTGAATACAATGGCTACGAGGCATGGGCAAATTTTCCTCATGAACAAAAGCGGTTTTTGGAATTGATCCGAAAAACACGCGCAAATGGTGTCTTATTCATCACGGGCGATGTACACTATGCCGAAATATCAAAACTACAGGAACCCAACCTTTACCCCATCTACGACGTTACGTCTAGTGGCTTATCTTCCACTTGGCATTTTGCTACCCCAAACCGAAATCGCATCGAAGGGCCTGTGATGGAAAACCACTTTGGACTAATTACCATAGATTGGGCCGCAAAAGATCCCATAATCCGGATGGAAGTGATTGATGTAACGAATAATCAACGTTTTGAACACACGATCCGTCTGAGCGAAATTTCATTTAAATCAAAATGACACCATGTGTGAGACCAATAAAAGTCATGTGGCCTTAATCATACTACTGGACATTTGGTAGTGTCAATCGATGTGTGAATTGTATCTTTGCC
>DDTM01000115.1 GCA_002344075.1 Bacteroidetes bacterium UBA2364
TACAAAAATAGAATCTTTTTTATCATTCTTTTTTATTATAAACTTCCCACTTTCATTTGTCTCTGGTGGAAAAAATGAAACAATAGTACTTAGTATATATATATAAGCTAAAAAGACAACAAGCAACCACTTTAGAACCATGAACATGCGATTCATCATATTTTTGTATTTTTATCTACGTGTTTAAAAACAATCAACGTAATCTGACAAAATATTGAAAATATTATGTTAAATTATATACATTTTTAAGTATGTAGTTTTGTCTAGCCGCGAAACCTGCATTTTATGATAGCTTATTTATACATAAATAACAGATAGAACCTAATATTATAAAGAATGTTCAATAATCATTTTAAAACAAACGCCCTTATCATCAAAGGTAAAGACTGAGTTGGCTTCGTGTAGCTATTTCCAAAGTTAGGGTACAAAAGATTTTTGGAACAAGATACTTCAAGCAAGAAGAGTATGTACGGAAAATATTCCTTCATTTATATTCAGAAAAGAGGCGCATGTAGTAGAGAGTGGTGTAAAGCTTCCCAAAGTACCTTGTGAACACTTCTTTCACATGTTATGCCGACCAGCTATGATAATGTCTCAAACCAGACAAGGGGCACCTTTTTTACAGGCCATGTAATATAAGTGCTTAGCATGTAATATAAGTGCTTAGCACGAATATTGGTATTTTTGAAATGCACCCGAGAGGGTGACACGCTAAAAACTCCGCTTAGACACAAAGGCCAAGTTTTATGGAGGTTTAAACAACAGAGACTTTATGTATCGTGCTTATAGGGTATTGTGTTGGAACAAAGAATATAATCATCATAGAATCAGGGTTAAGGCGTTTATAAAATACTTTCATTAGACATTTCGATTTTTAGCACCTGATTACAAAACGACCTTTCATCCATTTCTGCCCTGAGGTAACAAACTGGCACCCAAATTTCCTTGCAACGATCAGATTGCATGACTCGTCCCTCCCACCATTCTCTTTTGCTCATGCTCCGATAGCCATGATCTGGGACATGCTTTTATTTCCGAAAATCCTTATCGGTGTAAGATACATGACTTGGGAAATGAGCGGAAATTGTAAAAACCTTAACGGTCAATACACACCCTTCAACCCATTATGTGCGCCCATATAACGTTTTAAAGCTTCCTTTAAACATTAATAGATTGTTCAAGATTTATGTTGAATGGTAGATTGGTTGCAAGTCCACCCGACTTCAATACATTCTAACCCCGTTCTTTTATGAAAAACCGTTTGTTGTTGATGGCCTTTATGGTCAAGTTTTTCCCTGTGTTTGCCTTTGCACAGTCTCAGAGCATTGTACAAATCGCAGAAAGCGCCGGATCGTTCAAAACCCTTTTGGCAGCGGTTCGTGCTGCTGGCTTGGCGGGGACGCTATCTGGCAAAGGGCCTTTTACCGTCTTTGCTCCCACCGATGCCGCTTTTGAGAAATTACCACAAGGTACTCTGCAAAGCCTTTTAAAGCCAGAAAACAAAGACCGCCTCAAGGCCATTCTCACCTATCATGTAGTTTCCGGACGAGTAGGCTCCGATGCGCTACTCACAACCAGTAGTGCCAAAACCATTAATGGGGCAAGGCTTCCTATTGGACTAACCGTTCAAAACGCACGGGTTGTGCAAGCAGATATTACAGCCAGCAATGGTCTCATTCATGTGATTGACGCAGTACTGATGCCACCCTCCGAGGTATCAGCGGCTCGGAGCGGAGCCAAAAAAATACACGATAGTACTACAGATCAATACCGAAGAGACGAATATCAGACATGGCAACAGCGAGAAGCAAGGACAGGTTTTCGGAGGGCAAAAAACCGCATTGAACAAAGCATTGCAAAAGGCTCCGAAGCCTACAACAAAGGGGATGCTGCATCATGTGCTGCAATCTATATGCAAACCGCACGTACCTTAATTGCAAGTGAGCCGCTTACAAACAACCTTCGGATGGGCTTAGAAAATGCACTCACAACCGCCCGACACGCTAAAAATGAAAGCGAACGTGCCTGGACCATGCGTAGAGCTTTAGAAACAGTCTATGAATCGCTTTAATCCGCTAAACCGGATGTGAATAGCCGGCGCATCTGTCCGGATGCGCCGGTTTTGGGAGATGTGATCCCGCTTCATGCTCCCCTTCTTACCTTTTGTCGCAGTCTCCATTCCCTCTACCGAAATACGATTGTTCATACATGTCTATCATGCTATGTTAAAAAAACATTCTTAAATATGTGGTAATCGCTTAAAAAATAATGTACCATAAAGTTATTTTCGCCTTTGATACGATCGCACCTTAAAACACTTTTTTGACGCGCCTTCTATCACCTAAACGAGACCTTGCCACTTGACAAGATCTTTTTTAGGAACAACTTCCATCCCTAGGTACTTCCTAAATTTGTATTAATTTTAAATGCCGTGAATGCCTTAACGCTTGCTCCACTTGCTCCAATGCCGCCTCTATTTCGTTGGCGTGCCCCTAAGACTTGGTTGATTTTGTTCTTCGGCTGGAACTTTCCAGCCCTTATTGCCCTGAGCTATTATTACCTAAACGCTGTTTTGGCATCACAAGCCTTTAACCCTGTCTATGCCATTACGACCACCTTTTCGAACTGGTATCTTTGGATGATCATGACCCCGGGTGCATGGATGACGGCCCAACGTTTGCCTTTGGATCCCCCTAAAAATTGGCCCAAATGGGTGGGCATTCATTTACTGGTGATGGGGTTATTGCTCGGCATTCAGGCATTAGGCAATCTTGCGGCCTTCCGTATCTTAGGATTGCACGACACGATGAACCTTGAACTCTGGAAAATTCACCTTACCCTCCGCGCTCAAATCAACATTCTGACATACGGGCTGGTCGTCGGGCTTTTTTATGCCTCTGATTATTATCGGCGATATCATAACCGTGAACAGCAAGCTGCTATGCTGCAAGTACAGTTAGCACAAGCCCAACTCATGGCCCTAAAGATGCAATTGCAGCCACACTTCTTGTTTAACACCATGAATGCAATCGCAAGTTTGGTTCGCCAGAACGAGTCTAAACGTGCCATTACCATGCTCGGCAAGTTGGCAGATTTCTTGCGCGTGGTTTTGGAATCCAAAGGAGAGCAAGAAATACCTCTAAGCCAAGAAGTGGCTTTCCTACAACGGTACTTAGACATCGAGTTGGTCCGCTTTAATGAGCGTCTAAAAGTAGATTTTAAGATTGATGCAGAGGCTATGCAAGCATATGTTCCCAACTTACTACTTCAGCCCTTGGTGGAAAACACCATCAAACACGGTATCGCCCCCCATGCAGATGCTGGAAAGATCTCTGTACGTGCCCAAAAAAAACAGGATCGTTTAATTCTCGAAGTGGCTGATGACGGCCCTGGCCTCACTGAAGCGCCGAAAAAACAAGGAGTTGGGCTACAAAACACCCAAAACCGCTTACGTGAACTTTATGGCCCAAGTGGATATGTCACTTTTGGTCGTTCAGAACTCGGTGGGCTTTTGGTGACCATAGACATGCCATACTTAGATAGACCCCTACTTCCGCAAGAATAACCTTACCCCAAAAACCTAACGTGTCTAACTTATGACCCGCGTTGTTATCGCAGATGATGAATCATTGGCACGCGATACCATTCGCCTGCTACTCAAAGAACGCCCCGAAATAGCGGTGGTTGCCGAAACAGACCGAGGGGCCTCAACTATTGCGGCCATAAAAACCGAGAAACCGGACATCGTCTTTTTAGACATTCAGATGCCAGATGGAGACGGTTTTTCTGTATTGGAAGCACTCACCCCCAAAGAGCTACCGGTGGTCATCTTTGTAACGGCCTATGACCAATATGCGGTTAAAGCGTTCGACTTTCATGCGGTGGATTATTTGCTAAAGCCCTATGATGACGATCGGTTTTTCAAAGCCTTAGACCGAGCTATACATCAGCTTAAGTCTATTGAAAATAGTAATTTATCAGAAAAAATTGCCTCTTTACTCGCAGCCCGCCAAGAAGAACACAAACCCCAATACCCCGAAAGGTTTTCGGTACGCACCCGAAACATCATGGAATTTATTCCGGTACAAGACATTGACTGGATAGAGGCGGCTGGGGACTACGTGGTACTACATGTCGGAAACCGGAGCCATTTGCTACGGGAAACCATGGAGCGAATGACTACCCTCTTAGACCCTCAAAAATTTGTACGTGTACACCGATCCAGCATTTTGGCAATCGAAAAAGTGAAGGCCATTCAGCCACATTTTAATGGCGCCTATATTGCCGTATTGACCAATAACAAAAAAATCACCATAAGCCGCCGTTATTGGGGACAGGTGGAACCCATACTTAACCGAAAGTCTTAGATGGCACGTTATCTCGTTTTTGATGCGAGCGGTGGGATCCGACAATCGGTAGCCCGCTTATTTGCATCATCATCTCGGCTTGTATTCAAAAGTTAAATGTGCCATCGTATTTTGATTGATTGGAAACCCTTAAAATACAGCATTTTTGACTTGGAAGGAGAGTAAAAATTCTCTCCTTTTTTTACACTCCTTTGTTGCGTTTCAAATTTGAACCTGCAAGATGTATCACTAATAACGAGCGTTCCGTAATCCTAATTTTTGCATTGTTTGTGAATCGCTCTGGTAAAAACTTAGGCAGCCTGAAAAACGATAGTTTTTCTATCAAAAGCATTAATTTGCAGCACTTCAAGCACATC